>LUJR01000001.1 GCA_001689515.1 Bacteroidales bacterium M7
TTTAACAACCACTTTTTTACATTGACCCTCAACAATCACAAATCCGAGACGTCGCTCTGTCGGATTGTCGGCAGGAATGCGCAGGGTGATATATCCAACTATCTCTTTACCATTAACCAAAGTCAATGCAAGAGAATTTTGTCCGTCAATAAACCTAATATAATATGCGTTCATATCTTCCGGCGTGACAGGAAACCGCTCATATCGGTCAGCACACCATTGGCGCATAAGATATTCGCTTTTAAGCCAAGTAGTGATTACCTTGGCATCCGTGGGTTGATATGGTCTGAGGGTAAGGCTCATGGCTTGTAGTTGCGTTTGATTTCGTCAATTGACTTGCCGCCGATACCGAAGTTTTCGTCAGGCAATTCCTTGATGGTGACGGTGAAGAACTGCGCCGGGATATGCGTTATTTCAGAGGCTGTCATAGTCAGACGCTCTATAAGTTTTTTCTTTTGCTCGGAGCCCAATGCTCCGCTTTCAACTGATATGTAAGGCATTATCTGGTGTTAAATGATATTCGGTTAGATATTTCAGCAGGAGCTTCTAAATTTATTCAGTGTAACTGTCGCTTGATCATATTGAGTGACAGAGTGGTTATTAGTGTAGCTGGGAGACTTCTTTTTGGAGCAGATCAAGGAAGCGGGCGGCATGGGCACCATCCATTTGGGTGTGATGGAATTGAAATGATACGGTGAGGGTGATTTTGAGCCATGATTTGCGGTATCTGCCCCAAATCATAAACGGATTGTTGAATATTCCGCTGTACATCCCGACAGCTCCGTCGATGTCAAACTGGGCTAATGCCGATGTGCCTATTACCATGCTGTCTGTCAGATCGTGGTTCTCGCATGTTTCGGCTACTTGCTGGGTGAGGCGCAGATAATCGGAGTTGAATGTCTCTAAATCCTCTGAAAAGGGGATGTCACAGGAACTCACTTCGCCTTGACTGTTGGCAACGATGGTGTTGACAGCGATGTTGTCATATTGTATCAGTTTGTCGCTGACTGGAAGCATGAAAAACTCTTTGACCTGGTTTGCCGCTTTGCCGATACACCAGCACATCAGCATGTTGAATTTGAGGCTTTTCTTCCGGCTGACGTTTACGAGGCGCGACACATCAAGCGTCTTGAAAAACGTGACCATCGGCATGGGCGCTTTCATCCACATCTCAAATGCGTATGCACGGGTAGTTTCGTTGGGATTTATCTCTTTCATTTGTCATTCAATGTTTTTTTGAGCTTCTGCGATTATTTTTTTGATGAAGCCGGATTTAGCTGCGGTATAGCCGTCCCTGTCGTTTTGATATCGGGGTAGCAGACTTAATTTCAATGCTTCATATTCGAGTGCTGCTGTCGGATGATTGTTTAGATAGTCACGAAATAAAATCTCGTTATTGTCACCTGCTGTATGAAAATGGATATGGTATACCTTTTCTGCATAGCCATCGGGAGTATAACCTTTGTTAAAACTCATGCGCTTTGCTGATGAGGACATGTGGATATATCCCGCTGCTTCCATTTCCATTTTTATGTGTTGCCAATCAGCCTCAGACGGGATTTCAACTAGGATATCGATAATCGGTTTTGCATAGATATTCGTGATTGCTGTACTGCCGACATGGGTTATGATCGGAGAGTAGCACGAGAGAATTTTAGACAGGCTTTCAATTTCCTCTTGTGCCCATTCTGCCCACCGAGACTGATGCGGAACGAGAACTATAGGAAATAGCTGCCATAGCTCTTCAAGGGTCATATCGCTGAGGTTTTTTGTTCTTTCCCTAAAGTTCCGCCGCATGGAATAATCCTAATTTATAAAGTACATGAGGTGCCAACCTATGGTCTTTCGGCAATGCCGGATGAGAGAAAGTGCCGAGTCGCTCCATCCCTATTTTCTGCATCACACGCTCTGACCGATGGTTGCTGATGGTCGTAAATGAATAAATCTCATCAAATAATGCGTGTTGTTGTGCATGAGCTATACATGCTTTTGCGGCTTCTGTGGCATAGCCTTGATTCCAATGCGCTCTCGCAAGCCGCCAGCCAATCTCCACGCCAGGAGAAAAATCCGCATCAAAATCAAAATTATGGAATCCGACATAACCGATAAAGCTGCCGCTGGTTTTTAGTTCAACAGCATAAAGTCCGTAACCACAAGCGTTATGTTCGGCTACTATACGGTTGTAGAACTGCCTTGTTTCTTCTAATGAAAGACATTTGGGAAGAAACTCCATAACCTCCCTGTCACTGTTGATTTCAAAGAACGGAAGTATGTCATCATCCCGCCACGGGCGCAAAATGAGTCTGTCGGTCTCAATCATATCAATAAAGGTTTTGAGTTCAAATATAGCGATTATCCATCAGATACCATGCTCCTTCAAACTTGTATCTTGTAATTTTCAAGATAAATTGTGGCATCAGATGGATATGAACTATATAAGAAAGATTATCCCGACCTGTCTATCTGTAACTCAGATAGACAGGTCGGGATAATGATGGGCGATTGGACTTACGTCTGTCAGTCGTCATGATGATGACGCTTGTGGCGTTTTTTCATATCCTTTTTGTAATGCTTGTATGCCTTCTTGTATGCTTTTTTGCGTGCTTTGTGGATATCCTCGATATAGTCTTCGTAGTCGTCATAATAGTCATCGTCAACGTAGACCATTGCCGGAGTCGCATAATATGGTGCGTAGTATGCGCCGTGACGTAGTTCCTTGTAGTAGGCTTTACGTGCTTTTTTTATGGCTTTGTGGTAACGGTGAGGAGAAGGTGGCATGACAAAGCCTGGACGCAATGGGACTACGACCGGAGCTGGGGCTACTACGACCGGGGCTGGAATTGCGGGGATGAAATTGGATACGTGGAGATTGACACCGTCTGTTCCGGCGTCGATTGAATAGAACTGGGCGGATGCGCCAGATGAAACCAGTCCTAAGATGGAGGCGGTAAGAAGTATGTGTCGTACCATAACGTGATGTGTTTTTTTATTCTATAACACATCATCGCTGTCAATGGTTGACTTGGGGTTGTCATGACGTTCGTATGCCTCAGCGATGAGTCTGGCTGTGCGGGCTATGGCTTCTTCGTGGCCTGTCAGTGCGGCGAAGGGGGCAAACTGTGCCGCACGGGCAGCCAGAGGCATGGGCAGATGTGTATGGCTGACTGGGCGAGGCAGATTGATTATATCATCGTAACGGTTCATGCCTTGTGTCCTCCTATCTGGGTATTGCGGTCGCGCTGGGTGGCTCCGTCCGCGTAGTTGAGACCGCGTAGTATAGAGTTTTTGCCAAACATTTTCTTTATCTGGAGCACGGCTTCCTGGCGGCGTCGCTCTTTTGCCAATTCCAGTCGCGCAGCTTCCTTCTGACGTGCCAGCTCGTCATAGTCGGTAAACAGTTCCAGTTGCTCGGAGCGGAAAGGCTGGCGGTCCATATCAGCTTCGTTGATAAGATGATTGATTGACAGCGACAGTCGTCTGACGAGCAGGTCGGGATGCACTATGCGGTCAAACAGCTTGCCTACGGCTTCTGACAGTATGCGTCCTGACGAGGTGGGCGATGTCAGATTGGCAGTGCCGTTAGCATGCTGAGGCACTTCGCGCCCATACCAGTCTGTGCCGATCTTGCCGTCATATTTAGCCCTTACCGTGGGGTCGTGGAGGCTTGCGGCATCATAGCCGATATGCAGTATCAGTTGGTCGGTCAGCAGATGCTTGTCAACGAGGTCGAGCGCGATGCTGTCAGCCATCTCCAATGCCACCGTGCGCGCCTTGGCTGCGGTGTATCCGCAGGTCAGGACCTGGCCGCTGCATAGTGACCGCGACTCGGGTCGGTATGCTTTGACCAGATCCATTGTCACTGGTTCATAGCCCCAGGCATGGTCAATCAGCAGTTCGGCATTGATGCCGAATATTTTATACAGGATGTCCTCATGATGCAATGAAAACCGAGCCAGATCGCCCATGGTCAGTATGCCTATGGAATGGAGACGGTTGGCAATGCCTCTGCCTACGCGCCAGAAATCAGTCAGCGGCACGTGATCCCACAGTTCCCGTCGGTAGCTCATCTCGTCAAGTTCGGCTATACGCACTCCGTCATGATCGGGGGGCATTTTTTTGGCTACGATATCCATAGCCACCTTGCTCAGATACATGTTCGTGCCTATCCCGGCTGTGGCGGTTATGCCTGTCTCGGCGAGCACTTCACGTATCATCTTCATAGCCAGCTCGTGGGCTGTCATGCGGTAGGTGGCGAGGTATGAGGTCGCGTCGATAAACACTTCATCTATAGAATATACATGGATATCCTCAGGGGCGATGTATCGCAGATATACGGCATATATGCGTGTGCTGTAATCAATATATAGAGCCATGCGCGGAGTGGCGGTGATATATTGCGCCGCCATCTCAGGATGCTTCTCCAATTCCCGTCCCGAGGTGGTCTGCCCGCTGCGTCCGCGATGCCGGTTGACCTCGCGGATTTTCTGCTCTATCTCGAAGAGGCGAGGACGTCCGTGCAGCCCCGTCCACTTCTTCATCGCAGGGGATATCGCCAGGCATATCGTCTTGGATGTGCGGGAAGCATCAGCCACGACAAGGCATGTGTCAAGTGCGTCAAGTCCGCGCTCGACACACTCCACCGAAGCATAAAATGACTTCAGATCAATGGCGATATACTGCCGCTTCTTCTCCATAGATAGCCATCCTTCCAGTCAAGTCAGTCGCCGCAACTGTCAAGTCCCAGCTGCACCATCTCCTCGCCGTCTTCCTCAGGGCGCACGGCACACTGTGATTCTTCATCTGCATGCCCTGCGTCTCCCGCAGCATTCTGCACCGCCTTTTCGTCAGACTTACCCGACGTGTCGTTTTCAATAATTTCTTTCATAGCGTATCACAAAATTAGTCCTGCAAATATATAATTCCGGTGGCTTCATTGTGTTGCCCATCATTGTTAATTAAAATTAAACAAATTGACTCCTTTATCCTATGCCATATCATATTATAAATGGTTGATAGGACGCAGATTTTTGTTTATTCGCAATAAATTATTGTTTGTTTTACAAAAATATTTTATCTTTGCCATCGCAGACCGCTCTTCAGAAGCCCCGGTCTGGGGTCAAGACGGGAGGGATGCAAAGACATAAAAGAAAGCGTTTATCCGCGCTTATCTCTTGACATTCTGAAATTCTCGCAAAATTTCTGTACCAAAGTCAAGGATACAGCAACGGTAGATGCCCGTGGATATGTAATGACAGCATTCAGTAGTGTCACCGTGATGGTGATTATGACTGAACGCAGCTTTTGCATATACAAGCGTGGGCTTCTGCGTTGCCATCTGACTTTGGTAGGGCAATGCGAGAAGCCTCAGAATGTAGGATGGCAACAGATACAGATTCCTGCGCTTTTTGTTATTCATAGATGCCTACGAGGGGAATCCGGAGGTAATGTCAACAGTAGAAAAATTACTTGTACATTAACCCATAAAACCAGTTATTATGAAACACATTATCTCTGTTTTGTTATGTATGGCATGCCTCATTCCTGTCGCTGCCAAGGATATCAAGGTTGTTGTGATACCTTCCGAAGCTACGATAAAAGTCAACGGCTCCTACTATGGCGAAGGAAGTGCCACTCTTAAAATCAAGAAAAACGATTTCGTATCGCTTGAATGCAGTGCACCGGGCTACGAGACACTGAACACACGTATCTATGGAAACGATGACCGTAAAACTGTGGAAGTAAAACTGAAAGAAGACGTGCTACTCAAACAGACCTCCGAGTCATCCATCGCAAACAACTTCTTCTCCGTGAAGGTTAGCAAATCACTGTATCATGACGATGCCTCGGGCAGAAGAAACAGCGAAAATGCTTGGAAGATGGCTCACAGTGTGTTACTGAAATATTTTGACGAAATCATGACATCTGATGCTGCGTCAGGTTTCATACAGACCCCATGGTTGTACAAGAATTATGTGGAGGCGGGAAAAACACTCCGCAGTCGTGTGACTATCAAGGAATCAAACATAGGCGGTGATCTCACTTTCCAGATCAAACTCGCGTCTGAGATGGCTCCCATACAGGGGCGTTCGCGTGAAGAGAGTTTCTTTGAAACCAATCGCATCATGAAGGAATTTGAATCGCTTATAAGCGAATTTCAAATGAGGTTAGGAGAAAAGTAGCATGTATATGAAAAGGGTTTGTTTACTCTTGTTAGTGATTATAAACTGTGCATTGGCCGCTCCTGCCCAGCTTGATAAAGTCACTGACGCTGTGGGTAAGTTTTTGGCCGAGGTGGCAAAGAGAAGACCATTGTGGTGTATCCTTCGGATGCTGTTATCAAGGTCAACGGGTCATATTATGGCGAAGGCACAGCCCTCGTGAAGATCAAAAAGAAGGATTTCATCTCTCTTGAATGCAGTGCACCAGGATATGAAACTCTGACAACACGCATCTATGGAAATGATGACCGTAAGACCATCGAGATAAAACTCAAGGAGGACAAGCTCCTGAAACAGACAGCTCAATCATCCGTGGCTAACAGTTTTTTCTCTGTTAAAGTCAACAAGAACCTGTATCGCATAGATAAGAAGTCTGGCAAACGAGATGCAGAAAAAGCATGGAAGATGGCTCATAATGTACTGTTGCAATATTTTGACGAGATCATGACATCTGATGCTGCATCAGGTTTTATACAGACCCCATGGATTTACAAGAACTATATAGATTCTGATAAGACCATAAGATGCCGCGTGACCATTAAAGAATCAAATATTGGTGGCGATTTGACATTTCAAATCAAGCTCGCGTCTGAAATATCCCCGATTCAGGGACGTTCGCGTGAGGAGAGCTTTTATGAGACCGACCGAATTATCAAAGAATTTGAAACCTTAATAAGTGAATTTCAGACACGCCTTGGCGAAAAATAAACTTAGCGACTATGAAAAATATTTTTATCTTGGTGTTGCTGTTTGTATCGGCACACCTCGTATCTAATGCTCAGCTCAAAGAGACTTTTGACTCCAATTCGTGGCAATGGAGTGAATATTCAACCAATCTCGGTAAGGCATATATCATTGACGGAGTAATGCGTCTTGAAAGCAAGAGTGACCGTGATGATGTGACCTATGCCGATATGGTAGGCAATGTTGCCACTCATGCTTATCTTCCAATGGATCCAGAGAAAGGATTTGAGATAAAATGTGAGGCAACAGTGGAGAAATTCGATGGCAAAAAGCAGTTCGGTCTCATATTAGATTACATTGATGATATGAATTGCCTCATCTTTATGATTCAAGGTGACTTTGCTTATCTTTACAAGATGAAAGAAGGTAAGATCGTGGGTCAGCAACGCAATCAATTCAAGTTGCAAAAGGGAAAGAAGCAGACAGCTCTTGATATTGATGCTATATATATGGGTGGTGAACTTGAAATCCGTGTCAATGATGTGCAGGCACTCAAATGTAAGTATGTGCCAATAACATCCAACGGGTTCGGGTTCTTTGCCTACGGCAAATGCAAAGTAGATTTTGACGACGTGGAAATCCTAAATTGATTCAGTATAATATAGAGAATGGCCATGCTATTTTGTCATAGCCTCCTGTTACTGAATATCTAACTAAATATAAAACCAGTCTATGGCTTGGATTGCCTATAGACTGGTTTTTGCGTAAATGAGGTTATTGCAGTTCGGTGCGGAGGAAGGGGGCAGTGGGGGAGGTGCCTGCGGCTATCTGCTCGGGGGTGCCTGTGGCTATTATCTGACCGCCGAGGACTCCGCCGCCTGGTCCCATGTCGATGATGTGGTCGGCGCATTTGAGCACGTCGAGGTTGTGCTCGATGACGAGGACGGTGTTGCCTTTTTCCACAAGGCGGTTGAGTACGCCGAGGAGGGTGTTGATGTCCTCGAAGTGAAGTCCGGTGGTGGGTTCGTCAAGGATAAAGAGGGTCTTGCCGGTGTCGCGCTTTGCCAGCTCGGTGGCGAGCTTCACGCGCTGATTTTCACCGCCTGAGAGTGTGGACGATGGCTGACCGAGTTTGATGTAGCCGAGACCTACATCCTGTAGCATCTTGATCTTGTTGAGGATGGTAGGCTGGTTGGCGAAAAATTCCACTGCCTGGTTGATGGTCATGTCAAGCACGTCGGCTATGGACTTGCCTTTGAGGCGCACCTCGAGGGTCTCACGGTTGTAACGCTTTCCTCCGCATGCCTCGCACGGCACGAGCACATCGGGGAGGAAGTGCATCTCTATGGTGCGGTAGCCGTTGCCGTTGCAGCGGTCACATCTGCCACCGCTGACGTTGAACGAGAATCTTCCAGGCTTGTAACCGCGCATCTTTGCTTCGGGAAGCTCCACGAAGAGATTGCGGATGTCACTGAACACGCCTGTGTAGGTGGCAGGATTGCTTCGCGGAGATTTGCCGAGGGGCGACTGGTCAACTGTGACCACTTTGTCGATATGCTCTATGCCCTTGACGCTCTTGTAGGGAAGCGGAGCCTGATTGCTGCGGTAGAACCGTTGCGAGAGGATAGGTTGCAGAGTGGCATTGACAAGTGTGGACTTACCGCTGCCGCTCACTCCAGCCACGCATGTCAGTGTGCCGAGGGGCAGATGAAAATTTACGTTGCGTAGATTGTGTCCGCATGCACCCTCTATGACTATTTCTTTGCCGTTGCCAGTGCGGCGCACCGAGGGTATTTCAATCGCTTTATGTCCGTTGAGATACTGGGCTGTTGCCGTTTCGGTCTTGAGCATCTGCTTCGGTGAACCTTGGTAGACCACTTCGCCGCCATGTCGCCCTGCCTTGGGACCGATATCCACGATGTAGTCCGCTTCAAGCATCATGTCTTTGTCGTGCTCCACGACGATGACAGAGTTGTCGGCATCGCGCAGACGTTTGAGCGAGTCGATGAGGCGCCGGTTGTCGCGCTGGTGCAGTCCGATGCTCGGTTCGTCAAGGATGTAAAGCACATTGACAAGCTCGCTTCCTATCTGGGTGGCGAGGCGGATACGCTGGCTCTCGCCACCTGAGAGGGTGGCACTGTTGCGGCTGAGTTGCAGATAGTCCAGCCCCACATCCACGAGAAATGACAGACGGTTGCGGATCTCCTTGAATATTTCGCCGCCGATCTGCCGCTGTCGGTCGGTCAGGCGCTCCTCTACTTCGCATGACCATTGATACAGGTCTTTGATGTCGAGCGAACAGAGGTCGCCGATGTTCTTGCCGTCAATGAAGTAGTGGAGAGCTTCGCGGTTGAGACGCTGGCCGCCGCACTCGCTGCAAGTGGCGCGTGAGAAGAACTGTCCGCTCCATTTTTGTGCTGCGGATCCGGCGTCGTCGCTCTGCTGCATCTCTATGTATTTGACAAGCCCGTCATATGTATTGAAATAGTTTGATGTGGCAAGCGTGTCGTTTTTAAGGGTCAGATGCTGTGTGGTGCCGTTAAGGATGTCGCTGACGCATTCTTCGGGTAACTCGCCCACGGGGGTGTCAAGGGTAGCTCCATAAAGCTCGCATATCGCCTCTATCTGCCAGAAAAGCAACGTGTTGCGGTATTTGCCGAGCGGGAGGATGCCGCCGTTGCGGATAGACAGTTTGGGATTGGGGAAGATTTTGTCACGGTCTACGATGTTGACATAACCGAGACCCTTGCAGCAGCGGCAAGCACCTTGGGGGGAGTTGAACGAGAAGTTATGGGGAGCCGGTTCGGCATAGCTGAGTCCGGTGTCGGGGTCCATCAGCCGTTTGCTGTAATGGTGCACCTCGCCGCTGTCGGCATCAAGAATCATCAGCGAGTTGTCGCCCTGACGTAGCGCTTCCTGCACAGTTTCACGCAGGCGTGAGTCATCCTTGCCTGAGACTTTCAAGCGGTCTACCACAAGCTCTACCGAGTGGTTTTTGTATCGGTCGAGCTTCATGTTAAGTTCGATTTCACGCAGTTCGCCATCGGCGCGTACGGTCAGATAGCCTTTCTTGCGAAGGGTCTCGAACAGCTCTTTGTAATGTCCCTTGCGGTTGCGCACAAGAGGTGCGAGGATGTATATCTTCTTGCCGTCAAAGGCTGACAGGATGAGGTCGACAATCTTTTCATCAGTATATTTGATCATCGGCTTGCCAGAGATGTAGCTCCGGGCTTCGCCTATACGGGCATAGAGCAGGCGCAGGAAGTCATAGATTTCGGTGGTGGTGCCGATGGTGCTTCGCGGATTGCGGTTGATGGTCTTCTGCTCGATGGCGATTACGGGCGAAAGACCGTCTATGCGGTCCACATCAGGGCGTTCCATAGCTCCAAGCATGTTACGCGCATATGACGAGAAGGTGTCGATGTATCTGCGCTGACCTTCTTTATATATGGTGTCGAATGCCAGCGATGATTTGCCACTCCCCGACAGACCGGTTATCACGGTCAGAGAGTTGTGGGGAATGGTGACATCGATATTTTTGAGATTGTTGACGCGTGCGCCGTTGACTGTCAGGGCGTCGATGCGTCCTGGCAGCGTGGCGGTGGCTGATGTAGTGGATATGTCAGTCTTTGGGGTCATTGTGTCGGTTTTACTTCACCACCCAGTCGTGGTTGTAGACCTCTTTGTTGCGGTTGGAGCGGGTCAGGCTCTTTTTCTTGGGTACGAAAACGTCATATACTTTGCCAGATTTGTTGGGTAGCGAAGTTGAGCGTATCCATGGGTTGAGTGTGCGGAGCTGGAGATAGGTCATGCCATGTTCCTTTGCCCAGTCAGCCCATGAGTCCACAGAGGTGTTGACCGGCACGACATAGTAGTCGTAGGGCTGATAGAGCTGGTCGGCTCTCAGTCGGTAGCCAAACTCCTTGGGGTGCTCCAGGATTATCTTCATGGCAAGTAAACGGAATGGGTAGCGCATGGTCTCCTGAGGGAGCCACAGGTCAAATGCCGAATTGGTGCCCTGTGCGCCTAATTCGCGCGATATGCGTCCCATACCGGCATTGTAACTTGCCGCTACAGATTCCCAGCTGCCATATTTGGCGTATGCGTTCTTAAGATACTTAGTGGCTGCCTCGGTGGCTTTGATGGGGTGATAGCGCTCGTCCACGTAGTCGTTGACTTCCAAGCCGTACTCGCGCCCGGTCGATGGCATGAACTGCCAAAGTCCTGCGGCTTTGGCTCCTGAAAGTGCCAAGGGGTCAAAATTACTTTCTATCGCTGAGAGGTATACAAGATCCTCGGGTACGCCGTTGGCTTTCAGTATGGGTACTATGATGGGCATGTAGCGGTTGGCGCGTTTGAGGGTCAGCAAGGTGGAGCCGTGGGTAAATGCCATGGCTGTCAGTTCGCGGTCAAGACGCTCGTAGTATTCGCTGTTGTCAAGGTCGAATTTCTGCCCGGCAAAGGTGATGCTGTGGGGTAGAGTCGGATTGACCACATTGGCAAAGCGTGTCTCATCGTTGTCACGTGAAGATGCGAGGGCTGATGCGGGAGTCATGATGGCTACTGCTGCCATCAGAGCGGCGATACTTTTGATACTCGTTGATTTCATAGAGTAGATTATTGGGGGGATATTAGTGTCAAGGGATTGATATGGTGTATTAACAAATCAGGTTGTCGGAGAGATTAGTAGACGGGGGGATTATTTGAACTGCAAGATGTTTATGTCACCGCCGAGCTTGTACTGCTGGCCGTCATTGCCGGTAGCAGTGATGACGTAGTAGTACACGCCTGCGGGGACAGTCTTGCCTCCAGCCTTTCCGTCCCAGCCCTGTTCGGGGTCGCGGGATGAAAACATCTCCTTGCCCCAGCGGTTGAATATGTGGCATTCGTATTCGCGGAGCGAACGGTAGCTGACCTTCCACTCGTCATTGACTCCATCACCATTGGGTGAGAACGCGTTCGGACAGCCTAAATATGAGTCCGTGATGGTAATGGTGTAACTGTGGACGGGGTGGGTGGGCATGTCGGTGTCATCTCCCCATGCATAGAGACCTACGTAGCTTACGCCTGGATTGTTGAACGTAAACGTCCAGTCCGTATCATCAGTGGTGTAATAGGGCTGCGAGAGGTCATCGGCACCTGAAATGACCCACTGGTGATTCACGCACTTGTCGGTCAGCTCAGCCTTGAAGCTGATTTCGGCTGGGGCGTTGCCTCCAAGGATATCGTCAGGTACGTTGGTGCGGTTAAAATTCGAGGGCATTTCATAAGCCCGGGCTGCATATATGGCTGTGACATATTCGTTGTTGAGCTTAGTCCATCCCTTTTCCAACTCGTCATCCTCACTTTCGTCGGCTCGGAGATAGCACAGGGTGGAAGATAGCGCAACCATCAGCCACAAGATATATTGTCTCATATGATAGGTCTGTTGCATACGTGAGATGACCCTTATTTGGTCAAATAACAAAAATACGCAAAATCCTCCATAATATGAAACAGGCATAACTATATTAATACGCAGTGTGAAAAATTAACAATTATTTTCTAACGTCATCTGAAAAATAATGCTTAACTTTGTGGTCGCATTAGCGAAAGCGATGTCCGGGGTGTAGCACAGTTGGCAGCGCGCCACGTTCGGGACGTGGAGGTCGGAAGTTCGAGTCTTCTCACCCCGACCAAGACATAGGCTTCAGGCTCTTAAGAGCCTGAAGCCTATGTCTTGTCTATGTTCACCTCAATGCCGTTCTCGAACGATTTGATGCGAGTGTCAGGAAGCATGCAAAAATTGTGGGTCAGTAGCAAAAGCCGGTTGAATTG
>LUJR01000002.1:0-15710 GCA_001689515.1 Bacteroidales bacterium M7
ATGGGGGTCAATTTGTTGGGAATTTCCATGATACGTCTCCGACGTATCTGTTCATGATAGCCATTTGTCAAGCTAATACTTATTGGGAGGGGGCTTGTCATTTGCTCGGTGGCGGACATGCCACGGCATGTCCCTACAGGTTGATACGCATTCAGATCGAAGTAAAATGGGAGTGGCCCGCTGCGCGGGGTGCGCTGGCGGGCCACTGGTGTGGGGTATCCTCAGGTGGATGGGATTATTCGGCTGCGGGAGCTTCGGTTGCTTCAGCTGCTGCTTCAGCCTTGGGGACTTCGGAGGAAGCGGCTGCGGGCTTTGAGGACTTGCGAGAGCGGCGTGTGCGGCTTGTCTTCTTTTCGTCCTTAGCCTTGAGCATGGCTTCGTTGTAGTCAACCAGCTCTATGAAGCACATCTGGGCGTTGTCGCCGAGACGGTTGCCGGTCTTGAGGATGCGGGTGTAGCCTCCGGGGCGGTCGCCGATCTTCTGTGCGATTTCGCGGAAGAGCTCGGTGACGGCGTATTTGTTCTGGAGGTAGCTGAACACGAGGCGGCGATTGGACATGTTGTCGTCCTTGGCGCGGTTGATCAGCGGCTCAGCATACATGCGCAGTGCCTTGGCTTTTGCCAGGGTGGTGTTGATGCGCTTGTGCATGATAAGCGATATGGTCATATTGGCCAGCATGGCATCGCGGTGAGCCTTCTTGCGACCAAGATGGTTAAATTTCTTATTGTGTCTCATCGTCAGTGATTAGTCTTTGTCGAGTTTATACTTAGAAATATCCATTCCGAACGACAGGTTCAGATTGGCAAGGAGTTCGTCAAGCTCTGTGAGCGACTTCTTGCCGAAGTTGCGGAACTTTAGGAGGTCATTCTTGTTGAATACCACGAGCTCGCCGAGAGTCTCGACTTCGGCACTCTTGAGGCAGTTAAGTGCGCGGACCGAGAGATCCATGTCCACGAGCTTGCTCTTGAGGAGCTGGCGCATGTGGAGCACTTCTTCGTCAAATTCCTCGTCATCTGATGTCTCGGGTGTCTCAAGAGTGATTTTCTCGTCAGAGAAGAGCATCAGGTGGTGGATGAGGATTTTGGCTGCCTCTTTGAGGGCATCCTTGGGATGGATGGAGCCGTTGGTGGTAATCTCAAGCGTGAGTTTGTCGTAGTCGGTCTTCTGGTCAACGCGGAAGTTGTCAACGGTGTACTTCACATTCTTGATGGGGGTGTAGATGGAGTCGATGGCGAGGACATCGATGGCATCGTTGGGCGATGCGTTTTCCTCGGCGGGGACCCAACCTCTGCCCTTGTTGATTGTGAGCTCGATGTTGAATGTAGCGTCGGGATCCAAATGACATATGACGAGGTCGGGGTTGAGCACCTCAAAGTGGGTGAGCGCCTTGCCTATGTCGCCGGCTTTGAACACCTCCGTGCCTGACACAGTGATCGAGACTTTTTCAGCCTCGGCGTCTTCCACTGTCTGCTTGAGGTCTACCTTCTTGAGGTTGAGGATGATGTTTGTGACATCTTCCTTGACACCGGGGATGGTGTCGAACTCATGGCGTACACCGTCGATCTTTATGGTCGATATGGCGTAGCCTTCGAGGCTTGAAAGAAGTATGCGACGAAGAGCGTTGCCGATGGTGATGCCATAGCCCGGCTCAAGAGGCTTGAACTCAAACTTGCCAAACGTGTTGTTGGCTTCGAGCATCAAGACTTTGTCAGGTTTCTGAAATGCTAATATAGCCATTGAGGATCGTATTATTAGAAGATTGATTACTTAGAATACAACTCGACGATAAGTTGCTCCTTGATGTTTTCGGGGATGTCCTCGCGGGTGGGGACATGGAGGAAGCGGCCAGCCTTGGCGCTCTCGTCCCACTCGATCCAGGGATACTTGCTGTGGTTGAAACCGGCAAGCGCGTCAGCAATCACCTCAAGCGACTTGGCTTTCTCGCGGACGGCAACGATGTCGCCGGGCTTAACCTGGTATGAGGGGATGTTGACTACATCGCCGTTGACGGTGATGTGGCGGTGGAGGACAATCTGACGGGCAGCGGCACGTGTAGGAGCGATGCCCAGACGATATACGACATTGTCGAGACGGCTTTCGAGGAGCTGAAGGAGGAGCTCGCCGGTAATACCTTTCATGCGTGAAGCCTTCTCGAAGAGGTTGCGGAACTGGCGTTCGAGCACACCGTAGGTGTACTTCGCCTTCTGCTTTTCGCGAAGCTGGACACCATACTCACTGGTCTTGCGGCGCTTGTTCTGACCGTGCTGACCGGGCGCGTAGTTTTTCTTAGCGAGCACTTTGTCTTCGCCAAAGATGGGTTCACCAAACTTGCGTGCGATTTTGGATTTAGGTCCTGTGTATCTTGCCATTTTTGATGGGTTGGTTAAGATTTGAGTCTCGTCATCGGCGGATGTGGAAGCCTTGTCGCTTGGGGATTCAGCGGAGTGCTGCCGGTGCCATTCCTGTCATTACTGTGGTAAAGGATCGTGAGACGGAGTTGCCTTTTAGTGCAGCCGCGACTGCGACAATTAAGAGGATATTTCTATCAAAGACATGTAATCACGCTCCGCGCATGGTGGCGGTGCGCTGTCGCAGTCATAATTTCACGTTCAAGGCACTTTCGTCGTCTCGATGGTCAGCCGCTACGCCGCGATGCCAGCTGGGCATCTTGATGGCTTGTGTAGGAGCCCTACCGTCGATGAACGGTCTCAGAAGATATAAATAGGGTTATTTGCTATCTTGTGAAGAAGATAAGGGGAGATTAGACGCGGCGACGCTTGGGGGGACGGCAGCCGTTGTGGGGCAGCGGAGTTACGTCCACGATTTCGGTCACTTCGATACCAGCACCGTGGATGGTACGGATAGCGCTTTCGCGACCGTTGCCGGGTCCTTTGACATAAGCTTTAACCTTGCGGAGGCCGAGATCATATGCTGTCTTGGCACAATCCTGAGCTGCCATCTGGGCAGCGTAGGGTGTGTTCTTCTTGCTTCCGCGGAAGCCCATCTTGCCAGCTGACGACCAGGAGATGACCTGACCCTCGCTGTTGGCTAAGCACACGATAATGTTGTTAAAAGATGAGTGAACGTGAAGCTGGCCGTCTGCGCCGACTTTGACGTTTCTCTTCTTTGCTGCGACTGTCTTTTTTGCCATGTTGTAATTATGAATTATTTAGTTGCTTTCTTCTTGTTGGCAACGGTCTTCTTGCGACCCTTGCGTGTACGGGCGTTGTTCTTGGTGGACTGGCCGCGCACGGGAAGTCCGATACGGTGACGGATGCCGCGATAGCAACCGATGTCCATCAGTCGCTTGATATTGAGCTGGATTTCGCTGCGGAGGTCACCCTCGACCTTGTAGTTGGCCTGGATCACTTCACGTACTTTAGCGGCCTGGTCGTCGGTCCAGTCCATAACTTTGATGTCGCGGGCGACACCAGCCTTGTCAAGGATAGACTTGGCTGCGCTACGGCCGATGCCGTAGATGTAGGTCAGGGCGATTTCGCCATGCTTATTCTGGGGGAGGTCAACTCCCACGATACGTACTGCCATATTTACTTAGCTATGAAAATATTTTGCAAAAGTAATAAAATTATCCTTGACGTTGCTTGTTTTTAGGATTCTTTTTGTTAATCACGTACAAGCGGCCTTTGCGACGAACGATCTTGTCGTCAGCGCTGCGCTTCTTGATTGAGGCTCTTACTTTCATTGTGTATATTACGGTTGTAAGTGTTAGATTGATCTGTGGGGTATGCGTTTTATGGCTTTTGCGCCGTCTGTGACGGGTTATTTGTAGCGGAACGCGATACGTCCTTTGGAAAGGTCGTAGGGTGACATCTCCACTCTGACGCGGTCACCGGGGAGAATCTTGATGTAGTGCATGCGCATCTTGCCCGAGATGTGGGCTGTGATTTCATGTCCGTTTTCAAGTTCGACGCGGAACATTGCGTTACTGAGTGATTCGACTATCACGCCGTCTTGTTCGATTGCTGCTTGTTTTGCCATAAATTGCGTTGTGGGCTTGCGCCCGGTTATGTTTTTTGTGGGGTAATGTTTAGTTTCTGTGATGCTGCCGGCTGTTTTGCCAAGGGAGGATGTGATCAGATGAATCTGTCACCGAGTGCCTGATGTATCGGCTCAAAGGTGGTCAACACGCGGGTCTCGCCATCAATGATAGCCACAGTGTGCTCATAATGGGCAGATGGCTTGCGGTCACGCGTGGTGCATGTCCAGCCGTCATGGCCTATCACGATGTTACGTGAGCCGAGATTGATCATCGGTTCGATACAGATGCACATGCCGTTTTTGATGACGGGTCCGGTGCCTCGACGTCCGTAGTTGGGGACTTCGGGGTCTTCGTGCATCTTGCGTCCTATGCCATGGCCACACATCTCGCGGACGACGGAGTAACCGCGGCGTTCGCAATATGTCTGCACGGCGTTGGAGATGTCACCTATGCGACGTCCCTCGCGGCATGCCTCGATGCCTACGTAGAGGCTCTCTTTGGTGGTGCGGAGCAGCTGCATCACTTTCTCGTCGACATCGCCCACGGGAAATGTGTAGCACATGTCGCCGTTGAATCCGTCAAGTTCCACCACAGTGTCTATACCGACGATATCACCCTCCTGCAAGGTATAGGGACCAGGAAATCCGTGGACCACAACCTCGTTGACTTCGATGCACAGGGTGGCGGGGAAGCCCCCGTAGCCGAGGCAGGCGGGTTTGCCGCCGTTGTCGAGCATATATTCGCGTGCGACGTTGTCAAGCTTGCGGGTAGTCACTCCCGGGGCGACCCACTTGGCAACTTCGCCAAGTGTGTCGCTCACGAGTGTGCAAGCTGCCTGCATCTTCTGCATCTCTTCAGGTGTCTTCAGAAATATCATAATGAGCAGTTAATGGGGATGATTTGTCAGGTTGATGTATCTGTAATGTTATCTATCGACGGATGCCGGAATCAATATGCACTGCCTGTGGTGCGACCCTTGATTTTGCCGTCCTTCATCAGACCGTCATAGTGGTGCATCATCAGGTGGCTCTCGATCTGCTGGAGGGTGTCAAGCACTACTCCGACGAGAATCAGCAGAGATGTGCCTCCGAAGAACTGTGCGAAGTTCTGGCTGATGCCGAAGAAACGTGCGAAAGCCGGGAGGATGGCAACTATGCCGAGGAATATAGAGCCGGGGAGGGTGATGCGTGACATGATACTGTCGAGGTATTCAGCTGTCTTCTTGCCGGGCTTGACGCCGGGGATGAAGCCGTTGTTGCGCTTCATGTCCTCAGCCATCTGCTGCGGGCGCACTGTGATGGCAGTGTAGAAGTAGGTGAATGCGACAATCATCAGGAAGTAGACGAGATTGTACCAGAATCCGTTGATGTCACTGAACGCAGCGAAGAAGCCGCGTGTGGCATCGCCTGCTGAGCCGAATCCGGCGATGGTGATGGGGATGAACATAATCGCCTGGGCGAAGATGATAGGCATCACGCCTGCCGCATTGACCTTGAGGGGGATGTACTGGCGAGCTCCGCCATACTGCTTGTTGCCGACGATGCGCTTCGCATACTGCACGGGGACTTTACGTGTACCCTGCACGAGCAGCACTGCACCGATGGTGACAGCGAAGAGGAGCAGAAGCTCGATGATGAACATCACCAGACCGCCCTGACTGCCGGTAGAACCCGGGAGACGGCTTGTGAACTCGTAGAACAACGCTCCCGGGAGACGGGCGATGATACCTACGAGGATGATGAAGCTGATACCGTTGCCGATACCGCGGTCAGTGATGCGCTCGCCGAGCCACATGATGAACATGGAGCCGGCTGCGAGTATGACGGTCAGGTAGACGATGCTCCAGAAGCCGAGGGCAGCCATGCCGCCGGCGCTGGTTACCTGCACGTTGAGGTTGACCAGATAAGCAGGACCCTGGAGGAGCAGAATCAGCACTGTCAGATAACGGGTGTACTGATTGAGCTTCTGGCGTCCGCTCTCGCCCTCACGCTGCATCTTCTGGAACGAAGGGAGCACCATGCCGAGAAGCTGTATCACGATCGAAGCCGTGATATAGGGCATGATACCGAGGGCGAAGATCGAGGCCTGGCTGAAAGCACCGCCCGAGAACATGTCGAGGAGCTGCATCAGACCGCTCTTGTTGGTGAAGCGGCTGAGAGCCTCGAGATCCTCAGGACGGATGCCGGGAAGCACCACGTAGCAACCCAGGCGGTAGATAAGTACCAGCAGCAGGGTCACCAGCAGGCGCTTGCGCAGCTCCTCGATGGTCCATATGTTTTTAACTGTTTGGATAAAACTCATCGGGGGTGGAGGTATTAGATTTTCGTTACCGAGCCTCCGGCAGCCTCGATGGCAGCCTGAGCGGCAGCCGAGAATGCGTTTGCCTCGACAGCGAGTTTGTGAGAGATAGTGCCGTTTGCGAGGATTTTGACAAGCTGACGGCGGTTGATGAAGCCGGCTTCGCGGAGCTCTTCGATACCGATCTTTTCAAGGTTCTTGGCTGCAGCGAGCTCTTCGAGAGTGCTGAGATTGATAGCCTTGTACTCGACACGGTTGATGTTCTTGAAACCGAACTTGGGCAGACGGCGCTGGAGAGGCATCTGACCACCTTCAAAACCGATCTTGCGTGAATAGCCTGAACGAGACTTCGCGCCCTTGTGGCCGCGGGTAGATGTGCCGCCTTTGCCTGAGCCGGGACCACGACCGATGCGGGTCTTGCGGGTGACAGAACCAACGGCAGGTTTGAGATTGCTTAAGTCCATAACTTTTAGTTAATGTTTTGCGGGGTTAAACTTATACGTTGGTTACTTCTACGAGGTGGCGAACACGGTTGACCATGCCTCGGATAGAGGGGGTGTCCTCTTTGATGACCGAGTGGTGCATCTTGTGGATGCCAAGGGCGTCAAGGGTCTCTTTCTGCACCTTGGGAGCCTTGATGCGGCTCTTTATCTGTGTGATTTTAATCTGTGCCATGATTGAGATGGTGGGTTAGAGAGGAGAGTGATTATAAATCAATGGTGTGGGGTGGAGGATTCCGCCGCCCACCCTGTCCGCGCCTGACGGGGCGGACAGGGCGAAGTGCGGATGGTTCCTTTATCAGCCGTGGAACACCTTATCGAGTGATACTCCGCGGTTCTGAGCCACCTGTGCCGGAGAGCGGAGCTCGCCGAGGGCTTCGATGGTTGCCTTGACGAGGTTGTGGGGGTTAGACGAGCCCTTAGACTTGGCAAGGACGTCGGTGATACCCACGCTCTCGAGCACGGCACGCATAGCACCACCAGCCTTTACACCGGTACCCTGACCGGCAGGCTTGAGGATTACGCGAGAGCCGCCGAACTTGGCTTCCTGCTCGTGGGGGATGGTGCCCTTGTGGACGGGGACACGGATAAGGTTTTTCTTGGCAGCCTCCACGCCCTTGGCGATGGCGGCTGTCACTTCATTGGCTTTGCCGAGACCCCAGCCTACGATGCCGTCTTCGTTGCCGACTACGACGATCGCTGCGAAGGTGAATGTACGGCCGCCCTTGGTGACCTTGGTCACACGATTGATGGCTACAAGGCGATCCTTGAGCTCGATATCGTTGGTTGATTTAACGCGGTTGTTCTTGTTTGCCATGATTCTGATTAGAATTTGAGGCCACCGTTGCGGGCGGCGTCTGCCAATGATTTAACTCGTCCGTGGAACAGGTAACCGTTGCGGTCGAAGACCACTTCGGAGATACCGGCTTCAAGGGCTTTCTTAGCGATAGATTCGCCCACTTTAGCAGCGATTTCGGACTTGTTGCCCTCGGCGATGCCTTTAGACGATGCAGAGACGATGGTCTTGCCTGCGAGGTCGTCGACGAGCTGGACATAGATCTGCTTGTTGCTGCGGAACACGGTCATGCGCGGACGAGCAGCGGTGCCTGAGATGCGGCCGCGGATGCGGGCCTTGATCTTATTGCGGCGTTGTATCTTGGAAAACATATGATCAGTTCAATGTTGTGTGGTGAGTGGTATGGTTGATTACTTGGCGCTTGCCGATTTGCCAGACTTGCGGCGGATAACTTCACCGACAAACTTGATACCTTTACCCTTGTAGGGCTCGGGCTTGCGGAGGCTGCGGATTTTGGCGCAAACCTGACCGAGGAGCTGCTTGTCGTCGCTCTCGAGGATGATGAGCGGGTTTTTGTTACGTTCGCTCTTAGCCTCAACCTTGACTTCGGGGGGAAGCTTGAGGTAGATGGCGTGAGAGTATCCGAGCGAGAGCTCGAGTACCTGGCCTGTGGCTGCGGCGCGGTAACCTACGCCGACGAGTTCCATCTCCTTGCGATAGCCTTCGCTTACGCCCACTACCATGTTGTGGATGAGGGCGCGGTAGAGGCCGTGCTGGGCGCGGTGCTCGCGGTCGTCGGTAGGACGGGTCAGTACCACTTCGTTGTTCTCGACCTTGATATCGAGGTCGGGGTTGACTTTCTGAGTGAGGGTGCCCTTGGGACCCTTGACGGTTACAGTGTCGCCGCTGACTGTTACAGTCACACCGGCGGGAATGGCGATGGGTGCTTTACCTATACGTGACATTACTCTTCAGGGTTTAAAGGTTAATAGATATAGCAGAGCACTTCGCCGCCTATCTTGAGCTCCTGGGCCTTCTTGTTGGTCATGACGCCCTTAGAAGTAGAGAGGATGGCGATGCCTAAACCGTTTAACACTCGGGGCATGTCCTTGTAGCCGGTGTACTGGCGCAAACCGGGACGTGACACGCGCTTGAGACCCTTGATGGCGTTGACCTTGTCAACGGGGTCGTACTTCAGGGCGATCTTGATCACACCTGCGGGGGTCTCACCCTCTATAAACTTGTAGTTAAGTATATAGCCTTGTTCGAAGAGAATCTTGGTGATCTCTTTCTTCAAGTTTGAGGCAGGCACCTCGACAACTCGGTGGTTGGCTTTGATGGCGTTCCTCAATCTTGTCAGATAATCTGCTATAGGATCGGTCATTGTTGTGTGGATTGTTTAAATTGATTCGGCTCATTCCGAACAATATTCAAATATTCACGCTTGCCGCGCGGCCTCCAAGCAAGCCGAAGGCCTCGTGGCCGGGGAGAGAGGGAGAGGTGGCAGCGTGACAGATGACGTATTGCCGGTAATACTTGGTCAGATGAGCACTTGATTCAAAAAGAGAGGTTGGACGATTAAATCTTGGTGTCTCGGTTGAAGGGGTTTGCTACTATCGAGCGTGTATTACCAGCTTGCCTTCTTGACGCCGGGGATCAGACCGGCAGATGCCATTTCGCGGAACTGGATACGAGAGATGCCAAACTGGCGCATGTATCCTTTGGGACGGCCGGTGATGGAGCAGCGGTTGTGAAGACGCACGCTTGAGGCGTTCTTGGGAAGCTTCTGGAGGCCTTCGTAGTCACCGGCTTCCTTGAGGGCAGCCTTCTTGGCGGCATACTTGGCTACGAGCTTCGCGCGCTTCACCTCGCGGGCTTTCATTGATTCTTTTGCCATATTCTTGTAAGATGTTGGGGTCTTAAGGATTGGGGTGATTACTTGTTGGCGTTCTTGAAGGGCAGACCGAAAGCCTTGAGCAGTGCATAGCCCTCCTCGTCGGTGTTGGCTGAAGTCACGAAAGTGATGTTCATGCCGAGAAGCTTGGAGATGCTGTCAATGTTGATTTCGGGGAAGATGATCTGCTCTGTGATGCCGAGGGTGTAGTTGCCACGGCCGTCGAGCTTGCCGTCGATACCCTTGAAGTCACGGATACGGGGCAGAGCCACGCGCACGAGACGCTCGAGGAACTCGTACATGCGCTCGCGACGGAGTGTCACGCGCACGCCGATGGGCATTTTCTTTCGCACCTTGAAGTTAGAGATGTCCTTGCGTGAGAGGGTTGCCACTGCTTTCTGACCTGTGATGGCTGTAAGCTCGTTGATGGCAGTCTCGATGATCTTCTTGTCCTGTGTAGCCTGTCCGAGGCCCTGATTGATGACAATCTTCTCAAGGCGGGGAACCTGCATCACTGTAGAGTAGTTGAACTCCTTGGTGAGCGCGGGGACGATGCGCTCCTTATAGTCTTTGCTGAGTGTTGTCTCCATTATTTGATCTCCTGTCCTGATTTCTTGGCGTAACGTACTAACTTGCCGTTGGCGTCGACACGGCGGCCGATGCGGGTGGGCTTACCTGTCTTGGGGTCGACGAGTGCCAGATTGGAGATGTTGATAGGTGCCTCCATCTTGATAAGGCCGCCCTGGGGGTGCTTTGCACTGGGCTTTGTGGCCTTAGTCACGATGTTAACTCCCTCAACGATGGCACGATTCTTGTCGCGAATCACCTTGAGGACGCGGCCAGTGGTGCCACGGTCGTCGCCGGAGATCACGATGACATTGTCGTCTTTCTTTATCTTGATCTTGCTCATTGTTGTTGATGTCGATTGAGTTTGTCGTTGTTAAGAGTGAAGATGTAAGGGGTATCAGAGCACCTCGGGTGCGAGTGACACGATCTTCATGTTGGTGGCGCGGAGTTCGCGTGCCACGGGACCGAAGATACGGGTTCCGCGGAGCTCGCCGGCGTTGTTGAGCAGGACGCAGGCGTTGTCGTCGAAACGGATGTATGATCCGTCGGGACGGCGCACTTCCTTCTTGGTGCGGACCACTACAGCCTTGCTGACGGTGCCCTTCTTTACATCGCTTGAGGGAATCACACTCTTGACGCTCACTACGATGATATCGCCTACCGAAGCATAACGGCGACCTGTACCACCGAGCACGTGGATGCAGAGTGCTTCCTTGGCGCCGCTGTTGTCAGCGACTGTTAATCGGCTTTCTGTCTGTATCATGATGTCTGAGGGTGTGGGGTTATTTCACTTTTTCGATGATTTCTACTAAGCGCCATCTTTTGGTGGCAGAGAGGGGACGTGTCTCCATCAGGCGCACTTTGTCGCCGATGCTGCACTCGTTCTTCTCGTCGTGAGCGTGGTACTTCTTGGTCTTGTTGACAAACTTGCCATAGATGGGGTGCTTCTCCTTGTATTTCACTGTAACAGTGATGGTTTTGTCACCCTTGTTTGACGACACGACCCCGATGCGCTCTTTGCGGAGGTTTCTTTTTTCTTCCATAGTGTTGCTGGGTCAGTTTCGTTGGTTACTTATTGTTGAGTTCACGCATGCGGAGCTCTGTCTTGACGCGGGCGATGTCACGGCGGTCAGCGGTGATCTTGGCGGGGTTGTCGACAGGCGAGATAGCGTGGTTGATCTTGAGCTGGCGGTAGTCTTTCTCCATCTCGACGAGGCGTGCCTGGAGGTCGGCGGTTGCCATTTCCTTGATTTCTTGTTTCTTCATGACGGATCAGACGTTTTGTGTGGGGTCGTAGTCACGACGTACGATGAACTTGGTGGTGACGGGGAGCTTCTGGGCAGCGAGGCGGAGAGCTTCTTTAGCCACTTCGAAGGGTACACCCTCGACTTCGAGGATTATGCGTCCGGGAGTCACAGGAGCCACGAAACCTTCGGGCGAACCTTTACCTTTACCCATGCGGACTTCGGCAGGCTTCTTGGTGATGGGCTTGTCCGGGAAAATGCGGATCCAGATCTGGCCCTGACGCTGCATGTAACGTGTCACGGCGATACGGGCAGCCTCGATCTGGCGGCCGGTAATCCATTTTGACTCGAGAGTCTTTATGCCGAACGAACCGAAAGCCAGCTGGTTGCCGCGCTGGGCATTACCCTTCATGCGGCCCTTCTGCGAGCGACGGAACTTGGTTTTTTTAGGTTGTAACATTGTTGTTGCGTTTAATTAACAGTGTTGGGAATGATGTTGGGTAATGATTCGCTCAACGGTTGCCACCCTGGTTGTTACGGGGCTTGCGGAAGCCACCGCGACGGGGTGCACGCTCGCCAGAGGGACGGCTCTCGCGCTGGTTGGCAGTGAACTGGGGAGCCAGGTCACGCTTGCCATACACTTCACCGCGGCAGATCCATACCTTCACGCCTACGACACCTACCTTGGTGTGCGCCTCTACGAGAGCGTAGTCGATGTCGGCACGGAGAGTGTGGAGGGGTGTGCGGCCTTCCTTGAACATCTCGCTACGAGCCATTTCGGCGCCGTTGAGACGTCCGCTGACCTGAATCTTGATGCCCTCGGCACCGGCGCGCATTGTGCTGGCTACTGCCATCTTGACTGCACGGCGGTAAGCTATCTTGCCTTCGATCTGGCGGGCGATGTTGGCTGCCACAATCTGGGCGTCGAGCTCGGGACGCTTCACCTCGTAGATGTTGATCTGCACATCCTTGTCGGTGATCTTCTTGAGCTCTTCCTTGAGCTTGTCGACTTCAGCGCCGCCCTTGCCGATGATGAGTCCGGGGCGAGAAGTGCACACGGTGATAGTGATGAGTTTGAGTGTACGTTCGATGACGATGCGTGAAACGCTTGATTTGGCAAGACGCACATCGAGATACTTGCGGAGCTTGGAGTCCTCAAGCAGCGTATCGCCATAGTTTTTGCCACCAAACCAGTTGCTGTCCCAGCCGCGGATCACGCCGAGGCGGTTGCTGATTGGATTAACTTTTTGTCCCATGATGGTGTCTTATGCCTTTTTAGATTTTTTGTTTTCGATTGAGTCCACCACGAGAGTCACGTGGTTAGCGCGCTTGCGGATGCGGTATCCGCGGCCCTGGGGGGCTGGACGGAGGCGCTTGAGCATAGGCGCGGGGTTGACGAATATGGTGGAGATGAAGAGCTCGCCGCTCTCTGCCTTGCGGTCGTTTTTGGCTTCCCAGTTAGCCACGGCAGAGCGGAGGCATTTCTCGAGGCGCGCTGCGGCTTCTTTGTTGGAGAACTTCAGGACGCCGAGAGCTTTGAACACCTCCATGCCGCGCACCATGTCAGCGACGAGGCGCATTTTGCGGGGCGACGAGGGGATGTTGGTCAGCTTGGCGAAAGATACCTGACGGCGCTCTTCCTTCATTTTGTTGGCTGAAAGTCTTTTTCTTGCACCCATTTTATTTAGATGTCTTGCTTGTTTTTAACTTGATTATAAAGTAGTCGGCTCGCGGCGCGGTTTATTTTTTCTTGTTGCCGGCGTGACCACGGAAGGTACGTGTGGGAGCAAATTCGCCCAGCTTGTGGCCTACCATGTTCTCGGTAACATAGACAGGGATAAACTTATTGCCGTTGTGGACAGCGAAAGTGTGTCCAACGAAGTCAGGTGAAATCATCGAAGCGCGTGACCAGGTCTTGATGACCGATTTCTTGCCGCTTTCTTCCATGGCTGCCACCTTCTTCTCAAGCTTGACGCTGATAAACGGGCCTTTTTTTAATGAACGACTCATAGTGTGGTACGTTGTGAATGAGAGTTAAGTGAAAGTGGATTACTTCTTGCGGCGCTCGATAATGTACTTCGAACTCTGCTTCTTGGGCGCGCGAGTCTTGAGACCCTTCGAGTAGAGACCCTTGCGTGAGCGGGGATGTCCACCTGAAGCACGGCCTTCGCCACCACCCATGGGGTGATCGACAGGGTTCATGACTACGCCGCGGTTGCGGGGACGGCGACCGAGCCAGCGAGAACGGCCGGCTTTGCCGGAACGCTCGAGCGAGTGCTCAGAGTTGCCTACGACACCTACCGTAGCCTTGCATGTGGCGAGGATGCGGCGGGTTTCGCCTGAAGGAAGTTTCACGATCACATAATCGCCTTCACGAGATACGAGCTGGGCGAATGTGCCGGCAGAGCGTGCCATGAAAGCTCCCTGACCGGGACGCAGCTCGATGTTGTGGATGAGGGTACCTACGGGGATGTTTGCCAGAGGAAGGGCGTTGCCTACCTCAGGGGCTGCATCGGGACCGCTCACTACGGTGGTTCCTACCTGGAGGCCGTTGGGTGCGATGATGTAAGCTTTAGCTCCGTCTACGTAGTAAAGGAGGGCGATGCGAGCCGAACGGTTAGGATCGTACTCGATCGACTTTACTACTGCGGGTACACCGTCTTTCGTTCGCTTGAAGTCAATCATACGGTAACGGCGCTTGTGACCGCCGCCACGGTAACGTGTGGTGAGGTGGCCTTCGGCGTTTCGGCCACCGGTTGACTTCCGTCCGACCGTAAGAGATTTCTCTGGTGTGGTAGCAGTGATTACGCCTTTGAACACACCAATAACTTTGTGTCTCTGCCCCGGTGTTGTGGGCTTGAATTTTCTTACTGCCATTGTCGTTTATCAGATGTTGCTATAGAAATCGATTGTTTCACCTTCGGCGAGGGTCACGATGGCTTTCTTGTAAGCCTCGGTCTTGCCGCGGAGCAGCCCGGAACGAGTCCAGCGTGAGCGGTTTTTGCCGCGCTGCTGCATGGTGTTGACTGCTTCAACCTTGACGCCGTAAAGCTCCTCGACCAGTGATTTGATCTGGTGCTTGTTGGCTTCGGGAGAAACACGGAAAGTGTAGCGGTTGAGCTTCTCCTGAAGCTTGGTCGCCTTCTCTGTGACGATGGGTGTTATCTGGATATCCATTGTATATGAGTTCCTCCTGGGGGTTAAAGATTATTGATTACTTCAAGGCCGCCTTCGGTCAGAAGGATGGCGTTAGAGTTCATGACTGCGTAGGTGTTGAGGTCGCAGGCACGCATTACGCGGGCGTTGGGCACGTTGCGCACTGAGAGTGCCACGTTGCGCTCGATGCTCTCAACCACGAGGAGAACTTTCTTGCCTTCGGCTTCGAGGTTCTGGGCGAGCTTGATGAAGTCCTTGGTCTTGGGAGCTTCGAACGAGAAGTTCTCCACTACCTTGATCATGTTGTCCTGCACCTTGTAGGTCAGGGCTGACTTGCGTGCCAGATCCTTTACTTTCTTATTCAACTTAAAGCGGTAGTCGCGGGGACGGGGACCGAATACACGGGCACCGCCTGAGAGCAGGGGCGAGTTGATGTCGCCGATACGTGCGCCGCCGCCGCCTTTCTGCTTGTGGAGCTTGCGGGTAGAGCCTGACATCTCAGAGCGTTCCTTGCTCTTAGCTGTGCCCTGACGCTGGTTGGCGAGAAATTGCTTTACATCAAGATATACGGCGTGCTCGTTGGCTTCTACTGCAAATACCTCATCGTTGAGGGTGGCTTTGCGGCCTGTGTCTTTTCCTTCAATGTTGTATATTGCGAGTTCCATTATTTTTCGATTAAGACGATTGAACCTTTACTTCCGGGCACTGAACCTTTGATGACGAGAATATTCTGCTCGGGCATCACCTTGATGACCTGGAGGTTTTGAACTGTCACACGCTTGTTGCCTGTCTGGCCAGCCATGCGCATGCCTTTGAACACTTTTGCGGGGTAAGAGCAGGCACCGATAGAACCGGGGGCGCGGAGACGGTTGTGCTGGCCGTGGGTCGACTGGCCTACGCCGCCGAAACCGTGGCGCTTCACTACGCCCTGGAAGCCTTTACCTTTGCTGATGCCGACGATGTCCACGAAGTCGCTCTCGCTGAAGAGGTCGACGTTGATGGTATCGCCGAGCTTGTGCTCGCCGTCAAATCCTTTGAACTCGGCCAAGTATCGCTGCGGGGCCACACCAGCCTTCTTGAAGTGTCCCTGTTCGGGACGGGTGGTGTGTTTCTCCTTCTTCTCGGTGAAACCGAGCTGGAGAGCGTCATAACCGTCGGTGTCGGCGGTCTTGACCTGAGTGACCACGCAAGGACCTACTTCGATAACAGTGCACGGCACGTTGCGGCCGTCGGCACTGAAAACGGATGTCATTC
>LUJR01000002.1:15716-75424 GCA_001689515.1 Bacteroidales bacterium M7
TCTTTCCTAATAATCCTGGCATTTCTTTAGTTAATTTGATTCTTTGATTGGAATTTTTTTAAGTAACGGTAACAGTGTCTCAGACCTTGATTTCAACCTCAACACCGCTGGGAAGCTCGAGCTTCATGAGGGCGTCTACAGTCTTGGCTGAAGAGTTGTAGATGTCAATGAGACGCTTGAAAGCTGAAAGCTGGAACTGCTCGCGGCTCTTCTTGTTGACGAAAGTCGAGCGGTTAACTGTGAAGATGCGCTTGTGAGTAGGCAGGGGTATGGGACCCGAGATTACCGCACCAGTCGATTTCACGGTCTTGACGATCTTCTCAGCCGATTTGTCGACGAGGTTGTAGTCGTAAGACTTGAGTTTGATTCTGATTTTCTGGCTCATATTTAGTTGAATGAAAGTATTTGCTTATTTGAGCAGGTCAGCGCGGCCCTGGCACTCTGTGAGCACCTGCTTGGCGATAGACGAGCTTACTTCGCTGTAGTGGCTGAAAGTCATGGTAGATGTGGCACGACCTGAGGTGATGGTACGCAGGGCTGTCACATAGCCGAACATCTCAGCCAGAGGAGCCTTAGCCTTGACAACGCGGGCACCTGAGCGGCTTGTCTCCATGCCTTCTACCTGGCCACGGCGCTTGTTGAGGTCGGAAATCACGTCACCCATGCTTTCTTCGGGGGTAACTACCTCGATCTTCATGATAGGCTCGAGGAGCACGGGACCTGCCTGCTCTGAAGCTTTCTTGAATGCCTGGATGGCGCAAAGCTCAAATGAAAGCTGGTCAGAGTCGACGGGGTGGTAGCTACCGTCGATTACGGTCACCTTGAGCTGCTCTACGGGATAGCCGGCGAGCACACCGTTCTTCATAGCTGTGGTGAAGCCCTTCTGGATAGAGGGGATGAACTCCTTGGGGATGTTACCGCCCTTGACTTCATCAACGAACTGGAGGTTGCCTTCAAAGCCGTCGTCAACCGGTTCAACACGCACGATGATGTCGGCAAACTTACCGCGACCACCGGTCTGCTTCTTGAATACCTCGCGGAGCTGTACGGGCTTGGTGATTGCTTCCTTGTAGGTTACCTGGGGACGGCCCTGGTTGCACTCTACCTTGAACTCGCGACGCAGACGGTCGATGATGATATCGAGGTGAAGCTCACCCATACCAGAGATGACGGTCTGACCAGTCTCTTCGTTGGTCTGCACACGGAATGTGGGGTCTTCCTCAGCAAGTTTCTGGAGACCTACGCCGAGCTTGTCAAGGTCCTTCTGAGTCTTGGGCTCAACGGCGATACCGATAACGGGATCAGGGAAGTCCATAGCCTCAAGCACGATAGGATGAGCCTCGTCGCAGAGAGTGTCACCGGTGCGGATGTCCTTGAAACCTACGCCTGCGCCTATATCGCCGCAGCCGATTTTCTCCATGGGGTTCTGCTTGTTGGAGTGCATCTGGAAGAGACGAGAGATGCGCTCTTTCTTGCCGGAACGGCTGTTGAGTACGTAGCTGCCGGCATCGATGTCGCCAGAGTATACGCGGAAGAAGCAGAGACGACCTACATAGGGGTCGGTAGCAATCTTAAATGCGAGAGCGCTCATGGGAGCCTCGCTTGAAGGCTCGCGGGTCTCAACCTTGTCGGGGTCGCCTGGAGCGTGGCCTTCTACAGCACCTGCGTCAAGCGGGCTGGGAAGATATGCGCAGACAGCGTCGAGGAGGCACTGTACGCCCTTGTTCTTGAACGATGAGCCGCAGATCATGGGCACAACCTCCATAGAGAGGGTAGCCTTGCGGAGAGCGACCTTGATTTCGTCCTCGGTGATGGTAGAGGGATCGTCGAAATATTTCTCCATGAGGACATCGTCAAACTCGGCGATCTTCTCAAGCATCTTGTCGTGGTATTCGGCAGCTTCAGCCTGGAGGCTTTCGGGGATATCCTCTACAGAGTAGTCGGCACCCATTGTCTCGTCGTGCCAGAAGATAGCCTTCATGCGGATAAGATCGACAACGCCCTTGAATGTCTCCTCAGCACCGATAGGTATCTGGATGGGACAGGGATTTGCGCCGAGAACCTCGCGGAGCTGACGGCAAACCTCGAAGAAGTTTGCACCAGAGCGGTCCATCTTGTTGACGTAGCCGATACGGGGCACATTGTACTTGTCAGCCTGACGCCATACAGTCTCTGACTGGGGCTCTACACCGCCAACGGCGCAGAATGTAGCGACAGCACCGTCAAGCACGCGGAGCGAACGTTCTACCTCGACGGTGAAGTCCACGTGTCCCGGGGTGTCAATAAGGTTGATTTTGAATTTGTCGTCGTTGTACTTCCAGAATGTAGTGGTAGCAGCCGACGTGATAGTGATACCGCGCTCCTGCTCCTGCTCCATCCAGTCCATAGTGGCTGCACCGTCATGCACCTCACCGATTTTGTGGGTGAGTCCGGTGTAGAAAAGGATGCGCTCCGAAGTGGTGGTCTTACCGGCATCGATGTGAGCCATGATACCGATATTGCGCGTATATTTCAGGTGTTCGTCTGATTTTGCCATTTTAAAAGGGGAATCGTTGTTTTGGGTATATTATCAATGATGGTTTCAGCCTACTTGCTTAAGCACATTTGATGAATACTGTCTGTTTATCAGAAGCGGAAGTGGGCGAAAGCACGGTTGGCCTCAGCCATCTTGTGCATGTCTTCCTTGCGCTTGTATGCGCCACCCTGTTCGTTGTAGGCGTCTACGATTTCCGCAGCGAGCTTGTCAGCCATAGTCTTGCCGCCGCGCTTGCGGGCGTAGAGGATAAGATTTTTCATTGATATCGATTCCTTGCGGTCCGGACGGATTTCGGTGGGGACCTGGAAGGTTGCACCGCCTACACGGCGAGACTTAACCTCCACTTGAGGAGTGATATTCTCGAGAGCTTTCATCCAGATTTCCAGAGGAGTCTTCTCCTCGTTGGGAAGCTTGGACTTCACGATGTCAAGCGATGAGTAGAATATGGTGTAGCTTGTCGATTTCTTGCCGTCATACATGAGGTGATTGACGAACTTTGACACTCGTACATCGTGGAAAACGGGATCGGGGAGAACCACCCGTTTCTTAGGCTTAGCTTTTCTCATTGTGAGTTTTGCGTAGTTTTATCGTTTTAAGAGCTTCTTGGTTGCTGTCATCTTCATCTTCAACGCTGAGGTCCTCTGACCGGCGTTTACTCAACCGTGATATGTTAGCCTTCCAAAAACCTCGGTAAAACGAGATGTTTTACTTTGATTTTTATTAGTTTGCGCCGCTTCTGTCATCAGGGCTCGCCGGCGGCACGGGAGCTTTGTAAGGAAAAGTGGTTATGACCTCGTGGTCAGGCGTAACGGTGATTACTTGGACGCCTTAGGACGCTTGGCACCGTACTTCGAACGACGCTGGGTGCGATCCTTCACGCCGCTTGTATCGAGAGTACCGCGAACGATGTGGTAACGCACACCGGGGAGGTCCTTGACACGACCGCCGCGCACGAGCACGATAGAGTGCTCCTGAAGGTTGTGGCCTTCACCGGGGATGTAGCTGTTGACTTCCTTGCCGTTTGTGAGGCGGACACGAGCCACCTTACGCATAGCCGAGTTAGGCTTTTTGGGGGTGGTAGTGTAGACGCGCACGCAAACGCCACGGCGCTGGGGGCATGAATCGAGGGCGGGCGACTTGCTCTTGTCCTCAAGTGCCACGCGACCTTTCCTTACTAACTGCTGAATTGTAGGCATATTAGTCTCTTTTGTTGCTTAATAGATGATTGTTATTTCGTTTTGATCGATTCTTTTCCTATGCGGTCAAACGACACATAATCTGCACCGTCCGCCCTGACTGACAACCAGTTAGAGGCGAATCGGAGCAACACGTGCCTATTTTTCCGATGCAAAGGTACAACATATTTTTCTAAAAATCAAACACTTTGCACTTTTTTGACGCTTTTTATCACCGCCTCGCCGTCACCATTTTTTCAACATCTGCATTCAAGATATTTCACGATTACGAATGCCTCTACGATAAGTTTATTTTGCGAACTGACGGGCGTATAAAACGAGAGTGTTGCAAAACCCCGGTAATATATACCCCTAGCTCTGCAACACCCTCATTCATCAGGAAGCCTATGGCTCCAAGCCTTCAGGTGTTACATAACAAATACCTTGGACACGCGTCCGTCAGAAGACTTCCGCAGATATACACCTCCACCCACAGGGCGCGAAGGCAGACAGAATCCGTTCAAATCATAATATATACCGTCAGACCCTTCTGCGGAATCCTCAAATACAGAATTCACACTCAGAGGTGCATCGACATCAATCTTAGCTTCCATTATGACATAGCCGTTTTGGTCAAAGAACACGAGCCGATAGGGTCCTGCTGACAAAGCGGCAGGAACCATCTCCTTGAACGTCAAAACAGCCGACGAGTTAGACGGCACTGTCACCTGCTGCAAAGCATAGGCAAACTTGTGCTCACCTGCCGATGTACACAACACAGCCGTGACAGAGATGGTTTCATCGGTGGGCAGAGTGCTGACCAGACGGATCTGCACTATCGACTCCGACCCAGCGACTATCGGGTTAGGCTCGGCACCTATCGCATCTCCTGATATTTCACCAACATCTGTCACGGCAATCTCCTGCGGCTCACCTATATAATTTCCTAATCCGTCTTTAAACACGAGATAATAGTCTCCGGCTGCCACCTTGCTCAGCCTGCCGCGGAACGAGGCGCCAACAACCCCATACGCCGGCACATCCACCTCCACAGGAGCAAGGGCTGCCACCACATCAAATGTTCCGTCATCATCCAAATCACAGATTGAAGGTGTAATGACCGCATGCTGGGCAACAGAATACGAGCTGCTGACCTCGACACTGAAAGCGTATTGCATCCACGACTCGAAGCCGTTCTTTATGTCAATGTTTTCGACCGACAGAGTTTCTATATCCACGCCCTCACTACTGATGCTCAATGCGACATACGAGGGGTCGTAATAATAGGTCCGGATGGACTCCCATGCACCTCCATTGACCATATATACCGGATAAGCCCTGTATGAGCCATCGGCAAGGTCTGACGGGATGGCAACGGTGAAGGCTTCATAGCCGTCACCAGGTTCAATCTCATCGTCCACGATATCACTGGCAACATACGACACATCATCTGGTGTAGACAAACCTACCAACTTAAGTCCAAAGGTAAAACGCGAGGTATTATCACCAAAGTTGACGAATGCTCCGCCATCTACACTTATCGCCACATTGCGGTCGTCATCCGCTTCCGCATCTATGTTTCCAGTAGCACCGATATAAGCTGCCGGAGCTATAGAGCCAGGCACTGGACGCCTCACCCCGAACACGGCATTCTGTCTGTAATTATATTTACCGCTGCCGCCTCCTATGCCAGTATCCTGAGGATTGAGCGCATCCAACTTGAAATAACCGTCATATGCGCCGCTCCACCCCCAGTTAATGTGGAAGTAGCCGTCTTCATAGCCGTCGCACACAAACGAATGTCCGCCATCCTTGGAGTTGCCTCCATAGATCACCGGCAACCCTTCCTCCAAGTTTCCATACAGCATGGACTCCCATTCGTCCATGCTGTAGTAGTCGCGGTACTCAAAACGCGCACCCTTGTCATAGTCAAAATGATTGACCAGAGCACCAGGGATATTGGAGTACAGCGCACCCGAACCTCCAGCTGCAGCCACATCATAATCCATCTCCACCGAGTAGCCGCACGCCTTCATGAGAGTGGCTACAGCCTCACGCTGTTCGGGAGAGCCATAAGAGGCAGTGGGATATGAGTCAAGCATGCCGCCCCAGTCAAACACCGTTTCTCCAAGACTCATCGACAATCTAACACCGTTCCAGTCATACGATGCTATGCCTTGCCCCTGAGAAGGCCATTTATGATAGTTCATCACCTGTGCCATGGCAGTGGCTACGCATCCCGTGACAGTCCTCTCTCCGTCTATTTCCGGGCAAAGAAGATTGTAGGGCTCCGACTGGTCCCATTTTGTGCTTAGAAGCGGAGATATGGCAGTGCGCCCGGCAGACGTCGAGGACGATATGTAAGTTGGCTTATCATTAGCGGCAGCCCACGCAATCTGGCTCACATATCCGTCAAGCCACCATTTCATCGACGGAGGCATTGCGCTCATATCCACAACAGGAGAGTCAATGTAACCGAGCAGGGGTATCGACACATCGTCAGCACCGACAAACAAGGTCATGCCATCCATGACAAACGCATAACAAGCCGGAACCCCTTCAGTATCGCTCCATGTATGCACCAGTCTCGGCGCGGCAGTTGAAACATTTCCGCCGATACGTCGGCAATCACTCTTCGAAACACGTCCGATGGCTTCGGAAGGAGACAATGTACGGCTCCATCCCGCCAACACTCCGGTCAGTACAAACACAGCAAGTAAACAAATCTTCATTGGCTTCATGATAACAATCTGATTAATAAAATTTGATCAAAGCGGCGCAAAGGTATATCTATCATACCGTCACGCAATGGCAACCAGACAGTTAACACTCCGCAGAAAACACCATACAACTCCGCGGGAAACATCTATGATGAAGCCAGGAACTTCTACTGCGCTACAGGTCAGGCATTGCCCATAGCTTCTTCCCTATCCCTGAACTCCGACGGCCGCATACCGTATTTCTTATAGAATCGGTCATAAAAAGCCGATTTTGACATCTGTGATTCTTTGGCTACAGCCTCAAAACTCCATTGAGGATTCTGACGCATCAGCTTCACAGCATGGTCAAGACGGCAATCTTGTATGAACTGCGGGAAGCTGCATCCAGCAAACTCCTTAAACAACAACGGGAATTTATTGACCGGTACGTGAAATCTTGCAGTCAGTTCCCGTTTGGTCAGGTCAGTGCGCAGATACAGCTGTTCGCTGAGTATTCCATGAGACATACGATCCCACAGTTCGCGGTCACGTTCGCCAAGTGACTGGCTGGACGACTCCTTTTCATCGCCCTTTCCATCCGTTCCATCACAGGCATCATGCAGCCTGTCACGCAGCCTGATATTCTCCGCCTGACGCAGATACAGCCGATGCTTTGATTCCGACAGTTCGTCAATGGTTTTCACCATTGCCTCGTTCTTCCTGTTAATAAGACGGTTATATCTGACCATCCGGCAGATGAATACCACAGCTCCGATAAGCACAATGAGACCGAAAGCGATGATCACGTTGCGCATCCTTATTGACGAATTCTGATGCTCTATACGCAACGCTTGTTCATTGGTTTTGTATATTTCAGCAAGCTCCAAAGCCTTGCCGTCCCTTTCCCTGCGTCTCAATGTATCCGTCACATTGTCGATGGCATTTAGCACAGCGTTAGCCGACCGCCAATCACCCAATCCCTCATATGCCTGCTGCTCTCTGCGCAAATGGGCATCTATGTAACTGTAGCTGACCGTATCAGCGTTAGCCTGCCAGAAATCCTTTTCCCTTGACAGATAATACAAAGCCTCCTTGAACCGTCGTGCCGAAATCAGATACGGGATGCGCATAGCCTCCCCTTCGGGAGTACGTGAATATTCAGTAGCGCGATACCTCTCAATCGATTTATCCGCCTCATCGTATTCACCTTTCTTTCCATAAATATAAGCCTTCATAGCCTCTACGCTGGCTATACGCATGTCTACCAGCCCATCAGGGACATCAGTAGAAGTCTTCAGCACCTCAAGAGCCCTGTCATATTCAGGCATCAACGTCAATGCATCATCATATCTGCCATCATCACACATAGCATTCATGGTCACACCGATAGCATAGATATAATCATCGGCATGCTCATATCCGGAGCTAGCATCAAACTTTCCACCCAGCATCTGCAACGCTCGCTTGAAGTGTACGAACGCATCATCTGCCCGCTCCATCTCCATCAGGTTCATTCCCATGGTGATGTGCAAATTGGCTTCAGCATCGTTCATCAGGCTGTCCTTGGCGACCTTAAGCCCTTCGGCACAAAAGCGCATGCTTGCATCGTAATTGCCATTAGCAAGGTATTCATCGGCTATGAGGTCTATAAGCCTGAGAAAATCAGTGGCATTAGAGCTCGCCTCAGGCTGACGGTATGCCTCAAGGTTATAATGAAGAGCGTTGTTGTAGTCCGACAGACCGTTATGAAAAGCGAGTCCTCGCAAAGCAGCTATTTCATAGGGAGATACAACATCTGCCGATTCTGCCGTGTCAAGCAATGCCAAAGCCTTCCGAGGATTGCTTATCGTCAGGGACTGTATGTGCGGCACCGTCAATGCCCCGCTCGCGGAGCCCTCGGCACGCTCAGAGCCATCAGGCTGACAAGCTACCATGATGCCACATATCAACACTATCCAATATAATATCCTTTTCATGCAATGCAAATATAGCACTTCTTAACCATATCCAGCCACCATTTGTTATACATTAGATATACATACTCCTTACAGTCCTATCATATATGGAAAAATTACCTCCCTTAGAGAAAGTTTACGAAGCCTGGAGCGCGATTGCCGACCAGCGCGTGGCGATGACAGAAACACCATCCGACGATATGGCATCGGGCAATGCCGTAGTGGCATCGTCTGACGGTGAAAAGCTCTACCACGTCAACTGGGACGGCGACACTTACGCCTCAGATGACAACGCTACATACTGGCAGAGATATGCCGGATACCCGGTCATCGCGGTGCTGATGTTGCAAGGACGGCTGCCTCTCGACATCCCTGAGTCAAATCTGTGGAGCGGCATAAACTGGCATCAGCTCAACGAAGCCAACAAGCGCGATTATGCCGCGGCTGCCCGGGAGGCGATGGCTGACAACGGCATAAATCCAGCTATGGCGCAGCAAGAAGCAGATAAGGTAATATCAGCCCTGAAAAACCTGCCATTGACATTGAAGCGCAAAAGAACGCCCAGAAATTAATAAAGATTTTTCGTAACTTTGTTATTAAACATCCAATTTCGAAGCATGAAACAGAAATACCTTCACGGATTCCTATGGAGCATGTGCCTGGCAGCAAGCATCATCCTTGCCGGATGTAAGCAGACATCGGCACCGTCGCTTGCTCAGGAGGCGCAGACTGCCTTTGACAATGGCGACCCTGAAAGAGCGCGGGAACTATGCGACGAAGCCATGACAGCCGAAGACACCCAGTGCCTATCCGCATCCCAACTCGCCCAGCTCTCTCTTATATACATGAAGATAGCCGACAAGGACGAGCATGATGACGGCGAAACTGTTGGACTGGCTGTCAATGCCTATGAGCGCGCCATTGACGCATCGCCCGACAGCGCATTGCTCTATTATTCATCAGTGGACTATGACGACACTCGCCATGTCAAGATGCTGCTGCAAGTAGTCCGAGGGCTGGAACTGCCTGACTCATGCCTGACCGACGAACCTCAAACCGACTGACACAACGACATGGACTGGAAAGACGCATTATCACAATTACAAAACGACACACCCGAACTACAGGCTTCCGCCGAAGAAGACGCCGACACCCCTGTCACTGACAGCGACCCGCTCACACATGCCATAAACAGCCAGCGCGGACGGCTCGTCATAGAGATGGAGCGGAAAGGACGTGGTGGCAAAACCGCCACCATAATCAGCGGATTTACGACCGATGACGATGCCGTGAGTCTTGTAGCAGCGCATCTCAAAAAGTCGCTCGGTACAGGCGGCAGCTCACGCGGTGGCGAGATACTCATACAGGGCGACCGCCGTGAGGCAGTCCGCGACACCCTGCGCCGCATGGGCTTCAAGACCAACTGATCCCCACCCCTCCAATCATCACCACAACATATCCACTCCCCTATGCTCCACATCTACAAGGCAAGTGCCGGCAGCGGCAAGACATATCGCCTCGCCTACGAATACATCAAGATGCTCCTTGGCGAGAAAAACGAAGATGGAAGCTACTGCCTGAGACACGACACACTGACGGGACACCGCCACATACTCGCCATAACATTCACCAACAAGGCTACCGACGAGATGAAGCAGCGTATCCTCCACGAGCTCGCACGTCTCGGCGGATGCGAACCGGGATGGACCAAAGAGAGCGACTACGCCCCGGCTCTGATCAGCGAATTTCAGTGCTCTCCAGAAGCACTGAAACGCTCTGCTGCGAACGCCTTGATGGCATTAGTGATGGACTACAATTTCTTCAACATCTCCACCATCGACTCGTTTTTCCAGACGATACTCCGCACATTTGCCCGCGAAGCGCAGATCATGGGCGATTATGACGTGAGCCTTGACGATGACGGGGTGCTGCGGGCAGGCATAGGCGAGATGATACTGAGGCTCAATCATGGATTTGCCGACGGAGGCACTCCCCCATACCGTGCCTTGGAGGAATGGCTGACAACCCTCATGCGCCACAACCTGCGCAAGGGCAACGGCTTCAACCTGTTCAACCGCGCATCGAGCCTCCGAAGCACCCTCAACAGCTTCGTCCGCAACATATCCGACGAGACTTTCCGCATCAACTATGATGTCATCATGGAGTACCTGCGCCGCGAAGACCGCCCTCTTGACCGCTTCAGCCGTCTGTTACGGCAGAAAATCGACGACTGCGCCGATGCTATAAAAGCCATAGCCTCCGACACGCTTTCCAGAATCACCGCTACCCCCGGAGTGAAGCGTTTTGTCATCTCGCTATATGAAAAGATGGCGGCATCAGGCACCCCCGATCTGAAAAGCAAGACATATGCCAACTGTCTTGAGGGCGGAGAAGACTGTTTCAACAAAGGAAAGCATGACCCTGCCGTGGCTTCGCTCCTCTATGAAGCGACAAATCGCATCGACTGCATCAGCCGTCAGATGGCTACCATGAAAGTCACGTATGAGAACCTGTTTATGCTCGGACTCGTTGACCGCGTGTATTCCTGCATCGACGAGCTACAGAAAGACAGCAATTTCATACGTCTGAGCGACACAGGGTCGCTGCTCCACAGCATCATCGGTGACGGTGATGCGCCATTTGTATTCGAGCGTATGGGGTTGTGGCTCAACCACTTCCTCATTGACGAGTTCCAGGACACCTCTCTGATGCAGTGGCTCAACCTCACTCCCTTGGTCAACGAAAGCCACGCGCATGACCACGACAACCTCATCATCGGAGACGAAAAGCAGTGTATCTACCGTTTCCGCAACTCCGACCCCTCGCTGCTAAAGGAGCGTGTCAGTCAGGAGTTTGACCGCGTGGCAATATCAGGTGACACCGTGGAACAAAACACCAACTGGCGCAGTTCGGCTGATGTGGTAAAGTTCAATAACACGGTTTTCTCCCTGATGCCTATGAACGACTACAACCGCTCCATATATGCCAACGTCGCCCAGCAGGTAGCCCCCAAGCACCGCACGCACCGCGGATATGTATCAGTATGGGGTGCACCGGCGGATGCCGATTTCAAAACCGCAGCCATCGAGCGGATGAAGGCTGAAATCCTGCGTCAGCTCGCATCGGGATACCGCCCTTGCGACATAGCCGTGCTGTGCCGCAAAGTTTCGGAAGCTGCCGAAGTCATCTCAGCACTGATGAGACTGTCAGATACTCTGCCTGAAGCACAAAGATTCCGCATCATATCCGACGACTCCATGATGGTATCCGCTTCGCCGATAGTCCGCAGTGTAATCACCCGGCTCAGATTTATGGACGCGGCGGACTCTCCCCGAGCTTCCAAAGGGGCTACGCCCAAGATGTTCACTCGCCTGTTCAACCAATATGAGCAACGTGTGGCAGAGATGCTCCGCACCCGTGAGGCAAACAACGATAAAGACATAACGACTGCAGCCGGCAACATACTTCGCGACATCATCGCTGAGATGGGCGAAGACACAGACAACGACACGGATACAACGGCTTCGCCTGACGAATATGAGACTATACTCTCAACTGATCTGGCTGTAATAATCGAGCGCATCATCGCACTCTCTCCCCATGACATGCGACAAGAGCAGAATATGTATATCACTGCTTTTATGGATACCGTGTATGATTACATGGACTGCCATCCCAACGATCTGCATGCCTTCTTGAAATGGTGGGATACGACAGGCTATGCCTACAAGATTTCCTCGCCCGAAAGCTCCGATGCCATACGCGTGATGACCATCCACAAAGCCAAAGGGCTTGAATTTGCATGTGTGCACATCCCTTTCTGCAACTGGCGCACCGACAATCTCAAAGGTCCGTCATGGTACACACCCGTGGAGATTCCCGACATACCAGCCGACCTGACCCCGCCGCTCATCCCTCTCGAACCCTCTGCCGATATGACCCGCAGCGCATACGCCGACCAGTATACAGCCAAAATCGAAGAGACCGAGCTTGACGAACTCAACGTGCTCTATGTGGCTCTGACCAGAGCCGTCGACGAGATGATCATCTCCGTGCCGACCAAGCCCGACAAAGGCACCACCACAGGAACTTTACTGCTGGAGACAGTCCGAGCCATGTCAGAAGAACGTGCCGCTGCCAACCCTGAGTTATATACCTCAATGCACCTGAACTACTCCGACGAGAGCCCATATCGCCACGGCGCATATGTCGCCGGCTCGCCTACCGTACATCAGCGGGAAGCTCAGGACACTCCACCCAAAGCACTTCAGCCGACCCGCATGCTGCCGATGACACAATATTACATCCTTGACCGCAGCGACCTGTGGGCTGACACCTCGCTTGACTTTCCCGAGCACTATGACTACTCCGACCCGCGCAGTCGTGGCAACATGCTCCATGCATGCTTGGCATACTGCAAGCGCGCCTCTGACATTGACAAGGTAGTGCTCCGCCTCCAGCACCGCGGCTTCATCCCCGAGGACATAGTCCCGGAAATCCGTGCCATACTCCACCGCGAACTTGACCGACCGGAGGTGCGCCGATGGTTTGACGGATATGACCGCCTGATGGTGGAGCAGCCCATATATACAGGCGACTCCAATGACCCAACGGTACCCCATGAGACTCGCCGCCCCGACCGCGTAGTGTGGACTTCTGACGGCACCATAGACATCATAGATTACAAGACCGGACACCTGCCCGACGACGAGAGCGAACGCAAAGCACTCATAGGCAAATACCGCCGCCAGGTACGACGCTACATGGACCATATATCACGCACGTCAGCCAACGGAGCTCCCGTGCGAGGCTACATATGGCATCTTGACTCATCAATGATATTGGAAGTATAATGGCTTCAGTTCTCGACCGCAACCCTGCCCTCAAGCAGAAAATCCGCATCCTCCCCGATACCCCCGGCGTCTACCTCTATTATGATGCCGAGGGAACCGTCATATATGTAGGCAAAGCAAAAAATCTCAAGCGGCGTGTATCGTCATATTTCAACCGCACACACGATGTGATGCGCACTAACCTGCTCGTCCGTGCCATACGCGACATGAAATATGTAGTGGTACCCACCGAGCAGGATGCTCTCAACCTTGAGGCTTCGATGATCAAGGAGTACCATCCGCGTTACAACGTGCTACTCAAGGATGACAAATCGTATCCGTGGATAGTGGTCACCAACGAACTGTATCCCCGTGTATTCATGACACGCACCAAGGTAAAGGAGGGAGGCAAATATTTCGGTCCCTATACCGATACCAAGTCAGCGCGTACCGTCCTTGATCTCTGCCGTGAACTGTTCAAGATACGCTCATGCCGGCATCCCATCACCCACGAGTATCTTGACAAAGGCAAAGGTAGGCTCTGCCTCGACTATCATCTACACCGCTGCGGAGGTCCCTGCAAGGCTCTCGTAAGTCCCGAGGAATACGGGAAGCAGATAGAGCAGGTTCGTCAGATACTCCGAGGTGACACCGCCATGCTCATGGAGCATCTAAAAAGCGAGATGGACCGGCTCAGCTCGGAGTGGCGGTTTGAGGAAGCCCAGGAGCTCAAAGAGCAATATGATGCCATCACGCGTTACCGCGCCAAGAGCGTCATCGTCAGCCAGACAATGGACGAGGTAGATGTGTTCGGCATAGATGATGACGGCAAGGAGGTTTTCATCAACTACATGCACGTTCGCCACGGAGCCGTCGTTCGTTCGGTGACTTTAGAGTTCCACCGCCGACTCGAAGAGACTGCCGAAGAACTGCTTTCACTTGCCATGGCAAAGATAGCCGCCGAATTAGAGGTGACATATCGCGAAGTCATCACCTCCATCACCCCGGATGTGATACCTGACGGAGCACGCATCACCATACCTCAGCGAGGCGACCGCGCCAAACTGCTGGAAGTCTCAGCCAAGAACGCTCGGCAATACCGAATAGACATGCTCAAAAATCTCGAGCACACCAATCCCGAGGCGCGCACCGACAGGCTGCTCGAACGTATGAAAGCAGACTTCCGACTGACCGAACTGCCACGGCATATCGAATGCTTCGACAACTCAAATATACAAGGAACCAACCCGGTGGCATCGTGCGTGGTGTTTCGCGACGGCAAACCGTTCAAAAGCGACTACCGCCATTTCAACATCAAGACCGTAGAGGGTCCCGATGACTTCGCTTCGATGAAAGAGGTGCTGACGCGCCGCTATACCCGATTGGTCAACGAGGGCAAGGGACTGCCACAGCTCATCGTGGTCGACGGTGGCAAAGGACAGTTGAGCAGTGCCGTAGAAGCACTTGACGAGATGGGACTCCGAGGCACGATAGCCATCGTAGGCATAGCCAAGCGTCTTGAAGAAATCTATTTCCCTGGCGACAGCATCCCTCTCTACATTGACAAAAACAGCGAGTCACTACGCGTCATCCAGCATCTGCGTGACGAAGCCCACCGCTTCGGCATCACCCACCACCGCAACCGTCGCAGCAAGGGTCAGACCGTCAGCCGCCTCGACGGCATCAAAGGCATCGGCGAAAAGACACGCACCGAGCTGCTGCGCCGCTTCAAGAGCGTCAAACGCATCTCCGAGACCGACCTCGACGAACTCGCCTCAGCCATAGGTCCCGCCAAAGCCTCCATCGTATACAACGCCCTCCACCCCACCGCCGACTGACCACCCCTCCCATAACGCAAACCGCGTGGTACCCACGCAGTCCCCAACGATATCGTAGGGACATGCCATGGCATGTCAATTTTGGACATCCTTTGCTAATCTGCATCGCGGATGATCTGACATGCCATGGCATGTCCCTACAATTTTGGCATTGCTTTTTACATATACACAGATCAAATCACCCAATCGTTAAGAAAACTGCATTGGGGCATATCACAATAGCTCCATGACATGAGAATGCCCAACTGATAGGGGGTACCAGCTGGGCATTGTTGCTGTAGGATTACATTTGTCAGAGCGACACCTTGAGGGTGTTGTCGCCGACGCGCACGATGTGGATGCCGGGCTGGAGCTCCACTGCCTCGCCGCCATAACTTGCCGTCTGCCACTCGCAGCGTCCGTCCACACCGAAAATCTGCACCTCCTTGCCTTCAGATCCAATGACATACAAAGATGTCCCGTTGATGCAGATTTCCAAACCAAGAGAATCCGCTATCACGTCGTAGACTGCCGATACTTCGGTATTTATGTTGGCAAACTGACCCCACTCATCAGCTTTAGCATATCTATCAACACTCTCAGATGGCACATACAGCCCGCAAGCCTGCTTATCAATATCAGCAAAGCATCCTTTTGCTGCAGAGGGAGGTACAGGATTATTACTGCGAAGGATTCGCAGAGAAGAACAGCCTGCAAAAGCCTGTAGTCCGATCTTTTCGACACACTTTCCAAGCGATACCTCCTGTAGACCATCACAATAAGCAAATGCCTCCACATCTATTGACGTGACTTTGTCTGGAATGACCAACTTTGTCAGAGCCTTGCAACCCATAAAAGAGTCGCCACCAATACTGATAACAGACTCTGGTAATGACACAGACTCAATCATGGCACAATTCTGTAATAAACAGCCAGGGATTGTCTCTACCTTATCGCCAAATCTGATTGTTTTTATAGTCTGAGGGAAAGGAGATGCTCCTAATATAAATCCACAATTCACAGCGTTGAATTCTACATCTACAATATTTTTGCAACCTGAAAATGCATTCTTTCCTATATTCTCCATGCCTTCAGGTATGACAATCGAAGTCCAATCCGATGTATTGAACGCATCGCTCCCTACAGACTTCAGGGTAGAGGGTAAAGACACCTGTTTCAAAACCGGACAGTCGTAGAATGCCCTGGTGTCTATTTTCTCCAAACCTTCCGGTAAATTTATATCTACGAGGTTTTCACAGCCATAGAATACATTCATTCCTATTGATGTCACACCTTCTGGTATCTCAAAAGAAGAAAACGCCGTCTGAACAAACGCGAAACTATCAATCTTTTTCAAGCTCGATGGTAATTTTATATCTGCAAGATCAGTGCATCCATAAAATACATTAGCTTCTACTGAAGAAACGCCTTCTGGTATAGCTATCGTCTTCAGTCCAGTGCACTCATAAAATGCACCATTTCCGATTTCTGTCACCGTGGAGGGGATTGTCACTCCTTTAAGGGAAGGACACACAGCAAACGCCATACTGCCTATCATGGTTAATCCCTCTGGCATATGCACTGTCTCCAACTGGCTGCAATTATAAAAAATCATGTTTCCCCACTCGGTCAACGCTGCAGGAAGGACGGCGGAAGTGAGTGAACTGCAATTCTGAAACGCAAAAGATTCTATGGTCGTGACCGTTTCAGGGATGACTACAGATGTTATGTTGCATCCCGAGAAAGCTTTCTCATCTATACCCACCACCGTGTACTCCTTGCCGAGGTACGTCACCTTTTCTGGAATCACCACATCGGTCGACGGCATCTCATCGGGCCATGCGCTATATATGGTTGTTGTGGTTTTGCCATAGGGTTCATGGTAGCTGATACCATCGATATCGAAAGCTAAAGCTGATGTGGTCTGCAACAATACAGCAACAGTTGCAGCAAAAAATGTAAAATTTCTCTTCATTACTATTACGATAATATGTGATGTGTTGGTTTGACGTGAAGGCCTAAGCATGCTGCAGACAAAGGTAGTCTTCACACATCATGTTACAACACAATGAAGAGGGGACAAACAGGGGACAGATCCGCGCAGGAAGGGGTCAAAAGGAGGGTTCGGAACGGAAATTATACGTATTACGGAGGGTTTCGAAGTCGGCTGGGCTAGCTTTCAGAGCTGCGGTGTCTGCCATGATGTCGTAAGAGGCTATCACAGACTCGGGGGTGACATATTCGTGGACCGGACCAGGTTTTTCAGCCCAACAGGGGTGCGGGAAACCGAAATGGTCGCACACGGCTTCAACAGCCATCACGGTGGCGCGGATTTTACCCTCACGTGAGTAGCCTGCAATATGTGGGGTAGATATCACACTGCGGTCAAGCAGGCGGCGGTCTATATCTGGTTCACCCTCCCAGCAGTCCATCACCGCTCCGCTGACTGCTCCCGATTCAAGGGCCGACAACAAAGCGTGATTATCGACGACTGCACCTCTGGCAGCATTAATAATCAAAGGTTTGCGCTGGAGCTTTGAAGCGGTAGCCGCGTCAAACAGATGATACGTGGGATATGCACCCGAACGCGTCAATGGAGTGTGATACGTTATTACATCGGAGTGAGCATATATCTCGTCAAAGGTGACGAAACCAGCCCTACCCTCTTTGTCGGCTCGTGGAGGATCACACAGCAAGGTGTGCATGCCCAGACCGCGACACCATCGTTCGACTATCTTGCCGACGTTTCCCACGCCGACCACTCCGAGAGTCATCCCGTGCAGACGCTCCGTACCGTAAAGTTCCAGCAGTGCCCGCGACACATACTGCCCTACCCCAGGCGCATTGCATCCCGGGGCATTCACTACAGAAATACCTTTGTCTCGGCAATAGTCAAGGTCGATATGATCAGTGCCGATAGTGGCTGTGGCTATCAACCGGCACCGTGAGCCGTCAAGCAGCGAGGCATCGCAACGTGTACGTGTGCGTGTGATTAAAGCATCGGCATCTCTCATAGCAGATGCATCTATGGCATCAGACGGAAGATAAGCCACGGATGCAAACGGTTCCAGCACGCCTTTTATAAAAGGGATGCGGTCTTCAACGATAATAAGAGGTCTCATAGGATGTCTGTTTATATCCACAGCTCCCAGACATACATGGCAAACTCCAACCCGACAAGCACGGATACCGCGCCATAACATAGGCGGGTGCCTTTATAGATATGCAGGAAATGCCCCAGCTGAAATGCTGCGAATATATTAATAAGCGTCAGATAGGCAGGGAAATTGTCGGAATCCACCAACAGCAATATGGTGGTCACTGCCGCCATAAGCACAAGGAGACCGTTGGTGGAGCGTATGCGCGAATTGGCACTGATTATACGGAGCATGTTGACCATCGTAAGAGCTATGCCTACGCCGATACTAAGCACCACTGCCACTATCAGATGTATCAGCTGCCAACGCGGTATGGTGGTGAACACAGCGGTTGAAAAGTGCCAGTTAAAGTCCGGCTTGACCGGGAATCCTATGCAAAACATAATCCACCACGGCGTAGCGATACCGAGCAACGCTGCCAGCAACGCTTTCAGGCGAAACACTTTCATGGACGGCAGTCCGAACACAAGCATCCCCGCGGTCAACGGCAGCAATACTATCTGCCACAACGAAGCGGCTGACATCAGGAAAAACGCGAGATAGATACTGCGCACATTGCGCGGTGTATTGTAGCTGCCGAGCATAAGGGCTATGGCAGCAAGTATCACTATGCCAACAAACAGTCCGCTGTGAATCTGTGTTGCCAATGAAGGCAACATGCCCTGAAGCCACAGAAACAGCGCGGCAAACGTAATGGATGATGAGCGCGAAATCTTGTAGAAGTGGTTGACCGCCACAAGTATGGCTGCAAGCACCACCTGCCCGGCTATGGCTATATAATCAGCCCATGGATACAGGGCTGATGGAAGCCAGAGATTGATTGACGGGAACACGATGCCGTGGTTGCCAAACAAAGGCATCGGTCTGACCACGTCTGATGCCAAAAACATACCAGCTACGGCGACCAGTGAAAATATCACGGCACCGTAGCTCGAATGCAGAAATCGTTCGTATTTCTCCTCGGCAAGCGTCATACCATCCGGCAGAAAGAATACAGCAATTTTTATTTCATCAGGTCCTGACCTATGTCACGGCGGAAATAGATGCCGTCATAATGCAGATGTCCGATAGACTCATAGCTGCGTGAAAGAGCCTCAGGGATGCTGTCGCCGAGAGAGCTGACAGATATTACGCGACCGCCGGATGTAACAAGCTGACCATTGTCATCACGCTTGGTACCTGCATGGAAGAGGATGCTATCGGTCACTTCATCGGTGCCGGTAATGACTTTGCCTTTAGGATAGGACTCGGGATAACCGCCCGAAACCACCATCACTGTGACAGAGGTTTTGGGGTCAATGACCAGCGGAGTGTCGGCAAGGTCACCCTTGGCTGCACCTTCAAGCAGCGGCAGCAGATCGCTGGCGATGCGCGGCATGACAGCTTCTGTCTCGGGGTCACCCATGCGCACATTATATTCTATCACCATCGGCTCCCCTCCTACATTGATGAGACCGAGGAATATGAATCCACGGTAATCGATACCGTCCTTGCGCAGACCTTCGATAGTGGGAAGTATAATGCGTTTCTCCACCTTGTCCATAAACACCTCATCAGCAAACGGAACAGGGCTAACGGCACCCATGCCTCCGGTGTTAAGTCCGGTGTCGCCTTCGCCTATGCGCTTGTAGTCCTTGGCTACAGGAAGCACACGGTAGCCACCGTTACCATCGGTAAGCACGAAGACAGAGCACTCTATGCCAGAGAGGAATTCCTCGATCACCACCGTGTCAGACGAGTGTCCGAACATGCCGCCGAGCATCTCGGCAAGTTTCTGCTTCGCCTCGTCGAGACTGTCGATGATGAGCACACCCTTTCCGGCTGCAAGCCCGTCTGCCTTAAGCACATAGGGAGCTGTGAGTTCTTCAAGAAATGACTGTCCCTCAGCCAATGTCGCAGATGTGAAGCTGCGGTAGCGGGCTGTGGGGATGCCGTGACGTGCCATGAACTGCTTGGCGAAATCCTTGCTGCCTTCAAGCATGGCACCCTGCTGCGAGGGACCTACTATCAGCAGATCGGGCATCGCCTTGGCAAAATAGTCACGTATACCCTCCACAAGAGGATCCTCATTGCCCACAACTATCATATCCACTCCGTGAGCCTTGACAAACTCCTCGATAGCAGGGAAGTCAAGGGGCGAAAGATTGACATTCTCGCCATAGGCATCAGTGCCTCCATTGCCGGGAGCGATAAATAGATGACCGAGCAGCGGACTCTGGCTGATTTTCCATGCCAATGCACATTCTCTGCCTCCTGAGCCGAGGAGCAAAACTATATGTTTCATAAATCGTTGCGGGTAATGATAGTGTGTATGCTGGTTTGTTATCTGTCAATTTACTTTTTGCGACGTTCGCGCATGATGGTTTTCCCGGGTTCGGGAGGAAGCGACGGACGGGTGTTCTTGATGGAGCGGAGCGCATTCTCATTGCGGCGTATTGCCAGAGGATTGTCGCTTTCAGGCTCTTGGTGGCGCGGAGCCTCTTCACGGGGAGCAAAACGTCCTTTCTTGGGGCGGTAGGCGCGTTCAAGTTCGTTGTGAGGCGACTCCAACTGACGGTCATAACGCTTTTTGAAATCGTCATGCCTGCGGTCGCCTCCTCTGAATGGGCGGTCATCCCCGGCTCCACGGCGTGAGTCACGCCTATCATCGTCACGGCGGAAGCGATCGCCTCCCTTGCGGAAGTCACGCTTGTCACCCCCACGGCGGTCATCGTCGCGATCACGACGGAAACGGTCACCACCCTTGCGGAAATCACGGCGGTCGCCGTCCTCTCCGTCACGGCGGAAACTGCGACGTTCGCCGTCCTCGCGGCGCGAAGGTCCACGGCGGCGGTCATCCTTGAAATCACGCTTGCGGTTAGGCTTATATGTTGACGCATCAACAGGTTCATCCTTGATTTTGCCGCCGTTCTTGCGGAAATCACTCATCAATCCGTCAAATATGACGTATTCGCGCAGTTCACACGGCAGGGCACCGTTGAGCAGAGGTATCTTGGTCGACGGGGCAAGCCCTATACGACGCAGAAGCTCCTCGCGGTAAGCGATGATCCAGGCATGATAGCCGAGGAACACATGTTTGAGCGATGATCCGATCATGGTATAGAGATTCTCCATATCCTCCACCGCTATGCGCTCGCCATAGGGTGGATTTGCCACGAGAATACCCTCTGACGGCACCTCATCGCGTGTCCAGCTCTGCATCGGCTTGACACACAGGTCTATATATTTTGCCACACCGGCACTCTTGATGTTGCGCTCGGCAATGCTGATTGCTGCAGGAGATATGTCCGAGCCTATGATGCGCTGAGTCACCTCTCGCTCGGCAGAATCATCATTGAATATGCTGTCAAACAGCTCGCCGTCAAAGTCTTTCCAGTCCTCGAAAGCGAAACGGCGGCGGTAGATACCTGGCATGATGTTGGCGGCAATCAGGGCTGCCTCCACAAGGAATGTGCCAGAACCGCACATAGGATCAATCAGAGGAGTGTCTCCACGATAGCCTGTCTTGAGAAGGATACCTGCGGCAAGCACCTCGTTGATAGGGGCTTCGGTCTGGGCGACACGATAACCGCGCTTGTGGAGTGACTCTCCGGACGAATCAAGCGAGAGGGTCACATGGTCTTCGGCGATATGAACGTTGAGAAGCACATCGGCATCCTGTACACGCACTCCGGGACGCTTGTCAGGTCCGTATTTGTCCTTGAAATAGTCCACTATCGCATCCTTGACGCGATAGGTTACGAAGCGCGAGTTGGTGAATACATTGCTGTAGACCACCGAGTCGATCGCAAATGTCTTGCTGAGCGACAGGATAGAGTTCCAGTCAAATGATTTTATACGGTCATAGAGTTCGTCGGTCGTTGACGCATTGAACTTGAATATCGGCTTGAGGATGCGCAAGGCTGTGCGGCAAGCCAGATTAGCCCTGTAAAGCATTTCGAGGTCACCCTCAAATGAGACCATGCGCAGACCAGGCTCGACATTGGTTGCGCCAAGACCGCGTAATTCCTCGGCAAGAACATCCTCCAATCCTTGGAAGGTCTTCGCCACCATTTCAAATGTATCGTTCATCACTCTATGATGTAAAAGATGTCAATTATTAGCAAAGATAGCCATAAATTGCCATACAGGCAATACCGCCAGTATTATCACGACTGCACATCTGCCTCGTCGGCAAGACGGGCACATCCGTCCTCTAAGAGGTCAAGCACCAGTTCGAAGCCCTCTGCCCCGTCATAATATGGGTCGGGGATATGGTCGTAGCGCATGGCTTTGCTGACAAACGCAGCCATCGGCACTATCTTGTCCTCGTCCTCGATGGTAGGTGCCATCTGCCGCAGGTTGCGGATATTGTTGTCGTCCATGCCCACAATGAGGTCGAAGTTATCGAAATCACTGATGCGCACACGTCGGGATATATGGGTCAACTCCACTCCACGGCGGCGGGCATGCACTATCATGCGCTGGTCGGGACCCTTGCCGTCATTGTAGCCGCTCGTGCCGGCTGAGTCAATCACCCAGTCGGCAGCCTCTCCGCGACGCTCCACGATGTCACGCAATATGCCCTCGGCAGCAGTCGAACGGCAGATGTTACCTAAGCACACAAACAGCACTCTCCGCGGATGACGTCCTGACAGGTGCTTCTTGACTTTTGAGATGGCTGTGTTGGTATCCATATGTCGGTTGTTATTTGCGGTGTTTGGGGGCATATACCACCGGATAGTCGCAACGTGTCTTGCCCGACATGATATTGCGGAGCTTTGACGATATGAGCTGCTTGCGTATAGGTGATATATGGTCTATGTACAGTTTGCCTTCGAGGTGGTCGCACTCATGCTGTACGACTCTTGCCAGAAATCCTTCCATCACCTCCTCATGGGGATTGAAATCCTCATCAACCCATGTCAGTCGGATTTTTTCTACACGGGGAACGTTTTCAGAAAGCCCCGGCAGACTGAGACAGCCCTCCGAACGGGTGACTTTATCACCATCGAGCACCTCGACACGCGGATTGATCAGCGTGAACTTTCTGCCCTCACACTCGGGGAAATCCTCAGCCAGAGGGGAGGCGTCAATGACCACTATGCGGTCATTGCGCCCGATCTGAGGCGCAGCCAATCCGACTCCCAATGAAGCATACATCGAGTCATACATGTCGGCTATGAGTTTTTTCAGGTCAGGATAGTCAGGGGCTATGTCATCGGACAGGCGTCGAAGCACCGGATGTCCGTAAAGATATACTTTCAGCATGTTGCTAATATTTCGTTGTTATCAGGAGAGTGCGGAGCTGTTATGTTCGAGCGATGCGAGATAATCGTTGAGGATGATGCTTGCCGAGATCTCATCTACCAGGGCTTTGTCTCGGCGATCCATCTTGCGCAGACCTCCGTCAAGCATGGTGCGGTGGGCGATGGCGGAGGTAAACCGTTCGTCAAAAAACACGATAGGTATCGATGCCGGCAATACCTTGCGGAGCGATGCAATCCCGGGCTTGATGAATCGCATGCTTTCGCTGTCAGCCCCACGCAATGTGCGCGGATGCCCCACAACGATAGCATCTACAGGTTCGCGGGACACATAATTGAGTACAAACGAGTTGAGTTGGGCAGTGGGCACTGTGGTAAGCCCGTTGGCAACGATACGCAGTATGTCGGTCACGGCTATGCCGCAACGTTTGCGCCCGTAATCTATCGACATCAGTCTGCCCATGGTGCAAAGTTAGCAAATTTCCAGCAATTACTGTCAATCAGCGGTGTAACAGACGCTCGAAAAGCTCCTTGTATTTCGACGCCACTATCGGAGCATCAAAGGCGGTCTCCACCGAGTCGTGGAGCATCTTGCGGTCGGGCACATTGTCAAGCGCCCACTTGATACCCTCGGCGACCGCCTCAGGCGTTGGCTCCTCCGCCACGTATCCGTTGATAAGGTGCTTGACATTGTCAGCCATACCGCCCACACGCGTAGTCACGGCAAAACATCCAGCAGCCTGACCTTCAAGGAGTGTCCCAGGCTGCGTCTCGTATAGAGCCGTTGACACTACGACCGACGACGAAGCGTAGATCTCCCTCAACAGAGTATCATCATTGATCGCCCCCATATGGCAATAAGGGAAATACAGCCTATCAAACACTGCCGGATCAGCCACATCGCCAAAAAACAGCACCATGGAGCTGTTGGCTACCTGAGGCTCGTTTTCAAACAGGTAATTGAGGGCATCTATGGTGAGCTGCAACCGCTGGGCTGGCGCATCCAGCTTCCATGCTCCCACAAGAACCAACTTGCGCGAATAGTCCACAGGCAGAGCCTTACGCAGCGACTTAGGGACGATATAGAAGGCTTCGGCTGGAAAGGCGTTTGGTATCATGTGGATACGCGCATCTGCCATCAGGCTGCTCTTACGCGCTTCCTCCTCAAGCCACGAACTGACTGCCACGAAATTAATGGGCATCGACTCGTAGAGACTGCGCTTGCGCTTCCACACCTTATATGACAAATCCCGTGGATTGGTGCTATGGAGAAACGGACAGCTGCCACACTCCTGTTCGTAACGAGTGCATCCTTGTGCATGATGGCATATGCCAGTGAAGTTCCACATGTCGTGCATGATCCACACCATAGGTTTGCGCAGACGTCCTATGCGCCGGACCTCTTTGAGCGACAGCAACCCTTGGTTAATCCAGCTAAGCACCACTATGTTGGCATCCTTGACCCATGGATGTGACGAAACACGGCAACCGACATTGGCTATCGACACATCAAACAGCGTGTCAAGATGCATCTTGTTGGCAAGAAATATCTTTGCTCTCTCATACTGGAAACGCATGACGCGCAGAAACCGCGAACTGACCTTGGATATATTTTCGTCATAGGTAAGCCGGGTGAACACCACCATGCGGGCATCCACACCGATACGCCGCAACGCCCTCATCAGTCTATGAGTGACCACTGACGGCTGACCGAGCTTGTCGCTATGACACAGGATTGTGACTTTTATAGGCTTCTGAGGCTGATCAGGAGTTGTATTTACCAAGGTATCAGGCATGGCGGCGGGAGGGAATGAGTGAGCGGGGCGATATATGTTCCATCTTCATCACCACGGCGATGAAAAGCACCAAGAGAGGAGTGCGTATGAGCATGTTGACCCACGGCACAGAGGTTTCAATCAGTAGCGACACCCCATAGAGAGCCATGGCAAATGCAAATATGACAGCAAGCCTGCCGGCATGATAGCTGATAGGGTATCGACGCTGTCCGATAAAGTAGCTTGTCACCATCATCACTCCGTAGCAGCAAAACGCAGCCCATGCACAACCCATGTAACCGAAACGAGGCACCAGCAGCACGTTGAGAGCCAGGGTTACAGCAAGACCAAGCAGCGAAAACCACATGCCCCAGAGTGTCTTGTCGGTCAGCTTGTACCACACCGAGAGGTTGAAGAAAACGCCAAAGAAGAATTCGCCGAGCATCACTATCGGCACCACTTTGAGTCCGGAGAAATACTTGGGCGAGATGAAATACTTGATGATGTCTATGTAGAACATCACACCGAGGAATATGCAGAGCGCGAAGATAACGAAATACTTCATCGCCTCGCTGTAGGCTGATGTGCCTGAGCGTCCGCTCTCCTTGTCGCGGGCGAAAATGTAAGGTTCGTAGGCGAAACGGAACGCCTGAATGAACATCACCATCACGATGGCTATCTTATAGTTGGCTCCGTAGATACCAAGCTCCTGCATGGCGGTGAGCTTGTCAGGAGCGAGCGACGGATAGAGTATCTTGTCGATGGTCTGGTTCATGATGCCGGCTATGCCGAGCACGAGCAGCGGATAGCTGTATCGGAGCATCTCGCGCCACAGCGCGGAATTGAAACGCCATCGGAATCCGCGCAGCTCGGGTATCATCAGCAGCAACACCACACCCGAGGATATCAGATTGGCAAGGAATATGTATCCTATGCCATAAGACGGGTCATAAATCCATGACAAAGAGGGTGCCTGCTTGACGAGCCACGGACATATCAGTATAAACCACAGGTTGAGACCTATATTGAGAGCGATGCTTATCAGCCTCAAGGTAGCAAAACGCATGGGGCGATGGCGGAAACGCAGATAGGCAAACGGTATGGAGGTGAAAGCATCCACAGCCACGGCTATACCCATCATGATCACATAGTCCTCGTGCCCGCGGCACTCTATCGCATCGCTTATCGGACGGATAAAGACCATCAGCAGCACCAGGAAGGCAACCGATGTGGAAGCGAGCGACACCAACGAGCTGGAATACACCTCCGTGGGGTCTTTGTAACGGTCATGGTTGGCAAAGCGGAAAAATCCAGTCTCCATGCCGTAGGTCAGTATGATCAGGGCAAGGGCAACTATGGAATAGATATACGTAACCACGCCATATTCCGCAGCCGGGAACATGATGGTATAGAGCGGCACCAGACACCAGTTGAGGAAACGCCCCACAATACTGCTCACCCCATAGATGGCAGTGTCCTTGAACAGCGATTTAGTCCCAGCCATTATTCATACATATTGGTGGTTAGAAGTCGATGGTGGTCTGGCGGCCGAGGTCGTAGCGGTCTACTCCGAGGTGACGGAAGGCGAGGTCGGTCACTTCTCTGCCTCGGGGGGTGCGTTTGATGAAGCCTTCCTTGATGAGGAAGGGTTCGTAGACTTCCTCGATGGTGCCACGATCCTCGCCGAGGGCGGTGGCTATGGTAGAGAGACCTACGGGACCGCCGCCGAATTTGTGGATGATAGTGCCGAGGAGCTTGTTGTCAATCTCGTCAAGTCCGTAGCGGTCTATGTTGAGAGCTTCAAGTGCATACCGGGCTATCTCGGGGTCGATGTCGCCTGTTCCCTTGACCTGCGCGAAGTCACGCACCCGGCGCAGGAGCGAATTGGCTATACGTGGGGTGCCTCGGCTGCGGAGCGATATCTCATGGGCAGCTTCGGCACGGCATTTCACACCGAGGAGTTTTGCGGAGCGGAGTATGATGCGCTCCAGCAGCTCGTGGTCATAATATTCGAGGTGGCAGTTGATGCCGAAACGCGCCCTGAGCGGGGCTGTCAGAAGTCCGCTGCGGGTGGTAGCACCTATAAGAGTGAATGGCGACAATGTCAACTGCACCGACCGCGCGCCGGGACCTTTGTCGATGGTGATGTCTATGCGGTAGTCCTCCATGGCGGAGTATAGATACTCCTCCACTTCGGGACGCAGGCGATGGATTTCGTCGATAAACAGCACATCGTTTTCCTCCAACGAGGTCAATATGCCAGCCAGATCACCAGCTTTGTCAAGTACAGGGCCGGACGTGACTTTCATGCCTACCCCCAATTCATTGGCTATGATGCCCGAAAGGGTGGTCTTGCCAAGCCCTGGAGGACCGTAGAAGAGGATGTGGTCAAGGGCTTCGCCACGCATCTTGGCTGCCTGGACGAATACCTTGAGGTTCTCCACCACCTTGTCCTGACCTGTAAACGACTCAAAACGACCCGGACGCAACGCTTTCTCAAAGTCGCGTTCGCCAGCCGCGGAGCTCTGGGCTGCGCGGATGTCAAAGTCGTTGTCGTCCATCAGGTCCATATAGGGTCATTTGCAGTGTAGGGACATGCCGTGGCATGTCCGCCACTCCATGTCGATTTTCATTTTGTGATACGCAGACATGCCATGGCATGTCCCTACAAAATATGCGTTATGTCACGCTATCGGCGGCGGTTGGCTCCGCCCTTGCCAGCGTTTTTCTGCTGCTCGCGTATCATGGCTTGCTGCTTGCGCTGCGCTTCCTCGAGACGTGCCATGAAACCGCTCTTTTTCTTCTTTTTGGGATTCTTGGCGTTTGCCTCCATGGTGGCACGCACCTTCTCCTCGTCGACTACGCGGCGGAAGATGTAGGTCTGTATGATGGTGATGAGGAGCGACACGAAGTAGTAGTAGCTCAGACCGGCGGCATAGTTGTTGAAGAACACCAGGAACATCACCGGCATCAGATACATCATCCACTTCATGCCAGGCATCGAGTCGCCCGTGGGCTGGCTCTGCATATTGATTTTGGTGTAGATGATGTTGGTGACGGTCATCAACAGACAGAAGAGGCTGATATGGTTGCCGAATGTGCCCGATATGAAGGGGATATTGGTGGTCCATGACACTATGGCATCAGGAGCCGAGAGGTCCTTAGCCCAGAGGAACGACTCCCCTCTCAGCTCTATAGCCGAGGGGAAGAACTGGAACATCGCAACAAGTATAGGAAGCTGCAGCAGCATAGGCAGACAGCCAGAGAACGGACTCGCCCCGGCGCGGCTGTAGAGTGCCATGGTCTCCTGCTGACGCTTCATGGCGTTTTCCTGACCCGGATATTTCTCGTTGATAGCCTTTATTTCAGGCTGCAGCACACGCATCTTTGCCTGTGACATGTAGCTCTTGTAGGTGAAGGGGAACAGAATTATCTTGATGAAGATGGTCAGCAGCAGGATGATGATACCGTAGTTGCTGATATAGTGCCCCAGGAACGTGAACACAGGAATGATAATCAGCGTGTTGATCCAGCGGAACAGGCTCCAGCCGAGCGGTATCAGCTTGGTCAGGTGTAGATTCTCGTCAGGCACGATGTTCTTCTCCAAGTCTTTAAGCAGCGGATAGCTGTTGGGACCGATAAAGAAGGTGAACGATGCAGGGTTGGCAAGCGATGACGAATATTCGAGAGTCGAAGCCATAGACATCGACTTGATGAAATCAGGATTGTTCTCCAGCTCTACCGATTTGAGTTCGGCAGAGGTGAAGTTGGTGCGGGCTATGATGACCGACGAGAAGAACTGGTTTTTGAAACCGACCCACTTGACGCGCTGTGTCAGGTCTTCGTCATCGTCACCGCTCTCGCTGAGATTGTCAACGTCTCCGCCGGCAAGCTGATAGTAGAGACCGCTCTGACGCTCCTCGTAGACACGCCCTGCCTCGGTGCGGGTCATCATGGAGTTCCAGTTGAAGTCGATGGTGGCAACCGACGGGGGAATCACCGAAGCCATGCCAGCCTGAACGACATCCATCTGAACCAGATAGCCTTCCTTGGGCAGAGTGTAGCGGAAACCGAACACCGCCCCGCCGCCGAGGTCAAGCTGCATCAACACCGTGGAATCGCTCTCGACCACCGGAGTGAAGTAAAATTCGCTGGTCACGAAGCGGCGCGTGGCAGATGTCAGCGTGAAGCTGTAGCTGTCACGTCCGAGTGCCATCATCTCTACCTTAGTAGAATCATAGCTGTCGTAATTGTTGAGTGTCGCACGGGCTATGCTGCCACCCTTGTTGGAGATTTCAAGGGTTATGTCCTTGTTGGCAAGACGAGTGACAGTAGAGTCGCCCGAGAGGAATTTTGCAAAGCCCTGATAGCGGCTGATGCCGTCAATATCGGTTTTGAGTGTCTTGACAGCCGAAGCCATGACGTTTTTAGGCACACGATCCAGGTTGCGGTTGAGGATGTCGGCTACATCCACCTGAGTTCCGGCAGCATTGACCGTACCGCTGATGTCGCCAGAACCGTTGACACTGAGAGTGCTGTTGGCTCCGCGGAGCGAATATACATCGTTGACGCTGTCACGCTTGCCATACTGGCGCACCGTGGCGCGTATATTTACTATTTCGTCGGGCGAAATGCTGTCAAGTGTCAGCACTGCGCCCTCGGCAGCCTTCTGCTGCTCAGCCTGAGCCTGCTGTTCTGCGAGCTGGCGTTGACGCTCCTGCTCCTCCTTGCTGGGGCTGTTGAGCCACATGAAGCCGATGATGAGCAGAGCCATGAATATCAGGCCGCGAAGTGTGTTTTTATCCATTAATCAGTCTGTATTATATTGTAAAAACAGGGGTGATGAGATATTTTCAGATTGGTCAGGCATTGCACTCTGACACGTTCTCGAGGTTTTCAGCCTCGTGGTATTCGATTGCAGCTTTTACGAAGTCCACAAACAGCGGCGCGGGGCTGAGTACGGTGCTCGAGTACTCGGGATGGTACTGGGTGCCTATGAACCAACGCTTGTCAGGCAGCTCCACGACCTCAACGAGGTGTGACGCAGGATTTTCGCCCACGCAGCGCATGCCGGCAGCCTCGAAACGCTCGCGGTAGTCGTTGTTAAACTCGTAGCGGTGGCGGTGACGCTCCTTGATGTCGGTGGTGCCGTATGCCTTGGCTGCCTTGGAGTCAGCTGCGAGATGGCAGTCATATGCGCCGAGACGCATCGTGCCGCCCATGTTGCTGATGTTTTTCTGCTCCTCCATGAGGTCGATGACATTGTCGGGAGTGTTGATGTTCATCTCCACCGAGTTGGCGTCGGGAAGACCGAGCACATCGCGAGCAAACTCTATGACCATGCACTGCATGCCGAGACAGATGCCGAATGTGGGTATATCGTTCTCGCGTGTATATTTCAAGGCGACAAACTTGCCGTCGATGCCACGCTGGCCGAAGCCTGGAGCCACGATTACGCCGTCAAGACCGCGCAGCAGCTCCTTGACATTGCCCTCGTTGAGCTTCTCGGAGTGGATGTAGCGCAGGTCGAGCTTGTGGTCATTATATGTGGCAGCGTGTAGCAGAGCCTCGTTGATAGACTTGTAGGCATCCTGCAGCTCTACATATTTGCCCACGAGACCTATCGTGACGGTCTTGTCGGCGCGGTGGAGCTTGTCGAGGAAGTGCATCCACTGGTGCATGTCAGGCTCGCCGTTGACAGGCACATCCATCTTGCTGAGGACTATCTCGTCAAGATGCTGCTCGTGCATCTTGATAGGAACCTCGTAGATGCTCGGCACGTCGACCGACTGGATTACGGCATCTGGAGCCACGTTGCAAAATTGCGCTATCTTCTTGCGCATCGCCGAAGGTATCTCCCTCTCGGTGCGGAGCACAAGCACATCTGGCTGGATACCGACCTCCTGAAGCTGCTTTACGGAGTGCTGCGTGGGCTTGGTCTTGAGTTCCTTGGCAGCGCGTATATACGGCACATAGGTCAGATGGATGCAGAGCGCATTCTTGCCCAGCTCCCAGCGGAGCTGACGCACACTCTCCAAGTAGGGCAGCGACTCGATGTCGCCTACCGTGCCGCCTATCTCCGTGATGATGAAGTCGAAATTGCCGGTCTGACCGAGCAGCTTGACATTGCGCTTGATTTCGTCAGTGATATGGGGGATGATCTGTACGGTCTTGCCGAGATAGTCGCCACGACGCTCCTTGTCGATGACGCTCTGGTAGATGCGTCCTGTGGTGACATTGTTGGCGCGAGTGGTGTGGACGTTGGTAAACCTCTCGTAGTGACCCAAGTCAAGGTCTGCCTCATGACCGTCGACGGTCACATAGCACTCTCCGTGCTCGTAGGGGTTGAGCGTACCGGGGTCGATGTTGATATAGGGGTCAAACTTCTGTATAGTCACGCGATAGCCGCGGGCTTTGAGCAGGCAGGCGAGAGATGACGATATGATGCCCTTTCCAAGAGACGACACCACACCGCCGGTCACGAAGATGTATTTGGTTTCCACGTCGGTTATTAATAATAATTTTAACGCACAAAGTTACACATTATTTTTAATACACGCAATGCGAAATCCCCGACCCGCATCCACAGGGCATGTTCATATAACGATTCCACGACTACCATCCACATTTTAACACCTCCTGTCTATACATACAGACTATGTGAAATTAAAGACAAAACGTTGTAACAATTTGTGCAATCGGAAATAAAGCACTAATTTTGCGCTGTTCAAAAGTGAAAATTTTGCAAATATTTTCACTCACATATTGTTTATGGAACAGAAAGAAACCATAGTATCCAAGATCAATAGAAGTAAGAAGGGTTCAATCTTCCTGCCAGATAGCTTTTTGCCCATAGATTTGCAATATGCCTCAAATATATTGGGACAATTAGTCAAAGCTGGGGTTTTAATCAGAGTGTCTCAGGGGATTTATCTGAAGCCTAAAATGACAAGATTCGGGCCTCTTATGCCGACATTGTACGAAATAGCAGAAATAATCGCCAAACGAGACCATGCTAAGATATTGCCATGCGGTCCGGTTGCAGAGAACTATTTAGGATTCTCTACACAGGTACCAATGAATGCCGTGTACATCACAAATGGAGCATCACGAAAGCTGCGCATTGGCAACCGCACATTAATATTCAAATATGGGGTGCCAACAAATTTTGCATACAAAGGAAAAACAATGCCGATTTTGGTGCTTGCTCTTAAATCTATTGGTAAGAGCAATATTACCGATGATACCCTTGATACCGTTTACGGTGTACTGAAAGAGAACCCGGAAGAAGCCACATGGAAAGAAGATGTTAAGCTGGCTCCTATTTGGATTCGTAAAATTATCTTAGACACAAAAAAAAGAATTGAGAAAAATGAGCAAGTGGATTGATGCGGTTATAGATGAATTACAAATTACAGCTTCCTATGTCGCCAGAAATAAAGACATAAGCGAAGGTGCAGTTGAAAAGGATTGGTGGGTTACTGCCATACTGAAAGTGCTGTTTTCTCTTTCGCCAGCTAAATATATGTTTTTCAAAGGAGGCACAAGCCTCAGTAAAGGCTGGAACTTGATAGACCGCTTTTCAGAGGACATTGACATCGCGCTATATCGTGACTTTTATCTCGATGTATTGGGTAAAGAGTGTGCCAACGCATCCACGAACAATCAGGTCAAGAATCTGCGCATTGCCAATCGCGATTATATCCTTGGCGAATTTGCTGATGAGTTGATAGTGAAACTTGATGAAGTTGGATTAGGCGAATGTCGGGTTGTACCGATAACAACAAAAAAGGATGGCTCACCAATTGACCATGACAGCGACCCGGTAATCATCGAAATTCATTATCCTGTTAAGGTTAGCTCAGATGCGTATGTTCGCCCCGTTGTCAAGATTGAGATAAGTTGTCTTTCGATGAAAGAGCCATACGAGGTTAAGCGCATATCATCACTTGTCGGCGAAGCGTTTTCTCAAATTGACGATGAGACTTTTGCTGACATTCCGACCATAACGCCAACCCGGACATTCCTCGAAAAAGCCTTTCTGCTCAACGAAGAATATCAGCGAAAGAATCCTCGCACCGAGCGCATGAGCCGACACCTTTACGACTTGGAGCGTCTTATGGACACTCCATTTGCAGAAGCCGCACTGTCTGACATGGAACTATATCAGGAAATCATCGCACACCGTCAGCGATTCTATCATGTCGGGGGCGTCAACTACGAACTAAATCATCCCTCAACAATCAAATTTTGCCCAACAGGAGATTTGCGAGAGAAAATGCGCCTTGACTATGACGCAATGAAAACCTCAATGATCTATGGCGAAAAGTTGTCATTTGAAACGCTAATCGCCCGACTTGAACAGTTGCAAGAGCGCTTTAAATCAATCTAATAACAATATTTCCATAATACCAGGAGGCTGCCGCAAAACAGTCAATTTATACCAAAGCAGGGGCGCGACATAATGCCTACTTAAGGGTCGCGGTTAAAACCGCGAGCCCAGTCTCAACAGGATTGGGGCGCGACCCTACGAATTTGACGGCGTTTGTGGCATGATTCCTGAGTTATGCGACATCCTCCCTTAATCCAACAACATTGGGGTTAAGCGGTCTGTGGATTTTTAGTGTGATGGTTGGATTTAACGAAAAAGTTTGTAAATTTGCGCGTAATTTGCATAAAAGTTGTAAGTTCACTCCGCATCGCGGATATTGCAAATAGGAAACAATAATCTAACTAAAAAAGAACAATCATGAAGAAATTCTACACCCTGCTCGCCGCCCTCGGCGTGACCGCCTCCATGGCAGCGCAGCAGCTCCCCAATGCCGGCTTCGACACCGACTGGGTCGATTGCTACCCCTGGAGCAGCAACGCACAAAACGGCAATACCGACGGACCTTTCGCAGGTAAAAACAAACAGGGCACAACCCCAAAACCTTGGTGCATCTCCAGTGTTTTTGTTAGCACAAACTTTTTATTCAAATCAGGCAATAGAACGCTTGGCACACAAGAGACTCCAGGCTACGGAGAAACAGGCTCTGCTGTAAATCTTAAGGATGTACAGCTGAGCATAGTTGGAATCAAAAAACTTATACCTTCATATATTTCTCTCGGAACCAGCTGGTCAACCTCTACAACTACACAAGCAACAAACAAAGCTGGCGGTGCTTTTGGCGGAACTGCATTCTCTTTCCGCCCAGATGCCATATCTTTTCAATACAAAAACGCTATTACCACATCTAATTCGATGGTGGTAGCTTATATCTGGAAAGGCACATTCACTCAGACAGAAGTACCAGCCAATATAGACCCAACTGGAAGCAATCCTACAAAAGTTACAATGATCGACAGAGACCGTCAAGTGCTCGGCATGGATCTGACAGGTTGCCAGGGCGGAGCCACTTCTCAGACCGAAGATGCACTTTGCATCGCGAAGCTGAACCAACAACTCGAATGCACCGACGGCTTAAACTCTGATTGGAAACAAGGTATAGTCGACTTTGAATACGCTGCTGCTCAAGCCACTCCCGAGAAAATTAATGTGATTTTCTCTGCAGGTGACTATTTCGACTCTGAACGTCCTTACGAAGATGCAGCCCAACTCATCATTGATGATGTCAAGCTCGTGTACTACAGCCGTCTGAGCGGTCTGAAGTTCAAGGATGCTGACATCGCTGACTTTGATCCTGACAAGTTCGACTACAAACTTGACGAGGTGATGCCCACCGATGAGGCAGACCTCGAAGCCACAACCATGGGTAACAGTGGAGTAGCCAAGGCTGCCGTTGAACTCGACCAGCAGAACAATGTGGCAAAAATCACCGTCACCAACGACCATGGCAACGATGCCGACGACCAGAACTCACATGTCTACACCGTGAAGTTCCTCCCCGCAGGCTCATCTATCAACGACGTGAACGACATGACAGCTGCCGACGTACGCTATGTAGACCTCTACGGCAACGCCGTAGCTGCCGATGCCCTCATCAACGGACAGACCTACATCAAGCTCGTCAACGGCAAAGCCACCAAGGTTATCGCCAACAACTAATCCCCATCATCTATATCTATCCTACACAAGGAGGCGCACCCGTCACAGGATGCGCCTCTTTTGCCTTTGTAGGGACATGCCGTGGCATGTCCGCCCATCAGACGATGCATTTTCACACCCTGGGGTATGCGGACATGCCACGGCATGTCCCTACAACCATACGCAATCACAGCATACATCACTTTTAACACAAACATTTGCAATCTGTTACGGAAAAGTCCGTATCTTTGCACAAATCATCATCACACATACACTAAAACATTCCTTATGAAGAAAATTTACGCATCTATCCTATCACTTGTCATGGGCACATCCATGGCAAGTTTCGCAGCCGAAATCCCCGCAGACGCAAAGTGCTATGACGGCTCTACTCCCGGTTCACTCACCGTTGACATGGGTACAGGAGACATTCTTAACGGAGCCGGCACAGGTAAAGTCTATATCATCCCCGTAAGTGACGGCGTAGTAAATTTCGTACTCCCCGATCTGACAATCAATCTCATGGGTGACGGTGACCCTGAAAACGACATGAACCTCGGAGACATCCGGGTCGACAACGTAAAGACCACCACAGCCGCTGACGGCACCGTGACCTATAATGCCACTGTTGAGGACATGTCGCTCGCCGATAACCAAATCCATGCAAAGGTCATCCTTGCTAATGGAGATGGCAAAAGCTGTACCACAACAGCAAACGGAGAGGCACACTTCGACATTGATGTCATCTGGTACATGGATTATCCGACCAACACAGAAGAAATGCCACTCTACGTGACATTCAACGGTCATCTCCAGGCGTCTTCTATCGCCGACCTTGCCGCTGACGAATCAGCAGAAGCCATCTACTTCGACCTGCAGGGCAACCGCGTAGCAGCCGATGCTCTCGCAGCTGGTCAGACCTACATCAAGCGCGTAGGCAACACCGCCACCAAGGTAATCATCCGCTGATAACACCCACACATACCGCACTACAGGAGGCGCATCCACACCAGGATGCGTCTCCTTTGCTACACCCCCCTGACGTAGGGACGCGGAGCAATGCTGTCGAATTAAGGCTCGCGGTGCTAACCGCGAGGGGAGCAGTAGCCACATGCAAGCAAGCCTTTAGGCTTGTGCAGCTTGTGGGAAACGGATTGCATGGACCACCGGCGGCGTAGCTGCCGGGGCAACCCCACGCATCAGCCCCGGCAGCTAACGCCGCCGGATTTCGTGGGCATGCCGCCGACCACAAGCCGCGCAGACCTGACGGTCTGCTTGCATGTGGCTACTGCTCCCCTCGCGGCTCTGCCGCGAAATCCTTCCAGCCTCCTGCATCTGATACAGCCACCCCACAGTAATTTGTATGCGTGTGTTTGCCTTGTCCGTGATATTAATGAATATTAAATTTATGTTTATAACACATAAATATGCTTATATTTGTGATTCACTTTATGCGAAACCTCATTTTCACTTATCCACCATTATTTATCACGCATAACCACTACATGAAAAGCATACGCGCATTACTTGCTACCACCATTATAGCTGCCTCTGGCAACGCCTGGGCAGAAGCCCCTGCCGGATACTACTCATCTTGCGAAGGGCAGAAAGGCGCCGGGCTGCTTAAAGCCCTCCAATCCACCGTCGGCTCGCACACACAGCTGTCATATGACGGCGTGTGGACGGCATTCCGCACCACCGACATCAACGAGTCGGGGCGGCTCATCGACATGTATTCCACCAAGCTGTGGTCTGTATCCGAAAAATGCGGAAACTACAGCAAGGTAGGCGACTGCTACAACCGCGAGCACTCGTTTCCCAAGAGCTGGTTTGACGACCGCAAGCCGATGTACACCGACATCAACCACCTCTATCCCACCGATGGCAAAGTAAACGGACAGCGCAGCAACCATCCCTTCGGCGAATGCGCCAACGGCACCACCCTCTCAAGCACCAACGGAGTGAAAGCCCTCGGCAAACTCGGCACATCTACCTTCCCCGGCTACTCGGGCACTGTATTTGAGCCAGCCGACGAATACAAAGGCGACTTCGCACGTACATACTTCTACATGGCAGCAGCATATAACAGCAGCATATCCACATGGCACTCCGATATGCTCGCCGGCAACGCTTACCCCGCATACAAGACATGGGCTGTAAACCTGCTGCTTAAGTGGCACCGCCAGGACCCCGTCAGCGACAAGGAGCGCAAGCGCAACGATGCCGTGTATAAAGAGCAGGGCAACCGCAATCCCTTTATCGACCACCCCGACATGGCAGAGCACATCTGGGGCGATGCAGTCAATCAAGGATGGTCAGCCACACAGGCGACTGACCAGATAGTGCTTCCAGTCGACGGTCAGACACTCACCCTCGGAAATGCCTCTACCTCCAAACCACGCACATTTAAGGTTGCAATCCAGACCGCAGGAGCTACAAGCGCTGTGACCTTATCGGTATCAGGCAACGGATACACCATCAACCCTACATCCATCTCCGCTGCGACAGCCAATGCAGGCACCACCGCAACTGTTACCCTCAATGCCCCCACGACTGGCACATACCGAGGCACCCTGACCGTGAAGTGCGGCGAGAGCAACTCCACAGCACCTATCGTGGCACAAGCCTACGATGGAATCGGTCTGACCGTTTCCGACATCAGCGATGACGGTTTTGAAGTTCGGTGGATCAACCTCGAAGCTCCTGGCACCGCTTATCAGCTCCATGTAGAGGAAAACGGAGTATCGCTTGAAGACTACCCCGAAACTGTTGATGCCGCCGATGAGTCATATTTCGTGTCAGGACTCGACTCCGAGACCACCTATACCTGCTATCTGACCTCGCCGACCTTCCGCAGCAACGTTGTGACAGCCACCACCGCCGCACTCATCCCCACAATCAACGTTACCACCACCGGCTCCACTGACTTTCTCGCAGCCCCGGGCACAGCATCCCTGCCAATAGAGATGGAGATCGACGCAGTCAACATCCCCGGCAACATCTACGCCTCCACATCCAACACACCGTTTGAGCTGTCGGCTGACAAGACATCTTGGAGCCGCGAGATAACCCTGCTCCCGGGAGAAAACCGCTTCTACCTCCGCGCATATTCCGACACCGAGGGCAACTTCACCGGTTCGCTCACCGTCAGCGGCGGCACTGCCGAATGGGACTGCGATCTGACAGCCAACATCGTGGCAGCAGCCACCTTCGTTGAGGATTTCGAGACCATGACAGTGACAGGCAGCTATGCCGACACCGACTTCACCACCGATGTGGCAAAATGGCACCGCACAAACATCCTCCTTGCCAATACCGAAGCCTACGAAGGTGACAACAGTCTGCGATTCGGAAAATTAGCCACAAGCACCCTGACACTTGCCGACAATATACCCTCAGGCATCGGCACTGTCAGTTTCTATGCCGTAGCATGGAATAAAGACGGAGATGCCACAATCCACGTAGAGACATCAACTGACGGTGGCATTACATGGCAAGAAGCCAAGCAGCTGACAGTGACAGAGGGAGCTTACACAAAATACTCCGCCACAGCCAACGTGGCAGCCCCCTCGCGCTTCCGCATCCGCCAGAGCAAAGGTGGCAGAATGAAACTCGACTACATCGAGGTCACACCGCCCATGTCGGCAACCGATGAGGTCACAGCCGACAGCGATGCCGACAACACATGGGACATCTTCTGCCTCGACGGTCAATTAGTGATAGAAAACCATAAGGCTGGTAATCGTGTTAGTGTATATGACATCAACGGCAACATCCTCTATGAGGGTACTCCTGCCGTAGGTTACACAACCCTGCATCCCGCCCCCGGGCTCTATATCGGAGCTACCGACAGCCGTGCGCGCCGGGTGCTGGTGCATTAACCCATATACACACATCCCTCCTATGAAAAAACTCGCAGAAACACTCATCAACCGCCGCAGCATCCGCCGCTACGAACGCGAAGCCATCTCCGACGAGGACATGCGCCTCATCCATGCAGCAATACGCAACACGCCCACGAGCTACAACGGTCAGCAGTTCAGCGTCATAGACATCACCGACCAGGACATAAAGTTGCAGCTTGAAGCCCTGACAGGTCAGAAGCAGATCAAGACCTGCTCACACTTCATGATGTTTTGCGCCGACTACCACAAGATTGCAATCCTCGCAGACCGCAAGGGGCTCGAGATGCCAGATTTCCAAGACACCGCCGACGGACTGCTTGTGGGTGTCATAGATGCCTCTCTCGCCATGATGAGCGCGGTGGCAGCAGCCACATCGCTCGGTCTCGGCACCTGCTGCATCGGCTACGCCCGCACAGCAGCTCCAGCCGAGATATCCCGTCTGCTTAACCTCCCCAAAGGGGTGTTTGCAGTCTGCGGTCTGGCGTTGGGAGTGCCCCGCGAGATGCCCGACCTCAAGCCTAAGCAGCCCCACCAGCTCGTCATCCACCAAAATGTCTATCAGTCTGACGACGAAAAGCTTCTCCCCCTGCTGGAGGCATACGATGACGAAATCAGCTTCTACAACACCACCCGCGAAGGCACCAAGACCGACAACGACTGGTGTGACCACATCCTCTCCTACTACCGCGAAGCCATGAACTACCAGATGCTCGAAGCCCTCCGCGCCCAAGGCTACGACATAACGCACTAATCAACCAACGACCAGATAAAGAAAATAATTCGTATAAATTCTTATAAGTTTTATAAGGTCTTATAAGAATTTATACGAATTATTTTATGCCTGATCTGTCAGTGGGCTTCGAGCCAGTTGGTACCCACTCCGGCGGAAACTTCGAGGGGGACTCTGCCACGGTAGGCATCAGCCATGTCGGCAGTGACTATCTGCTGGAGACGAGGGAGTTCGCCGGGAGCCACGTTGAAGATGAGTTCGTCGTGGACCTGCATAATCATGCGCGAGCTGAGACCGGCTTCTTCGATGTGGCGATAGACGTTGATCATCGCCAGTTTGATGATGTCGGCAGCGGAGCCTTGCAGAGGGGCATTGACGGCGTTACGTTCGGCATAACTGCGCACTACAGAGTTGCGAGAATTGATGTCGGGCAGATAGCGTTTGCGCCCCATAAGAGTGGTTACAAATCCGCGCTCCTTCGCGCCCTCGATCTGCTTGTCTATGTATTCGCGGATGTGGGGATAGCTGGCGAAGTAGCCGTCAATGAGCTGCTTAGCCTCGGCGCGTGGGATACCCAGGCGTTCCGACAATCCGAATGCCGATATGCCGTAGATGATGCCGAAGTTGGCGGTTTTGGCATTGCGGCGCATGTTGTCGGTCACTTCATCAATAGGTACAGAGAAAACCTTGGCAGCGGTTGAGCGGTGTATATCCTCACCAGCATTGAAGGCGCGGATCATGTCGGGGTCACCGGACATGTCCGCCATCAGACGCAGCTCTATCTGCGAGTAGTCCGCGCTCATGAACAGGCAGCCCGGGTCGGCTATGAAAGCCTTGCGGATCTCGCGTCCATCATCAGAACGGATGGGTATGTTCTGGAGATTGGGATTAGCCGAGGATATACGCCCAGTGGCGGTTACGGTCTGATTATAGGTCGTGTGAATCTTCCCGGTCACAGGATTGACGAGCTGTGGTAGCGCATCAATATAGGTCACGAGCAGTTTGCGCAGTGCGCGTATCTTGAGTATTAGGTCGACAAGCGGCACCGAGTGGCGGTATTTCTCAAGGATTTCCTCAGTGGTGCTGTATGCCCCACGCTTGGTCTTCTTGGCTGCAGGGTCAATCTTCATATCTCCGAACAGTATCTCTCCTACCTGCATAGGGCTGGCTATGTTGAATCGGCGTCCGGCTATGCGATAGGCTTCCTCCTCCATCTCATTGAGCTGTGCTGTGTAGCGGCACGACAGCTCGTGGAGTTCATCGACATTGATACGCGCTCCCGTCCACTCCATCTCCGCGAGCACGCGGATAAGCGGCAGTTCTATGTCATCGAGCAGCGGCAGCTGCTCGCGACTGATGATTTCGCCTTTGAGAGGCTCGTAGAGACGCAGAGCCGTCAGCGCACTCTCGCAGAACAGGTCGCAGGCAGCCTCCTCAACCATATACTTGTGGCGGCGCAGCGAACGGACATTGTCAGCGTAGTCGATGGTAATGTAGTTGAGGTAACGCGCTGCCACGTTTGACATACGGTGACCTGTCTCAGGTTCAAGTATGTAGTGGGTCACCGATGTGTCAAAATATGCAGTGCCCCAGTCTATGCCCTCACGTTTTAGCAGCAGATAGGCAAATTTCACATCGTGGCTGACTACGGTCACCGTCCCCTGCCCGAACAGCGGATTGAGTAGACTCATCAGTTCAGCGCGGGCTTTGCCCTCGCTGACAGGGATATAGAATCCGTCACCATTGGCAAATGCTATCGCCAGTCCGCGCCATTGCGCCGTCATAGCCTGGTCACCCAAGGCATAGAAATCCACGCCGATGCGCTCCTCGGCGGCAGCTCTCGCCACTATTTCTCCTACCTGAGCCACATCTTTAAGTATAGTGAAGTTGTGGGGTATATCCTTAAGAGTGTCACCGGCTGCCCCGATTTCCTCAGGCGTAGGTTCTGCGGTATTGTCTACGTCAAACAACGACCCCATATCCCCTTCTTTAGGCTTTTCAGGCTTTGATGACGAGATGGTGAGGCGGTCACTGAGCCGCTTGAGGAAAGTGCGGAACTCCAGCTCCTTATAGACCTCCGCCAGCGCATCCACATCCTCAGGAGCACGCACCAGTCCATCGATATCTATATCCAGAGGCACATCGGTCTTGATGGTAGCCAATGCCTTTGAAAAGCGTATCTGCTCGGCATTGTCGCGCACCTTACGTCCCAAGGCTCCGGCTATGTCATCAGCCTGAGCGAGCATATTCTCCACATCATGATAGGCAGCAATGAGCTTTTGCGCGGTTTTTTCGCCGACACCAGGGCAGCCAGGGATATTATCAGAGGCATCACCCTCAAGAGCCAGCAGGTCTATCACCTGACGGGGAGTCTCGATGCCGTAGCGTTCGCATATCTCCTTGGGACCCCGGATTTCAAAGCCCTCACCACGGAGAGACGGACGGTACATCCACACATGATCGGTCACCAACTGACCGTAGTCCTTGTCGGGTGTCATCATGTATGTGTCGTAACCCCTTGCCTCCGCCATGCGGCTGAGAGTGCCTATCACATCGTCAGCCTCATAGCCGTCTATCTCGATGACAGGGATATTATAGGCAGCGATGATGCGCTTGATGTAGGGTATGGCGAGGGTGATGTCTTCAGGCTGCGCCTCGCGACCAGCCTTGTACTGGTCATACATCTCGTGGCGGAACGTAGGACCCGGAGGATCGAAGCACACGGCTATATGCGTGGGATTCTCCTTGCGGAGCACCTCGTCGAGAGTGTTGCAGAAGCCGAATATGGCAGAAGTGTTGAGACCCTTTGATGTGATGCGCGGAGCGCGTATCAGCGCGTAGTAAGCGCGGTATATGAGCGCGAAAGCGTCAAGCAGAAACAGCTTTTTATTTTCCATACAGGCAAAAATATAAAATATCCGCCCATTTTTCAGACCTTTAGCAAGTTTTTTGTAATTTTGTGCTGAAAAATAGCCTTGATGAACCCTTTAGAATCAATTCAGGCGACAATCGCCGATCCATTGGACATGCTCAACGCCCGCATACACGAGGCGTTGATGTCGACCAATGCGCTCATGAACAAGGTAGTCGACGGCTATCTTAAGACCAAAGGGAAGCAGATCCGCCCCATACTGGTGCTGCTATCGGCACGACTCCTTGGAGGCATCAATGATGATGTCATAAAGGCAGGAGCTGCCGTGGAAATGCTTCACAACGCCTCGCTGATACATGACGACGTGGTAGATGACACCGACCGCCGTCGCGGACTGCCCACCATCAACAGCATCTGGGACAACCATATAGCCGTGCTCGTGGGCGATTTTTTCGTCAGTTCGGCGCTCCAGCAGGCTCTCGCCACCGGCGATATCCGTATCGTCAACGCAATAGCGCGTCTCGGCAAACTTCTCTCGCTGGGCGAAATAGACCAGATCTACAATGCTCGCTTCCACCGTCTGACCGAGGACGCTTATTTTGAGGTCATCTCACGCAAGACGGCATCACTTTTCGTGGCATGCGTCGAAATGGGGGCTTATGCCGTAGACATCAAGGAAGATGATCCGCGCCTCGTGGCTCTACGGGGATTTGCCGAGTCATTAGGCAGGTGTTTCCAGATCAAGGACGACATCTTTGACTACTTCGATGACCCACGCATCGGCAAGCCCACCGGCAACGACCTGCGCGAGGGCAAGGTGACACTGCCGTTGCTCTATGCCCTGTCACTCGACACCCATCCGCGCCACCAAGCCATGTCGGATCTGTGCGGCAAGGAAGAATTGGACGAAGCCGAAATAGGCACACTCATAGAGTTTGCAAAGGAAGCCGGCGGCATCGACTATGCCTACTCCACCATGGAGCGTCTGCGCGACGAGGCTGTAGCATCGCTGACATCAGCATTCCCCGGCGACAACGATTCGGTCAAGGCGTTCGTATCTATCTTTGATTACATCATCCACCGCGACTATTGAGCATAGGCTGGTGGAGTATCCCCAACAATACCATACCCCCATATGAAGAAAGTTATCCTTACCGGCGACCGCCCCACTGGGCGTCTGCACTTAGGTCACTACGTAGGCTCGCTGATGCGCCGCGTACAGCTGCAGGAGTCGGGCGAATTTGACAAGATATACGTGATGATAGCCGACGCACAGGCTCTCACCGACAATGCCGACAACCCCGAGAAGGTGCGCGACAATATACTCAATGTGGCTCTTGACTACCTGTCGGTAGGTCTTGACCCCGAGAAGACCACCATCTTCATCCAGTCGATGGTCACCGAGCTGACCGAACTGATGTTCTACTACATGAACCTCGTGACTGTCAGTCGCGTACAGCGCAATCCTACGGTCAAGACTGAAATAAAGATGCGCAATTTCGAGGCTAACATACCCCTCGGATTCTTCTGCTACCCGGTCAGCCAGGCAGCAGACATAACCGCATTCAAAGCCACTACCGTTCCCGTCGGCGAGGATCAAGCACCTATGATAGAGCTGACCCGCGAAATCGTCAACCGATTCAACCATGTCTACGGGCCCGTGCTCGTAGAACCGGAGATAGTGCTGCCCGAAAACGCCACCTGCTGCCGCCTGCCGGGAACTGACGGAAAGGCAAAAATGAGCAAGAGCCTCGGCAACTGCATCTACCTCTCCGACACCTCCAAGGAACTGAAGAAGAAGGTCAACAGCATGTACACCGACCCCCAGCACCTCAATATCGAGGATCCTGGTCATCTTGAGGGCAACATCCCCTTCATCTATCTTGACGCGTTCTGCCGTCCGGAGCACTTCGCCGCATACCTGCCCGACTACGCCAACCTTGACGAACTCAAAGACCACTATACCCGTGGCGGTCTTGGCGACGGCACGGTCAAGAAGTTCATCTTCGCCATACTTGACGAACTGCTGACTCCTATCCGCGAGCGTCGCGCCTACTGGGAGCAGCACGTCGACGACGTGGCAGACATCCTCTATCGCGGTACTCAGGATGCCCGCGCCGTGGCAGGTGAAACCCTCGCCGAGGTGCGCCGCGCCATGAAAATAGACTATTTCGACTCCTTCTTTACCAAGAAGTGATTATAGACTTCCAATAGTTACAGATGCCAATGATGGCATGCAAAGTCATGTCTTTGTAATATTCATTTACTTTTTTTCTAAAACCATTCATCTCTTATGAAACACTTATTTGCAATGCTGCTTGCCGGTGCGACTCTGGCAATGGGTATGACATCGTGCAACAAGGCGAAGGCTTCTGCCGACGATGAAGATGTAATCGTGCGCGACAGCACATTCACAGAGGTAGTGCATCCCGACTGGACCCGCAATGCGGTGATCTATGAGGTCAACTGGCGTCAGTTCTCCGACAGCGGCAAGATTGCCGGCGTGGAGAAGGAACTGCCCCGCCTCAAAGACCTCGGTGTCGACATCCTCTGGATGATGCCCATCCATCCTATCTCTGAAGTCAACCGCAAGGGAGGCCTCGGAAGCTATTATGCTGTAAAAGACTACAAGGCTGTCAATCCTGAACTCGGCACCACCGAGGAGATGAAGGCTTTTATAAAAAAGGCTCACGAAATGGGCTTCAAGGTTATACTTGACTGGGTGCCTAACCACTCAGGTTGCGACAACGCATGGGTCACCGAGCATCCTGACTGGTATGAGCGCAACGAAAAGGGAGAGATGTACGGACCGTTTGACTGGACCGATGTCTATGCCTTTGACTACTCTAACCCCGAGATGCGCAAAGGCATGATTGATGCCATGCAGTATTGGCTCAAAGACATGGGCATCGACGGTTTCCGCTGCGACGTGGCAATGGAAGTACCCACCGACTTCTGGAACGAAGCCCGCAAGGAGCTTGAAAAGGTCAATCCCGAGGTGTTCATGCTTGCCGAAGCTTCAGAACCCGAACTTGAGGAGAAATGCTTCGACATGGCGTATAACTGGCCTATGAAAGACCTCTTCAGTGCCATCGCAGCCACTTCCGGGCAGTACACCTTCGTCGGTCCCAACGATAAGGAACCACGCAAATTCCCTGCCACTACTGCCATAGCCATCGATTCGCTTCTTGCTTCTCAGGCTAAGGACTTCCCCACTGATGCCTATCTTATGAACATGATTACCAACCATGACCTCAATTCATGGGAAGGTACAGAGTTTGAGCGTCTCGGCAATCTTCAGGGAGCATTCGCAGTGCTGTCATACACCCTTCCCGGCATGCCGCTGATCTACACCGGCCAGGAAACAGGCATGAACCGCGCCTTTGAGTTCTTCGTCAAGGATGTGCCTCCGACATGGGAACCGCGCAACGAGTACTTCACATTCTACAAGACCCTTAACAATCTTAAGCACACCGAGCCGGCTCTGCGCGCCGGAGTCCTAGGAGGCAAGATGGACCGCTATCCCACCACCGATTCCGACCTCTACATCTTCTCACGCACAGCCAAGGGCCGCACCGTGACCGTGTTCACCAACCTCGGCAGCGAAGAGGCTAAGATCGAGTACACCGGAGCCAAACCAGCCAACACCGAAGGTCTCGACATCTTCACCGGCAAGACATCTGCATACCCCACCAGCCTCGCGCCCGGCCAGTATGCAGTCTACACCAACAACTGATCCCTCCCGCAACACAATATCCACACCTGACAATGAAGGGCTGCGCACACTGAGCGCAGCCCTTCGCTTCATATTGACAATCAAAGGGTTGAAAGGGGGTGTTGCAGAACATCCCACGATTTTTTATCGTGCTATGGGAAGTGGATGTTTAAGGCAATGTCTCCGTAGGAGATACATATATTAGGCAGGGGTCATGCAAGCTGTTTAGGTTTGCGTGCCCCCTGTGTAGCATCCATCCCCCCTTATTATCGCCTCCGTCGGAGGCACACCCATATAGGCAGAGTACGCCACCTACAGCGGCGTATGTTTTGTACCATCGTCTGTACAGTGGTCAGGCTGACCTACAGCCAGCCTGACCACTGCCTAACATGTCAGCCTCCCACGGAGGCAACACCCGCTTTCAACCCGAATGGCTATTTGCGTCCAAAGCACTACAATGCAACCTCGTGAAGGAGTCAGGCTTATAGAAGCGTCATCAAGATTGGGGGATTACGGTTTTTTCGCTAATTTTGCACAGAGATATCAATCTGGATTACTTCTTACTTTAATAAATCAAAAGTCATTATGAAACGTCACATTTTTGTTGCAGCTGCGGCTTTGCTATGTGCATCGGCAGCCCTCGCCGAAGTACCTGCCACGCTCGGCGGACACTGGGTTTCTGCACCCGCAGAGGCAAAAGAAAACACCACAACCATAACCACAGTATATGACATCGATTTCGGCTCAGATGCCGCCAAGGGCGACTGTGCATTCGTATCTACAGTGGACTTCAAGGGGCAGCAGATGGGCAGCCGTGAGATGAAAGTCAATGTCAAGTGCAACGTCAAAGGCACAGCCCAGTGGATGCTGGAGGGCGATGTCCTGACCCTCTCGTTCAAACCCGAAAACGTCACCACCACCATCCGCCCCGAGGACGTAGTTCTTGACATCCCCGAAGCAATGAAAGTAGCCATGGCAGCACGCATGAACGAGTTCATGCCAGCCATCACCGGTTCTATAGAGGATGCCGTCAAGAAGGAACTGACCTCAAAGGGCATCAAGTTTGACCACGTGGATCTCGCCGGCGACCCCGCCGCACTCACCGTCAACGATGACGGCGTGACAGTCACCTTCACCCGCCAGTAATCCGAAACACTCCATCATAGAGACAGGGACACGGCATTTCGTGTCCCTTCTTTTTTGTAGACATATGCCACAGACAACGAATCTAAAGCGCGAATCGTTTATATATATCAAATATATTTCATATTTTTGCATCTACAGGAATAACTTATCAGGATGAAACTCATCGAACTGAATCTTCAACGCATATTTACCTTGTGCCGTCAGCATAGGGTTAAGACGCTTGCAGTCTTCGGCTCAATACTCACCGACAGATTCAACGATGACAGCGATGTCGACCTTCTCGTCAATTTCGACACCACCGACCATGAGGAGTGGGATTACGTATCCAATTACTTTGATTTTCAGGAAGCATTAGAAAAGCTACTGGGAAGAAAGGTGGATTTAGTAGTGGAAAAAGGGCTGAAAAACAAATATTTCATCCAAAATGTCAACCGTACAAAACAGCTGATTTATGGATGATGAATACATATTGAAACATCTCCAAGATGTGCTTGATGCAATCGATGAACTGGAAAGTTTTTTCACAGACTATCCAAAACGTTTTGATGTATTCGAGAAAGACAGACTGAGAATCTGTGCTGTTGAGCGAAAAACAGAAATAATGGGCGAGGCAATCAACCGCATACGTAAAAAAGACCCAGAATTTCTAATTCCGAACGCACGAGAAATCATCAATACACGTAATCGTATAATACATGGTTACGACAGTGTAGAGACTGAGTTTCTTTGGGGATTAGTAATCCGGCATATCCCGCTGCTCAAACATGATATTGAAATGTTGATTACCAAACATAATGGTAAACAATAGGACTAAGGGGGGTAGGAAATACTTTTTTAAAGCGTTTTGGAGTCGTGATATGGGCTTTGTTGGGGGAATTTAGTATATTTGCATGTTTAGGAGAGATGTGCCGGCTGCCGGCATGACTCTGCGGACATTATGTTTATATGAAGGCATAAGTATGACTTACGAATACGATTATCTGGTGATAGGGTCAGGGATTGCCGGGATGAGCTTCGCTCTGAAGGTGGCAGCCCATGGCCGCGTCGCGCTTGTGTGCAAGACCTCGCTCGACGAGGCCAACACAGCACTGGCGCAGGGAGGAGTGGCTTCGGTCACAGATCTGCGTGTAGACAACTTCGACAAACATATCGAGGACACAATGATAGCCGGCGATTGGCTTAGCGACCCGGAGGCAGTCAAGAAAGTGGTCACAGGCGCACCCGAGCAGATAAAATTTCTGATAGACAACGGCGTGCAGTTTGACTGCAAGGACGACGGCACATTCGATCTCCACCGCGAGGGCGGTCACAGCGAGTTCCGCATCCTCCACCATGCCGACAACACAGGCTTCGAGATACAGGAGAGCCTCATAGACCGCGTCCGCAATCATCCCGACATCGATGTCTACGAACACCATTTCGCAATAGAAATCATCACCCAGCACCATCTCGGCAAGATTGTCACCCGACGTACTCCAGATATCACCTGCTACGGAGCCTATGTGCTCAACGAAGCCACAGGCACAGTAGACACTTTCCTTGCCAAGGTCACATTAATGGCGACAGGCGGCGTGGGTGCGGTGTATGCCACCACTACCAATCCCTTGGTAGCTACAGGTGACGGTATCGCCATGGTATATCGTGCCAAGGGCACGGTCAAGGACATGGAGTTTATCCAGTTCCATCCCACAGCCCTCTACCATCCGGGCGACCGCCCCTCGTTTCTGATCACCGAGGCGATGCGCGGTTACGGAGCCGTGCTACGCAACAAGAAAGGCGAAGAGTTCATGCACAAGTATGACCCACGCCTGTCATTGGCTCCGCGTGACATAGTGGCACGAGCCATTGACTCAGAGATGAAGCTCCACGGCGATGACCATGTATATCTTGACGTGACCCACAAAGACCCCGAGGAGACCAAGCACCACTTCCCCAACATCTATGCCAAGTGCCTCTCTTTGGGCATCGACATAACCAAGGACTACATCCCCGTAGCCCCGGCGGCACATTATCTCTGCGGCGGCATCAAGGTCGACGGCAATGCCGAGTCATCTATAAAGCGGCTCTATGCCGTGGGCGAGTGCAGTTGCACAGGACTCCACGGCGGCAACCGCCTCGCATCCAACAGTCTCATCGAAGCTGTAGTGTATGCCGAGGCTGCCGCGCGTCATGCCATCGAGCATGTCCAGGGCTACTCATTCCGCACCGACGTGCCCGAGTGGAACGATGAGGGCACACGCCACCCCGAGGAGATGGTGCTCATCACCCAGAGCATCAAAGAGGTCAATCAGATCATGGGCACATATGTAGGCATCGTGCGTAGCAATCTGCGTCTTGATCGCGCATGGAACCGTCTCGACATCCTCTATGAGGAGACCGAGAAGCTGTTCAAGCAGTCAAAAGCCTCACGCGAAATCTGCGAACTACGCAACATCATCAACGTGGGCTACCTCATCATGCGCCAAGCCAAGGAACGCCACGAGTCACGCGGACTGCACTACACCCTCGACTACCCGCCCAAGCCCCATGAGCCTGGGGAGAAACCATAAACCCCTCACCCGATGCTGAAACGCAATGTCATACTGGCACTCTCTCTACTGCTGGCGGCTCTGACCCACGCGGCAGCCGACAATGCGCTCCAGCCCGAACCTCTGATGTCAGAGATTCCAGACCCAGGCGATGGCCGCATACGCGGTCTCAAAGGCTACTACTACACCGATATCGACGGCGAAGAAACCAAGATGCTCGTGCTCAACGAGGTCACAGTGTTTCCGCCACTGAAATTCAAAAACAAGAAGCATGAAGAGTTTTACTGGCGCACTGTGCGCGATGTCAAAAAGACCCTCCCCTATGCCAAGCTCATCAGCGAGACACTTGTGGAGACATATGAATACATCGAAACCATCCCTGATGCCAAGATGCGCGAAGACCACCTCAAGCGCATGGAGGGCGAAGTGTTCGAGCAATACAAGCCAGTGCTCAAAAAATTCACACGCGGACAGGCACAGATGCTGCTGAAACTCATCCGGCGCGAGACAAACCAATCATCATACAATATCCTGAAAGCATTCTTAGGGTCGTTCAGAGCCAATTTCTGGCAACTGTTCGGACGTTTCTTCGGAGTCAACCTCAAAAGCGATTTCCGCCCCGACAAGGATGACAAAGACGCCATCATAGAGCGCGTAGCCGTGGCTGTGGAGCTGGGGCTGATATAACCTGTTACAGCATGAAACCGATATTCCTCATAGGCTACATGGGCAGTGGCAAATCCACCCTCGGATATGCATTGTCACGAGCCACAGGGCTTACGTTCATAGACCTTGACACATACATCGAAAACCGATACCGCAAGACCATCCGCGAAATATTTGCCGAACGTGGCGAAGACGGCTTCCGCCAGATTGAGAAAGCCATGCTCGAGGAGGTAAGCAGCTTTGAGGATGTGATAGTGGCTTGCGGCGGAGGCACACCATGCTTTTTTGACAACATGGCGGTAATGAACTCAACAGGCACCACAGTGTTGCTTGATGCTACCATAGATGCCCTGCACCGCCGTCTGTGCCATGGCAGAGCCAAACGCCCGCTTATAGCCGGCATGACCGACGATGAGCTGAAGGTCTATATAACCGAAGCCCTCGCAAAGCGCATGCCCCACTACTCCCTCGCGCAACACAGGTTTCCATCCGACCAGCTTGAGGACATGCTCCAGATACGCCACAGTGTAGACCGTTTTTTAGCTCAACTGGGACTTCCCAGCACCTCAAATACCCCTTGTCAATGACCTCATCAGAGTATACTCCGCTTGAGCAACCCGCATCGGTGGCTACAGCGTCACGCGGATTCACCATAGGTGTGCCAGCCTGCCGCCACGAAGGCGAACGCCGCTTTCCGCTCACCCCTGAGGGTGCGAGCCGTCTGATCGAGCGAGGTTTCCGCGTCAAGATAGAGAGTGGAGCCTCCGCACCGATACACTACACCGACAATCAGTATCTGCGGGCAGGATGCGATGTGGTAAGCCGCAGTGAAGCCCTCCAATGCGAGATTGTCATCCACCTGTCGCCTCTCGACATGCCTGACGTGCGCCATCTGCGCCGAGGGTCGCTGCTGCTCACCCTGCTGTCTACCGAGCTCGTCAGCAAGGAATATATAAAGGCTCTGATGGAGAAGCATACAGTAGCTATCGCCCTTGACCTCATAGAAGATGAGCATGGGCATCGTCCCTTTGCCGACATCTTGGCAGAGATAGACGGACGGGCAGCCATGGCAATGGCTGCGTCGCTACTCGCAGACTCCGAGCACGGCAAAGGCATCCTTCTCGGTGGCATCGCAGGCATCAATCCCTGCGAGGTGGTCATACTCGGCTCAGGCATAGCCGCTGTGTCGGCAGCACGCACTGCCACCGGCATGGGGGCGATAGTGAGGATGTTTGACAACGACGTATACAGCCTGCGCCACGCTTCGCGCGAGCTCGGAGCTTCGCTTATAACATCCGCCATGCATCCACGCGTAATCTCCGGTGCATTGCACACAGCCGATGTCATCATAGCCACTCCGACATCCGACTCATCATACACCATCGACAGCGAGGAGGCGATGCTACTCAAGCGCGGAGTCCTCACCTTTGACCTTACAGACCGCGGCATGTCTCCGTTCCCGTCCATGCAACCGATAGACCTTGCCCGCGCCGACAGCAACAAATGCCGACGTCCCGACGGCTGGCGTGCCTGCTACATACATGCCGGCAGCGCGGTGCCACGCACATGTGCCATGGCTTTAAGCAACACTCTAATGACCATGCTGACATCGGTATGCACCTGCGACGGAGTGCACAATGCCCTCAAACTGCTTCCTGGACTGCGCAAAGCCGCATATCTCTTTCTCGGCAAACTCGTCAACGAGGAAATTGGCGAGAAGACAGGCATCCGCGCATTAGACATCAACCTTTATCTGACCCTTTCCTGACATGTCATCACCCCGCAAAAAATTCTATGTGGTGTGGAACGGCCACCACACCGGAGTATTTGACTCATGGGCAGAATGCCAGCTACAGATCGAAGGTTTCCCCAACGCCCGCTACAAGAGCTATCCGAGCCAAGAAGAAGCGATAGCCGCCTACCGTGGCGATCCGCATGAAGCGGCTGCCATCATACGCTCCATCGGCAGCCATATAAGCGGCAGTGTCAATTACGAAGCAATCCCCGAGATAGAGACCAACGCCATAGCTGTGGATGCCGCCTGTTCTGGCAACCCCGGTCCCGTGGAATACCGTGGTGTCGATGTCAAGACCGGAGCCGAACTGTTTCGCGTTGGTCCGCTGCAAGGCGGCTCCAATAACATGGGCGAATTTCTGGCACTGGTGCACGGACTGGCATGGCTTGACCAGCGCGGACTGACCATGCCTGTATACAGCGACAGCCGCACCGCCCGTGCGTGGGTAAGAAACATGGCTGTAAAGACCACCATCGCCCCTACTCAGCAAAATGCAAAAATACGCGAACTGATAGAACGTGCCCTCACATGGCTACGCAACCATCCGCGCCACAACCGCATACTCACGTGGGACACCCCATCGTGGGGCGAAATCCCAGCCGATTTCGGCCGCAAATAACCAAATGGATGTCTGGAAGGATTTCGCGGCAGAGCCGCGAAGGGAGCAGTAGCCACATGCAAGCAGACCGTCAGGGCTGCGCAGCTTGTGGTCATATGCCATCCCACCATATTCCGGCGGCGTAGCTGCCTGTTTTACCTGCAATCCGTTTTCCACAAGCTTCACAAGCCTAAAGGCTTGCTTGCATGTGGCTACTCCTCCCCTCGCGGTTAACACCGCGAGAAAATCGGCACATTGCTAATCTAACAGCATTGGGCTTTTACCTTATAATAATAACTCAGTGGTTCTGTGCTAACACAGCCTGACGTATGCCCTCGCGTCCCAGGCGCACGTAACGCGAATAATAATTAAGCAGCCCATCAGTAGAGCGTGAGAAGTTAAGGCCGATCTGGTTGACCTCCGTGCCGAGATAATTGACTGAAAACAACATGCCGTCGGGTACACACCGACAATCACGCCAGCATACGAATCCTGTCCCTGGAAAAGTCTGCGAGTCACATGGGCAATAAGCCGATATCGACATGACGTTGGGCAGACGGAAATCCCAAAGCAGCTGTGGAGATATGAATGGAAGCACCAGCCCCGCATCCCCGGCGTCAATATGGATGGGAATTGCATACGGCTTGTGGGCGTTAAGACGGCTTACGGCACTGTCAAGAGACTGCAGACCGTCCACGTCCCTATCACCCTGACAATTGACAGAATGGATCACACAGATCGTGTCGTCATCACACAGAGCGACAAGCTGCTCTGTGTCACTTCCGTCAGCCGCTTCCGATGGCGAGCGCATCTCGATGTTCCACAAGCGCGAGAAATTGTCCCATATGGGAGAGTGCGATGCAGATATGACAAAATTAGGCGAAGCAGCTTCCCTGCCAGCCTCCATCATCTTGCCGCGCCATCGCAGCCACATTGATGTAGCGGCTATCATACAAGCCTCCTCGTTGCTGCGTGTGACAGCACCTGATTTCCAGTCTACACCTTCAGGAGTGTGCCAGAGATCAGCTACTATATTTATGCACTTGCCGTTGACATAAGCCACCTGAGGATATTCGACATCGTCAGATGGGAGACGGCGATTGATCAGTTCGTTGTCAGTATCTGAATGTGACATGAGAAATTCCATCCTTTCTATAAATCCATAAAGCTAACGCCCTACCACATCCTATTGTTTAGAAAGCACCCATTGGTGTCCGTCATACACCATGCGGACTATCCCCATCGACAGAAGGCGCGATACCGACATCTCCATCATACGGCGCGAGCAGTGAGCCAGCTTCATGTAATCATCAAGGGTCACAGTGTCACACGTCTCCATACGCCGCAGCAATGTCGTTTCGGCATCCGTCAGCCTCAACACAGAAGTTTCGATCTGACGTTGGCTGCTCCAGCTCTCCACCATTAGGGCAGACGCAGCGATATTCTCATCCTTGACTCGGTAATATGCTCTGAGTGTGCCATCTGCCTCCGCCACGGAGACCGGTTTGTCATCGCTCTCGGCAATCTCTGCGATGAACACCACCTCTCCGCCATCGGCACGATAGGCGGCAAACTCAATCTGCTGCGATGGGCGGCAGTAGATAGCTGCGGCAGTCTCCACGACATATAGATCTTCCTCGTTGCGCACACCTGCGATCACACCGTTGTCTTTCACCCCGATAAGCAGACGTCCGCCTCCGTTGTTGGCAAACGCGGAGATGGAACGTGCTATCTTGCGGGCATCGCTTACGGAGTACTTGAAATCCTGATGCTCATGTTCTCCCTCAGCGATGAGCCTTTGGAGATACAAAGCACCCTTGCGTGGCTTGAGATCTTTCAATCTGTCGGATAGTTGAAATTCGCGTCAGTCGGGTCGGCAAGCACCTCCTCGAGATATTTGCGGGCTATCATCCGTGCCCCCTGATGATCCATGAAGGTGTAGTTGCCGCAGTCACGTGGCGTGGCTCCGGGTATAGGACCTTCATACATAGCTACATACGCCATGGTACGACGCACAAGCTGGAGGATATCTCGCGGCTCAAGGTCGCCCTGTATGATAAGATAATTGCCCGTGAGGCATCCCATAGGACCCCAGTAGACGATGCGGCTGCCCCACTCGCGGTCGTTGCGAAGATAAGTGGCAGCGAGATGTTCCATGGCATGTATGGCAGGTCCGGGGATATGTGGCATGCGGTTAGGCTCTATCATGCGTATGTCAAATGTAGTGATGACATCGCCCGAGGGGGTAGTGTCCTTACGTGAAACATATATGCCTCGCAGCAGGTCGGTGTGGTTGACCTTGAAACTGTCTATCTTTTCCATGGCATGCGTGTATGTTGTCAGGATTTGGGTGATATATTCTCAAGAATGGTGTTGATGGCATCCATGCTTTCGCGCGGAGCATCCTCCCAGAAACTCTCATATTGGGATATGTTGTCGTCGCTCCCGGGGGTGTCACTGATGACACGCGCCACCATGACAGGGATATTGTGCTTATAACATGTCTGCATTATTGGGGCTGACTCCATGTCTACGGCAAGCACTTCGGGGAAACGGCTGCGGATGGCATCAACCTCTTCAGTACGCGACACGAATATGTCGCCCGAACAGATGAGACCTTTGCGCAGCGACGGGATATGCTCCAATGTACCGGGAGCGATCAGCGAGTCATCGCTATGGAAGTAAAGAGGGCATCCGGCGGCTTCTCCCCAACGGGTACCGGGGCCACACCACACGTCATGGTATGCGACACGCTCACCCCACACGACATCGAGCACCTTCACCCCGTCGGCACCAACGCCTCCTGCCACGCCTGTGTTGATGACAAGCTCGGGAGAGAAATTGCGTATAAGCGTATCAGTGGCGAGGGCGGCATTGACCTTGCCTATGCCACATGTGGTGGCAATGATATTATGCCCCCCCAGTGTACCGAAGTAGTAAGGATGGTCTTCAAATGTTACGAGCCTGATGTCATGCCCCATGCGACCGAGCAGGAGATGAAGCTCCTTCTGCATGGCTACTATGATTGCGATTTTCATTGTGATATATGTGTCTTTGGATTATTATTTTCTGATTGTACTGCTGTCGGGGAGTCAGGAATCTCCGTCACAGGTGTCTGAGAGGCATCAGGTTTTGCCTGCTTGCTCTCCGTAGCTGACTGAGATACTTTCTTCTCGACAGGCACCGCTGGAACTGCGGTAGAGTCTTTTTTGGTTGCCACAGCTGTGCGCTTCACCGAATCAGCCTTTGCTGGCGGCAGAGGAGCGACGGCTGTTGTTGCAGCCTTGGGTTGGGTCGTTTTGACAGGCTTTACGGACGATGGCGCAGGGGCATCCATCGGGAGGCTCTCCTGACGAGCCACCCGTCGCGGAGCGTCATCTATCACATAGCGGTAGAGAGTGACCGGCTGGCCTATATCACAGCTCTTTTTTGACCATTGAGCCACAGTGTCGGTCAGCGCAACTTTGCCGTCCCACTGACGATGGAACTCCCATACGTCATCATCGCCTATGAGCATCAGACCTGTAGCCGGCGACATTTCATAACTGAACGGCACGATACGGTCGCCGACATAGAAATCTGCGGTGAAGAAGCGCAACATGTCGGTGACGACAAATGAAAATATCTCCCCCTTGGGCTGCAACCGATCAAGATCACGTGCCATCGGGAGGTCAGACTTATAGGATATCACAGCAGGCTGATATACGCCTCCGAAAGCCATGTAAAGGGTCACCATCACTCCGCACATCCCCACTGTGGCAGTGGAAGCCCCTGCCCTGAAGAGCTGGACGAACACTATGATGCCGACAAGACCTGATAGCATCACAAGCCCCCACTTCCACCACGCCGCCGGAGCCATCAAGCCCCCGATGGACTGCATGGTGCGGATGGAAAGACCCGGAGTAAACTGAGAAGTGAATGCAGATATGTGTAACAGGCAGAATGCCACCGATGCTACAATGGCAAGTACGCAGACAGTCCCGGTAAATGACTTGACCACTCCTCCAGCTTTACGGGCGCACCACATCACCAGCAGACCTATCTGCATGGCAAGGAAGGGATACATCGGCAGCAGATAGACGCTGCGCTTGCTCGATGGGAAGCAGTAGAATATGAGGACCACCAAGGGAGCTATGAACATGAAGAAGCGGGCATTGTCGGCTGTGCGCCAGCGGTAGAAGCCGCCCTTGACCGAGTGGCGAAGCTGAGGCATCAGCAGGCTCACCACGAAAATCACCAGCAACAGCGTGTAAGGTGCAAGACCGCCGAGGAGTGTGATGAGATTGTACCACCAGGGATTGACATGCGAGTCATAGGACATGGTACCGGTCATGCGTCCGAAGTTCTCCTCTATCGCCAGATCAAGAAACTCCTGACCTCCACGCTCCCACGCTGCCACATACCACAGCGCAGGGATGATGAGAGCCAGCAGAGCCACCACTGCCATCTTCCATGTGCATTTCCACAGACGGTAGCCGCATAGCAATACCGCTATCCACACCGCGAGCAACGGCAGCACTATGGCTACCGGACCTTTGGTCAGAGTGCCGCAACTCAGCAGCAAAATAGCCACCCACGGCAGACGGTGCATATTGCGCTCCATCGCCCATGTGTAGAGCGAATACATCCCGGTGACGATAAACATGGTGAGCACCATGTCGACACGACACGCGAAGCCTGCGCGGTACACCTCAAAGCAAGTAAAAGTGACCACTGCGCCTATCATGGCAACACGTATGCCGAGACGGCGGCTCCAGAAGCGGTAACCTGCCACAACCATGACTATGAGAGCGATGGCTGACGGCAGACGTGAGGTGTATTCACTCACCCCACCCGTAATCAGGCTGATGATGGCGATGCACCACGCCAGAAAAGGGGGCTTGTAGGGGATGACATCACCGTTGCTGATCGGCAGTATCCAGTCACCCGACTTAAGCATGGACAGAGCCACGACAGCCTCCCGAGGCTCCCCCTTGGTGAAGAACGGAGCGCATCCGAGAAACGGAAGGAAGGTAATGCAAACGGCTGTCAGCACGATGACAAATGCCATTACGCGGGCGAATTTGTCGGTCTGGTTATAGCGGTCCATCGGTGTGGTGAATTGTTGTGGTGTACAAAGATAGCTTTTTTCTGTAAAACACTGTGGGCTATGGCTGTGTTTAATTGTATATGCAGCCAGATAACAAAATAACATCAACCGCCCACAAGCCGACACTGTCAGAAGCGGCTCGTTTGGCTGAGCTCCGCAAATATGCCGGTTACGGACTGAAATTCATCCTGCCGCTTGGAGTCTCGGTGGCTCTTGTGCTGTGGCTACTCCACAGAGTGAACCTCCACTCCATGGTCGAGACCATACGCCACGGATGCGATTACCGCTGGATAGTGCTGATGATGGTCATCACAATGTGTTCACATATCATCAGAGGCATACGGTGGGGCATCCAGCTCCGCGGAGTAGGCATACCGCGCATGACGGTTACAGCCGAAAGCGTGTCGATATTCGGAGCATATGCCCTCAACCTTATATTCTCCGGCTTGGGAGAAGCATGGCGGTGCATATATGTCACGCGCCGAGAGCATGCTTCTTTCCTGAAAGTGGGGGGAACGGATCTGGGCGACAGGTCATCCGACGCTGTGATGGTGATGCTCATCACACTCGTGGCTGTCATCGTGGCGCAGCCGGCGCTCGTCAGCTTTGCCGATCACTATGCCGTGGGACGTGATATCAAGAGCGTGCTGACCGACCCATGGACGTGGTGTATCGTGGCTGCGGTAGTCGGTTGCCTGTGGACTGTGCTCCATTTCTGCCGCCACTATCGTGTCATTGAAAATGTGGACGACGGCATCGACCGCATGTGGGACGGCTTCAAGGTGCTGTTTACCATGAAGGGGCGCGGCATGTACCTCATCCTCACCATCGGTATCTGGACCTGCTACTTCCTTGAAACCTACGTCTGCTTCTACGCATTCCCCTTCACACGCGAACTCATGCACCAGCCCGGCATGGCATACGGACTCGTCCCGGGTCTCGTAGCATTCGTGTTCGGCTCGTTCAGCATGGCAGTCCCCTCCAACGGCGGACTCGGACCATGGAACCTCGCAGTGATGTTCGCCTTGTCACTCTTCGGCATCGACCAGTCGGACGCAGCAGCCTTCACCGTAGTCATGTGGACCTTCCAGGCAGCCATGCTCGTGATGCTCGGCATCTTCAGCGCCGGCTACATCTTCTTCAACAAAGACAACGAAACCCCATCCTCCACCACAACCTCGCGACAGCCATCCCAAGCAGCAAATCCCCGACAATCTGCATCCCCTAAATAGCAAGCCCCACCCCTCAAACACCCCTCCACAAACAAAAATAGCACAAAAAGCACCCCAACTATTGCAAAATCCAAATAAAGTCCCTAAATTTGCACCGTCCAAACAACAAAACGGACAACGGATGGTGCCATAGCTCAGTTGGTAGAGCAAAGGACTGAAAATCCTTGTGTCCCCGGTTCGATTCCTGGTGGCACCACCTCAAAAAACGACTC
>LUJR01000003.1 GCA_001689515.1 Bacteroidales bacterium M7
GTGTAGGGTGTCCGGGCCGGACAACGTACGCGACAACGTACACGAGGTAGGGGTGCTATTGCTTGGGGTAGGGGTATAAAAGGACGGAGGGCATCGCTGGTGCGATGCCCTCCGTGGGTATGGTGGGGTTGGGGTTATCAGTTGTTTTCGGGGCGGAGACCGCGGACGGTTGCGCCTGCCTGCCACATTTCGCTTTCGCGGAGGGCTTTGAGCTCTGCTTCAAGGCCGTCACGATAGCCGGGCTTGGAGTTGGAATCGATGGAGTTCTGGGCTTCCTGTCCGCATGCCACGCTTGCGTAGAGTTTTTCTACGACGGGCTTGATGGCATCGTGGAAGGGTGTCATCCAGTCGAGTGCGCCGCGCTGTGCGGTGGTAGAGCAGTTGGCGTACATCCAGTCCATGCCTTTGGCTGCGAAGAGGGGCATGAGTGACTGTGTGAGTTCCTCTACGGTCTCGTTGAATGCTTCAGAGGGTGTATGTCCGTTTTCGCGGAGCACTTCGTACTGGGCGAGGAGGAGGCCCTGGATTGCGCCCATGAGCGAACCGCGTTCGCCGGTGAGGTCGCTGTAGGCTTCGCGCTTGAATGTGGTCTCGAAGATGTAGCCTGAGCCGATACCGATAGCGAGGGCGAGTGTGCGCTCGAGTGCGTGACCGGTGTAGTCCTGCTCTACGGCGTAGCTTGAGTTGAGTCCGCGGCCTTCGAGGAACATGGTGCGGAGTGATGTGCCTGAACCCTTGGGGGCAACGAGGATGAGGTCGACATCCTTGGGAGGAACTACGCCTGTGCGGTCCTGCCAAGCGATGGCGAAACCGTGAGAGAAGTAGAGAGCCTTGCCGGCTGTAAGGTATTTCTTGATGGTGGGCCAAACTGAGATGACGGCGGCATCAGAGAGGAGGCACATGATGATGGTGCCGCGCTCGCATGCTTCTTCGATGCTGAAGAGTGTTTCGCCGGGAACCCATCCGTCAGCCACAGCCTTGTCATAGGTCTTGCCTTCGCGCTGGCCTACTATTACGTTAAATCCGTTGTCGCGGAGGTTGAGGCTCTGGCCGGGACCCTGTACGCCATAACCGAGCACTGCGATAGTTTCGTTCTTGAGGATTTCGCGTGCTTTTTCCAAGGGGAATTCATCGCGTGTGATGACGGTTTCTTCAACGCCGCCAAAATTCAATTTTGCCATAATGTCTATTGGATTATGAATAAAATGTTATTTGCTTCCTAAAACGGGTGTAAAGTTAAACAAATATCTTGACATACGCACAAACTTGTTGCAATTTATCGCATATTCGCGCGGTTTGTCTGATATTTTATCATCAAGCAGCCTTTGTCGTGGAAATCATTGACGTGGCTCGTAGGTAAACTGACCGAGCACATGGGCTTCGCCGTTCTGGCTGATGTCGAGCTGCACTTCGTGGTCTGACAGGGCGGTAGTGGAAAGTGTGACTGAGCCGCCGGGCAGTGTCTCGCGCATAAATACCACGTCAAGGCGGCTGATGCGGTTGCGGTCATGCCACTCCATGTCAAAAGCGCTGGTCATGAAGTCGATATACCGCGTGGTGGTGAGATGACGGTTGATGTCAAGGTCGCTGTACCATACGCTGATTTCCTTTGACTGGTCAGGCTCTTTCTGCATCCTCAACCGTTTGGGCGGTGCGCATGCCGGGGAGTAGGGGGCGGCGATGGCGGCAAGCTCCTTGAGCATCGAGAGGTCGGCAAGTTTGCGGTTGACGATGTCGAGTGCCACCCACACGGTGCGCGCCATGCCGAGCTGCTTGCCGTCGGCATCGGTGATTTCAAACAGTCGGTCAGACGAGTGGCGGTCTATGCCTGTCACGCGGGTCTCGAGCGAGAATCGTTCGTTGACCCGAGGCATGCGCTTCATTTCCAATGCCAGGCGGCTGAGCACCCATGCGATGCCCGTCTCCGCCAGACGCGAATACCCGACGTTGAGACGGTTGGCATGCTCGGTGGCGCTTTCGATTATATGGCGCACAAGGGTGCTGAGAGCCAGTTCGCTCTCGGCGTTGCACTCGGCTGCCGTAAGGAAATAATCGGTCTTGAGAAATGTCGGAAGAGATGCCATATCTTATCAGGTTATTCGTTTGCTTCAAGCCGCAGTTTGCGTAGCTGCTGCTCTTTGAGGAACAGGTCAACAAACTCGGTCTTGTTCTTGGTGACTGCCACACGTCCGCTGCGGACAAACTGGCGGATGCCGAACTCCTTAAGTTCTTCAAATAAGCGTTCGGTCTCCGCTTTGTGTCCGGTCTTCTCGAATATGGTGTATTCGTCGGTGATTTCAAGCACACGTGCGCCGTTGCGGCGGATGATGCCCTCGAGGTGTCCCTCTTTGAGCAGACGGTCGGTGGGCACTTTGTATAGAGCCACTTCCTGATATACGAGTTCATCGTCAGTGTGGAGGAAAGCCCGCAGCACGTCTATGCGGCGTTCGATTTGCTTGACCACGTGCTCCATCATGGCGCGGTTGCTGCGACAGGTGATGGTGAACTTGTGCACACCGTGGATGGAGCATGCACTGACAGTCATGCTCTCGATGTTGAGGCAGCGGCGTGTGAATATGATAGAAATCTGGTTGAGCAGACCTACCTGGTTTTCTGTAAAAACAGTGATGGTATATAATTGGTTGTCCATGATGGTCGGCTTTAGTCTTCGGGTACGTAATGGTCTTTCTCGTTGAGGAGTATCTCGTCCACTCCTGCACCGCCGGGGGTCATGGGGAACACCATGTCCGTCGGGTCGATGTTGACATTGAGCAGATAAGCACCGTCATGCTCTGCCATGCGGCGGATGGCTCCGGCGAGTTCGGAGCGGTCCGACACGTCCTCTCCCTTGATGCCATAGGCGGCAGCGATTTCCACGAAGTCAGGATTGAGCATCGGGGTCGCGCTGTAGCGGCCGTTGAAGAAGAGATACTGCCACTGGCGCACGTTGCCGAGGAAGTTATTGTTGAGAAGCACGATTTTCACGCCGACATTATACTCCATTATCATACCCAACTCCTGGAGGGTCATCTGGAGTCCGCCGTCGCCGACATAGAGCACCACCTGACGGTCAGGGGCGCCTATCTTGGCTCCGATGGCTGCGGGCAGACCGAAGCCCATGGTGCCGAGACCTCCGGAGGTGATAATGCTGTCAGTCTCGGTGAAGCGTGAGTAACGTACGCCGAACATCTGGTTCTGACCCACATCGGTCACAGCGATGGCTTTGTTGCCGAACGCTTCCGATACCTGGCTGACGACTTCTCCCATGAGCATCGGACCGGTAGGACTCTCGGGCTGCACCTCGCGCAAGATAACTTTCTCGCGCTCCACGTCGTTATGTCGGTCGAAAGAGGCGGTCCAGTCATGGCGTATGGCGGGATTGACCTGCGGAATCAAGGCACGAAGCACCTTTTTCGCGTCACCGTGGATATGTGTATGGGTGCGAACTGTTTTGTCAAACTCCGATGCATCGATGTCGATGTGTACTATCTTGGCATTTGGGGCGTATTTAGCCACATCGCCGGTCACGCGGTCGTCAAACCTCATGCCTACAGCCACTATCAGGTCGGCACGGTTGGTGTTGACGTTGGGACCTATGTTGCCGTGCATGCCGAGCATGCCTTTGTAGAGGGGGTGGGCACTCGGTATAGTTGAGAGTCCGAGCATGGTGCATGCCACAGGTATATGGGCTTTCTCGGCGAGTTCGACAAGCTCTTTTTCGGCATGCGAGAGCATTACTCCGTGACCGGATAATATCATCGGACGTTCAGCCGAATTTATGAGGCTTGCTGCTTCTGCAACCTTTGCCTCGTCAACTACAGGGTCGGGATCATAGCTGCGTATGAATTTGCACGGCTCGAAGTGATATTCGGTCAGCGATGTCTGGGCATCCTTTGCGAAATCAAGAAGCACTGGTCCGGGACGTCCTGATGAAGCGATGTAGAAAGCACGGGCAACTGCAGGTGCGACATCCTCAGGGCGGCGTATCTGCACAGCCCATTTGGTTATGGGGAGCATAACACCTACCACATCAGTTTCCTGAAAGGCATCTTTGCCGAGAAAACCTGTGGCTACCTGTCCGGTGATCACCACTAAGGGAGTCGAGTCCATCATGGCATCGCTGACACCGGTGACGAGGTTTGTGGCTCCAGGACCTGATGTCGCTATCACGACACCAGTGCGGTGCGATGCACGGGCATAACCCTGGGCGGCGTGTACTGCGCCCTGTTCGTGGCGCGCCAACAGGTGGCGAAGCCGGTCGGTATAGTCAAAGAGCTTGTCGTAGACCGGCATGATGCTTCCGCCGGGATAACCGAACACTGTATCAACACCCTCATCGATGAGGGCGCGTATCAGTGCTTCCGCTCCTGTTATTTTTTCGCTCATATTATAATGTATGATGATTTACTGTTAATCTATGCTTCTGACACCGCCCTTGTCAGCAGATGTCACCTGCGATGCGTAGGCGCGCAGTGCGCGGCTCACATGGCGGTCGCGTCCTCGTGGAGTGAAGGCATCCTTGCCGTAGGCTTCCTCCTCGGCGCGACGCGCGGCGAGTTCCTCGTCGGAGATGCGCACGGAGATGCTGCGACCCGGGATGTCGATGTCGATGATGTCGCCGTCACGCACCAAGGCGATGTTGCCTCCGGCAGCAGCTTCGGGAGAGATGTGACCGATGGAGAGCCCCGATGTGCCGCCTGAGAAACGTCCGTCGGTAATCAGGGCGCACTCCTTGCCGAGATGCTTGCTCTTGATATAGCTGGTGGGGTAGAGCATCTCCTGCATGCCGGGACCTCCCTTGGGTCCCTCGTAGGTGATGACTACCACGTCGCCGCTCTTTACCTTGTCACGGAGGATGCCGTCGACAGCCTCGTCCTGGCTGTGAAATACCTTCGCCGGACCTGAGAACTTGAATATGCTCTCGTCAACGCCCGCAGTCTTGACCACGCAGCCGTCAAGGGCGATGTTGCCTTTGAGCACTGCCAAGCCGCCGTCCTTGACATAGGCGTGCTCCATGTCGCGGATGCATCCGTTGGCGCGGTCGGTGTCAAGCTCGCTGTAATATGCGCTCTGGCAGCCCATCTCGGTCGTGTGTTTGCGACCGGGGGCACTGCGCCACAGTTCGTCAGCCTCATCGGTATAGTCCTTGCCGCCGATGGCGTAGCGGTCTATAGCCTGCTGGAGGGTCATGCCGTCCACGCGGTTGACAGCCGTGTCGACAAGTCCGTTGTCGGCGAGTATCTTCATGATAGACAGGATGCCGCCTGCACGGTTGACATCCTCGATATGATAGTGTGAGTTGGGGGCGACCTTGCTCAGCACAGGGGTCTTGCGCGAGAGCATGTCTATGTCAGCCATGGTGAAGTCGGCGCCTGCTTCATTTGCAACGGCGAGCAGATGCAGCACGGTGTTGGTGCTTCCGCCCATCGCTATGTCGAGGGTCATGGCGTTGAGCATCGCCTGGCGTGTGGCGATGTTGCGCGGCAGCACGCTCTCGTCGCCGCGCTCATAATATGCGTAGGCATTGTCTACTATCTGCTTGGCGGCTTTCTTGAAGAGCTCTTTGCGGTTGATGTGAGTAGCTACGATGGTGCCGTTGCCGGGGAGCGCCAGGCCGATGGCTTCGTTGAGCGAGTTCATAGAGTTGGCAGTGAACATGCCCGAGCATGAGCCGCATGTGGGGCAGCCGTCCTTCTCGAGACGTTCCACAGCTTTCTCGCCTACGGTCTCGTCCGCGCTCTCTATCATTATGTCTATGAGGTCCACCTTGCGGCCGTCCACATCGCCAGCCTCCATAGGACCGCCAGACACGAATATCGCGGGGATGTTGAGGCGCATTGCTGCCATCAGCATTCCAGGGGTGATCTTGTCGCAGTTGCTGATGCACACCATAGCGTCAGCCTTGTGAGCATTGACCATGTACTCCACCGAGTCGGCTATCAGGTCACGCGAGGGCAGCGAATAAAGCATGCCGTCATGACCCATTGCGATGCCGTCATCAATGGCGATGGTGTTGAACTCGGCAGCATAGCAGCCGAGCTTCTCTATCTCTTTCTTGACTTCCTGGCCAATCTCGTGGAGATGGGTGTGTCCGGGGACGAATTGTGTGAACGAATTGACGATGGCTATGATCGGTTTGCCTATCTGCTCCTCTTTCATGCCATTGGCACGCCAGAGCGCGCGGGCTCCCGCCATGCGGCGTCCGTGGGTGCTTGTGTGACTCCTGAGTTGGTTGACCATGTGAAATGTACCTTAGAAATTTGTAGATAGTTACTGTAAATTGTGGCAAATTTACCGATTTTCTCGCTCATCCCCAAATAATCTGTCACTCATCCATCCATATACGTCCCATTTAACATGCTATTGAAATCTTTGCACTGAAATTTTTTTGAAAAAAACGGTAAAAACATTGCTATGCACGGCATGTTTCATTATCTTTGCTGAAACATGCGCTTTGCATGCTTGATTTATAACACATCTCACCTTAAAATCTGATACAGATACAAACATCCCATCCCCCATAACACCAAACCCCCAAAACAAAAATCCACTCTGACTGATAATAATGAAACAACTTAACATCATCAAGAATGACCCCTGGCTCGAGCCGTTCTCTGACGCGATAGAGGGACGACATAACGATGCGGTGAACAAGGAACGCGAACTGACCTCTACCTGCAAGACGCTTGACCAGTTTGCCAACGCATATAACTATTTCGGACTCCACCGCACTGAAAAAGGCGGATGGGTGTTCCGCGAATGGGCTCCAAACGCCACTGAAATCACCCTCATCGGCGACTTCTCGCGCTGGAAGGAATACCTAAAATACCGCCTCAAACGCCTTGACAACGGGGTGTGGGAGCTGAAACTGCCTGCCGATGCCATAAACCACGGCGACCTCTACAAGATGATAGTGCGCTGGGACGGCGGCGAGGGCGAACGCATCCCGGCTTATGCCACACGAGTGGTGCAGGATGAGGTGACCCACGTATTTTCCGCCCAGGTATGGGAGCCGGAGAAAGCGTACAAGTGGAAAGTCAAGAAGTTTGTCCCCGACACACGTCCGCTCCTTATATATGAGTGCCACATAGGCATGGCGCAGCAGACCGAGGGCGTAGGCTCGTATGCCGAGTTCCGCGACCTGGTGCTCCCGCGCATCGCCAAGGACGGCTACAACGCCATCCAGATCATGGCTATACAGGAGCATCCCTACTATGGCTCGTTTGGCTACCATGTCAGCAACTTCTATGCTGCATCATCGCGCTTCGGCACTCCAGAGGATCTCAAAAGCCTGATTGACAAGGCTCATGAGATGGGCATATCCGTCATCATGGACATCGTGCACAGCCATGCTGTGAAAAACGAGAACGAAGGTCTCGGGCGTCTTGACGGCAGCTATAACCAGTATTTCTACGGTGACCACCGCCGCGAACATCCGGCTTGGGACTCTCTCTGCTTCGACTACGGCAAAAACGAGGTGCTGCATTTCCTCCTCTCCAACTGCAAATACTGGCTTGAGGAATACCATTTCGACGGTTTCCGCTTCGACGGTGTGACCTCGATGCTCTACTATAGCCATGGTCTCGGGCAGGCATTCGGCAGCTATGCCGACTACTACAACGGCGGTCAGGACACCAACGCCATCACGTATCTGACTCTCGCCAACAAGCTCATACACGAGGTCAATCCGCGCGCCATCACCATCGCCGAGGAGATGAGCGGCATGCCTGGTCTGGCTATCCCGGTCAAGGACGGCGGCATCGGTTTTGACTACCGCATGGCTATGGGTATCCCCGACTACTGGATCAAGACCCTTAAGGAGCGTAAGGATGAGGACTGGCATCCCACAAGCATATTCTGGGAGCTTACCAACCGTCGCGCCGATGAAAAGACCATCAGCTACGTTGAGAGCCACGATCAGGCTCTTGTGGGCGACAAGACCACGATTTTCTGGCTAATTGACGATCAGATGTACTGGCACATGATGGTTGGTGACGACAACATGACCGTTGCCCGAGGCATGGCTCTGCACAAGATGATGCGCTTGGCTACGTGCGCCACCATCAACGGCGGCTATCTCAACTTCATGGGTAACGAATTCGGTCACCCCGAGTGGATAGACTTCCCTCGCGAAGGCAACGGCTGGAGCTACAAGTATGCCCGCCGCCAGTGGGATCTTGTGGACCGCACGGATCTCAAGTACCAGTTCCTCAACAACTTTGACAATGCGATGATTTCGCTCATCGGCAATGTCTACAACTTTCAGGCTCTCCCCATTGAGAAACTTTGGGAGAAGGATGATGATCAGGTGCTGGCATTCAAGCGTGGCGATCTGGTGTTCGTGTTTAATTTCAGTCCGTTTAATTCGTTTACCGACTACGGCATCCTGGCTCCTTCGGGCGAATATGATGTGGTGCTCTCAAGCGACAATCCGCGCTTCGGGGGCTATGACAACATCGACGAGAGCGTGAGCCACATCACCCAGTTTGACCCCCTCTATTCGCCCCATGGCATAGAGTGGCTTAAACTCTACCTGCCCTCGCGTACTGCCATGGTGCTCCGTCGTCGCAAACCGACATCACACTGATGCGTTACTTCATATCTGCCGGAGAAGCCTCCGGCGATCTTCATGCCGCAGCCCTCATCGATGCTCTCCGTAGCGTCGATGAGGGCGCGTGCTTCTCGTTTCTCGGTGGCGACCGCATGTCGGCGGCTGCCGGCTCGGAGCCACTGGTGCATATCCGCGACATGGCTTACATGGGATTCAGCGAGGTGCTGCGCCATCTCCCCGATATACGTGCCAATCTGCGGGTGGCAATTGATGCCGTGCGCTGCCGCCCTGATGCGGTCATACTGATAGACTATCCCAGCTTTAACCTGAAGATAGCCAAGGAAGCTCACAGGCTGGGCATCCCTGTGTTTTATTACATTCCACCGAAGGTATGGGCATGGAAGGAGTGGCGCGTCAAGAGCATACGCCGTTACTGCACCGAGGTGTTCTGTATCCTGCCGTTCGAACAGGATTTTTACGAGCGTCATGGCATGAAGGTGACCTACGTGGGCAATCCGTCGGTCGAGGAGGTCGATGCTGCGCTGCCCGAACTTGTGCCTATAGTGTCAGATATGCCTCTGCTGGCGCTCGTGCCTGGCAGCCGCATGGGGGAGATACGTAACAATCTGCCTGTCATGGCGGCGGTCGCCGGCATGTTTGCAGGGTCGCTTACCCCGGTGATTGCCGGAGCTCCGGGCATACCTCTTGAATTTTATGAGTCTCTGACACCTGACATCCCGGTCTATTATGATTCTTCGCTCGAACTGATGTCATCTGCCTCGGTGGCTCTTGTCACATCGGGCACCGCTACGCTGGAGTGCGCCTTGGTCGGCACTCCGCAGGTGGCATGCTATCGTGCCAACGGATCACGGATATCCTATGAGTTGATGCGCCGCTTGCTCAGTATCTCCTATGTGACGCTCCCTAACCTCATCATGGGCGAGGAGATTATACCGGAGATGCTTCTTCATCATTGCACTCCTGAACGTGTCGCAGCTGAATTGGCTGAATTGCTGCCAGGAACCCACGGGCGCGATGCCATGGAGCGCAGCTATGCCCTGATGCGCACACGCCTCGGCAATGCTACTCCGGCTATGACTACGGCACGTGCCATCGTCAGTCGCATCGCTTCTTGCCGTTGATATTGCACTTTTGCGATTTATTCGCTATTTTTGTCTTTTCTCATAACCTTAAATCCATCTATATACCATGACTCACGAACTTATTGTCAACATCGTCGGCTATACTGCCGCTATCTGTATGGTACTCGGCTATCTTCCTCAGGCGTGGTACACTATACGCACCCGACAGACCGACGGAATCGCTCTCCCCACCTTCCTCCTCCTCGGAGCCGGCAGCGTGTTCTTTGTAATCCAGGGACTCATGCTCGGAAACATCCCTTTGGTGGTGACCAACACCATCACCACGGTGTCAAGCATCATAGTGTTTGGCATCAAGATACACAACGATTATTTCAAGAAGAAAAAATAAGATATACAGTATCATGCAATCATCACATGACGATGCTCCGCTGATTATCACAATAGGTCGGCAGATGGGCTGTGGCGGACGTGAACTCGGGCGTCTGCTTGCATCACGGCTTGGCATAGGCTACTATGACAAGGAACTTTTGATAGATGTGGCGCGCCAGGCTGGCATGCCGCCTGAGTATCTGGCATCGAAGGACGAGCGCACACCTTCGTTTCTGTCAGGGGTGATGTCGTTTACTTTCGGGCATTCACCGGTCAATTTCTATGCTACCCCGTCGGCTATCAGCGATGACAATCTATATGCCATCCAGAGCGATTACATCCGCGAGCTCGGTCGCAAGGAGTCATGTGTGATTGTGGGGCGTACTTCTGACTACATACTGCGTGACCATCCGCGTTGTGTCAATGTGTTTCTTCATGCCTCTGACGAGGACTGCGCGCGCCGCATCATGGAGCGTGGTGATGTCAAGACCCATCAGGAGGCAAAGGCTCTCGCCGCCCGCACCAACAAAATCCGTGCGGCATACTATAATTTCTTCACTGACCGCCGCTGGGGCAATGCTGCCACCTATGATCTCTGCATCAACACATCGTTGATGTCAATGGATCAGGTGGCAGATGTCGTACTGTTCTACATCAAGCAACGCTATGGTATCGATTGTATCTGACAAAGACATAGCCCCGATGACTTCAATGGGGGCTGCAGCTGTAGTTGATCGGCTGGTCTGTTTCTCGTCAGCTGATGACTTACCGCATATGAAGAAGCAGGGTCTGCTTGATGATGCTGTTGTGATAGGTGGAGGCAGCAATATGCTGTTTGTGACTTCTCCTCTGCATAAGACCCTTCTGCACCCATCCATGCGCACATATCAGGCTACCCCTGTCATGGATGCCGATGGCTCTCTCCGACAGGTGGTCATGCACATCGATGCCGGAGTAGTGCTTGACGATATCATTGCCATCACATGCCGACTTGGGCTATGGGGCCTGGAAAACCTTTCGCTCATCCCTGGTCATATCGGAGGTGCGGCAGTGCAGAATGTCGGTGCTTACGGTGCTGAACTTGCCGATGTGGTCATCGCCGTGGATGCCTATGACAAGCAGACAGGCTCGGTGGTGACAATCCCGGCATCGCAGCTTGATTACGGCTACCGCCACTCCATGTTTAAGAATGAGAATAATGCTTCGCGGTATATAGTCACTGCGGTGGATGTATGTCTGTCGGCATCACCATCCCCGCGTCTCGGCTACAAGGCTCTCGCAGAGGCTGTCAGAGACATAGCGCGGCTTACCCCTCAGCACATGCGCGATGCCGTGATAGCGATGCGCCGTTCCAAGTTGCCTGATGTAGGCGTGGTGGGTAGCGTAGGCAGCTACTTTAAAAATCCTGTGGTTGAAGCTACCATAGGGAAGGCATTCAGTGACGCCAATCCCGAAGCTCCGGCTTTCCGTCAGCCTGATGGAGAGGTCAAACTCTCGGCAGCGTGGCTCATAGACCATGCCGGTTGCCGTGACATGCGGGCTGGCGGAGCATCCCTATGGTCCAAACAGCCCCTTGTGCTGGTCAATGACGGCTACACAGCCACATCTGCCGATATCCTCGCTTTAGAGGAAATGGTACGGCAGCGCGTCAAGGATGTCTATGGCATAACCCTTGAGTGCGAAGTGGTCAAAATATGAACGTCCCCTACGTGATAAAATACATATAATGAGCGAGTTTATAATTGAAGGCGGCCACACCCTCAGTGGCGAAATCACTCCGCAGGGCGCGAAAAACGAGGCTCTGCAAGTCATCAGCGCGGTACTTCTCTCCGACCAGCCTGTAAACATAAAGAACATACCCGAAATCAGCGATGTAGTGAATCTCATAGCCCTGCTTGAAGCTATGGGCGTGGATGTGGTGCGCCATGAAAAGGGTCACTACACGTTCACCGCAAAAAATATAGACGCATCATATCTTGAGAGCGAGGATTTCACTCGCCGTTGTGCCCGACTGCGCGGCTCGGTACTTGTGGTGGGTCCGCTACTTGCCCGTCTTGGCAGCGCGTGGTTTGCCAAACCTGGAGGTGACAAAATAGGTCGTCGTAAGGTCGATACCCACATTCAGGGCATGCTTAACCTTGGAGCGTCGCTTGATTATGACGATTCGCGACATGCCTACAAGCTTTCGTTGCCGCAAGGAACGCAACTGAAAGGCTGCTATATGCTTCTTGATGAGGCGAGTGTCACAGGCACCGCCAATATCATCATGGCAGCCACGATGGCTCAGGGCGATACTACTATCTACAATGCCGCTTGTGAGCCATACCTCCAGCAACTCTGCCGTCTGCTGACTGCAATGGGTGTGGAGATTGACGGCATTGGGAGTAATCTGGTGACCATACACGGCACCGGGGGCGGTATGCTCCATGGAGCAGAGCATACCGTGTTGCCTGACATGATAGAGATAGGCAGTTTCATAGCCATGGCGGCTATCACGCGAAGCAGCCTGACCATCCGCGATGTGTCCATCCGCAATCTCGGCATCATCCCCGAGGCATTCCGCCGTCTCGGCATAGATGTGGAGGAGCAGGGCGATGACCTCTTCATCCCAGCCAAGGAGAGCTATGAGATAGAGAAAGCTCTTGACGGATCGGTGCTGACCATCGCTGACGCTCCGTGGCCAGGCGTCTCGCCAGACTTGCTGAGCGTGATGCTCGTGGCTGCCGTGCAGTGCTCAGGCTCGGTGCTTATACATCAGAAGATGTTTGAGAGCCGCTTGTTCTTCGTGGACCATCTGATAGAGATGGGTGCGCAGATTATACTCTGCGACCCTCACCGTGCTGTAGTCATCGGACTTGATCACAAGGTTGACTTGCACCCTGCATTTACCAAGTCTCCTGACATACGTGCTGGTATGGCTATGCTTCTCGCTGCTATGTCAGCTCCGGGACGTTCGGTAATCGGCGGCATCGAGCAGATTGATCGCGGTTATGAGGATATCGACAACCGCCTTAACGCACTCGGTGCCCATATCACACGCTGCGACGACTAAATAAAGATATTTAAATACATTAAGGTCATTAAAGTCTCTAAGTACTTTAATGACCTTAATGTATTTAGGGGGCTTGATGTCTTTAGCGCACTGCGACTTTGGAGGAGTGTCCATCGACCACTACTACGTAGATGCCAGGAGCCAGTGACTCGGTGCGGTTGGTGCGACTGCCGCTGATGTCGTAGACATCGGCGTGGTCATATGCACCGTCAATGATGATGCAGCCTTCACCACCGTAGACGTTGACATTGCTGCCGGTGCCGTCAATCATGATTTCATCTCTGTCGGCGAGATCTTTGGTTCCTATCACCACGTAGGCTCCGGCTGGCAGGGTGATGCTCTTATTGCCGATTTGCGGTTCTACATTGTAGCTCTTGGAGAGTATCTGGTACTTGGAAGCATCCTGCTTCATCGGCACGCTGATGGCTCGGCTGCCCGATATGTTGGGGTTGATGACGCAATACAGTTCGGCGGTGCCGTCTGTAAGTGCTATGTAACGTCCGTTTGCCCAGTTGTTGGCGGAACATTGCATTGTAGTGCTGACGCCCTGCTTGAACAGCTGGGGATTATTGGCGCGTATGGCGTTGAGTTCGCGGTAGTTCTGCGCCAGACCAGTGCGGTCAGGGTTGTCAAGATAGCTCCATATGACCTTCTTTGGGTCGGTATTGTTGCCGCCGTCAGTCTTTTTGGTGGTCTGGTCGGCACCGAATTCCTGGAACTGCCATATCATGTGCGCTCCAGGAACCATGAGCATCTGAGCTGCCACAGATCCGAGTCGGCGCATTGACATCGGGATGTTTCCTTTTACGCCATTAGCTCCATACTGTGTCTGTTTGTATGCCATGCGCTCTTCATCGTGGCTCTCGGCATATGAGACGGTTGAGCCCCATGTGCGGCTGTCATCGGGAGCATAGAAGCGGCGCAGGTTGGAGTTGGAAGAGAAGCCCATGGCAAACTGGCATGATTCGGTGTTGATGTTTGCCCAGTTGATTTCGCCGTCTTGTGCCATCTCGTTCTCTTCCTTGGGTGTGGCGAGGTTTTCGTTGATGAAATATGCGTCGGGTTTTACTTTTCGCATGGCATCGTGGAGTGTCTTCATGCGGGCTACTCGGGTAGCGTTGTATGCGTTTGTCTTGGCATCGGTCACTCCGCTCCACGTGTTAGTGGCGGCGTTGTAGGTCGCTCCGTAGCTTGTGTTGTTGCCCAGACCTTTCACGAGGTCGAATCGGAAACCGTCCACGTTGTACGCTTCCATCCAGTAGGCGAGAGCATCGTGCCACTGCTGCTGCACGAGGGGATTGTCTTGGTTCCAGTCATTGAGCACGCTGTATCCGTGGGGTGCGTTACCGTTGTAAAACGGGTTCTGTGCTATAGGATACATCTGATACCATGGATGCAGACCATCGCTCTGGTTAAACACGATGTCGAGGATGACCGCCATGCCGCGTCGGTGGCACTCGTCAACGAGCAGACGGTAATCATCTGGAGTACCGTATGCCTTGTCGGGGGCGAAGTAGAAGTTGGTGTTATATCCCCAGGAGTTGTTGCCGTTGAACTCCATGATGGGGAGCAGTTCCACGGTATTGACACCAAGCCCCTTGATGTAATCGAGCTTGTCGATTACGCCGCGCAGAGTGCCGTTGCCCTCGGCTTTCCCTTCGGTGCCGGTGAAGTCGCGTATGAGAAGCTCGTAGATGATGAGGTCACTCTGGTCTACACCCTTGAAATTCTTGACCTTCCAATCATATGCGTCACGTGCGCTGTTGTATACAGCCAATGGGACGTTTTGTACCTTATCTTCGGGGTAAGCCGGGAGGTTTGGGAATACAGATGCGGAGATATATTTGTCGTTCCACGGGTCAAGCACTAATCGTGCATAGGGGTCGCCTACGCTGATACCGCCGTCGATTATGTAATAATAAATATAGTCGGTAGCAGGTTTAAGACCGCTTACGGTGGTCCAGAAATATGTGTTGCCCTGATAGTCCTGACGGTACATCTGGTTGCGTGCGCTGACGGCATAGTCGTTCCACGAGCCTACGATTACAGCACTGCTCTTTTTGGGAGCTGCGAGGCAGAATGTCACCGAGCCGTCAGCATTGGTCACTGCTCCCATCTTAGGCACTCCGCTGGGATAGTTCTCAGATAAGGTGGCGTTGAGCCGGGCAACCTGAAGGGTCTGACGGCGTGTCACATTGCCTGACTTTGCCACGGCGATTATGGTATAGTCACCTGGAGAAGTGAATGAATATGATGTCTGCAACTGGTCAGTGGCAGTGCCGGATGCTATCGGTGTGGAGTTTTCGCTGTTGACATATAGGCTGATGTCGGCATTGCCTGTGGTATTGACGGTGAACTTGACAGGGGTGTTGTCTGTCAGCATCCCTCCGTCGAGGTCACTCCCCAGTACCATCTGGAAACCGGGAGGCAATACGTCTACGAAGATGTCGCCGCCTGAAGCCGTTTTGCCCTCTTTGGAGCCTGTGGCATCGCGGAACACGAATGCCAGCTTCTCGACGGTCTCTCCGCTCTTGATGCCGTAATATGTAGTTATGTCAGGTATTGACAGCGTCCATGTGTTGGCTGCGATATATTTCAACTGATATTTTGCGGCGTTGTCAAGCCATGTAGGAGCATACGCCCACTGTCCGTCGCTCTTGTCGGTGATTACGCCTGTATGGGCATAAACCTTGGTGCTTGAGGTAGCGCCCATCAGTCCTTTGTTGCCCTGGTCGGCATGGAAGGTTATGACTATGTTTTTGGAATCGGTCTGCACGATGGCAGGGGACGTAGTGACTACCTGAGCCGACGCGGCAAGCGGCAGCCCGAAAGCCATCCACATCACCACTGAGGAGTAGATGTGTCTCATAAATATAACTTAAGGTTAACAAAAATTGAAGCAAGTATTCTACAAATACCCTGATATCACTATCAACATCATTGCCCCTACTAAAGTTCTTTGGTATTAATTACGTTGCAGATTCTCGCTTAGATAAGATAATTTATTCGTAAATTTGCACAAATAATTACGATATATAAACCCATTCATTCACAATCTATGTACGTTACCCGTTTTTATTTCGTTACTCTTGCTATTACTTTCGTATTGGTAATCATCTGTTCGGTGTTGTCACTGACGGCATCGGCATGTACATCAGCGAAAGGCTTCCTGTTCAGCCTGATGAGTTTCTTCGTGATATGGGACTTGCTTGAAATATTTTCAGGTAGGCTCTATGTGGATATTGACATCAGTGAGGAGAAGCACCCTAAGTGCCACTACCTGTCTGAGGTGTGGAAAGCTGTGTTCCCTGTCCTTATCATCATTTCCGGAGCATCGGCTATACTTGATTACCTGTATGCTATCCCGGGGCTGGCTGTCACAGCCCTCGTAGGTGCGGCATGCGGCTTGATTCTCCTCCCTGTTTCCGCACTGACTGCCAAATAGAGAAGTATTGGAAATTCTTTAGCGTGTAGGGACATGCCATGGCATGTCCGCTTGTACACTATATGTAACCGATTGGGATGCGGACATGCCACGGCATGTCCCTACGGTTTTATGTGGTGTTGTGCTCTTTATGGCTGAAATCCCGGAGGGAGGGGTCTGCCAGTGGCTTTGCGGCGGCGCACAAGTATGTCAACAAATGACTTGGGAAGGACTACATTGTACAGGTCAAGGGCGCGGTCAAACAGTGGCGCTATCTCTTCATCGGAGAAGCCTGCTATGCCACAACCTATGCGTGTGACAAGGAAGGTATTCTGATCCCACTCATAAGCAAGGTCAAGAAAATCGTCAACATAGGGACGGATGGTGTCTACGCCGCCCTGCATCGTCGGGATGGCGTATGACTGTCCCTGGATGCCAACACCCTGTCCCATGACGGCTCCGAAGCGTTCGTGTGCCACGCGGGCTGCACCTCCATAGTGCATCCCCTCGAGGTTGCTGCCAAATACGAATATTTCGTCTGGCTCCAGTTTTGTGATATTCTCAGGTGTGTATCTCATAGCATCAGGAGAGCATCGGGATGATGCGGTGGAGGGCTGCGAGGAACGTGTCGGCTTCGGCGCGGGTGTTGTAGAGGGCAAATGATGCGCGGACGCAGCCTTCGATGCCGAGGGTGTGCATCAGCGGTTGGGCGCAGTGGTGGCCTGTACGCACGGCTATTCCGAGTTTGTCAAGCAGCATGCCCATGTCGTAGTGGTGGATGTTGCCAACTAAGAAAGATATTATCGGGGCTTTCCCTGGGGCGGTGCCGAAAATGCGCATCCCGGGGATTTCGAGCATCTTGGCGGTGGTGTAGTCAAGCAGTTCGGTCTCGTGGGCTTCGATGCGCTCCTGTCCGATGCCTTCGAGGTAGTCGATGGCAGAGTGGAATGCCGAGATGTCAACGAAGTCGGGGGTCCCAGCCTCAAATTTAAACGGCAGCGCGGCAAAGGTGGTCTTCTCAAATGAAACATGACCTATCATCTCGCCGCCGCCTTGATAGGGAGGCATCTTTTCAAGCCATTTCTCTTTGCCGTAGAGCACACCCACGCCGGCAGGTCCATACATCTTGTGGCTTGAGAATACGTAGAAGTCCGCATCAAGTGCCTGCACGTCCACTTTCATGTGTCCTATGGCTTGTGCACCGTCAATCAACACAGGTACACCGTGGCTGTGAGCCATCTCTATGATTTCCTTGACCGGGTTGACGGTGCCGAGCACATTGCTGATGTGGCAGAGGCTCACCAAGCGAGTGCGTTCATTGAATGCCTTGCTCAGAGCTTCCATATCGAGAGAGCCGTCGGGATTGATGCCGATGGGCATGAGGGTGACATCCTTGGTGCGCTGGAGCAGTTGCCAGGGGACTATGTTGGCATGATGCTCCATGACGGTCAGTATGATTTCCGCACCGTCCTCCAAGAGGCTGCCAAACGATGATGCCACAAGGTTGATGCTCTCGGTGGTGCCTCGCGTGAAGATTATCTCATCGGTAGAGGCTGCATTGATAAAGGCTCTGACCCTCTCGCGTGTCGCTTCCTGGAGGTCTGTAGCCTCCTGGCTGAGGGTGTGCACACCGCGGTGCACGTTGGCTTTGGTGTGGTAGTACATGTTGTCAATCGCCTCTACCACTTGGCGCGGAGTCTGGGTGGTTGCGGTGTTGTCAAGGTACACCAATGGGTAACCCGAGACCTTGCGCTCGAGTATCGGAAATTCCTTGCGGTAGGCGGCTGTGTCAAACATGTCTGTAGTGTGTCGTATTAGTTGTCGGTAGGTTCGGAACAGCGGCGGCAGGTGGCAGCCTGTCCGCTGAAACGCATCTCTACAAGATGGCGCAGACGGTCACGCAATGATTCGAGGCCTACGGTGTCGATTACATCTGCCATGAATGCCTGCATAAGCATCACGCGAGCCTCAGCGGCTGGTATGCCTCGTGAACGCATATAGAATAGAGCCTCCTCGTTGAGTTGCCCAATGGTAGCTCCGTGGCTACACTTGACCTCATCGTTGTATATCTCCAAGCGCGGTTTGGAGTGCATGCGCGCTTCGGCGGTGGCAAGCACATTGCGGTTGCTTTGGTAAGCCACAGTGAAAGGAGCTTCTGGCGTGACCACGATGCCTCCGTCAAATACACCCTCCGAGGTGCCTCCCATGACATAGCGGAACACCTGGTTGCTGTGACATCGGGCTACGCGGTGGTTGATGGCTGTGTTGCAGTCTATATGTTCGCGGTCCATGCCTATTGCCATGCCGGTCAGAAGCGACTCGGCATGCTCGCCGATGAGATCGACGGTAAATTCGTTGCGCGTCACTCCGGCAGCCAGGGCTGCGTAGTGGTGGTTGAGGCGCGAGTTCTCGTGTTGCTTGACGTAGGTCTGCGCATAGCGTGAGGTGCGGAGCGATGCTTCTTCAAGCGTGTATAGTCCGAGTGAGGCATCTCGTCCGAGGCTTATTTCTGAGACTTGCGATGCGAGATACTGCTGGGTGTCGTCCTGGGTGTGGTCACATACCACCACATCGGCTTTGGCTCCGTCCTCGAGTATGATGAGCAGACGGCGTGCTGCCATCAGTGGGGTGGGGGAGCTGAATATGTTGACCAACTGGAGCGGTTTTGCCAGTTCTACGTGCTCGGGTACGTATATGACCACGCCGTCCTGCATCAGGAGCGTGTTGAGTGCCACGCCGCTGTCGGTCTGCGGAGCTATCTTGCTGAGGTATTTCTCTATGATGTCAGGGCGTTCGGTGGCTACCTTTCGGAGTGAATCGAATATGACACCTTGGGGCAGACGGTTGACAAGCGTGGATGTCGGAGTGAAGAAATCGTTGACCACTATGCCCATCAGGGTCGACAGGTTGGGTAGATTGCAAGCAAAGGTGGCAGCGATGTCTACAGGTATGTTGACACGTGCGATGTTGACACCGTAGTCAGGGGCAAACATCTGTTCGACCGATGTATATTGGCTGCGCTCGTCACAGGTGTCGGGCAGACGCGCTCCCTCGAGAGTCTTGAGGGATGCAGGGCGCATCGCGTTGAGCACGTGTGCGCTGCCTCGGTCAAGGGCTTCGTGGTTGTCGCGGTAGAGGTCTATGTATTGCTGGAGACTGCTCATGGTCGTAATCAGTTAGCTTCCTTAATCCAGTCGTAGCCACGTTCTTCAAGCTCAAGGGCGAGTTCCGGTCCTCCGGTCATGACTATTCTGCCATTGTAGAGGATGTGAACGAAGTCGGGCTTGATGTAGTCGAGCAGACGCTGGTAGTGGGTGATGACTATGGTGGAGTTGTCATCGCTGCGGAGCTTGTTGACACCGCCAGCTACTATGCGGAGTGCATCGATGTCGAGGCCGCTGTCGGTTTCGTCAAGGATGCTCAGGCGTGGCTCGAGCACAGCCATCTGGAATATCTCGTTGCGCTTCTTCTCGCCGCCCGAGAAGCCCTCGTTGACCGAACGTGACGCGAGCTTGTTGTCAAGCTCCACGATGGCGCGTTTCTGGCGCATTAGTTTGAGGAAATCGCCAGCCGACATAGGCTCCTCGCCGAAGTATTTGCGCTTGGCATTGAGTGCGGCACGCATGAAGTTGACCATTGATACCCCGGGTATCTCCACCGGGTACTGGAACGAGAGAAACAGTCCCTCGTGGCTGCGGTCCTCGGGCGAGAGGCTCAGCAGATCCATGCCGTGGAAATTGACTTCGCCGCTGGTGACGGTGAAAGCCGGGTCGCCGGCGAGTACCTCGCTGAGGGTGCTCTTTCCTGAACCGTTAGGACCCATGATGGCATGCACCTCGCCAGGGCGTACCTGCAGGTTGATGCCTTTGAGTATCTCTTTGCCCTCTATCGAGGCATGCAAATCTTTTACATCGAGAAGAAGATTATCACTCATATCGTTGTCTGTATATTCCGTTGTAGTTATCGTTATCCCTCTCCATTGTAGGGACATGCCGTGGCATGTCCGCTCTCCGACGATGAGGTTTAAATATTCGTATGTCATGTTTCGGACATGCCACGGCATGTACCTACAAAGCTAAAGAAGCATCAGCCGACGGAGCCTTCGAGGGTTACGGCGAGGAGCTTCTGAGCCTCGACAGCAAACTCCATGGGGAGCTTGTTCATGACCTCTTTGGCGTAGCCGTTGACTATCAGGGCTACGGCATCTTCGGTGGAGATGCCGCGCTGGTTGCAATAGAAGATTTGGTCTTCGGAGATTTTGGAGGTGGTGGCTTCGTGTTCCACTACGCTTGAGTCGTTGAGCACGTCAATGTAGGGGAACGTGTGGGCACCACATGTAGAGCTTAGCAGCAGTGAGTCGCACTGGGTGTAGTTGCGGCAGCCGGTTGCTTTAGGAGCTACCTTGACCAGTCCGCGGTAGGAGTTTTGCGAGTGCCCGGCGGAGATGCCCTTGCTGACTATGGTGGAGCGGGAATTTTTGCCGAGATGTATCATCTTGGTGCCTGTGTCGGCTTGCTGGTAGTTGTTGGTGACCGCCACGCTATAGAATTCGCTGACGCTCGACTCCCCCTTGAGTATCGTGGAGGGGTACTTCCACGTGATGGCAGAACCGGTCTCGACCTGCGTCCACGAGAGTTTACTATTGTCACCGCGGCAGAGTCCGCGTTTGGTGACGAAATTGTAGATGCCTCCCTTGCCGTCCTTGTCGCCTGCCCACCAGTTTTGCACGGTAGAGTATTTGACTTCGGCTCGGTGCTCGATGATGATTTCGACGATGGCAGCGTGAAGCTGATTCTCGTCACGCATCGGGGCTGTGCAGCCCTCGAGATAGCTGACGTAGCTGTCATCGTCAGCCACAATCAGGGTGCGTTCGAACTGACCTGTACCGGCGGCGTTGATGCGGAAGTAGGTCGATAGCTCCATGGGGCAGCGGACACCCTTGGGAATGTACACAAACGACCCATCGGAGAATACTGCCGAGTTCAGTGCGGCGAAATAGTTGTCGGTTGGGGGTACTACCGTGCCGAGATACTTCTTGACCAAATCGGGATAATCGCGCACCGCTTCGCTGAACGAGCAGAAGATGATGCCTAACTCTGCCAGCTTCTCGCGGTGGGTGGTCTTGACACTTACAGAGTCCATGACCGCATCTACTGCCATGCCGGTAAGCGCGGCGCGTTCTTCAAGGGGTATGCCGAGCTTGTCAAAGGTTTTGATAAGCTCTGGATCCACATCGTCCATCGATTTCGGACCGTCCTTCTTTTTGGGCGCAGCGAAGTAGCTGATGGCTTGGTAATCGATAGGGGGGATGTCGAGATGTGCCCATGTCGGCATCTTCATCGTCAGCCACTTGCGGTAAGCCTTCAGACGGAACTCCAGCAGCCACTCCGGCTCCTCTTTCTTGGCAGAAATGAGGCGGATGACATCCTCGCTCAGTCCCACGGGAATGATGTCGGTATCTATATCTGACGTGAAGCCGTATTTGTATTCGCTCCCGGTGACCTCATGGATGATGTCGTCGGGATGTTCAGCCTTGTTCTGGCTGTTGTCAGGCTTCTTGTCTAAGTTTTCTTTATCTAATTCTTTGTCCATCTTCCTTGTAAGGGTTAACAGGAATATAACGCATGTCAGTGACTCAAAGTTGACAGGCAGCCCATCAGCCATGGTCCTAACGCTATGACTTTCTGCGCCCACACATCGCCTATCCATGCCGTCTCGGGCGTAGAGGTCATGGAGCGGAGCCATATCCACAGGTTCATCAGCAGGCTCAGCCCTGTCATATATTCCACAGCCACGAAAGTCGCGCCTGCCAGGCGGTCAAGCGGCTTTAGAAATGTCATCTTGACCATCTTGTGGATGACTGACGACAGCAGCATAACCAGGATGTATGCTACGGCAAAAATCAGTATATTGGTCGGGATGCTCTGCCCGCTGCCGATGGTGTGGCATGCCAGCACAGCCACCACGATGGCAGCCACGCTGCCGAGGCTGCGTGTGATGCCGCGCGAGAAGCCCACAGCGAGCCCTCCGAGCAGCACGATCACAATGACGATATCAATAAAAGTCATAACACTGCAAAGTTACTCATTTTTGCTCAAACATAGCCAGTATGTCACTGGATGCGTTGCAGCAACTGCAAGCCTATGCGCTCAACTATACCAGTGACAAGAGCATTGCCCATTAGAAATGCCCGTCGCATGGCTGACGCTCCATCGGTGTGGTTGTCAGGAAACATGTTGAGACGTTCGAGTTCAACTGGCGTCAGGCGTCGGTAACGGCCGCTTGGCGTGAGTACGACGTGCTTGAATCGTGATGGCGATGCGCCTCCTTCGCCGGTTATGATGGTACGTGAAGGTTTATCAATGCTATCGGGAAATGCCATGGCACCTTCGGAATAATTGTATTCAAACCCCGTTGTTTTATTGACGCGCTTTTCCGATTTGCCTCCTTTAGCGTATCGCCACCTTTCTATATCCATATCGCTGATGAAGAAATCGTTTGGAACTTCTGACTCGTCTACAAGGATGTCTCCAAGGGTTACCGCACGCCCATCGTAAGAAGGTGTCGTAGCAACTGTGTAGACGGTATGGTCAATGATTATACCGGAATTTTTAAATGGGGAGGTCGATTTTCCTTTGTTGAAATTCAAAGAGACCTCAGACAGATTGCTGTCAATGGTAAACACTGTTGGCTGAATGTTGGTGTCATTGACAGGAAATGCCTTTGCCATCACTCCGTTATTATAAATCCATTCGGAAGGGGATTTGATTTCTTTCGCTATAGGTGTGTCGTTTTTGCATGCGAACATATACGTCCGCCTCCTCCGCTGAGGCATCCCGTATTCGGCAGCATTGATTACACGCCATTCTACCAGATAGCCCAGATTAGCCAACGATGATAGTATTATGGCAAAATCCCGTCCTCGCTGCAAGGCGGGAGATCCAAGCAGTCGATCCACATTTTCCAGCATCAGATAGTCCGGTGGATTTGGATGGTCGCGTAAAATTCTGTGGATTTGCCACCATAATACACCTTTTTTCCCTTCGATACCTCCAGAGTTCTTAAGGGTCGTAGCCACAGAATAATCCTGACATGGGAAACCTCCGACCAATAGGTTGGCAGCCGGAATTTCTGATACATCGACCATGTTGATGTCTGTGTTGGAGTGTCCTTCCACACCAAACTGCCGACAATAGATCATAGAAGCATCTTGTCGTTTGGTCGATGGTTCCCATTGATTGCTCCAGACTGTCTTATAGCGCGAAGAAGCCCGTTCAAGTCCGATGCGGAAACCGCCTACTCCGGCAAACAGTTCGATTACTCTTATGTCATGTGGCGAAGTTTCTGTGGAAGCATCGTAAAAAAGAGATGTTTCTTTGCAGTCATGGCTATAGGCTGCCAAAGGCTCGCACAGACAATGATTATGATTGTTGTCCGACTGGTTATACATTACAAGTGTTTATCAATTATTTGTTTAACGAAGTCAGCATTGAACCAATAGCAGTATTTTTCAGCTAGGCCACCATGAGGATTGGGTGTCAGCTGTGCTTTGTTCTTTCCTTTCGGTCTGACATGGAACGAGTGGTTGTCAGCAATGTTCCAAAATGCGTCCAGATGTATATTGTTGTCTAAGACATTTTTACGTATGTGCATCCAGTACTTATGTGCCAATTCCAAGTCAGATTTACCCATAGTCCAGAAAAACACCTTGTCCAAGATATACGATTGTTCCGTAATATCAGTATTGGTTTTGTTATTATGGACTGTTATGGTTTGATCTTTGACTGGTGTAAAGACAACAAACAGGAATCGGTTTGTGAATAATTCATACGCCTCAGACTCAATCCAATTGTCGTTATCAAATACTTCCTGATAGTCTATGTTTTTAAAAGACATCGCTTCTTTGGGCATTCCGTTATTGCGCAGTCTTACGGTTTTCATCATTATGCCGGATTTTATAAACTCCTCGGCGTCAGATAGCCTTTTACTCTTGCCATCAGAGGCTATTAGTGCAGCAATATCGGCATATTTGCTTTTTGATTGGTAGGGCTGTAATCCTAGGCGATTACATATTTGGATGTAATTTAGGCCCTTGAAATCGTTGAATCGGTTAAGAATTATCTGTTCAAATGACTTGGTGGATAATTCTTGGGTGCTTACCAGCTCAAAAGTTTCAGTATCAGGCTTGGTATAATTTGTGTAATGGTCGGTGCCAGATGAAGCTACATGATTGAGAAGATAGCCCATGTAGGCAGGTTTGAGGCTGAAAGCCCTTTTGTTTGCCTTTTCAGCAGAATATGGTTGTGGTTGGGGTGCGTCCCCTTTCTGTCCTTTACGGCATGCTCCGAGATAGACAGTGTCGCCTTCGGATAAGAGATGAGCTTCGCCACGGCGCACTTTGTCTGCGATGGTGTCATAGTCCCTTTTAATCAGTAGCAAATCTTTTTTCGGCAGTTGCCACAGTACTCTGAAAAGGAACTTGTAATCATATATGGGAGTTCCTGTTACGTGCAGATAGAACAGTATGAGCATCAACCGGCATTTTAAGATTAGATGTGAATCCTCAAATTCCGTATTGACAATCTCAAAATAGTCAATCATAGTACATACCAGCCGTTCTTTGATGCGCAAAGACCCGTCGGCTTTTGATTTTATCAGTGGCGTACATTTCAATTCTAAGTTTGCATCTCCGAAATCGGCATCACGGTTGGAATTGACATCGTATCTGAAAAACAATTCTTCGACCATCTGTCCGAGTCCTCCTTTGCCTTTCCGTTTGTTAAAAACGGCATTCTCCCCCAGTAACGAGTGTAACGAATGTCCTATTAAAAACCGACTATAGTCGTAGATTGACAAAGGGTCGGTTTTGTCAAAGCTGGTGTTTTCGTAAATTATGGGATTCATATTATTCTTTGGGGGTGAAATTGTACTGTCAATCTATAGCATACAAATTTACGAAAAAACTTTGAGCCGAGGGTTATGAAACAGGATTTGTAAACTACGGGGTAAATGGGTAACTTTACATGTACCTTAGATTGTCACATTATGGATAAAATAGATATTTGCGCCGATGAGGCTTTACATGATGCGTGGGACAGGGAGCACTTGTGGCATCCCTATACTTCCATCTCTGAGCCGCTGCCTACATATAAGGTGGTGGGTGCCGAAGGGGTCAGGCTGCGGCTTGCCGACGGGCGGGAGCTGATTGACGGCATGTCGTCATGGTGGTGCGTGATACACGGCTACAACAATCCGGTGCTCAATGAGGCTGCCAAGAAGCAGATTGACCGCATGAGCCATGTGATGTTCGGAGGGCTTACGCATGACCCTGCCATTACTCTGGGGAAGATGCTGCTGGCTATGGCTCCGCCGTCGATGGACTGCATATTCTATGCCGACTCAGGCTCTGTTGCCATCGAGGTTGCCATGAAGATGGCTATACAGGCAGCCATAGGACGCACTGGCGACCATGGCAAGACCAACTTCGTCACCATACGCTCAGGCTATCACGGCGATACCTGGAATGCAATGAGCGTCTGTGACCCTGTGACGGGTATGCACGGACTCTTCGGCAGCGCGTTGCCAGTGAGGTATTTCGTGCCGCAGCCGGCATCACGGTTTGACGGAGAGTGGGATCCTTCCGACATCGCTCCGCTTGAAGATGTGCTGCGAGAGCATCACCAGTCCATCGCCGCCCTCATACTTGAGCCGATAGTGCAGGGTGCCGGCGGAATGTGGTTTTACCATCCTGAGTATCTGCGTCAGGCACGTCGGCTGTGTGACAGCTATGGAGTGTTGCTGATTTTTGATGAGATAGCCACCGGATTCTGGCGTACAGGGCGCAAGATGGCATGGGAACATGCCGGGATAGAGCCGGACATAATGACGGTGGGCAAGGGGCTGACAGGAGGCTATATGACCATGGCAGCTGTCATGGCATCACGGCGAGTTGCCGAGGATGTCAGCCGATGCGATGCAGGGTGCATGATGCACGGACCCACCTTCATGGCTAATCCGCTGGCGTGTGCCGTCGCTATAGCATCCCTGTCGCTTTTGGGCGATGATGGGGCTATGGCGACACGGATATCGCACCTTGAGCAGATGATGCGCGATGGGCTGTCACCGCTTGCCACCCTTGATGGGGTTAAGGATGTCAGAGTGCTCGGCGGTATCGGGGTTGTGGAGATGGAGCGTCCGGTTAATGTCGGTGAGTTCCAGAAGCGGTGCGTTGACAAGGGTGTGTGGATACGCCCCTTTGATACGCGTATATATATAATGCCTCCATATGTCATCTCGGATGCCGATTTATCGCATCTGATGGCTTCGATGCGTGAGTTGGTAGCCGAAGAGTGCGTGTAAGTCTTTTTTTAACAGACTGATAACTGCTAATCTAATATTATTGCGTACTTTTGCATGTAATCTTTCTTACAACTGTCATAATCCTCCATATATATATGCAATATCAAGGGCTCAAACATCTTAAAGACAGCTCTAAAAACTTTTTCCTTCTTGCCGGTCCGTGCGTGATCGAAGGCGAGTCCATGGCTATGGATATAGCCGAGAAGGTTGTTAAGGTCACATCGGAACTTGGCATCCCGTATGTGTTCAAAGGATCATACCGCAAAGCCAACCGCTCTCGGCTCGACTCATTTACAGGCATCGGTGACGAAAAGGCGCTCGCAATCCTTCGCAAGGTGCGTGAGACTTTCGGTGTGCCTGTCGTGACCGATATCCATACCCCCGATGAGGCGCGTATGGCTGCTGAATATGTCGACATATTGCAGATTCCGGCGTTTCTGTGCCGTCAGACCGACCTGCTTGTTGCTGCAGCCCGCACAGGACGCACTGTCAATGTCAAGAAAGGACAATTCCTGTCGCCTGAAGCCATGAGCCATGCGGTGATGAAAGTGCTTGAGGCTGGCAACACGGATGTGGCGATTACTGAGCGTGGCACTACCTTTGGCTACCAGGACTTGATAGTTGACTACCGGGGTATCCCGGTGATGAAGCGCAATGACTGCCCTGTGATACTTGATGCTACGCACTCCTTGCAGCAGCCCAACCAGATGGCGGGTGTCACGGGCGGCAGACCCGAACTGATTGAGACCATAGCCCGCTGCGGTATCGCTGCCGGAGTTGACGGCTTGTTTATGGAGACGCATCAGGATCCCTCTGTTGCCAAAAGTGACGGCGCCAACATGCTTGCGCTTGACCGTCTGCCGGCTTTGCTGCGACGTCTGACCGTGTTGCGCGAGGCTGTCAACGAGGCTGACCGCATGTAGACTGCCTTTTTCGGATTTGCGGACATGCCGTGGCATGTCCCTACAAAACGCACTTGATTAGGATAAAATAAAAAATCAACCAATTCATATCAAAACGAATAAATGAAACTACAATCACTCCTGGCCGCTGGTGCTTTGGCGACCATCCTATTTGCTTCTCCCGCCGCCGATGCCCAGAGCATGTCCCGTACAGGACGGGAGATGCAACAAGCCACGATGAAAGCCTATGACAAGCTTATCGCCGAGAATCCCAAGGATTTCAAGACTCTCTACAGCCGTGGCAACGGTTACTACCGTCAGAACCAGTTGGGCAAGGCTCTGAGCGATGTCAATGCTGCCATCCATGCCGCTCCAGCCACTGACAAGGGCTTCCTGTTTGATGCCTATAGCCTGCGTGGCGGCATCTACGAGCAGATGAAGAAGTATGACGAGGCTCTTGCCGATTACAAGAAAGCTCTCGGTTTGTCCCCGAAGGACTACGGTACGTTGTATCAGATAGCCAATCTGGAGTTTGAGAAGGGTGACTACGCAGCCGCCAAGAAGGACTATCAGGGGCTGCAGCGTCTGAATCCCCGCAGCCAGGAGGCATTGTTCGGTCTGGCTCGTGTGGCTATCAAGGAAAATGACATCGCCACAGCTCAGAAGCTCTGCAAGCAGGGTGTGGAACTGGAACCGTCGCAGGCGATATCTTATATGCGCCAGGCTTCGGTGTACCGTATGATGGGCAACAACGCCGATGCGGTCGATGACTATGCCATAGCCTTGCAGCTTGACCGCAATATGATGCCTGCGGCTCTGCGCGAAATGGCTGAGCTGGCATGCACCGACTATGCCGCGGTGATGACCGGACTTCAGAAAGCAATCGACAAGAACCCTCGAAACGGTGTGATGTACTACATCCGCGCAATGATAGCCAAGGCTCATTTCCACTATCTGCCCGCGATAGCCGATTTCAGCTATATCGACACCAATAATCTCCTCAATCTCCCGAGCCTCTATACCGAACTGGCTGACTGCTACTACAATCTCGGCAAATATACCGAGGCTCTTGAGAAGGCTGACTATGCCATCGGTTCGTCAAGCAACAACCGCGATGCCTATGTCATGAAGTCGCTCATCAAGAGCGCCCAGGGTGCTTACAAGGCAGCTATCGAAAACGCTGACAAGGCTCTGGCGAAAGACCTGACATATGCACCTGCTTTCATCGCCAAAGGCATAGCGCAGCAAGGTTTCAAGCTATATCCTGAGGCAAGTTCTACATTTGGCAGCGCGTTGCAGCTTGATGGACGCTATCCTCTCTACTATTTCTATCGTGGCGATGTGCTCCGCACATATCTCAACATGCCTGAGCAGGCTAAGCAATTCTACGAGGATGTGCTTAAGATGGAGTATCCTGCCGACCAGGTGGCATCGCTCAGAGGTTTCGCAGATCTGTTTCTCGGCAATATTGCTGCCGGTGATGCGTGGATTGACTCTCTGACTGCCAATGTCAAGGATAGTGACGGCGAAATAGCTTACTATGCCGCATGCTACTGGGCGCAGCGCGGTGACAAGGACAAGGCATTCAAGTATATGGAGGATGCCCTCAAAGCCGGATATGCGTCGTATCACAACTGGACAAAAGCTCTTGACGGCGGCATTAATGTTGCCCCTCTTCGTGGCGATGCCCGTTTTGACGCTTTGCTCAAAAGCTACAGCAATCTTTTCAACTGATCGTCAATAAGATTGTTGATAGAATGTAGGGACGTGGCTGCATCTGGTCAACGTGTAATCAGTTTGTAGGGACATGCCGTGGCATGTCCGCGTCGCTGCTACATTCGCAATCAGTATGTCTGATGGGCGGACATGCCACGGCATGTCCCTACAAACTCATAAGTTAGTCAAGGGTTAGTCAGGCGAAATTGCGACTAAGCATAAACTTCCAGCTTGTTTTGATTCAATGATGAAACAGCCGTTTGATACAGTCAGGGACGCTCTTAAGGGTTACTTCTCGCTCAATGGCTACTTGGTCTCGCAGGATGAGGCTGAGCGGTCAATACGTGAGGGCGTATCCTTCAAGGGTACCAATATACTGATTTTGGTGTTCGCGATACTGATAGCTTCGCTCGGTCTCAACACCAACTCCACGGCTGTCATCATCGGAGCGATGCTCATATCTCCTCTGATGGGTCCTATCATTGGGCTTGGACTTGCAGTGGGTGTGGAAGATTTCGCTTTGCTTAAACGGTCTCTGCGTAATCTGACCGTGGCAGCCGGTCTGTCGGTGCTTGCCTCGACATGTTATTTCCTCATATCGCCTGTCAGCTCCGGTCACAGCGAGCTGCTGGCGCGCACGTCGCCCACTATCTATGACGTGCTGATAGGCTTTTTCGGAGGAGCAGCCGGGATATTCGCAATTGCGTCTAAAAACAAAGGCAATGTAATCCCCGGTGTGGCTATAGCCACGGCACTTATGCCGCCTCTGTGTACTGCCGGCTACGGGTTGGCTACATGGCAGATGAACTATTTCTTCGGAGCTACATATCTGTTCCTGATAAACTCCATATATATAGGTCTCGCCACATTTATCGGGGTCAAGCTGATGAACTATCACAAGACTGATGTGGCTGACAGCGCTCGCGCCCGGCGCATCAAGCGCATAGTCTATACCGTCGCTATCCTCACGATGCTGCCGAGCGTGTACCTGACATATAATATGCTCCGATACGAACGTTTCCAGCAAAATGTCGGGAGGTTCATATCATCGGAGATGAAGTTCCCAGCAACGCAAGTGCTCGGACATAACGCCACTATGGAGCATGGCAAGGAAAAGATATCTGTGACCCTTATAGGCAAAGTGCTCCCTGCCGACAGCCTTAAGATGGAACTTGTGAGCAAACTCCGTTTCTATGGTCTCAGCGGTGCCACGCTTGATATCTACCAGAGCGATTCGCCGCAGCTGCCTTCGGAGGCTGAACTCGGCACGGGGACTGTCCGTGAGATGTATGACATAGCCCAGACGGCATTGGCGCGTAGGCAGATTGAGATTGATTCGCTTCGTGCGGTGCTTGCTATGCAGTGCAAGCGGGACACCATAGTAGGGCGCATAGTGCCTGAGATAAAGGTGCTGTTTCCGCAGGTCAAGAATATCGCCATTGACAAGATGGTGTCAGGCAATGTCGCCACGCAGAAGCTTGACACGGTGGAGGTCGCGCTCGTAAGCTACGCTGCGCCCATGTCGGCAAGCCGTCGCAATGAGCTGAAGAAGTACCTTGAAGTGCGCTTGCAGGTCAAAGACCTGCAGATGGTCACCGCCCCCAATCTCTGAGATTTAAGCTGTCTCAGTGTTCAATCCGTGTTGGGACATGCCGTGGCATGTCCCAATGCTTTAAGATTATTTCGCTTGAAAAGGCGCGGCATAGCCGCGGCGGGAGTAGTAGCCACATGCAAGCAAGTCGTCAGACTTGTGAAGCTTGTGGTCAAAAGTCACACCTAATATTCCGGCGGCGTAGCTGCCGGGGCTGATGCGTACGATTGCCCCGGCAGCTACGCCGCCGGTTTCCCCACTCATCCGTTTCCCACAAGCTGCGCAAGCCTGACGGCTTGCTTGCATGTGGCTACTGCTCCCCTCGCGGTTAACACCGCGAGCGTTAAGTAAACAGCTTTGTGTCTGCCCCTACACATCGCCGAAAACTCGCTGGAGGTGCCTGTAACGCTGTTTTTGCGAAATTTTTGAAGAAAATCGCGGAAAAATTTGGAGATGTCACAAAAAGCTCCTACCTTTGCAGAGCAATTAAGAAAAACGCTTGCGAAAATAGCTCAGTTGGTAGAGCACAACCTTGCCAAGGTTGGGGTCGCGGGTTCGAGTCCCGTTTTTCGCTCTCAAAGAGAACAATGACATTCAGCAGGCTTGCAAGTCAAGCCACCATGGCATCTACAGCCCCTCTGTGCTGAAGCGCATGTATGCGAAAATAGCTCAGTTGGTAGAGCACAACCTTGCCAAGGTTGGGGTCGCGGGTTCGAGTCCCGTTTTTCGCTCCAATTTCCCTTTTTAACACCTTGCGCTCCCGCCAAAGCAATCATCCTGTAGAGTCGTAGGTCTGACGGTTGCCGTCAGAAGCTGACAAGTTTTATTCATCTTTACCCATAAATGTCCGGGTGGTGGAATTGGTAGACACGCTACTTTGAGGGGGTAGTGGCCATTAGGCTGTGTGAGTTCGAATCTCATCTCGGACACTTGAGCGGAAACGCGGTCGTTGCGTAAGCAGCGGTCGCGTTTCCTTTTATATATGTTTATTAAGACTTATAAATCTTATAAGTCTTATAAGTCTTATAAAAGCCGATGAATCTGATGCTTATTTCAGCTTGTCGTACTCGGCATCGGTGACAGGTTCGAGGGCGCATGGTAAAAAGGCTGTGTTTAG
>LUJR01000004.1:0-2959 GCA_001689515.1 Bacteroidales bacterium M7
ACTTTGCCTTCGGCATCTGTCTCACGCCTTAGCAGGCTGTCGATCACCGACATGGATATGTCGAACTCGTTGAATATCTCCACCTGCTCCTTGACTTCTCCGCACTTAATGAACTCGTTAAGGCGCTCCTTGGTGAGCACCAACGCCATCAGGTTCTGCTCCACCGAATCCTCGTATGTCACGAAATGCACCTTCTTTTTGTCTTTTGAGTCGAGGCGTATGAAGCGGAAATAGAACTGCTCCATCTTAGGAATGTTCCATTGCAGGGATTCCAGTATTATTTGGTTGCAAGACGGGGTGTTGACCGAGCTGCTCAAAGACTGCTGCGTGCATACGAGGACACCGTTGATTGTGGAGTCGAACTCGCTGACGATGGCCTGCCGTTTCTTGAAGGGTATGGCTCCGGCCACTGTGAACACCGGTCTGTCGGGAAAATGCTCCTTTATGTATCCGGCAGACATCTCATAGGCGGAAATAGATGTGCATCCAACGGCGACCTTTCCTTTTGTCCGGCGTATCATCCGGCCTATGTGATGGACCTTACTCGGGTATTCATCACCATAATATCCCTCGATAAGATGCGGGACCGAGCAGGCTTTTATCAGCAGCTCTATCTGGCGCATGAGCCTAAGCCCCGCGTCTTTCTTCGCATCGCCCGTGCTGTTGTAGTAAAGCTCGCATATACGGCAGAATTCCTCTATTATCACACGGTAGACTTCTCGCTCTCCGGGAGAAGGTATGACCGTCTGCGTCCTGACATCATATTTCTCGCCGGCGAAATCCCTGAACTTGCGCGTGATGATGGTCTTGCCTATAAGCTCGAAAAGCGCGTCTTTGTTATAGATGTCCTGATTCTGCTTCTCGATTCCGAACACTGTCGCTTTTCCCGGGCAATGGCACGACTTGAAGAGCACATGCCCCCTGAAAGCAGGGAACGGTTCTACATAATGGTCGTTGGAATCGCTCTCAATCTCCTTATCGCGGTTCTGCTTATATACCTGTGGACTCCAACAGGTCATGTTGACCGAATTGTTATACAGCAGTTCGAACTGGCTGTAAAGTTCCGCTATGTTGTTCCGGGTGGTAGTGCCGGTGTCAAGGATCTTGTATTTTACCCTGCGGAATATGGCGAGTATGTATCTCGTCCTCTGTGATACGGGATTTGTAATCTCATCCGATTCGTCGAACACAAGGCATAGCCTCCGTGCCGACATCTTGATGAACTTCATGAGATAGCGTTTCAACTTGCAGAGCATGGATGTCGATACTATCAGGAATGTCCCGGCAGGAATATTCTCAAAATCGGTATAGCTCCGTAGCAATCTGTATGGTTCCCGGTTGTTTCTCAGAAACGGCTCCCATGTCATGTTCGTGGCTATTGCCGGTGCAAGGACAATGACATTCCGGACCTTGTTGAATTTCAGAAGATACTTCGCCCTCTGATAAACTGCTGCCGTCTTGCCGGATCCCTGTTGCCAGTTGAGCAGGGCGTACCGTTTCTGCAACACGAGGTTCAGGTCGTGTTTTTGCAGGTTGGTGAACTCGCACACATCCATGTCCTTGTTCACGAAAGTTGCCCTGTCAAGATATTCGGTTAATTCCGGCAGCGGCTCCATGCTCTCGAATCTCCGGCTCTGAAGACTATATCTGTGCCGTTTTTTGCGTATCAGCCGCATTGCGGCTTTATATTGGAGTAAGTTCGCCTCTGTCGGTTCTTCCGGCATTGGAAGCTCCGCGCGTTCCAATATCAGGCCGTTGATGCCTGCGGCATTGTGGCCGTCTTTGTCAAGAAGACGTGGCGCGTATGCCTTGAGCTTGAATCCGTAGGATGTCTTTACAAGCGCTATTTCCTTCCGGCGTATGGTGTCCTGGTTACGGATATACCGTCGTATGACAGACAGCACTTTGTTCGGCGTTAGTTTCTTGCGCTCCCATTCGTCCTGCTGGGTCTGCGTGCAGTTCTCCGGTGGTTTCTGGTTGCGGAATTTTGCGACGAGTTCCAATGCCTTGTCTATGTGTCGGTTCAACCGCTTATGAGCTTTCAGCTCGTACATGTATTTGGCGAGCCTGTACTCGAACCGTTCAAGTTCCTCACGGCATACGGCGTTGGTCTCCTGCATAAGCGGCAGTTTGAGCCGGGCTTTCATCGCACGTGCATCAGCTATGCGCTGTTTCAGTTCCTCTGCGCTCACGAAATCGTCCGCATTGTAAGGCTGCATGTCAATGTGCCGGGAATGACGCAGGAACACCATTATCTTTGTGCCGAAATTGCGGACTCCGAGCGATGCGAAGGCGTCAGGGTCAAGCAGGGTCTGTCCTATGAACGAGAACTGCGCGTTTACGGCCCTGACCTTCGATTTCTCCCAGAACTCGCTTTGCAGGAATGATGCGGGGACAATCAGCATAAGTATCCCGGCAGGATTCAACGCATCGTATGCCTTGTCTATATAGTAGACCTGCGATAGTTTTATGCCGAATTTGAGGTTGAAGGGTGGATTGCCGATTATCACATCATACCGGCTCTCCGGTGTGAACTGCTGAATGTCGCATTGCTTTATGTCCGCATCGGGGTAAAGGTGTCTTGCCACCGCAACCGCCTTGGGGTCTATGTCGAACCCGTGCGCGTTGCGCTGGTTAGGCAGATGGTTGAAGAAGTTTCCCATGCCGCAGCACATATCGAGTATCATTTCCGATGGTTGGGGCGAAAGCATATCCACCATGTCGCGGCATATCTCATGGGGCGTGAAGAACTGGCCCATCTCGAACTCCCGCTTGGCCTCAGCATACTCGTTGTAGCTGTTGTAGTCGCTACGCCGCAGGTTATGCAGCCCTCCTATGCCGGTATAGCAGTTGTATATACTCTCTGCCGGTATGGTGTCCTTGCCGGAATCTATGCTGAAAAGTATCTTCTCGTTTATCTCCTCCCGCTTGTTCGGGGGAATCTGTTGGGGTATGATGG
>LUJR01000004.1:3074-94507 GCA_001689515.1 Bacteroidales bacterium M7
CACAGGCTTGCCGCCTCTCTGTCCTTGAACCGTACATCTATTCGCCCGTTGCGGAAGAACTTCATACCGGTTGCATTGGTCGTTGTGAGATCATACCAGCCGGATATGTCCACATTGTCCTGATGCAGACGCATAACCATCCCTTTGTCTCCGCACAGCACATCATCGGCGCCGAAGGCTATCCCCTCACAGAGAGTTGATATGTTCCCGTGATAATTGTAATGCACATGGTTCCTGCGGTAGTGCTCGTAGTAAAAACTATCGAAGACAACGATGTTCGGGAATGAAATCTTGTCACCTTTCAGTTCCGGTTTGACCTTGCTCCAACGATGAGGTTTTACGAGCTGATGGAAGCGTTTGAGCAGTTCCTCCTCGGCGGTCTTGCGGAAACTGCGTCCTCCGAGATGCTCTATCACTGCATCCACATATGTCATGTATTGTGGACGAGAACCCATTTTAAGAGTGTCCCCGTTTATTTTGGGAACCGGTATCGACACATTGTATGTGCGGTTGAAATATCCGATTATCCTTTGGGCAAACCCATTGTTAGCGTTAAGATTTGAGGATACAAGTTCGTTGATGGCCTTGAATGGCTTGAACGTGTGGACGGTATAGTCCTTATACTCGGAATCGGCTGTTGTGTAAGGGTGTCTGATTTCGCCGTTCTCCTTGTAGCTTATCCTGTGGCTTTCACGGTATTTCTCGGCCTCTTTTGTGAAGATGCCGTACCATTGGTCTATCTGTTCGAGCGCATTGTACAGCATTTCCTGCTGTTTCTCGCAAAAGAGCCTGTCCTGTGCCGTTATCTTCTCTTCGTTCCGGATTTCCACTCCCAGAATACCGGAAAGCAGGTCTGCTTTGTCGCCTGCATGTGTTGCTGTTGAAGTCATAGCTTATGGTTTTAATAAGTTATCGGTGGTAGTTCTATGCGGTAGAATGTGGTGATATGACGTTCCATATCTTTTTTAACCTTGACTTTCACGAGTTGTCCGTTGTACATCCGCTTCTGCACGGGCAAATCCAGACTGTTCCATTCATCTTCCAGCAGGCATTCGGTCTTATCCCGGAAGCACCATACCACTAACATGGATTCGGAATGATTGAATACTGTTGCCTCGTAGTTTTTCTTGAACCTGTCGAAGTAGGTATCGTCACGGAAAGCTGTTCCGTTGGCGATATACCGGTAGCGAGATTCAGGGTTTTCGTTGATACGGACATACAGTTTGCGCCATGTTTCGGTGGTGAAATCCCCATAAAGGGGTTCGGGAGCAATGTATTCCCATTTGGCTACCTTTGCCATGAATCTCACACTTCCGTTGGCGCACGGTCCGCAATGTCCCCATGCGCTGAATACCCCGTCCTCCCATCCGATGAACTTCATTTCGGTGGGATCGATGCTTGTGAACGGCCCTCCGCTTACACTGAGCCATATATCAGGATCACCGATACCTACAAACGGCACATATGGTGCAAGGCATACCGACATCTTGTCTGCCCGAAAATTCTCAAGCAGCGCATATCCGTAGAAATCTCCGTCTCGGTCAACATGACGCATCCTGTCTCCGACCTTAGGTGTGAGGCTTGAGCGTGAGCCTTCAATGACTTCCACGAGCCTGTTCACCATATCCACATCCTGCTGTCTGAGGATATGATTCCTGTCGTATGACACATTCAACGGCAGTAGGGTTTCCAGAGTGTACTTGTTCTTTGTTGCTTCTGACATATACCATCTTGTTTTTTGTTATTCCGGCTTATGGGGCCGGNNCAGGCTTAAAAGGTCGTGTTCCAGCCGTGTAAGGTTTTCGGGAAAAATACCGCAAGCCCCTCGGGGCGCGGAAGATTTTTCCACGAAACCCGAAGGGCCTGACCTTGCGCGGCTGATAAGAACACGGACTACCTTTGCCTGTGGTTATGGAAACTCCGCCTCGATATGATGGTATCCTTATTTCGTATTTTTCTTATTGAAGCATAGTCGCTTCCGCGACACGGAAAAGGCAATATAAAAGAGAATTATGCCCCGGAATGCCTAAAGTCAAAGTCGAAATGCAATTACCCCATTGCGTAACCACCCATATATTTTGAGGCGACAGGGGTGAAATTGTCTTTCGTTGGGTATATGGCTTCACAACCCGACAGCCCCTCCCCACCGAAAACAATTCACCCCGACCAAAAGGAAATTAAAGTCCATGGCAATACAAAAAAAGGAGACCGAAGTCTCCCCGAGATTTACTAATTTTGTATTGCTACATGACAAAACATTTAACCTCAGCACAAAGGTACCACCTTTTCGTGGAACACCAAAATCGCGGCACTCGGAAAGAGAAAACGCAGAAAGAAATTGCGGCAGAGATTGGCAAGCATCCGTCAACCATCAGTCGCGAGTACAGACGTAATGCCACAGCAAAAGGAGGATATGTTGATTCCAAGGCTCAGGCTATGGCTGAAGCACGCAGAAGCCGTGGAGAACAGCATAACAAGACTCCGAGATTGTTGCTTTGGCGTATAGAACAATGGATTACAGAAGAACAGTAGTCTCCGGCACAAATTGTCGGTGTACTCGCAAAAGAGGGAACAAGCTTATCAAAGCAGACAATATACAATCACATACATGCGGACAAGACCGGCAGACTGCTTGCCAAAACCAGACACAAAGGTAAGTACAACCGCAAGTCGAAAAAGGGGATTAAACCCACCAAAGTCACAATATCCCCAATCGTACAAGTATACATGAGCGACCGGACGAGGCCGATGGAACAAGATTCGGAGACTGGGAAATGGATCTGATAATCGGCAAGGACGGTTATGGCGCGATTCTCGTTCTCGCCGAGAGGAATACATCATATTGCATCATCGAGAAGCTTCCACACGGAAAGAACGCCAAGGAGATAGCCAAGGCCGTAGTCAGGATGCTTTACGCATATAGGCTTACCGGAGTGCTGACCATTACAACCGACAATGGCAGCGAGTTCTCCGCACATGAGCAGATAACCAAAGGACTGAAAGGTGTGATAGTGTATTTCGCAGATTCTTATTGCTCGTGGCAGAAAGGACTTGTGGAATACACAAACAAACTGATACGACAATTATATCCCAAAAGGAACTGATTTTACAACAGTTACGCCCAATTTTATAAAGAAGGTGCAGAATAAATTGAATCGGAGACCTCGTGAGAAACTGAATTTTTCAACGCCTACGGTTGAATTCTTCAGGCATTTTCGCTAATATTGCATTTGCCCTTGGACTCTACATTATGCCCCGGAATGAGGCGTAATCCAAAAATAAATGCTAATTTTGCATCAAAGTAAAAGAGTTATTTGAAAGCGTGAGAAATATAGCGTAACTAAACACACTACCAATTTCTTATCCATTGCCCATCCTTACGCGAATTCTCAAGAATAACCTTGTAGTCAAAATATTAGCCCAAGACTACATCAAATATAACAAAAATCAATATTACATTCATGTATGATGATTTAAAATGTCTAAATTTGCCTTATGTTTATCAGTCATACGATATCAGAGAGGAGGACTATAGTGATATTGTCCCTGATGGTCATGCTTGCATGCTATATGCATGCATATGCCGCATTACCGCAAGCCTCCTTTTCTGATAAGAACGATGGAGATGTAACAGTCAGCATCCTTACTGCTTATCCTGGAAAAATATTCTATGAGCTTGAGGGGCATACGATGTTACGCATCAAATCCTCTGATTATGATGTCTGCATCAATTGGGGCGTATTTGATTTCAATGAATCAGATTTCATATATCGGTTTGTCAAAGGGGAAACTGACTATATTGCGGCTGCATTCCCTACTGAATTGTCGCTATATGAGTATCGGATGAACGGGCGCAGGGTGGTAGAGCAGATTCTCGACTTGGATTCTATACAAAAAAACGTGCTATTGTCAGAGGTGCAAGCAAATCTCAGCCCTGAAAACTGCAAGTACAGATATAATTATCTCTATGACAATTGTGCGACACGTCCCTTGCGGTTTGTAGAAGCGGCTGTCGGCGACACATTGATTGACTCCGCGGAGATATCCCGATATACTTTCCGCCAGTTGATGAGACGTTATCATAAGAATTATCCTTGGTACCAGTTTGGCATTGATCTGGCTCTCGGATCTGGTATTGACAAACCTATTACAACAAGAGATGAAGGATTTGCGCCTGTCAGACTTAAAGCTCTGCTTGATGGGGCATATGCCAATGGACACAAACTCGTTAAGACGGAGAGGGTGATTGTGGACGGTCCTGATAAAGGCTCAATGCTGGCTCCGACACCTTGGTATAAGTCGCCCATGGTTGTGACTTCCATGGTATTTGTTATAGGCGTGGTATGTGTGATAGTGTCATGGCGCAGACAGCGCATCCCGCGGGTGCTCTCATCGGTATATTTTGGCATCGTATTTCTTACTGGATGTCTTCTGACATTCCTCATTTTTGTATCGAGCCATGAGGCTACATCACCTAATTGGCTCTGGCTCTGGCTTAATCCTTTTGCACTGATTCCATGCGTGGGAGTTTGGTTAAAAAATTGCAATAAACTGCTGATTTATTATCATTTTGCTAACTTTGTAGCACTATTGACTCTGACGCTAATAGCCCTCTTTAACATTCAATCATTAAATGCAGCATTTTGGCCGCTGATTCTGCTTGATGCAGTCCTTTCGGTTCAATATATTGCTACGATGAAATGGACCATAAAAAGACTATCCTGAACAGAAACAACAATACTCGCTTCTTCATATGCGGACTTCTGACAGTGGTTGCATCATGTGTGACCACCGCTGATGCATCTGATAGCAGGGCTGTAACGGGGTCGACTAAGCGACCGGCGTTGTTGGTCAACATCATAGTTGAAGGGCTGGATGGCAAATATCTCGGACTGCTTCGTGAGTCTTTTGAGCGTGACGGATTCGGACGCCTGATGTCATCGGCAGCATATGCCGATGACATCGAATATGGGTATGTGTCAAATCCTGTATCTTCGGCGGCAATGCTGATGACAGGCAGCGGAGCTGCTGTCAATGGGATTCCCTCGGAGTCGGTATATGATGCAGCGAACGGCAGATTGACAGACGTATTTGCCGATGAGAGTGCCATGGGAAACTTTACGCAGACACAGGTGTCTCCCAAGGCTATCAACGTATCCACGCTATCTGACGAAATACGTATTGACGGAGCTGGTGTTGCTAAAGTAGCGGCGTTTGCTCCTGATCACGGATTGGCTTTGCTGATGGCTGGTCATGCAGGCAACACGGCTGCGTGGATTGACTCCAAGTCAGGCAAATGGGCAACTACGACGTGGTATAAGGAGACCCCTCAGGAGATTTCATCGCGCAATTACAAGCAGCCTTTGGTCTCACGGCTTGACACTATCCGTTGGATTCCTGCGGCAAAGACACTTCAGCTACCATGGCTTCCAGAGAGCAAGAGCAAGTATCCGTTTACATACGTCTATCCAGCTAAGAATACCGAGAGGGTAGAGGCTTTCAAGTATTCTCCATTAGTCAATACAGAAATAACCGATGTGGCTATTGAATACCTGAAGTCCATGAGCCCAAAGCATGGCAAAGGTATCAATGTGCTCAATGTCGGATACCGTCTGTCAGAATATCCATACACTCGCACGTCTGATACACGTGCTGAGACTGCTGACGCCTATATACGATTAGATGCCGACTTATCTCGCCTGTTCAAAGCAGCGGATGCCGCTACTGGTGCAGGTGCCAATGTGATCATGCTTTCAGGCATCCCGGCTGCTACTCCATATCGCCGTGACGATGAGCAGTGGCGCATTCCGTGGGGAAAATTTTCGCCCCAGAAGGCCATCGGCTTGCTCAACATGTACCTCATGGCTGTGCATGGTAATGGTGAGTGGGTCAAAGGGTATAATGACCGGCAGTTTTACCTTAACCGCAAGCTCGCCAAGGACAAGAATCTGAATATTGCTGACCTGCGTGATGAGGCGGCATCGTTCCTGTCACAGATGAGCGGTGTGGTTAAAGCCGAGACTCTTGATAAGGCTCTGAGTAATGATGTGGCAGGCAACATCAATGCTACGTATGCCGGCGATATCCTGATAACAGTAAATCCCGGATGGGAGATAGAGTCAGTTAGCACCGGAGGACGAAACACTCATAGCGGTGTCGAAAGGTCAGCTAATGTGCAGATGCCTTTTTACATCCTTGCTCCGGAGTTGGGTCATGAAAAGATAGGAAATACTATAGATGCGCGAGCCATAGCACCGTCAGTATGCCGGCTGTTACGCATCCGTTCGCCTGGAGGTGCATCGCTGTCTCCTGTATTCTGAAACGTTTGTCTCTCCACTTATATAATTTCAAATTAAGATAAACATACACAACCATATATAATGGCATTTTCATCATTTTTAAGCAAGATATTCGGCAACAAGTCACAGCGTGACTTGCGAGAAATACAACCTATACTTGACAAAATCAAAGCGGAAATACCCAAACTCACATCCCTGTCAAATGACGAGTTGCGAGGGGTAATCACTAATGTCCGCGAAGATATCCGACAAGCCATAGCTGCTGACAATGAATTCATCACCAATACAAAAAAGGAGATTGAGACCCTGCCTTTTGACAAGCGTCAACCGCTATGGGATGATATAGACAAGCATGAGAAAAAGATTCTCGACACCATAGAGGACAAGCTCAACGGACACCTTCCGGTGGTATTTGCAGCAATCCGCGAGACCGCATCACGTTTTGCTGCCAATGAGACCGTAGAAGTTACTGCATCGCAGATGGACCGTGATCTCGCAGCTCAGGGCAAGGACTTCGTGACCATTGATGGTGACAAGGCGATATACAAGAACCGTTGGGTGGCTGGTGGCAACGAAATAGTATGGGACATGGTGCATTATGAGGTACAGCTCATCGGTGGCATCGTGCTCCATCAGGGCAAGATTGCCGAGATGGCTACTGGCGAGGGTAAGACCCTTGTTGCCACGCTCCCTGTTTTCCTTCGCTCGCTTTCGGGTCGTGGTGTGCATGTGGTTACCGTCAATGACTATCTGTCAAAGCGTGACTCGGAGTGGATGGGACCGCTTTATATGTTCCATGGGTCCACTGTGGATTGCATCGACAAGCACCAGCCCAATACTCCCCAGCGACGTGCCGCATATAACTGCGACATTACTTTCGGCACCAACAACGAGTTCGGTTTTGACTACCTGCGTGACAATATGGCTATGTCACCAGCCGACATGGTGCAACGCAAGCATTACTACGCCATAGTCGATGAGGTTGACTCCGTGCTTATCGATGATGCGCGTACTCCTCTTATTATTTCAGGTCCTGTGCCCAAGGGCGATGACCAGCTGTTTGACCAGTATCGCCACAACGTGGAGAAAGTTGTCGAGGCTCAACGCCGTCTCGTCACCAAGCTCCTCTCTGATGCCAAAACCAAACTCGCCTCTGACGATAAGGAAGTGCGCAAGGACGGTGCTTTGCAACTGTTCCGTGCCTACAAGGGTTTGCCTAAAAATGGTGCCCTTATCAAATTCCTCAGTCAGGAGGGCATGAAGAACATACTCCTTGAGACAGAGGCATACTATCTCCAGGACAACGAGCGCGAGATGCCCAAAGCTACCGAACCCCTCTATTTCGTCATCGACGAGAAGAACCGCAGTGTGGATCTTACAGACAAGGGCATTGACGAGTTGACGGGTAAAAGCGAAGACCCCAAATTCTTTGTATTGCCTGATATCGCCGCACAGCTGTCAGAAACAGAACATATCGCAAACATAGAAGAGCGTCAGCAGAAAAAAGACGAGCTGATGCAGCAGTATGCCGTAAAAGCAGAACGTGTTCATACCGTGGCACAGCTTCTGAAAGCATATACCCTGTTTGAGAAAGATGTTGAATACGTTATCGATGACAACAAGATCAAGATTGTTGACGAGCAGACTGGCCGTATCATGGAAGGTCGTCGCTACAGCGATGGCCTGCACCAAGCTATCGAGGCAAAGGAAGGTGTCAAGGTAGAGGCTGCCACGCAGACATTTGCCACCATTACCCTCCAGAACTACTTCCGTATGTACCACAAACTCGCAGGTATGACCGGTACAGCCGAGACTGAGGCAGGTGAGCTCTGGGACATCTACAAGCTTGATGTCGTCACTATCCCGACAAACCGTCCTGTTGCTCGTCATGACATGAATGATCGCGTCTACAAGACCAAGAAGGAAAAATATGCCGCTGTCATTGACGAGATACAGGCTATGGTTGACAAGGGGCGTCCTGTGCTTGTGGGTACCACCTCGGTAGAAATATCCGAACTGCTCAGCCGCATGCTCACTCTCCGTCACATCCCCCACAATGTCCTCAATGCCAAGTTGCATCAGAAAGAGGCTGACATCGTGGCACTTGCCGGTAAAGCCGGTACGGTGACGATTGCCACCAATATGGCTGGTCGTGGTACTGACATCAAGCTGCCAAAGGAAGTCAAGGAGGCTGGCGGTCTTGCTATCATCGGCACAGAGCGTCATGAGTCTCGCCGTGTTGACCGCCAGCTGCGTGGCCGTGCTGGCCGCCAGGGCGATCCGGGCTCCTCGGTATTCTATGTGTCATTTGAGGACCAATTGATGCGACTCTTTGCCACCGACCGCGTGATGAAGATGCTTGATACGTTAGGTCTTCAGGAAGGCGAGATGATTGAGAGCAAGATGGTCACACGTGCTATCGAGAACGCCCAGAAGCGAGTGGAAGAAAACAACTTCGGCATACGTAAGCGTCTGCTTGAGTATGACGATGTGATGAATAAGCAGCGTACATACATCTACACACGCCGTCACCATGCACTTCTCGGCGAACGTGTGGGCATTGACATCGCCAACATGATGTATGACTTCATCGAAAACCTTGTCATTTCATATGATTCTCCCAACGACTACGCTGAGCTTCAGATGGATTTGATGAAGGTGCTTACCATTGAAGCTCCCTTTACCGAGGACGAGTTCCGCAGCCTCTCGAAAGAGGAAAAGACTGACCGCATCCATGCTGCTGCCACCGAGACGCTTGACCGTCGTAGCGAACGCATCATGGAGGTCGCTAAACCGGTGGTGAAGGATTGCGTAGAGAACCGTGGCATCACAAATAAGATTATTGTGCCCATCACTGACGGCAAACGTATATTTAACCTTGCTGTTGATATCATGGAGGCATATAATACCGAGTGCCGTTCGATAGTCAAGGAGTGGCACAAGGCAGTGTTGCTCGTGACCATAGACGAACTCTGGAAGGAGCATCTCCGCGAACTTGACCAGTTGCGACAGTCTGTACAGAATGCTTCCTATGAGCAGAAAGATCCTCTGGTAATATACAAGGTTGAGTCGTTCCATCTGTTTGAGCAGATGCTCAACAATCTCAACAGCAAGACGATGACAGCTCTCATGAGAGGTCAGATATATCTGCGTGAACCAGAGCCTGACAGCGAACGTACATCAAATACCGCCGCAGTCAAGCAAGCCGCTCCGGAGCGTCCTACAGACTACTCGCGTTACAGTGCAAACAAACCTTCGCTACCAGGCGAGGATGCACAGCGAGCAGTGGCAAGTGCTCCGCAAGGACATGCCCCGAAGCCTATGCCAGCCAAGGCTGGCCTTAAGGTAGGACGTAATGACCCGTGTCCATGCGGTAGTGGCAAAAAATTCAAGAATTGTCATGGCAGAGGTCAACTCTAATATCTGTCATATATGATATGTCTCAGTTTTGATATTGAAGAATTTGATCTCCCTCAGGAGCATGGTTATGACATGCCGTTTGAGAGGATGATGGAAATCTCACGCCACGGCACCAATGTAATCCTTGACACTCTGCAAAAGCAGGGTGTCAAGGCTACTTTTTTCGTGACCGTGAATTTTGCCGAACATGCTCCAGCTGAATTTGCACGTATAATCAATGAGGGTCACGAGCTCGCCAGCCACGGTGTGACGCATACCGGTTTCAGTCCTGAGGACTTAAAAGCATCCCGTCTGCGACTGGAGCAACTCAGTAGCCACCCGGTACATGGCTACCGTATGGCACGCATGATGAAAGTGGATGAGCATGCCATGTCTGATGCCGGGTATCTGTATGAATCCTCGCTCAACCCAACGTTTATACCCGGCCGTTATAATAATTTTGCGAAGCCACGAGTACCATTTTGGCAAAACGGTGTGATGCAGATGCCAGTTTCTGTCACTCCCTTGACCAGATTCCCTCTATTCTGGCTGGCAGCTCATGTATTGCCATCCAGTATATATCGAAGCATGGCTGACCGTGCTTTAAAGAAAGACGGTCATTTTTGCACTTACTTCCATCCATGGGAGTTCTATGACCTTAACTCCTTGGTCGATGAGATCAAACTGCCAGGGATGATACGTAGAAATTCAGGTGAAGGTATGCGGAGGATTCTTGACGACCTGATTACCCACTTCAAGAGTAAGGGCGAGGAATTCAATACTATATTCGACCTATATAAGAAGCATCTCAAAATATTGGATACGGAGAAATAAACAGTAATGATATGAAAAGGAAAATCACAATCTTGCTGCCTGCTTACAATGAAGAAGCATCTATAGGACTTCTTAAGGAGAAGATGCTTGAAGTCACTAAGCAAAATCCTGAATATGACTGGGAATTTCTGCTTGTCAATGACGGAAGCAGGGACAATACATTGCAATTGATCAAGCAACTGCATGCTGAGGATTCGCGCTTCAGCTATATCGACTTGTCACGCAACTATGGCAAGGAGATAGCGATGATGGCTGGATTTGATTATGCCACTGGTGACGCTGTGATTATAATGGACAGCGACATGCAGCATCCGATTTCCTCTATACCCGAGATGATCAAATATTGGGAAGAAGGCTACCAGGATGTGTATGCCGAACGTAAGTCGTCAAAAGAGACTTGGTTTAAGCGTAAGACTTCCCAGCTTTATTATAAAGTGTTGCAGAACACCACCCGCATCCCCATCCAGCGTAACACTGGTGATTTCCGTCTGCTTGATCGTGTCTGCATCAATGCGCTGCGTGAGATGCGTGAGTGCCAGCGCAACACTAAAGGTATGTATTGCTGGATAGGTTTCCGTAAGAAAGGCATTCAATATGAGCAGCTTGAGCGCATGAACGGTACTACAAAATGGAAGTTCTCTTCGCTGTTGAATCTTGCCGTTGACGGCTTGACAGCTTATACGACGTCACCGTTGCGCATAGCATCAATCCTCGGAATTGTAGCGTCTCTGATAGGCTTTATATACTTGATATACATACTTGTCAACACTCTGCTATTCGGAGACCCTGTAGCTGGCTATCCTACATTGATGGTGACGATACTTTTTCTGGGCGGAGTACAGTTGCTGTCGCTTGGCATCATCGGTGAGTATCTCGGACGTGTGTTTAATGAGAGCAAGAAACGACCTCCGTATTTTGTCAATACATATAACGACGCTCAGGTTACCTGCAATCCAGACAAATGAATAAGATAAGAGATTTTTTCCGTCTGCCGGTATTCTCTGACTACCGCACCATTGCTATCCTATGGGGTGTGCTTGCTGTTGTAGCGGCTTTGACAAAAGGTGGATTGGATGTGCATCTCAATAATTTCATCATATTCCGACAGGTATTCTGGCATATGGTCGATTTTAAATCGCTGTATGCCTATTATCCCGAAGAATACAGCGATCATAATCTTTACGGACCGCTATTTGGCATCGTTATAGCTCCCTATGCTTTGATGCCTAAGTTTATCTCGCTTGTATGCTGGTTGCTGTCACTATGCGCGGTGCTATATGCAGCTATATTAAGGATGCCGCTGTCACATAAAGCCAAGATATTCATACTGTGGTATGTGTCTAATGAGGTGCTTGGGGCATTGTTTATGGCTCAATTCAATATAGTGATTGCGGCTCTGATTATCGCGTCATATACCGCGATAGACCGTGACCGGAATGGATGGGCTGCAATGTTTATCATGTTGGGAGCCATGACTAAGCTGTATGGCATCCTTGGGCTGGCGTTCTTGCCGTTCTCAAAGCATAAAATCCGTCTGATAGGATATTGTGCTCTATGGGGCGTGGCGTTTTTCGTACTCCCCATGCTCATTTCGAGTCCTGAATATATCATATCGCAGTATGACGAATGGTTTACGACTCTTGTTGACAAAAACGCCCTGAATGAGAACGCCATCTACCAGAATATATCGTTCATCGGCATGACCCATAGGGTCTCGGGCATGCAGTTCAATGACATGTGGATTTTGATTCCAGCAGCTTTGCTGTTTCTGTTGCCATCGTATCGCGTTAACCAATATGGTTACAAGGGTTTCCAATGGGCATTGGTGGCATCAGTGCTTATGGTGATAATCCTATTCAGTACAGGCAGCGAGTCAAGCGGCTACGTCATTGCTATCAGCGGTGTGGCGATATGGTATGTTACGGCACCGTGGAAACGCTCCACCGCAGATATTATTCTGCTGATATTCGCACTGGTGATTTCAAGTTTCGGACATAGTGATCTGATGCCCAAAATCATCAGAAACGGGCTGATAAAGCCTTATGCTCTGAAGGCTCTCCCTATCACCATCATCTGGCTGAAACTTATATGGGAGATGCTGACCCGCGATTATAGACCTGTAGCAAAGTCATGACATTATTCGCGAAAATATACTCTCTTGACTCTCTGAGAGACTGATGTAAGAATCTCGTAGGGTATGGTGTCAAGAATTTCAGCTAACTCTACCGCAGTCACATTATCGCCAAATATTTCCACTCTGTCTCCAGGTTTGATGCCCGGGCATTCCGTCACGTCAATCATGCATATATCCATGCATATGTTACCGACGGTGGGACATCTGTGACCATTGACCATAAATGAAGCATGACCATTGCCGAGATGACGGTCTATGCCGTCGGCATAACCGACAGGGATAGTGGCTATGATGGATTCCCGATGCAACAGTCCGTTGCGGTTATAACCGATGGTAGTTCCTGCCTGCCATTTTTTCACTGAGATGACCACAGTGTGTAGTGAGGATACCGGACGCAATGCTGACATTGAGCCATCGTCAAGAGTCGGGATGCCATATAGCCCGATGCCTAATCTCACCATGTCATGCTGATGCTGGGGGAAGCGCACGATGCCAGTGCTGTTAAGTATATGCCGCATGATGTAGTGAGAAGGATAGGCTGCCTGTAACTCGTCACAACAAGCATCAAAATAATCAAACTGTGACTGGGTATAGTCATCCATTGATGGATTGTCTGCGGCAGCAAGATGGCTGAATATTGACTTCGGGCTGATTACGTTCTGACTCAGAAGTATAGCCTTTAAATCCTTTATATCCTCTTTAAGGAAACCGAGGCGGTGCATACCGCTATCTATCTTGATATGTACCGGATAGTCGGTGACTCCGCATTTCTCTCCTTCTTTGATGATTTCATCAAGCATCTGGAAGTCGTATATCTCCGGCTCAAGCTGATAAGCGAAGAGGGCTGGATAGTTGACCACTTTGGGGTTCAGGACCATGATGGGCATGGTGATTCCGGCACGACGCAAATCCACACCTTCGTCATGGGCTGCGACAGCAAGATAGGCTGCTCCGATACTCTGCAATGATTTCGCCAGTTCGTATGCTCCAGCACCGTAAGCACCGGCTTTGACCATAGCTACTATTCCGGTTTCAGGTTTGAGGAAACTTTTGAAGAAGTTATAGTTAGCGGTCATTGCATCAAGATTGACCTCAAGGACAGTTTCATGCTGACGAGCTTCTAACTTCTGACCGATTACTTTGAAGTTGAAACCAGGAGCGCCCTTTATCAGTATCAGTTCGTGGTCAAAGTCGCTTGTTGACATTTCTTCCAGAAATGTTTCGGTCGTGGGGAAGAAACGGGTCTCGCATGAAAAGAATCTGCCATGCGCCGATATATCGTCACCGATGCCAATCAACCTTTGGATACCTTTGCATTTCAGCAGCTCGGCAACTTTTTTGTACATCTGCGAAGCATCCTTGTTGTCTTCATGAATCAGATCGGAGAGGATGACAGTCTTTGACTGCTGTTCTGTACGCCGACGGTCCATGAAGTCAAGAGCAGGGGAGAGTGACTGCAGATCACTGGTGTATCCGTCAAGCAGCAACTGGCATTCGTTGACACCATCAAGCACTTCCAACCGAGTATCAATAGGTGACAGCTTAGCCAATCGCGGTTTGAGTGACTCTATATCCTTTCCAAGTGCCAGCAATACAGTCAGTACCAATGCCATATTTTTGACCGATAATTCATCGGCAAAAGGTATGACTATGGTATCGGTTTTTCCATCAAAATGGTATTCGATTTCAGTGGAGTCTCCCATGTTGACGTAGGCACTGATATAGACTTTTGCATCAGGATTGGTGAATGAAACTGACCATAATCTACCTATGCGATTTTGCATGGAACGGACTGTGTCGTTGACTACAGGGTCATCAATGTTGCATATTGCAATATCTGCGGTGTCAAACAAACGGCATTTTTCGGCAGCCTTTGCATCCATAGATGCAAACCCTTCGTCATGTTCGGTGCCGATATTCGTAAGCACTGCGATATTGGGACGGATCACGCTGCTTATGGGCTTCATCTCGCCATTGGTAGAGATACCAGCTTCGAAAATCGCTACTGTATCCATGTCATCAAGCTCCCACACCGACAGCGGCACACCTATCTGGCTGTTGAAACTGCGGGGACTGCGTAATACCTCCTCGTCACTTTGCAGAAGCTGATACAGCCACTCTTTCACCGTAGTCTTGCCACGGCTGCCGGTTATGCCTATGACCGGTATGTCATAGCGGCTACGATGATACGATGCAAGTCGCTGCAATGCCGCAGTGCTGTCAGGTACTTGCAGGAAATTCGCGTCCGGATACAGCTGTGAAACCCCCGCGGGAATTTTCTCGATTACAAAATTCCTTACGCCTGACGCATAAAGTGCCGGTATATATCTATGTCCATCTCCTCTTTTGGTCGAGATGGCAAAGAAAAGGCTTGTTTCGGGAAATACTAAAGAACGGCTGTCTGTGAGAAGATGGTCAATATGCGCTGCAGGGGCGGTGATTGACTGAGCCTGAGGCTTGAGTATGTCGCTTATTTGAGCTATGGTATATTGTTTCATAGTGGGTATATGAGTCTGATGTTGAGAATGTCAGTATTCATTTGACAATAGGTCTATGAAGAAGCCTTAAGGCAGCTTTTGCATTAGCCGAGCACTGGTTGATGGTTTTATCCGACATGAACATATCGGCAAACATTTCGTAGATGTACTTGATGGCAACCTGTGACGGGTGCACCATATCCTCATCATAAAACCTGTAATCACGCAAATCGTCCATCATGATTTCATATGCAGGGAAATATATGACGTTGTCATGCTTATCCTTTATATGGTCAATAGCAAGCAGCAAACTTGCTTTGCTGATTTGATTGGCATGTAGTCCGTCAGTCTTGTGTCTTATGGGGCTGACTGTGAATATGAACTTGGCATCGTTGTTGACAGATCTGACTGATTTAATCAGCCTGTCAAGAGATGCTTCCACCTCAGACGGAGACATCAGTATACGCTCAAAATCATCAGGATGCAGCTTATGGCAGTTGGCAACGACTTCACCGTTGGCTTTCCACGTGTACACATAAGATGTACCCAATGTGATTATCAGCCAATGGCATGCTTTTATTTTTTCATGACAATCATGGATTGCTTGATTGGCACGCATGATTACGGTTTCAGGATTGTCAGAAGAAAATGCCGAGTGGAAATCAAGGCAATGGCATATACCTTGTGGATCTGTAACCAAATCCTTCTCAGTATAGTTACGTAGGGAGATGGCATTGCTGATGGAATGCTCTATGCTGAGTGGATTATAAAGCGTACCGAAAGGATTTACAGATACATCAAAGCCACATCGGAGCAGTCTTTCACCGATGTTGGTGGTGAAACAGGAACCGAGCATAATCAGCGACTGGTCTAACGAGATTTCACCCTTATGCCTATGGTCTATATCTATTTCAGTCCTGAACTTCATAGCTCATCAGAACATGTCAAAATCGGTAGACAGTACTTGAAATTCTGTGCGGCGGTTAATCTGGTCGGCTGCGTCTTGATTTTCAGGTGACAGAGTGTTGACGAAATCCTCGTTAAGCAGTTGCCCCTCTTCAAATTGGGGATATGCTTTGTTGATACGTTTCGTAACGGTCTTCGGGCGTGATTTGCCGTAGCCCTGATATTGCAGACGACGTTTGTCGATGCCGCCTTCATCTATCAGATAGTCGACCACTGACTTGGCTCGGCGCATAGAGAGATCCATGTTGTACTCCTCTGTGCCATGACGGTCAGTATGGGATGCCATTTCAATGGTGATGTTGGGGTTATCACGGAGCATCTCGGCAAGTTCGTCCAATGCTTTCTTGGACTCAGGGCGCAGAGTGGCTTTGTCGTAGTCATAGAAGATATTTTCTACAATATTGGGCTTGCTGAGTGACGACAGGATGAAGTCTATGCTGTATTCGGCATCTTCTTCGGCATTATCGGCTGTAAACTCTTGCTTGGCATTGAGAAATCCTCTTGCTCCAGCCATCATGGCGTAGCTTACACCACGATGCAGCGGAAATGTAAACGATCCGTCGGTTTTGGCTACGGTCTTCTGATTTGAACCGTCGTTTCCGACAATCCTGATGACTGCATTTGGTACCGGCTCGTCATCACGGTCAAGCACCCAGCCTGATATATTGATTTTCAAGTCAGGAAGCACAAACGAATAGATATGGTCATAGCCACGTCCGTCACCACGATTGCTTGACAGATATCCTGACTCGACATCCGGTTTCTCATACGTTATGCCGAAGTCATCGCCTGACGAGTTGATGGGAGTGCCCATGTTGACGACATTCCATGTGCCGCTTGGTGTAAGTGTTGCTCTGAAAAGGTCAAGTCCGCCAAAACCAGGATGCCCGTCTGAAGCGAAAATAAGTATGCTGTCAGTCAGTGCATACGGAAATTTCTCATGCCCAGGGGTATTGATTTCCTTGCCGAGATTTTCAAGAGAGCCGGCTGGTTCTCTAAGATTGATACGCCATATGTCATATAGTCCTTCTCCGCCGGGCATATCGCTGGTAAAGTATAGAAATTCACCATTGGGGCTGACGGTCGGATGGGCGAAATTTGACAAGGTGTCAGCTGTGATGTCAAACTTTCTTGGCTCACTCCATTTTGCATCGGATCTCTGTGACGTATAGATTTCCAGACTGGTTGGATTCGATTCCGAACGACGTGCCACTGTCAGATACATTGTCTGTCCGTCGGGAGAAAAGGAAGCTACACCTTCGTCAAGCTGGTCATTGTTCAACTCGCCTTCGGCTGCCTCAGGTTTCTGCCACACACCTTGCTCATTCTGGTGCATAAACCAGATATTAGAGTTCTTCATCCCGGTGATGTCGCTCTTGACCTTACCTTTTACATGTTCATTAGTGGTAGTGTAGTAGAGCTGGGTGTTATCTCCTGGCAGAAACATCGGGGCGAAGTCGGCACGACGGGAGTTGATCAGTTTAGGTTGTTTGACCACATAGCGTGTATGTCCTTTCTTGTCAAGTCCCATTTTCGCACCTGTTAATCCGTTACGGGCGATTACGTCACCAGGCTTCATTTGCAGATATTCTTCGTATGCCTTGATGGCTGGAGCATATTTGCCTTCGCCATGCAGGCTCTGAGCGAGATATAGTTTAGCGAGCGTGTCGGGATATTCGTACCTTATGGCATTTTGAAAAGCAGCCGATGCCCGTGCATCCTGACCGAGGTGCATATAACATTGCCCCATCTTGTATGCTACCATGCCGCGTTTGTCACGTTCTTCGCGTTTAGTCCACTTATTATAGAGTTTCCTGTATGTCTGTGCTGCATCAAAATATTCACCGCGAGCCATCTGCGCATCGGCGACAGACAGCTTCGGACCGCCGCAACTGCTTAATGTTGCTATGCAGATGGCTGATAATATTGTATATTTGACTAATTTAAGCATATGCAAGTGGAGTTTTGGGTTTGGAAAGAGGACTATCGGCTTGTCAGCCCTTATGATATTGGATTAGTCCGTCCATCGGTGAACGGATGATTTTAGCAATCGTATATCCGGCTTCGTCGGCAGCTTCATGCAGTATATCCTGATAAAAGAAAGCGATTGAACCGACAAAATTGACGGATGTATCATTATATCTACGGTAGTTGCTGACGTTACGCTTGAAAAACAGCTCAAATTGATGCTTTACGAGATGCCTTATTTCCGGTATGTCAAGATGCTCATGAAGAAACGGAGAGAGCGAGGCAAGGAACCGGTTGGGTGACGGGTCACGGTAGACTCTGCGTATGATCTTATGTGCATCAAGTTTGTACTGTGACAGAAATTCCGCACAGATATAATCAGGAAGCTGGTGCTTGAGCACATCGCATATGAGCTGCCTGCCAAGCACTGCGCCAGACCCTTCATCTCCGAGGATAAAACCGAGAGGGGAGATGTTGTCGATGATGGCTTCACCGTCATAATAGCATGAGTTGCTGCCGGTGCCCAGAATGCAGGCAATGCCTGAATGGCTCCCACACAATGCTCGTGCGGCAGAAAGCAGGTCATTGTTCACGTCTATGTCAGGACGGGGTCCTACTATGGGACGTATGGCTTCGCGCATCATGTCGGATATTTCACCAGGGATACATCCGGCTCCATAGAAATACACCGTGCGCAATTCATCACGCCATGGCGATAATTCGCCCGACAGGTCTATCTCCAAGCGGTCTGTTATCTCCTCTTTGGTCAGCATGACGGGGTTAAGGCCTCGCGTGACGAAGCGCTTTATCACTGTCTGGTTGACAAGGAGACACCACTCTATTTTAGTGCTGCCACCGTCTGCTATAAGTATCATATTACAAAGTTAACGAAAAAATCCTGTATTTATGACATATCACGCAACACATCTAATGACGGTAGATTAAGCTTTGCAAAGTGTATGGTATAGTACTCTATCAATATATCTATGGCACGATTGCGCACTGTGCGACAGTCGAGCACATGATCCATGGTGTAAGCAGGTGAAGCCATGCGAGATAATACCAGAAACGCTATCCGTGATTCTGATTGCTCCAACCATGCATTATGGAGTGGGGGAGACATACGCCACAAGCCGTCATTCATATCAAAAAATGAGCCATTTCTATAACTGCCGATATCAGGTTGTATGCCCATAAATCTGCTGAGACGGCATAAAAAACCGATATGGCTATTCATAGCAGCCGTGTCGTCCATGGCTTCCAATGCAAGAATCTCCTCCCTCAGAAACTCAAACAATAGCTGGTCACCTGATTCCTGACGTAGAAGGGAGTTAAGAAAGTCTGCTAAGAAAATCGCTACTGCCGATTTCACATGACTTGAAAATATGCTCAGCGATGAACTCAATGGTCTGATATCTCTGAGATTAAAGATATCACGACCAGGTCGGATGTCTATTTCAGCATCTACAACCGAAAGCGGCATCAACAATGCTCTGCGACGGCGAGCTTCCTTGCTTCCGGATGCCGATACAAGCACAGAAACCCTACCTCTCTCGGCTGTAAATGCCGAGAGGATAGAGTTTTTGTCATTATATCTTACGGTACGTAACGCTATAAGTTCCATAGCGTCATTTTGAGGTTATCTGCGTTTTTTTGAGGTCTTTTTGCTGCCTCCGCGCGATTTCTTGCGGAAGTATTCATAAGGTGTCTCGCCGCCACCGTCATACTCGTCGACTGCAGCATCTTTAGTGCGTCTAAGTGATGCTTTCTTGTAATCCTTGTCGGCATCGGCAATCTCGCTATAGAGATTTTTACCCATGAAATCTGCGCTCTTCAGAGCATTGACCACACGCTTTGCATCAGCCTTCTTGACATCAAACAGAGAGTAATGGGGCAGCAGGTCTATGCGTCCTACATCTACACGGCTGCCTTCTACAGTGTGGTTGAGCAAATCGATCAGGTTTCCGGCAAAGAAACCGTCTGCCTTGCCCACATTGACGTATATACGCTCCATGCCACGTTCGGCAGTACGGCGGTCTTTGTCTTTTTCAGTGCGAGGCTCGCGTTCCTTTTTAGTGCGCTCTTTGGCTGGTTTTTCATCGATGAAATCGATTTTGGGAGCATCCTTGTAGTATTCCAGAAGACGCTGAAACTCAAGCGAGAGCACCCTTTTAAGCAGGTCTTCCTGTGACAGCCACTCAAGTTTGCGCTGTACGCCTGGTATATACTTGTCTATCTCTTCATCATCCACCTTGACACGTTCTATCCTGTCAGCCAGATTATAGAGTTGCTTTTCTATGATGTGCTGAGGAGTCGGTACCTCCTTGCGCTCGAAGGTTTTGCCGATCTTTTTCTCGATTTCGCGCAGTTTGCCTTTCTCGCGCGAATGTATGATTGCCACGCTGACACCTGTCTTGCCGGCTCGTCCTGTACGTCCCGAGCGGTGGGTGTAAACGGCAGTATCGTCAGGCAATCCGAAATTGATGACATGGGTGAGGTCGTCAACGTCAAGTCCGCGGGCTGCCACATCAGTAGCTACGAGCATAGTGATGACACGGTCACGAAACTTTTTCATGACAATGTCTCGCTGCTGCTGAGAGAGGTCTCCATGGAGTGCATCAGCATTGTAACCATCCTGTATCAGTTTGTCAGCCACCTCCTGGGTCTCACGGCGTGTGCGGCAGAAGATTATGGCATATATATTTGGCGAGTCGTCGGCTATACGCTTCAATGCCAGATATTTATCCCTTGCATTGACCATATAGTAGATGTGCTTGACGTTCTTGGCACCCTCGTTGCGGTTTCCGACCACAAATTCCACAGGGTCCTTCATATATTTCTTGGCAATCTTGGCGATTTCCGTAGGCATCGTTGCCGAGAACATGAGCATCTTGCGATCCTCAGGTACGTGTGATAGGATCTCATCGATTGAATCGAGAAAGCCCATGTTGAGCATTTCGTCGGCCTCGTCAAGAATGACAGTGTGCACATCCTGAAGGCTTACGACACGACGGTTGATTAGGTCAATCAGTCGTCCAGGAGTTGCCACTATGATCTGCACGCCTTGTTTCAACGCTTTGATCTGGCTTTCTATGCTCGAACCGCCGTAGACAGGCAGCACTTTCACATCATCGATATACTTTGAGAAATCAGCCAGATCACTGCCGATTTGCAAACATAGCTCACGAGTAGGGGAGAGTATTATCGCCTGAGGTTTGTGGATGTCAGGATTTATGCGCTGGAGTACAGGCAGACCGAATGCGGCGGTCTTGCCGGTGCCGGTCTGAGCCAACGCCACAACGTCACCGTCCTGGGTCAGCAAATGTGGGATAACTTTTTCTTGAACAGGCATAGGCTGTTCGAATCCCATCTCTTTAATAGCTCGGAGCAAATTTTCATTCACTCCTAATTCTTCAAATGTCATATATGTACTTTTAAGATGTTTCGGTAAAAACATTACAAAGATACAACAATTTGATTATCAATAGTGTTTCAGAGAGGAAATACTTTAGTCTAAATTCTTGTTTTTCCTGCTCCGATAGCCAAAATGCCGTTTTTTACGTGATTTCTTGCTCTTTTTTGGATATATGATCTTATTGCTGTCAATGACTGTAGTCCCGAAAAATCCATCTCGTATAGCAAGTCCTAATGTGTCTCCCTTTGACAACAGATCATATTTCTGCTTAGTCAGCCTTAGCGATTTGTATTCCCCATGAGGAAGCTCTATGTCAGCCTTGTACACCCAGTATGGTGCTCCCTGCCCATAGACTCTCCGGCCGATACGACGTGTCTTGTGATGCTTTTCACGATAAACTCGAGTCACGGCTACGTCCTGATAGGTAACCGTATCTCTGTCACCTAAAAAATAATTGCCGATGTAAAAGCCTCCAAGTATCAATGCCGTCACTGTTATGACGTGCAGTCCGAAATTTATCCATACACTGTCATAATCGGTAAGTGGACGCCACTTCTTCCACAAAAATTTACCTGAGCCGAGAGCTACAATCAGGCTCAATGCGACAGGTTTCCACCACTGTATAAGTGTATCCTGATAAATCACCGCACTCAGTCCGAAACACGAAACAATTAAGGTCCCGAGGAAACCTAACCCCAGGACCTTAAATACTTTCTTAGTCATGAATATAACTTGATAAAAGCAGGGACGAACTTTACTCTTGCGGACGAGCTATGCCATCTTTTTCAGCCCGCTTTGTCATGCGCTTGATGCGGTCGACTGTATCGGGATGTGATGAGAACATGCGATCTACGTAGCTGCTCTTGTTGCCTTCCTTTTCTTCCATCTTGAGGAATTTCTCAAATGCCATCACCATACCCCAGGGATTTTTGCCATTGGCTTTGAGAAAATCGTAGCCTGCATCATCAGCTTCTTTCTCCTGCTTTTGGGAGTACTTTGCGCCTGACAGAGCCTGTCCGAGGTCTCCAAGCTGCGAGTCGCTGAGTTTTGCCGCAACACCGCCTGCCGAAGATATGGCATCACGAGCTGCTCCAGTGAGAAGTTCCTGCTTGAACGCCTTCTTTGAGTGGTGCTTTGCCACATGGCCTATTTCATGTCCTATTATGCCAAGGAGTTCGTCATCACTCATTATATCCATCAGCGAAGAGAATACTCGCACACTACCGTCAGGACAAGCGAAAGCATTAACATCAATGACCTCGTACACCTTGAAATTCAAGGGTATACCATCGGCTTCTGTCAGACCTTTTGTAAGACGGTTGAGACGCTGGGTGTATTTGCTCTTTGCATCCGATACCTTGTTGTGCGTATCCATCCAGTCTACTGATTCCTTGGCATATGCAGCCATCTGCGCATCGCTGACAGTCAGAGCCTTGACTGCTTTGGTACCGGCATTGACAGCCTTGCCGAGATTAAACTGTGCATTTGTAGCTACAGGGCACACGGCTGCCCCTGAAACGATAGCAAGTGCTACTAAGAGAGATTTTTTCATATTATAAAAAATGTGACAATAGATTTATAATGAGCGATGATAACATTCCGTCATCACCACTGCAGAGCTTGATATGATTTATCAATACAAATTTAGCCAAAAATATCCATATCACACCAAATCAATGTTAAATTATCAGGTACAAATAGGGGACAATCATATATCACATATAGTGTAAGATAAGCAACTTATTGAATATCAGCATATTCATACTCGTTTATATACTGGTCAATCTTAATTGGGTCATGTCAGCAAATCGTAACAGAGAGGGGCGTGTAACTGTAAATTCCTCAACCTGTAGGGTGGGTGTTGCAAAACTGTCAATTGTGGTGATTCTGCCTGTGTACTGTAGGGACATGCCATGGCATGTCTGCTGATACTCAAGCATTTGCAGATTAGACATGCCATGGCATGTCCCTACAACATTGTACGATTCGGAGTTCTGCAACACCCTCAGCTCTCATATAGCGTGATTCAAACTGCCATAGGCATGTCAGACATGCAAGTTACATCGTTGCTATCGGGAATCGACATCGTTTCGTGTGTATACGCTATTTAACATAATCCCCATTATGTAAATTCTATTTAAAGAAGAAGGTCTTCATCAACACATCTATTGATTTGACAGCATTTTACTGCTTACTGCATATCCAGCTCTTTGAGAGCTTTTATTTCCAACAATACGGAATTATAAAATCTACGTTCGCCTGTGACTTCACGACCTATAAACGGCGGCAGTTTCGGGGTTGCGCTCTCGTTCGGCAATTCTACCTCTGCCACGACCAGTCCTTCTAACGCTCCATGAAATTCGTCTACCTCCCATATATATCCTTCAAAATCCACTATATACCGTGACTTGTCGATAAGTTTCCCATCACTTATCTTGCAAATCATTTCTTTTGCGTCTGATACAGGTATCGGATATTCCCATTCGTTACGTGAGGCTCCTGTATTACGACTTTTGATAGTAATAAAAGCCTCGCAATCCCTGATTCTGATTCTGACGACTCCTCGGTCTTGTCTGGCGAGGTATGCTTGCGTTATGTGACTGCACGATACAGCCATTGATTTGTATAAATCACTTATAACCAAGAATTTACGTTCTATTTCAAGAGCCATTTGATATGATAATATGTATTTTTAACAATGTGCCAATGTCATAAATGACTAAATTTGCACAAATATACGATACAATAGTGGATAAACGCTCCTTTTTTCTTATAATATTGCTTTTTGTCGTTGCATTATCTCCTATCTTTCTCTCGGCTCAGCCACTCGGAGTCAAGGTGAGCGGATTGGTTAGAGATTCATTGACCCACGAGCCTGTCCCCTATGCTGCCGTGACGTTAAAAGGACCTGATGTACGTGGACTGACAGATGAAAAAGGACACTTTAAGATATACACCAGCCGTCCGTTTACCCATTATTATGTCACAGCTATGGGTTATGAACCTAAGATGCTGACATATTCTCCCTTGGAAGATAACACTGTAACTATCTATATCAACCCTAAAGGACTCGCATTAAGCGAAGTAGTCGTAAAAAAGACAAAAGAGCACTATTCTAAAAGAAACAATCCGGCTGTAGATCTGATGGAGAAAATCAGGGAGAGCGATGACCGTTCTAATCCACTTAAAGCTCCTTATTATTCGTATGACAAGTACGAGCGCATCAGATTAGGGTTAAACGATTTCCATACTGAGGATCAGCACGGACTGATGTCTCGATTCCCTTTCCTTACCGATTATGTCGATACCTCCTCTATCACGGGAAAACCGATACTCAATCTGTCGACCCGTGAGAAGATGTCCTATATGTACTACCGTGCGCAACCGGCGTCAAAAAAAGAACATATACGGGCATTGCGCAATGCCGGAGTTGATGATATCGCCGATACGGAGAGCATGCGCAAATTTTTTGAAGATGTCATGAGAGAGGTGGATTTATATCAAAACGATATCCCTCTGATGCAAAACCGGTTTGTCAGCCCTCTGTCAAAAATAGCTGCTGATTTCTATAAGTTTTACCTTACGGACACTGTCACCGTAGATAGTGACACCTGCATTGTGCTATCTTTTGTGCCACATAACACTTCTACATTTGGATTTACAGGGCGCTTGTATGTGCTTAAAGATGATCCATCGATGTTTGTCAAGAAAGTGTCGATGCGTGTGCCATCAAATATCAATCTCAATTATATTAAAAACCTGCGCATCAACCAGACATTTACTAAATCAGCCGACGGCAGGCGGTTAAAGAATCTCGATGATCTCGCCATTGAAGCCCAAGTAATACCAGGAACTCCTGAGATCTATTCAGAGAGACATACCGTTTATTCTGACCATAATTTTGACAGAGCTGCGGACAGCCATATTTATGACGAACAGGGTGATGTGATCATAGATGACAGCGCCGAGAGGCGCGACAGTACATACTGGTCAAAATCACGCCCGGAAGCCATCACATCCGCTCAAGACGGTATGGAGCAGCTTATGAGCAGACTGAGGAAAAACAAAGTGTATTATTGGGGAGAGAAATTTGTCAAGCTGCTAGCAGTCGGATATATCCCTACTGGCAAGGACAGCAAGTTTGACATCGGACCCCTTAACACCACCATAAGCTATAACGAACTTGAGGGCACACGCCTGAGATTCGGAGGCATGACCACTGCCAATCTCAATCCCCATTGGTTTTTCAAGGCTTACGGTGCTTACGGCATGAAAGACCATCGCTGGAAATACAGCGCGGATGTCGAATACTCGTTCAAGCCCAAGAAATACCATGCCTATGAGTTCCCGGTACACTCTATTGCTGCTACGTATCTATACGACATTGACAAGCTGGGACAGAAGTATCTTTTCACCAATCCTGACAATGTATTCCTTTCTCTGACTCGTCACGCTGACCGTCAGATCACTTATCATCGTGTAGCCGAACTCAGATACACACTTGAATTGGCGAATAATTTCTCATTGAGCCTAAAACCTCGTTATGAGCGACAGGAAGCCACCGAGTTCATGCCCTTTATCGATGGTTATGGAATCCCCCACCCCTATTATGACCAGACCACGCTACAGATACAACTGAGATACGCGCCTGGAGAGACTTTCTATCAGGGCAGATCTTTCCGTTTCCCTATCAATATGGATGCTCCGATATTCACGTTGTCGCACACATACGGACCTCAGCGTTTCATGGGCAGCCGCTTTACCATCAACCGCACCGAAGCGAGCATAATCAAACGTTTCTGGTTTTCGGCATGGGGATATACGGATATATATGTCAAGGGAGGGCATATATGGTCCAAAACGCCTTATCCGCAACTGCTCATACCCAATGCCAACCTCTCATATACCATACAGCCAGAAAGTTTCGCTTTGATGAACCCTATGGAGTTTGTCAATGACAGCTATGCCTCATGGGATATAACATATTGGGCAAACGGTGCTATATTTAATTATATTCCGTTTCTTAAAAAGCTCAAACTGCGTGAGGCATTCACTTTCCGTGGACTGTGGGGACATCTGAGCAAAAAAAACAACCCGGAATATAATCCCGAGTTGTTCAGATTTCCTGCGATTGCAAATACACGGCTGATGACTGACACGCCTTATATGGAGGTTGCAGTAGGTCTTGACAATATATTTACAATCTTGAGGGTTGACTATGTGTGGCGATTGACCTATCGAGACACTCCCGGAGCTTCAAGGTCGGGAGTACAGATAGCCTTACACTTTACTTTTTGAATACAGAAATGCCGAGTTAAGGCTGCGGCAGTTGTAGTGGCTTGCCATGATCTCACCATATGCTCCAGCCGAACGCAGGGCGAATATGTCGCCTCGCTTGACTTTTGGCAGCATCTCATCTACTCCGAAAGTGTCCGATGATTCGCATATCGGTCCAACTACATCATATTTCTCAGGCTTGTCATGGCTTGTCAGATTCTGTATCAGATGATGTGCCTGATAGAGAGCCGGACGGATGAGTTCAGAAAAACCAGCATCTACTATTGCAAATTTCTTGTTCACACCCTCTTTTACATATATGACAGAGGTGATGAGTGAACCGCACTGCCCTACTACACTACGTCCCAACTCAAAATGCAGCTGCTGACCAGGAGCAATGGGCAGGTTTTCGTGGAAGCTGTTGAAATAGCTCTCAAAGTCAGGAATGGGATTGGCATCGGGGTTATCATAATCAATGCCAAGACCGCCTCCGACATTGATGGAACGGAATTCGATACCCATGCTGCGATAATGCTCGCATAGCTCTATGATTTTGTTGCAGAGCATCTTAAACGGCTCGGTGATAGTGATCTGTGACCCGATATGGAAATGCAGACCTGCCAGATCCAGCACCGGGCTCTTCGCTACACGTAACACTATCGGATCAAGCTGCTCCATGGCAATGCCGAATTTGTTTTCAGCCAATCCAGTGGTTATATAGTGATGTGTATGCGCGTCAATGTTGGGATTGACACGCAAGGCTACGGTAGCAACCTTGCATTTGCGCTCTGCTATCCGCTCTATTGCATCAAGCTCGGCATCGCTCTCCACATTGAGACAACCGACACCAGCATCTAAGGCAAGTTCTATCTCCCAGTCAGATTTGCCGACACCGGCAAATACCATATCCTGAGGTTTGAATCCTGCATCCAAGGCAGCCTTGATTTCGCCACCGCTTACAAGGTCAGCCCCGAAACCTGCGTTGGCTATCATCTTCATTATTTCAGGATTGACATTAGCCTTTACTGCATAATGAACACGGAAGCCGGGATAAGAAGAACATTCTTTGATTTTTGCCAAAGTGGCATCAAGCAAATCTATATCGTAGAAATAAAATGGAGTGCGTCGTTCGCGTAGCGCACCTATTGGAAATGTAGTCATGCGTCCCTATTGGTGTATTTGATTGAAAAAGGTCTCCGGCTGCCAGAGTGGCAACGGAGACCTTGAAAATAAATTACTTGTTGAAAAGTCGCGCGCTCAGCAGATTCAGCGCTGCCACTTTGTCCTCCCTGCGTACAAGCACCGAGATATTGTAGTTGCTGCCTCCATATGATATCATGCGGATAGGCACCTCTTTGAGAGCATCCAGAGCTTCAGCTTCAAATCCTCGGTTTTTCCACTCCAGATCTCCGACGATACATATGATTACCATATCTTCGTCAACTGTCACCGTGCCGAGTTTCTTCAGCTCGTTGGTGATCTCGTCAAGGTGCTTGCGGTTGTCGATTGTTACCGAAACACCGACCTCTGAGGTGGCTATCATGTCGATAGGTGTCTTGTACATCTCGAATATCTCGAACACCTTGCGGAGGAAGCCATAAGCGAGCAACATTCTGCCGCTCTTAATCTTTATGGCAGTGATGTTGTCCTTAGCTGCAACAGCCTTGATAGCACAAGAGCCTTGTGTGTTGTCAATCTTGGTGCCGGGAGCATCAGGCTGCATGGTGTTAAGCAGTCTGACGGGTATATTGTTGAGTTTGGCAGGGAGCACACATGTCGGATGCAGAATCTTGGCTCCGAAATATGCCAGCTCTGCAGCCTCTTCAAAGTGGAGATTCCTCACAGGGTCGGTCTTCTCGACAAAGCGGGGATCATTGTTGTGCATGCCGTCGATGTCCGTCCAGATTTCAATTTCCTCAGCCTTGATGGCAGCACCGATAAGCGAGGCTGTCAAGTCGCTGCCTCCGCGCTCGAGATTGTCAATCTCGCCATATGCGTTGAGGCATATGAAGCCCTGGGTGATATAGAGGTCGGCATCCTTGTGCTCATCAAGAATCTTGGTGAGCTTCTCACGTATGTAATGGCTGTCAGCCTCGGAATTCTTGTCAAGACGCATGAAGTCAAGAGCAGGGAGCAATACGGAGTTCACGCCTTGTTCCTGAAGGTAGAGATTCATCATGTTGGTCGACATGAGTTCTCCTTGGCTGAGTATCGCTTTTTCCTCAAATAAAGTGAACACCTCTTTGGTAAACGCACGTATATAGTCGAGACATGCACCTACCACCTCACGGGCTTTTTGCTTGTAGTCTTCACTTGAGTAAAGCTCGTCTATCACGCCCATGTATTTCTGTTCGAGTGCATTGATACATTCGCGCGCACCAGCTATGTTGTGGTTATAGAGATAACCGCTGATTTCCACCAGCTGGTTGGTGGTACCAGACATAGCTGACAGTACGATGATGTTTTTGCCGCGCTGCCTCACGAGACTGGCAACGTCTTTGATTCTTTGGGCAGAGCCAACGGAAGTGCCTCCGAATTTCAGGACTTTCATTGTGTTGTAGTGTGTTTGTGTCGTTTATGAGAAAACGGTCAGTAGTTATATTTGTTACTTATTGATTTATCGATTGATAACGGCTTCTGGTCCCTCTGGTTTCAGCCGCTTGTTCTCGCAGATATATGTTTTGGCGGGAAATTGCTGTACCATAGTCAGATTATGGGTAGCCATTATGACGCTTGTGCCTTTGGATGCAGTGATTTCCTGCAGCAGGGCTACAATCTGTTCGCCTGTTGCAGGGTCAAGATTGCCTGTAGGCTCGTCAGCCAAAATCAGCTCAGGAGAGTTAAGGAGTGCACGAGCTATAACAATGCGCTGCTGCTCGCCCCCGGAGAGTTCATGTGGCATTTTATAGCTCTTGTTAAGCATGCCTACCTCTTTCAATACCGTCTCGATGCGTTGGTCTATATCGTTCTTGTCTTTCCATCCTGTAGCAGCCAACACAAAACTTAGATTTTGATATACATTCCGGTCAGTAAGCAGTCTGAAATCTTGGAAGACAATGCCTATTTTTCGTCGGAGGTAAGGTATCTGTTTGCGTCGGATGGATGTGAGGTCATAATCGAAAATCCTTGCTTCCCCACTGCATATGGGAACTTCGGCATACAAGGATTTCAGAAAGGAGCTTTTGCCGCTACCCACACGACCGAGCAAATAGACAAATTCACCGTACGGCAGAGTGAAGTCCACATGTTTCAGCACCACAAGTTCCTTGCGGTGGAGCTCTACATCAGCGTACTGAATCATTTTGTCATTTTCCATTGTCTTCAAGTTACGTATGTGTAATGGCAATCAATTGGCGTATTCCGAGAAAAAACGTATCCTGACGAGGCGGATTTCCTCCTCGGTGTAATCATCGCCGAGTTCCTTGACAGCCTCCTCGACATCCTCGCTTTCACTCTCTTTGAAATAGCTGAATATGTCATCCTGGATGTCGTCATCCAAGACATCGTTAAGAAAATAACGTATGTCAAGTTTACAGCCAGAGAACACTATCGACTCGATCTGTTCAAGCAGTTCATCAAATTCCATGCCCTTGGAGTCAGCCACTTCGTCCAGAGGAATCATGCGGTCGATAGCATTTATGATAGCAAGTTTGTTCTTGCTCTTGTTGGGTTGTGTCTTGACTCTGACGTCAAGCGGACGCTCTATGTCATTATCCTTGACATAGCGGGCTATGAGTTCAAGAAATTCCTTGCCGTATTTTTTCGCTTTGCCCTCTCCCACTCCCGGGATGCCCACGAGGTCTTCCATAGTGACGGGATAAAAAGTCGCCATAGCCTCGAGGCTCTGATCCTGAAAAATTATGTAGGATGGAAGCCCTGCCTTCTGTGCCACAGACTTACGCAGATTTTTCAGTATGGCAAAAAGCTGCATGTCGGCGGCGCATGTGGCTCCGGGATGCTCGGCTACATCGTCATCCTTGAAGTCATTATCTTCAAGGATGTAGAAACGTTCAGGTTTCGCGAGGAAAGCTCGTCCTTTATCGGAAATACCGATCACACTGTAGTTGTCGATATCTCTGATAATCAGACCGCCAATCACACCTTGACGCAATATGGTCTGCAACCGTTTCGCATCGGTATTGGCGCAACTGCCCAATAAATCGGCATAATCATACTCCAATGCTTTCACCGATGGGGTCTCTCGCCCTTGTAATAAGTCCATGAGCATATCGTGACGCATGTGCCCACCGAGTGATGCAAGAATTTCCAGCACCGAAAGGAGCTCTTCTGTAGCGTCAATCTTCTGCTTAGGATGGCGGCAGTTGTCACAGTTTCCGCAATTGTCAGAGTCATATTGTTCTCCGAAATAATGGAGAAGCATCTTGCGGCGGCACAGGCTTGATTCGGCATAGGCAGCCGTCTCTTGCAGCAGCTGCTTGCCTATCTCCTGTTCGTTGACAGGTTTCCCCTGCATGAATTTCTCCATGCGGAGCAGATCCTTGCGTGAATAGAATGTGATACACTCACCTTCGCCGCCATCACGACCAGCACGTCCTGTCTCCTGATAATACCCTTCAAGCGATTTGGGCATGTCATAGTGGATTACAAATCTCACATCAGGTTTGTCAATACCCATGCCGAATGCAATAGTTGCCACTATCACATCGACTTTCTCATGGATGAAAGCATCCTGATTTTCAGATCTGGTCGCACTGTCCATGCCGGCATGATAAGGAAGTGCCGATATGTCATTGAGTCTGAGCGTATCAGCCAGTTCTTCAACCTTTTTACGGCTCAGACAATATATGATGCCTGACCTGCCCGGACGGTTCTTGATATAACGGATTATCTCCTTGTCGGTATCTGAAGTCTTATGCCGTATTTCGTAATAGAGATTCTGTCGGTTAAATGACGATTTGAACACTTTGGCATCCAATATGCCGAGGTTCTTCTGGATGTCATGCTGCACCTTGGGGGTGGCAGTCGCAGTCAGCGCAATGATGGGCCTGCGGCATATCTCATTGATAATCGGGCGTATCTTGCGGTATTCAGGACGGAAATCATGTCCCCACTCCGATATACAGTGAGCTTCGTCTATGGCATAGAACGAGATGGTCACCGATTTCAGAAACTCGATATTCTCCTCTTTGGTCAATGATTCAGGTGCTACATACAGGAGCTTCGTGCGCCCTGACTGTATGTCGCTCTTGACCTTGTCGGCAGCCGTCTTTGACAGGGACGAATTGAGGAAGTGAGCCACATCATCCTCCTCTCCGAACTGACGCATAGCGTCTACCTGATTTTTCATCAATGCTATCAATGGAGAGATGACGATGGCTGTCCCTTCCATAATCAAAGACGGCAGCTGATAACACAGCGATTTACCACCGCCCGTAGGCATCAATACAAAAGTATCGTGTCCTGAGACGAGGTTGCGTATGATAGCCTCCTGATTGCCCTTGAACTGCTCGAAACCGAAGAATTTCTTCAGCGTGGAGTTAAGCCCGGGGATGGATGGATGGTCTTGAGTCATAGCGGTTGCTGTAGTCATGTAGAGGAGTTTTTCGGAGGTATGGATAAGATCAGGTCATGTAATTTTTTAAGTATATGCCGTTATTTGGCTTCGGAGAATGACACAGCTTCAAAATTGGCATTCTGAAGTTGTTTGAGTGCGAAATCAGCCGTTACAACAAACTTGTCAACCTTGTTGGACGGCACTTCAAACATCGGGTCAATCATAATCGACTCGACGATTGCCCTCAAGCCTCGAGCGCCTAGCTTGTATTCTATGGCTTTGTCAACTATAAGGTCCAATGCCTCTGGCGTAAACTCCAGATCGACTCCGTCCATCGCAAACAGCTTGGTGTACTGCTTGATTATGGCGTTGTTAGGCTCGGTAAGGACTCTGCGCAATGCGTCTCTGTCAAGAGGGTCTAAATGTGTCAGGATGGGGAGACGACCTATGATTTCAGGAATCAGCCCAAACGATTTTAAATCCTGCGGAGCTACATACTGCAGATAATTGTCGCGCTTGATTGACGCTCTGTCAGCGTTTGTCGAATAGCCGACTACATGAGTATTGAGACGCTGGGCGATTTTGCGGTCAATACCGTCAAATGCTCCTCCGCATATAAAGAGGATATTTTTGGTATTGACGGGAATCATCTTCTGCTCGGGATGCTTGCGACCTCCCTGTGGCGGGACGTTCACTATCGAACCCTCCAACAGTTTCAGGAGTCCTTGCTGTACGCCCTCTCCGCTGACGTCTCGGGTTATGGACGGATTGTCACCTTTGCGGGCTATCTTGTCGATTTCATCGATGAATACGATGCCTCGTTCGGCTTTCGCAACATCATAGTCCGCAGCTTGCAGCAGACGTGTCAGCAGGCTCTCAATATCTTCTCCCACGTAGCCAGCCTCGGTCAGCACAGTGGCATCCACAATTGTAAACGGGACATCAAGAAGACGCGCTATGGTCTTGGCAAGCAGTGTCTTGCCTGTTCCTGTGGGTCCTACGAGTATGATATTGCTTTTTTCAATATCCACATCGTCATCCTCATGCTGTGCAAGACGCTTGAAATGGTTATATACAGCCACTGACAAGTAGCGCTTCGCAGCATCTTGTCCTATGACGTATTTGTCAAGGAAATCACATATCTCTTGAGGCTTAGGGACTCTGTTAAGATCCGGTTTCTCGTTTCCGGCATTCTTATCGGTGCCGTTGACATCTATGCGGTAGTCCTTCAGTGCATTGTGAAGTGTATCGACACATTCCGAGCAGATGAAAACCTCTCCCATCTGACTCGGAATCAGCATCTCGGACATATCTGCGGGTCGTCCGCAAAACGAGCAGCAAGTCTGTCTTTTTTTTGCCATTATTTATTTCGGCTCTTAAGTTTCCTGTTTATCTGTTTTATGTTTATACGGGAGATGGAGACATTACTTGTCCAAAGAACCTTTTGCACGGATGAGTACGTCGTCAATCATGCCGTAATTCTTGGCTTCCTCGGCTGTCATCCAGTAGTCACGATCGCTGTCACGCTCCACTTTCTCAAATGGCTGTCCCGAATGATCGGATATGATGTGATACAGCTCCTGCTTAAGTTTCTGTATCTCACGGGCAGTGATCTCGATATCAGAAGCCTGACCCTGCGCTCCACCCATGGGCTGATGTATCATGACTCTGGAGTGGCGCAAAGCGAAACGCTTGCCCTTGGTGCCGGCAACAAGAAGCACGGCAGCCATTGATGCGGCTATGCCGGTGCATATAGTGGCTACATCGCTTGAGATATACTGCATGGTGTCGTATATGCCAAGACCGGCATATACCGAACCGCCGGGAGAGTTGATATATATCGACACGTCTTTGCCGGGATCGGCTGAATCGAGATACAGAAGCTGTGCCTGGATCACATTGGCGGTGTAATCATTTACCTCAGTACCGAGAAATATTATGCGGTCCATCATGAGGCGAGAGAACACATCCATCTGCGCCACATTGAGCTGACGCTCCTCGATGATAGTCGGAGATATGTAGCTCGCTTTGATGTCGGAATTGACAGAAGTGATATATTTATCAAGCGCAAGGCTGTTGATGCCCATATGCTTTGAAGCAAACAATTTGAAATCGTTAGTCTGCATTAGCTTATACTGTTTTCAGTTATTATTATGCCTTTACACAAGGTGATTTTATTACTCAGAAATTAGGTATATACAGAGCCTTCTGCCCAGTATATAAACCAAAGTTACAAAAAATTACGCATCCTCCAAAATTTTTCATTGAAGAATTTAACCACGGCTTTTTGATGATGTCGGCAAAAAATCTATAAAGCCGTCACATATGGCAATCAAGCTCCTTGAAGCCGCGTTGGAAATATTCACGTTTGAAATCTTTCGGGCGGAGGATATCGTCATTATACATGACCAGATCAAGGTCTATTGTCACTGTATGTGAAGTCCGCCCATGGGTGCGTTCATACTCTTTAAGCATGTCGGTTACATATGTCGGTCCGCATTCAGTCGCACACTGACATATTGCCACTGCGTTGCAGTAGTCGTCTCCTATCCCGCAGATTGGCGCTGTGGTGTACATCGATGAGCTTCTGACCTCTTGAAATGTCTCTTTGAGCCATTCGAGTGCAGTTGCCACGCGGATGTATTTGTCGGAGGAATTGCTGCCGAGGCTTATGACCATTACGGCGGCATCCTGACACATGTTGTTATGTCTGCTATCTTCTGACAAATGACAATAGTGTTACGATGCTAAATGCCCTGAAGCACACCTTTGAGAGTCAATGCTATGCGGCCGCGAGAGGCATCCACATCGATAACCCTTACTTTAAGCACTTGACCCATTCTGACCACTTCATTTGGCGAGGTGATGTATTTGTCGCTCAACTGGGATATGTGTATGAGACCGTTCTCCTTAAGTCCAAGATCCACAAAGACTCCGAATGCCGTGATATTGTTCACTTTGCCGGTCAACTCCTGTCCGATATGCAGATCGTCGATTTTCTTGACCGCTTCATCTAACTCCACTTTGTCACTGCCTACGCGTGGGTCTCGCCCAGGCTTTTCCAGTTCTTTGACGAGGTCGGTCAACGTGGGCATGCCTACATCTTTTGTGGCAAACTGCTCGATGTCGATATTATGGAGAAAATTGCGGTCGGTCATCAGACGTTTGATGTCACAATTTGACGCCTTGGCAATGTTTTCCACCAACTCGTAACGTTCGGGGTGCACACCTGTGTTATCCAACGGATTATCTCCGCCTGGTATGCGGAGGAAGCCGGCACTTTGCTGAAATGCTTTCTCGCCCATGCGTGGCACATTAAGCAGTTCCTGGCGATTAGAAAAGTCGCCGTGTTCCTTACGGTATTCTACTATATACGATGCCAGTGCCGGTCCTATGCCTGACACATAGCTCAAAAGCTGTCGGGATGCGGTATTGACATTTACGCCGACCGAGTTGACGCAGCTTTCCACTGTGTAGTCAAGCGCTTCTTTAAGCTTCGTCTGGTTGACATCATGCTGATATTGACCCACACCTATGGATTTGGGATCAATTTTGACCAACTCTGCCAGCGGGTCAAGCAGACGGCGGCCGATGGATACGGCTCCACGAACTGTGATGTCTTCATCGGGGAATTCTTCGCGTGCAACATCAGATGCACTATAGATGCTTGCGCCCTGTTCGCTGACCACGTGGATTTCCACATTCCTCGGGAAGCGGATTGATTCAAGGAATTTTTCTGTGTCACGTGATGCGGTGCCATTGCCGAGGGCTATGGCGTCTATCCCGTCATGAGCCACCATGGCGCAAAGGGTATCTGCGGCACCGTAGAAATCGTTGGCAGGAGCATTGGGATATACTACCTCATGACCGAGCAGATTGCCCTGTTCGTCGAGGTTCACCACTTTGCATCCTGATTTGAAGCCGGGATCAATTGCCATCACTCGCTTTCTGCCCAGAGGTGCCGACAGCAAGAGCTGTCTCAGATTATCCACAAAGAGTGATATGGCTGACTCATCACTTCTGCTTTTGAGCTGGGCTGCCATTTCGGATTCGATAGCAGGGCGCAACAGGCGTTTATAGCCGTCCTTGACTGCAGTTCGCACACGCGTAGCGCATTGCTCAGTCGCTTCAGGTTTGACAAACATGCGGCATAGGCGGTCAACCATCTCATTATCGTCAATGGCAATAGATACATTGAGTATGCCCTCATTCTCTCCGCGGCACATCGCCAGATATCTGTGGGAGGTGCATGTACGCATCGGTTCCGAAAAATCAAAGTAGTTTTGGTAGTTCTCACCTTCGGCTTCCTTGCCTTTGACGGCTTTACACTTGACCACGGCAGAGCGTCCGAATTTGGCGCGGACAATATTACGTGCTTTTTCGCTCTCAGAAACCCACTCGGCTATTACATCCATGGCTCCTGATATGGCTTCGTCAACCGTAGGCACAGCCTCGCTGATGTATCGGCGGGATATTTTCTCGACATCATCTACATTCTGAGCCATGATCTGCCGGGCGAGCGGTTCAAGACCGTTTTCGATGGCTGCCGCAGCACGGGTACGACGTTTAGGCTTAAACGGGAGGTAGATATCCTCAAGCACTATCGGGTCAAATGTACCCTCGATGCGAGCCTCAAGCTCCGGAGTCATAGCTCCCTGTTGCCTGATGGCATCACAGATGAAATCCCTTCTTTTAAAGAATTCCTTCAGTTCGTCATAACGTAGCTTAATCTTCTGCACCATTACTTCATCAAGCGAGCCAGTCGCTTCTTTACGATAACGGGCAATGAAAGGCACTGTCGCTCCCTCATCAAGCATGCGCAGAGTAGCAGATATATGTTTGCGCATGATGTTAAGTTCATCGCTTATTATGAGAGAATAGTGATTTACCATGTAAGTGTAAAATGAAGTGAGAAAATGTATCTATTGACTTGTCTGTTTTGCTATAAAGTTTTGTGTGGTCAAAACTCTTAGTTTGCCTATCAAGGACGTTGCTTTAGTGTCAACACTGTGATTTCAGGTGTCGCACCTATGCGCATTGGCAGACCGACAGTTCCGATGCCTATGTTAACATAGAGTTGATGACGCGATGCACCTTTTAACGAGTCGGAGTACAATCCTCCCCAGGTTTCATAGCGCCACGCGGCAGGGGAAACACCACCAAGCTCTATCTGCATGGCATGTGTGTGTCCTGACAGTGTCAACGGTATATTGACAGCATTATTGTCTCTGATGCTATCGACCCAATGTGCCGGATTATGCGTCAGGAGTATCTTGACAAGACTATCGCCGGGTGTAGGATATGCGCGAGACAACGACCCATAAATCTTAAAAGGAGGATCCCCTACATTCTCGACCCCGATGAGCGCAACCGAATCTCGTCCAGACCGCAACATGACCGATTCGTTAAGCAGCAACTTCCACCCCATATCCTTACGGATATAATTGACAAGTGATTGGAAATCGGTCTGTTTGGCTTCTTCTGACTCCCAATCGGAGTAGTCTCCATAGTCATGGTTGCCGAGTATCGCATATACACCGTCGGGAGAATCAAGCTGTCGCAACACATTGATATGCGGCAGGATTTCCGCAGTATGTCTGTTGACTATATCACCGGTAAATAATATCGCATCGGGATGCAGATTGTTGACTGCAGACACTATCTTTGCAAGATATGTCGTATCATTGCCATATGTCCCGGTGTGTAAGTCAGAAATCTGCACTAACTTATATCCATCAAAACCATCCGGAAGATTGTCTATATATACAGTCTTTTCCACTATCTGATGGTTGAAACGGTTGACCAAAGCACCCCACCACATGGCGCCAAAGACTATAATGCCAGCTACTGCGCCACTGTGGGTAAGCCATTTCATGCGGTGCCGATGCCACAGCTTAGGTGCCGATGCGAGAAGATCCACCACAACAAACACCAATTTCGCACTATAGACGGTCATGTAGCCAAACAGCATCCACATGATACATAGAAGCGTCTCATCAGAGCCTGACCGTCGCGGCAGAGATACAGCTACAATCAGGAATATCCACAACAGCAATGCGGAAACCATCTGCACTCGACTGTATATCCGCGATTTCAGACGCGATTTCAGAGCTTTCCAGATATAAAAATCCAGTACAAAACTCAAAAAAAGCACGACAATCAATGCTATTATAGGAATCCTCATCAGCTGCGTCTAATATTAATCATATATTTACCGTTCTACCGATAAGCACCTTAAGATATTGCAGCCTGTTGGGCGGCAAGCTTATTATAGAGAGGATTGGCATACATCTCAAACATTTTTTTCCGTAAGAACTGGCGGTCACCGAATGTAAGATCCGGGACATCGATCTTATCTATCTGTTTTTCAATGTAATCTTTGAAAGCGGCACATTCTACAGGCGTATAATCTGCTGCATATCTTGTATTATCCTTAAGCAGGTCGGCAGCTATGTAATTTATCGGATATATCCTGTAACCGAGATGGATTGCATTATCTACCATACGACAGGCTTGCTGGATTACATCCAGACGCTTGGCACTGTCGGGGATTTTGGCGATAAGAGGTGACAAATCCTTGGAGATGCTGAAATGTACGCGTCCTTTGTATTGCAACAATCCGGTCTCCATGCTCAGCAGATCGTCATGCTGTGACTTTTTAAACTCGGGGTTGCGCTCCTTTAGCAGAAACTCCTTAGCCTTGAGATAGTCATTAGGATCATACTCATATGATATCGACACGGGAGTCAGATGGATCATCTCCAGATTACGGGCTGTAGAGCGCTTGCCTTCAAGAGCGAGCATCTTCATCAGGCTTTCCTGGGTGACATCATTAGAATCTTTGGCGCGACCTTCTCTCTGGGCAATCCATACACTTTCATGTTTATGCATGATAGCATAATGTATGTATGCCGAAAGCTGCATCGCAGCCTTGAGAGCCTGCGTCATCTTCAGATTACGCTTGACTATGAAGCTCTTGTTGATCTTCACGAGGTCTGAAATCCACTCGTAGATGAGCAGGTTGTCACCTATCGCTATCTCTGATGTGGGCTTATTGTTGCGTAGAAAACACAGATTGAGAAAAGATGCGTCAAGCACTATGTCCCTATGGTTGGTGATAAATGTGCTTGCATGCTCATCGGAGACGTTTTCGATGCCATCGTAAGTGATGCCATCAGTGGTTTTGGAGGCAAGGAGCTCCAGAAAGGGTCCCATTACCTTGGTCTGTAGAGTGTTCTTGTCTGGAACGTTTAACAATTCTTTGACAAATTCTTTATAATCTACATCGGGCATTACCCACCTTACAGCATGCTCAAAACCGGGTTCTTCAACCAGTTTCGACATTTTGTCCCGAAATTCCGTATCCTCAAATGGAGCTATTTCTTTAAGATTATATTCTTCAAACATGCCTGTCTGTAAGATTTATTGCATCAGACCATGGTCTATATGGTCTATGGATGTACTGAAATTGAAAGTGATTTCAAATTTACACTTTTTTCGTCTCACACGTGACACGATATGTCAATATTTAGAAAATTTTATCATTTGGCACAGCCTTACACGCTGGCAGATATCAGATATTGGCACTTTTACTGTTCATATCGTCCATATACTTGCGCCAACGTTCTATCAATCCAGTCATATCGGCGGGAATATCAGCTGTGAAAAACATCTCCTCACCTGTGCGCGGATGCCTGAATCCGAGAGTGCGTGCATGTAACGCCTGCCGTGGACATACAGTAAAGCTATTGGATATGAACTTGTTATATGCAGCGCTTCTGTTTCCGCGCAATACTTGGTCTCCGCCATATCTGGCATCGTTAAACAACGGATGTCCGATATGCTTCATGTGGACTCGTATCTGATGTGTTCTGCCCGTCTCCAAGCGACATCTGACCACAGCCACATGGCCGAGCGGCTCTATGACCTCATAGTTGGTGGCAGCATATTTGCTGGCAGGGTCATCAAGAGGAAATGTCGTCATCTGCAATCTATCCTTGGGATTACGTCCGATATTGGTCTCTATGCGCCCGGATGCTGGCACTGGTACGCCCCATGTCACGCATACATACTCTCGCTTGGTGGTTTTGTCAAAAAACTGCTTACCAAGGTTAGTCTTTGCGTCAGGCGTTTTTGCCACAACGAGCAGTCCGGAAGTATCTTTGTCAATGCGGTGCACAAGTCCCAGACGCGGGTCATTGACATCATAATCCGGTGTATCTCTGAAATGCCATGCCAAGGCGTTGACGAGGGTCCCGTTGTAATTGCCATGCCCTGGATGCACCACCAGCCCTGCCGGTTTGTTGACCACAAGCACCTCGCGGTCTTCATATACTATGTCCAGAGGTATGTCTTCGGCAGTTATCTCAAATTCGTAGCGGGGACGGTCCATTACCACCGATACGACATCAAGAGGCTTGACGCGGTAATTGCTTTTGACCGCATTACCATTGACAAGTATGCATCCAGCCTCGGCAGCCTGCTGTATCCGGTTACGGGATGATTTTTCTAACCTCTGTACGAGGAATTTGTCTACCCGGAGCAGTTGCTGTCCCTTGTCTGCCACAAAGCGGAAATGTTCATACAGCTCCTGATCATTATCGTCAGATTGCAACTCGGGATTATCTATAGTCTCAATTGCCATACACTCTATTGCCCAAAATCAGATGTGATGCTCCTATTCAGACAATATGTCTATGTCGGCATCTCCCATATCCATGCTGTCGGTGTCTTGTGTCATACCGTCGCCATAGCGCAGTATAACCTTACCGTTGATAGGAATACGCATACCTGCTTTTATGGGTGCCCCATGATATTCAGCACCCAGCACGAGTTCGCGGTATTCTGATTCGACAGGCACTTCTACTATGTTTTTAATCCCGAGACCCGACAGTATGGATCTTGCCTGGCGCAAAGATATATCGGTCAATGCCGGCACGGTAATCATGCGCGGATAAAAAGCGTTGACAGTAAGATAAACCGTGCGGCCAGGCTTAACTTCGTTGCCAGGACGTGGATTCTGTTCGATGACACTACCGCGCTTTGCCTTGTCGTCATAGACGGAGTCGCTCAGCTCGCACACCATACCTGCTTCGGCTATGGTTGCCAAGGCTTGATCATACGGCAAGCCCTTGACCGATGGCACTATAGCTGTTTTGCCGTGGTCAGTCCAGTAACCGAGCCATGTCATGGCAATCCACCCGAGCACAAAAGCCAGTATAATCATTACCAGGATATTGATTATGACTACCACTACGGCAGGTTTCTTGGGCTTGAGCATCTTTTTATCTGATGGCTGACTGTTATCCACGGTTATTGCTATTTAATGATGAGATTGGGATAGGAAGATTTTATCTGCGAGACAAAATTACGAATATTTTTTGAAAAAACGTTCTATGCCTTAGACTAATAGACTGATGTGAACGCTCCCTCTGGGTTGAATGTATTCCTGACGGTGAGAGGAATTTTCACATCTTCCATGATTTCCAAAGCTGGGGCATAGACCACTTTGGCGCCGTGGAGCGACATTTCCAAAGCTTCGCGGTAGGTCAATGATGGGATATGCTTGGCGGTCGGATTCTGACGCGGATCGGCTGTCATGTAGCCGTCGACATCCGTCCATATCTCTATCTTTTTGCTACGGAGCGCACGTGCCAATATTGCTGCAGTAAGGTCACTGCCTCCACGTCCGAGATTAGTGATATGTCCGTCATGTGCAGAGGCTATAAACCCTGGCACTACGTAGACGTCTGCATTGTTGCTTTGAAAATAGGCGTTTATGTTAGTAAACGTTTTATCCTTGTCTACACTGCGATTGTCGCCGGTAGTATGTATGAGATCAAGCACCGGTACCAACACCGTATCCTTAGAGCCGAAGATGCGTGAGATGAACAGGCTTGACAGCCTTTCACCATAACTTATTATGCGATCTTGGAAATACTCGTCATGTGCACGATTATCAATATCATGGCGAAGCTCGTTAAGAAGTGTTGATATAGATGACAGCACCTCCGCTTGCTCGTCCTCTCCTATCAGATTTTCTGTCAACTCGGCGTACCTTTTACCGAATGTATCTACGAGATATGATATGCGGGCTGATGTCTTGTCCGTTTTTGACAGCTCTACAAGTTGGTCAGTCATACCGCTCAATGCTGATACGACCACTATGACAGGTTCTTCATGGGACATGACAATATCCCTTACATATTCAAGTGCTCGGGTACTGCCGACTGAAGTGCCCCCGAATTTAAGGACTTTCATGGGATATGAAACTCGATACTTATTTTGTTGAAACGGTTACGATTCTATTTTACAAAAACGAGCACAAATTTATGCAAATATTTTTTCATATTACGCCAGCCTTGTGGAGAAACTGGCGATAATATTCGGCTTTCTGTTCTAATTTCATGGGGTATGCTCTTGATGTGGACGGCAATCGTGAAATATGAAGCATCCTGTCGGGGTTGTGATACATGGCATCACACCATTGTCCCATCTTAGGAGCGATGCTGTCGGTTATCAGAGCTAATGTATCCGCCGCTTTTTCGCCAGTTGTGGCAAGATACTGACACTTAGGCATCTGCTCCAGAAGTGACGCTAATGGGACGGGCTCGATGATTTCAAGGAACTTGTCAGATGCATTGTCCTTCAATCGCCTGATCAGATGCCCGGTGTCATTGAGCGCAATGTGATGCTCTGTCATAAGTGCTCTGATAGCCTGCTCGTCAAACTTCTTTTCCGAAGGCAGCCATAGAGCATCTTTGTCATTGAGGAAAATCAGTCCCATTATCCTCCAGAAATCATTAATGGGATTGGGGTAGTAGAATTCCATGCTCCATCTGTTGGGTTTCGGAGGGAAAGTACCCATGATGAGGACGGTCGCGCCTTCTGGAGTGAATGGAGGAAACGGATGGACCTCCGTCGGTAGCATATCGGTGTCTTTCATATCCATCTAACAAATATGTATGTGGCAATTGTTTTGACTAAACAATTAAAAACGGCAGGACATAACATCTGCCCTGCCGTTTTTATATGTATGGGTCTGATTAGTATGCAAACATGGGGTAATCAGCCATCATGTCATTGACTTTGCCACGCACAGCCTTGATGCTGGCTTCGTCTTCGGGAGCTGAAAGCACGGTGTCAATCATCTCTACGATTTCGCCCATCTTGTCCTCCTTGACACCGCGTGTGGTGATGGCAGGAGTTCCGAGGCGCACACCTGATGTCTGGAAGGGTGAGCGGCTGTCAAAGGGTACCATATTCTTGTTGGCTGTGATATCGGCATCTACAAGAGCCTTTTCTGCCACCTTGCCGGTCAGTTCTGGGTACTTGGTGCGCAGGTCCACGAGGATGCAGTGGTTGTCAGTGCCGTCTGACACGATTTTGTAACCCTTGTCCATGAGAGCCTGAGCCATGACGGCAGCGTTTTTCTTGACCTGAGCCTGATATTCCTTATAGCTGGGCTGCAATGCTTCGCTGAATGCCACTGCCTTTGCTGCAATGACATGTTCGAGCGGACCGCCCTGTACACCGGGGAATACCGCGCTGTCAAGCAGAGACGACATCATGCGTGTAACACCCTTCGGTGTCTTCTTGCCCCAGGGGTTTTCGAAGTCCTTGCCAAGCATGATGATACCGCCACGCGGACCGCGGAGAGTCTTGTGGGTGGTCGATGTCACGATATGAGCATGCTTCAGAGGGTTGTCGAGCAGACCTGCGGCGATAAGACCTGCGGGATGTGCCATGTCGACCATGAAGATGGCGCCGATTTCGTCAGCAAGCTTGCGCATGCGGGCGTAGTCCCATTCGCGAGAGTAGGCACTTGCACCGCCGATGATCAGTTTGGGACGCTCGCGGCGGGCTACTTCTTCCATCTGGTCATAATCAACCAGACCTGTTTCAGCATTGACATTATACTCCAGTGCATGGAACACGAGACCTGAGAAGTTGACTGGGCTTCCATGGCTCAGGTGACCGCCGTGGCTCAGATTGAGACCTAAGAATTTGTCACCCGGCTGAATTGTCGCCATGAATACAGCCATATTGGCTTGGGCGCCCGAGTGTGGCTGTACATTGGCATACTCTGCTCCGAAGATTTCTTTCAAGCGGTCGATAGCGAGCTGTTCGGCTTCATCTACCACCTGGCATCCGCCGTAGTAGCGGTGACCGGGATATCCCTCGGCATACTTGTTGGTGAGGCATGACCCCATGGCCTGCATAACCTGGTCACTGACAAAATTCTCGGATGCAATCAGCTCGATGCCTTTTTTCTGACGCTGATGCTCGCGCTCGATGATGTCAAAAATCTTGTTGTCTCTTTCCATAACTGTAGATTAGTGTGGGGAAGTTGTTGTTTAAGATATTTGTTGTGTTATTTATTTCTTTTTCTTCTGCACGGAGAAACCGAATTTACCGATCTTTTCACCCTGCTTATAGTAACCGCCGTGGTTATAGTTGATCAGATGCGCCAAGTCAAGTCTGAATGCATCTGTCTCAGGATCAAAAAGCGATTCATCAGCTCTGACATTGAGCACTTCGGCGATAAACATGTCATGAGTGCCGAGACTGATGATTTCTTTCACGCGGCATTCGATATTCACAGGGCTTTCGGCTATGCTGGGGCATGCTACTTTTACTCCGTCTATCGGTGTCAGACCGGTCTCTTTCCATTTGTCATAATCTGCACCTGAGCGTACTCCTGCCCAATCAGTGGCAGCAGCCATCTTCTCGGTGGTCAGATTGATGGTAAACTCCATCCTATCCTTGATTATCGGATAGCTGTGGCGTCCAGGGCGCACTGATATGTAGCACATGGCTGGGTCGCTGCATATGGTGCCTGTCCATGACACTGTAAGCATGTTGCTCTTCTCAGCCGTGCCGCATGTCACTATGACGGCAGGGAGAGGGTAAAGCATCGTGCCGGGTCGGAGGTTGCGTTTCTGTTCCATATATCTGATAGGATAGTTGAGAGGATTTTATTCGATTACAGCATCTTTGCTTGTCAGTGCACGTCCGCAATAGTGGCAACGCAGTATCACATGCTCTTTGTCAATTACGTCAAATTTAGTTTTCAGAGGCTCGTTGTTGGTGATACATTTCGGATTGGGGCACTTAACTATGCCGAGTATGCGGTCGGGCAGCACCACCTCTCTCTTCTCGGCGACTTCATAGTCGCGTATGATGTTGATTTTGGCTTTGGGAGCCACGATGGCTATGCGGTTAAGCGTGTTCTCGTCAAACTCCACATCGCTGACCTTGATGATGCCCTTCTTTCCGAGTTTGCTGCTTTCAAGGTTATTACCGATGGTGATTGCAGTCTGGAGATTTTCAATTCCTAATATCCTTACGGCTTTAAACAGCATCGAACCGGGGATATGGTCTATCACCGTGCCGTTGCGGAGCGCGGCTACTGCAAGCGACTTTTTTGATGTATGTGATGCGCTCATTTGACAGTGTTATGCTTCAGGGTTGACAAATCTATTCCTAATGCGCGGCATATGATGGCTTGGCGGGTGTAGAGACCGTTCTTGGCTTGCTGGAAATAATATGCCTTGGGGTTATCATCCACATCCTGGGCTATCTCGTTGACGCGGGGCAGCGGATGGAGTATCTTCAGATTGGGCTTGGAAGTATCAAGCATGGAGTTATGCAGCGAGTAGCGGTCTTTGACACGTTCATATTCCATCAGGTCGGTAAACCGCTCGCGTTGCACACGGGTCATGTAGATGATGTCTGACGAATCGATGACTTCCTTGCTGAAATCGCTCTCCTCTGTGAATTTGATACCCTTGTCACGGCAAAATTGCTTGTATTCTTCTGGCATCCTAAGCTCTTCGCATGCCACGAAGCGGAATGTAGGGTTGAAATACTGCATCGCCATGATGAGCGAATGCACCGTGCGGCCATATTTGAGGTCGCCCACAAGGGTTATGGTCAGGTCGGTGAGCCGTCCTTGGGTTTTATATATGGAGTAAAGGTCAAGCATGGTCTGCGACGGATGCTGGTTGGCTCCGTCACCGGCATTGATGACCGGTACATCGGTCACCTCAGTGGCATAACGTGCCGCTCCTTCTATGAAGTGGCGCATGATGATGAGATCCACATAGTTGCTGACCATCTTGATGGTGTCCTTGAGGGTTTCACCTTTTGATGTACTTGTGGTGCCGGCATCCGAAAATCCGATGACCCTGCCGCCGAGGCGGTTGACTGCCGTCTCAAAACTCAGGCGCGTGCGGGTTGACGGCTCAAAAAAGAGAGTTGCCACGACCTTGCCGTCAAGCAGCTTGTGGTCGGGATGAGCCTCAAAAAACGAGGCTGTCTCCAGAAGCTCAAGTATCTCGGACTTGTTGATGTCGGTTATTGAAACCAGACTGCTGTTGCTCATGATTCAATACATTTAGGTGTGTTATGACAGAGCTGATATTGATGCTTTAAGTGCCTCAATCTTGCTGAGGGCATCGGCTTCCTTCTTGCGTTCGGCATCAACCACCGTAGCCGGAGCACCGTTGACAAATCTCTCGTTAGAGAGCTTCTTCTGCACCGAGCGGAGAAATCCCTCATAATAGTCAAGATCTTTGCGCAGTTTGGCAAGTTCGGCGTCTTTGTCGATGCTGTCGGCAAGAGGAACATTAAATTCTACTGTACCCACAAGGAACGCTGATGCCGAAGCATCCTTCTCCTTGACATTGGCGATTTCCGACAGATTGCACAGTTTGGCGAGAAGGTCTGCCTCTTTGGCTTCCCACTCCCCTACTATGTTGAGCTTAAGGGTTTCCTTGTTGGGGATATTCTTGGCGGCACGGACGCTTCGTACACCGTTGACTATCTCTTTGATGGTCTCCATCTCGGCGATGATGTCAGCATCGTACACACCTGCCTGGGGCATTGTGCTATACATGATGGATTCACCGTCAGCCCTCTCGGCGAGATGCTGCCACAACTCCTCGGTGATGAACGGCATGAACGGATGCAACAACCTGAGCAAGGTGTCCAGATACTCTATGGTCGCATCAAGCGTCTTGCGGTCGATAGGCTTCTGATAAGCCGGCTTGACCATCTCAAGGTACCATGACGAGAACTCGTCACGGAACAGACGATACACGGCTATAAGAGCCTCGGATATGCGGAATTTTGCAAAGAGGTCGTTGATTTCAGCCACTGCCTTCTCTAATTCAGCCTTAAACCAGCGGATGGCAGTCTTGGATGACTCAGGCTGTGCCAGTGTCTCATCCACTTCCCAGCCCTTGATCAGGCGGAACGAGTTCCATATCTTGTTGCAGAAGTTGCGACCCTGTTCACACAGTTTCTTGTCAAAGAATATATCATTGCCGGCAGGCGCACACAGCAGCATGCCCATGCGCACTCCGTCAGCACCATATTCCTTCATCAGCTCTATGGGGTCGGGCGAATTGCCGAGCTGCTTTGACATCTTGCGTCCTATCTCGTCGCGCACGATGCCTGTGAAATATACGTGGTTAAACGGCTGCTTGCCAACGAACTCATATCCGGCAACAATCATACGCGCCACCCAGAAGAAGATGATGTCAGGACCTGTCACGAGGTCGCTTGTGGGATAATAATAGGAAATTTCTTTATTCCCCGGGTCAAGGATGCCGTTGAACAGTGAGATCGGCCACAGCCATGACGAGAACCATGTATCAAGGCAGTCCTCGTCCTGTCGCATGTCTGCGGCGGTTAGAGACGGATTCTTTGCCTGGGCAAGCGCAAGGGCTTCTTCGGGAGTCTCCGCCACTACATATGAGCCGTCAGGGAGATAATATGCAGGTACGCGATGACCCCACCACAACTGGCGCGAGATGCACCAGTCGCGCACATTGTTCATCCATGTGTCATATGTGGTCTTGAATTTCTCGGGGATGAAGCCTACGATGTCATTATCCACAGCCTCAAGTGCGGGCTTGGATATTTCGTCCATTTTGAGATACCACTGGTCGCTCAGGCGGGGCTCCACTACAGTGTCGGCATTGCGCTCGCTGTAGCCGACCTTGTTCTCATAGTCCTCAATTTTCTCGATAAGTCCTGCAGCCTGAAGGTCTTCGGCTATCTGCTTGCGCACATCAAAGCGGTCCATGCCTACATACATGCCGCCTTCAGGGCTTATCTTGGCATCATCGGTGAATATGTCTATGCTGTCAAGCCCGTGCTTCTGACCGAGCATATAGTCGTTAGGGTCATGCGCCGGGGTGACTTTCAGGCATCCTGTACCGAATTCTATGTCTACATAATCGTCCTCGATGACAGGTATCTCGCGGTTGACGAGAGGCACTATCACCCTCTTGCCACGCAAGTGCTGATTCTTGGGGTCATTGGGGTTGATGCACATGGCGGTGTCGCCCATTATAGTCTCAGGACGTGTGGTGGCGACAATGGCATATGTGTCCTCTCCTACCACTTTATATTTGAGATAGTAGAGCTTGCTATGCTCCTCTTTGTACACTACCTCTATGTCGCTCAGCGCGGTCTTGGCTTTGGGATCCCAGTGCACCATGCGTTTGCCGCGGTAGATAAGACCTTTGTTATAGAGGTCTACAAACACGCGGATGACGCTCTTGTAGCGGATATCGTCCATGGTGAATGCCGTGCGGCTCCAGTCACATGATGCGCCGAGCTTTTTGAGCTGTTCAAGGATGATGCCTCCATGCTTATGGGTCCAGTCCCAGACATGCTTGAGGAACTCTTCACGTGTGAGGTCACTTTTCTTGATGCCTTCGGTGGCAAGCTTGGCTACGACCTTTGCCTCGGTGGCGATAGCGGCATGGTCGGTACCGGGCACCCACAACGCGTTTTTGCCAAGCATGCGGGCGCGTCGAACGAGTATGTCCTGGATGGTGTTATTGAGCATATGCCCCATATGCAGCACGCCGGTGACATTGGGCGGCGGAATGACAATGGTATATGGTTCACGAGCATCAGGTACGCTCTTGAAAAGGTCGTGTTCCAACCAATACGCGTACCACTTATCCTCTACATCGGCAGGATTGTAGGTAGTAGCCAATTCGTTCATGTTTGCTGTATGATTGTTGTGATGAGCGATTACATCATAATATATAATTCGCCCACAAATTTACTCAAAATCACCCACACTTCCGCCATCCCCTCCCCTAAAAATACCACCATTCCCAATAATCTACGCATAATCTTTAGATAACAGTCTCTGCCGTTATCTTTGGAAACCAGCTTCGGTGAGGTGACGGCTACTGAGAATCGGGCATTCAGTAGGTTCTTGTAAAATTTGGTATGGAGTATGTAGAATGAACTTAATTAAACGATAGTGTTTAGAGGTATGTAGTTATAGTGAAGTCTACCATATTGAAACGAACTTTCCCGAATAGCATCAACGACTTCAATCCAAAGTTACATTCATAATCCATACCCTGCGGACTGTCTTCAATGCGCACATCCATTTGAGGGACAACAACGGAAGTGCCCCCCAATTGAGCCTCTAAATCAGGCACACGGTAGCATTGAGATATATGCACACCCCCAATACCAGCCCTTCTTACTGAATCCAATTCGGAGTGGGTGATGATATACTCTTTATTACGCTCATAGAACGTTTTATCCAACACTCCGTAAGAGGCATCGCCGGAATCAATGCACATTAGCATCGGATTGCCGTGTATCTTCCCTCGTGCAAAAAGGTTCATGCTTGGCGAAAAGCACATATTATGTGATGTATTGCTTACCGTCGGTGCGGTTGCCGGGACGGTGATTTGACGATTTGCAAAATCTATAGTCATATCTTTAAGCTGCAGCATCAATTCACTGCCCACGACAATATCAAAGCATTTCATATACTGGTCGGCTTCTTTGTTGTTGGCAGACATTGTAATGATTGTGAAGGGCACGTCGGTGATAGTAAGAGAACCGAGCCTCAATTCTTTAGCGATAGCGCACTGCCCTGCCTGTACTCCCAGTCCACCGACACTTAGTGCTGCATCTAACGGAATAAGGCCGAATTTTTGTGCCAATGAATCGGAAATGATATTAACCCCAGCGCCAGTATCAAACGTAATGTCGGCAGGAATGCCATTGATGGAGCACTCGTTGAGATGCATCAGCAAAGAATTATGTTTTGCTGGTCCGACAGGCACAAGGCGGAATGGAATAGTAGCAATAGATTGTCCGCCAAAATCTATGCTATATGGCTTATATGCAGCAAGAGCCGTATATTGGTTGACATATTTCTGCATCCCGGCGATGGCAGCATAATCCAAATGTTGCCTTGTCGCGTCCAATACGGAAGAAACTATATGAGCGGCTTTTTCATTATCACCTGTGCGGCTCAAATCCATTGCAAACATAACGGATGAGTTGAGCATATTGCCAAGGTCGAGAAACTCTGATTGCGTGTTGAATAATTCGGTAAACGCGGAAATGGAAATATCCGGTCGATTAAATCGGTTGCCTATTAAACAACGGGAATACACTTCAAGGAACGGATGGATTGAATCTTTTGGCGCAGATTTATATATAGAATCAAGACCAAACCAATCCCCACGGTTCATGGCATTGCCGATTTTTTCATCATAAGTCTGCGCAAATCCATTAGAGGAAGCGTATATAAGAGCTATTAAAGCAAAGAACAATTTCTTCATAGTCGATTGATTTTGTTGCAGACTTGCTGCACGTGGTCGAGTCGGTAGAGCAGCGAATGGCTGTTTATGCCCATCCATATAAAGAGCGCGCAGTTTTTGGCATGCGTTGAGGATATATGAAGTGGCATTTCCGGAAGTTGCTCCGACTATTAAAATATTCATATTCGGTGTATGGGGTAAGTGTCTTTGGACAATGAGCGGGATATATGCCTATTCAAGACGAATAAACATTATCTCGTTGAAGTGAGCTTTGCCAACTTCCTCTCCTTTGAGAATGGCAGGCAAAACAATTACATTGTTTTGTTCAAGTTTTGAAAGAAGATCCCACATAACCTCGTGGTAGAATATTACCGCGGCTTCATTTACGTTTGAAAGGCCAAACTTTTTCTTTAATACGCCGACCTTTTCTTTTATTGCATTGCTTAGTTGAGTGGTAATATTGTCTGCTAGTTGATTCATTGGTGATACCTCTCCGCTTCGTAATACAGGCACAGAGATTTTACCTGACGCATCGCAAATACTCCATGCCGAGGCTTTCGATGCTATGGAATCCGGAAGCGTCAAATTATTGGGATGTGCCATTATTGCCTTAGCAATATTTATAAGCAATTTATCACCGGGCCAATATCCAAGTTCATCCGACCAGTTTACAGAAACCGGCCCATAGCTGTTCGTACCGACTTTTTCTTCGGCACGTTTGCTGTATGTAGCCCAATAACTACCCGACCATGTGGGATGCAAATTGAGTTCAGTCGGGCGAGGTAGTTTATTTCCACCCCAAATAATACCGTCAAGCAACCAAGAGAATATCAAAGAATAAGATTGGGGAGAATATCCATTTTCATTGAATAGTTGCAACAATTTCTTGATTTTAGGCTCAATGGTAGGATATATACTATCAACGAATTGCTTGCTGTTTTGGCGCAACAAGTCGGTTTTTCCTTTATCAAAAATTGGCATGATAGTTTTTGCACTATCACCATAGCATTCCAACAATCCACCAACTTCCAAAAGCCGTAATTGGCTTTTGTTATAGTGGATGTTGAGTGTGTCAAGTCGACTGACTTTATTAGGTGTGATGAAAGCGCATAGAATCTGCCAGTTATTATCTTTTATATATTGCGACGGATGATAACCTTGATAAGATACAAATGCACTCGTAGAGAAATCTCTGAAAGGGCGGTTTATTATTTCATTACTTTCAGCAAATGAAAGCAATGAGAATAACACAGCTGTTAATAGCAGGATAAGTTTCTTCATAGACGGTTGATTTTGTTGCAGACCTGCTGAACGTGGTCGAGGCCGTAGAGCAACGAATGGCTGTCAATGCCCATCCACATAAAGAGAGTGTGCAGTTTTTGATATGCGTTGAGGATATAAGATGTACTGATTGCTGGTTGCCGGAGTGCAAAACATATCGGTTCATGATGAGCGATGCGGTTACGCAATATATTGATGCCGTCAAGTTCGTTGAACATGAAGGTGTTATTATACTGGCATTGTGCGGTGGAACGCGGTTTGTTTGGAAATATAACGAGCAGACTGCGCCCTACGGCGCGATACTGCGGATTGGCAAACATATATTTCCAAACGCCAAACTCCATTTCGGCAAGGAGTTTGGTATGGGTATAACTGTTATCGCGTTGCAATCGCCGGCAAGCCTTACGGATAATGTTCGCGCTGTCTCGACAACCTGGAATATCGAATATACCGCCAGGCTCTACTGCATCACGGAGCCAATCATTGCCGAGCCGCTCAACGAGGATACTGTCAATAGCGTTCCTAATCGCAACCTCGAAGCAACTCAACAATGTAAACACCTCTTGCGACAGATTGAGGTTAAGTCGATACAATGTCATCGTCTTTTTGGTGTCGCCGCCACAGGCGGTGAGGTATCGTTGCAGCCTTTCAGGCGATAATATCGCTTGGAATTCAGTGAATTTCACTTTTATTCGTAATCTTTTTGAGACTGGATTTTCCCTGATCAGAAAAAATCATTACATTTGCAATGTTGATTCCCGGTAGCCCCTGACTCGTCAAGCTATCGGGTTTAGTTTTTATAGCGACAAATATAGCAAAAAATCAGTGAGATAATATAGAGGCATTTGTTTATATTTATTAAATGTTAACGGGGTGGGAGTTTTGTGGCGAAATTTGTAAATTTGTTAGTTAATTTAAGCTGACTTTAATGGCAAAAAATCATAAGGATATTCACTCGCAGGTCATAGAGGCGCATAATGTGAGGGTCAATAACCTCAAAGGCGTCGATGTCACTCTGCCGCGTGACAAATTTATCGTCATAACAGGTCTTTCGGGCAGTGGCAAGTCGTCATTGGCTTTTGACACGCTGTATGCCGAGGGGCAACGCCGCTACGTGGAGAGCCTCAGCGCATATGCACGGCAGTTCATGGGCAAGATGCACAAGCCTGAAGCTGACTGGATCAAGGGACTCCCCCCTGCCATAGCCATAGAGCAGAAAGTCAACACACGCAATCCGCGAAGCACCGTGGGAACAGCCACCGAGATTTACGACTACATGCGTCTGCTGTTTGCCCGCATAGGCAGAATATACTCCCCCATTTCAGGCAAGGAGGTCAAGAAACATACACTCGAGGATGTGTATGCCTATCTCAACGCGCTTCCTGGTGGTAGCCGCATTGCCATCCTTGCACCCATCACCCTCCCTCCGAAGCGGCGAGTCAGCACCCAATTGCAGCTGTTTGTTGATGCTGGATACTGGCGACTGTACAGCGACGGTGCATTCATCGACATCAACGAATTGCTGACTGACGAAAGCCGCCAGCCTGAGTCTTTTGACGGATACATGCTGGTTATTGACCGCTCACGCATCGACCAAGACGATAAGGACGAGATGAGTCGTCTTTATGAGTCAGTGGAAGCAGCCATGTATGAGGGCGGTGGCATCATGAAAATCGCTGTGTGGAATGCTGATGGCACTGTCTGCACAGAAGAATTTTCCAATCTTCTGACTGCCGACGGCATGACATTTGAGGAGCCGACAGAACTGATGTTCAACTTCAACAATCCTTACGGAGCGTGTCCGCGCTGCGAGGGATTCGGGAAAGTCATCGGCATTGATGAAAAGCTTGTCATCCCAAATCAGGCACTATCAGTCTATGACGATGCCGTAAGTTGCTGGAAAGGCGAGAAGATGGGCGAATGGAAGAAGGCTTTCATACGCGGTGCTTCACGGTATGATTTCCCCATACACACCCCATACAATAAGCTCACTCAAGAGCAGAAAGATTTGTTGTGGCATGGCGCATCGGGCATTGAGGGCATTGACGACTTCTTCCGCATGGTCGAGAGCAATCTCTACAAGATACAATATCGTGTGATGAAAGCCCGCTATCAGGGCAAGACCATATGCCCCGACTGCCATGGTGGAAGACTCAACAAAAATGCTTCATATGTCCGCATCAACGGACTTAACATCTCAGATATAGTAAAGAAACCGATTGACGAACTTGTGCAATGGTTTGTCGATCTGCCTCTGACCGACAACGAAGCCAAGATAGCCGAGCGTCCTTTCGAAGAGATCCGTAACCGTCTCCGCTTCATGCAGGAAGTGGGTCTTGGTTATCTGACCCTTGACCGTCAGGCTTCCACGCTGTCAGGTGGCGAGAGCCAACGCATCAATCTCGCATCATCGCTCGGAAGCAGCCTGATAGGGTCGCTGTATATACTTGACGAACCGAGCATCGGACTCCATAGCCGTGACACTGACCGCCTGATAGGTGTGTTGCGAAGCCTCCAGAGCATCGGTAACACGGTAGTAGTGGTCGAGCATGACGAGGATATCATGCACGCCGCGGACTTCATAGTGGATGTCGGTCCTAATGCCGGCTCCAATGGTGGCGAGATAGTGTATCAAGGACCAGCTAAAGACATCGGCACTGCGGAAAAAAGCTATACAGCCAAATATCTTGACGGCACTTTGTCAATACCTGTCCCGAAGATACGACGTAAAACCAACAAATATATTGAAATCACCAATGCCAGCGAACATAATCTCAAAGGTATCAATGTCCGCTTCCCTCTTGAAGCATTGACTGTAGTCACCGGCGTGAGTGGAAGCGGCAAGAGTACACTGGTGCGCGATATTCTCTATAGGGCTTTAACGCGCCATCTCGGTGACCCTGCGGACGCTCCAGGAGCTTTCGGCGAACTCCGAGGCGATCTGCACCTCGTCACGCATGTCGATTTCGTGGACCAAAACCCCATTGGCAAGTCGTCACGCTCCAACCCGGCGACATATATGAAGGCATATGACGAAATCCGTGCGCTGTTTGCCGCCCAGCAGTCAGCCAAGCAGATGGGATTGACGGCAAGTCATTTCTCGTTCAACTCCGACGGCGGACGCTGTCCCGAGTGCAAGGGCGAGGGCACCATCACTATTGAGATGCAGTTCATGGCTGACGTGGTCATCCCCTGCGAGTCATGTCACGGCGAACGATTCAAGCGCGAGGTGCTTGATGTCACCTATCGTGACAAGAATATCAATGACATACTGAACATGACCGTCGATGATGCCATCACCTTTTTCAGTGAGGAAAGTGGCAGCATCGAGAAAAAAATCGTCAAGCGGCTCAAGCCTCTGCAAGAGGTGGGTCTCGGCTACATACAGCTTGGTCAAAGCAGCTCTACCCTATCCGGCGGAGAGAACCAGCGCGTCAAGCTGGCATGGTATCTCGCATCGGAGACAGCCAAGCCTACGGTATTCATCTTTGACGAACCGACCACAGGATTGCATTTCCATGACATCAACACATTGCTCAAGGCTTTCAACCGACTTATAGAGAACGGTCACACGGTGATAGTCATTGAGCATAATATGGATGTCATCAAGCAAGCCGACCATGTGATTGACATCGGTCCCGAAGGCGGCGAAGCCGGAGGCAATCTCGTAGCTACAGGCACTCCCGAGGAAATCGCGGCATGCCCGGAATCATATACAGGGCATTATCTTAAAGAAAAACTACAAGAACACTGATACTAAATACTATAACATAGCGAATTATGGCAAAGATAGGAGATTTGGTAAGATTTCTCAACTCCGTTGGCGGAGGAAGAGTTACGCGCATTGAAGGGCGCATAGCCTACGTGGACGATGACGGTTTCGAGACTCCCATGCTCATGAACGAGCTGGTAGTAGTGTCCCCCGCGGAATCACAGATAGCCAAGGTAGCAGCTACCCAGGCTGAGGAAGCTAAGCCACAGCCCTTACCTGCATCCGTGCCATCCAAGCCGGCTCCTCCCGTCGAGGTTTTCGAGACACCTACAGGAGACAAAATCAACATAGTCCTTGGTTATGAGGCTACTGACCTCAAACAGCTCTCCACCACTACATTTGATGCCTACCTCGTCAATGACAGCAACTACTATCTGTCACTATGTTATATGGTGTCAAACGATGGCAAGAGATGGAATCTCGTCACAGACACTGTCATCGAGCCTAACACTCAGGCGTTGATTGATGAAATCAGCCGTGAAAAACTCTCTGATATGACTTATGTGGCAGTGCAATATACGGCTTATAAGAAAGACAAACCGTTTGAGCGCAAGATGCCTGTATGGTTTGAGCAGAAAATGGACATGACCAAGTTCTTCAAGCTCCATTGCTTCAAGGAAAATGTCTACTTTGAAGCCCCGGTTATCGCGCTTGAAATCGTCATCAACGACCGTCAGAACCAGCAACTGACCATCAACGAAGACGAACTCAAAAAAGCGATAGCCGTCAAGACCAAAGAGGACAAACCGACACAACGTCCCGTCAAGAAGTTTTCCCACCGCAAGGACACCGAAGCGTTACTTGAGGTGGATCTCCACATCAACGAGCTGCTTGACAACACCGCTGGCATGTCGACATCTGACATCCTCAACTATCAGATCGACACTTTCCGTAAAGTCATGGATGCCAACCTCGCCAACCATGGTCGTAAGATTGTATTTATCCACGGCAAGGGCGAAGGAGTGTTACGAAAGGCAATCGAGAAGGAACTTAACTACCGTTATAAGAAACACCGCTATCAGGATGCTTCATTTAAGGAGTACGGATTCGGAGCTACGCAAGTGACCATAGCATAAGGATATGATTTTCTGTTTCTCAGGCAACGGCAACACTCGTTTTGTCGCAAAGCATCTCGCAGACATCCTCGGCCAAGAGGTCATAGACCTGCATGGCACGCTACTGACTGACGGCAATGTGGATATAAAGATACCCACAGGAGAGGATGTCATCTGGACGTTCCCCGTTTACTCATGGGGAATCCCTCCCGTTGTACGCGATTTCATCAGCCATGCCAATCTCATCATGAATCCTGGAACGTTTCATCACATGGTAGCTACAATGGGCGATGACTCTGGGCTGACTGATCTGATGTGGCGCAAATTGATAGATTCTCGTGGCTGGAAATCAGCATCCGCACAAGGTGTGATAATGCCAAATACCTACGTACTGATGAAAGGGTTTGATGTCGACAAACCTGAGATTGCGGAGGCTAAAATCAATAAGGCTCTCGAATCTTTGCCATCCATAGCCGAGACGATCCGCTCTCGCCGATGCGTCACTGACATCCACCGAGGCTCGTTTGCATGGATAAAATCACGGGTGATATATCCAGGGTTCGTGAAACACAGCATGACACCCGCCAAATTCCATACCCATGATTGCATCGCCTGTGGCAAATGTGTCCAGACATGCCCCATGGATAACATCACTCTGACTGACGGAGCCCCGACATGGGGCGACAGGTGCGCCATGTGCCTCGGCTGCTATAACGTCTGCCCCCGACACGCCATCGAATACGGCTCCGCCACCCTCCGCAAAGGCCAGCACCATCTGTAGGGACATGCCGTGGCATGTCCGCCATTAGCTACTCTTAATCCGTATTATCCTTTCCGTTACCTTCGTCACCACAAATTCGCCACTATTAATCACTCCGGGAATCCACACGATGACATCATCGCGCAGCAACACCAGTGCCCTCTCCTTCTCCGCGATGCCTAACTTCTTATCTGAGAAAACATCGCTGACCAGCTTGGACCCCTTCATGCCGAAAGGCCTTATCCTGTCCCCTTTTTGCCACCGCCGTAGCGTCCAGCGAGGCTGATTATCCATGATACGTGCGTCGAAATAAGCCACAGACATATCGCGCGTCGGTTTGAACAGACTTCTGTCTGAAATATACTCTATGTCAAGGGGTAGTTTCTCTATAGCATTGACTTCAATCGGAGCTATGACCGTCTCACAGGCATGATGCCTCAATACACCATGGTCAATATACCAGGTTCCGTATCGACTGCCGCTGTTGGCTCTAAACTCGATGACTTTGTCAGCCATATCACGTGTCATACCCTGATTGCCAAACCATTCCCACAGCAACAGCGGTGCAAACGGTTCCGACTCAGCCAATCGTGATAAATCCACCGCGCCATCAGCATCCACATATTCCGCATATTTCTGACGGCAAACATATGTCACAAATCGGGCATATTCATCCAGATGCTCCGATGTAGCACATATATTAGCTTTTGCATCGGGAAAATCCTGATAAAGCTGTGGCAGCACGGCATTGCGGAGTTTATTGCGCTTCACATCATTTTTAGCGTTTGAGCTGTCATCGCGCCATCCTAATCCGGCAGCCGTCAGATGTTCTCTTATCTCTTGTCGAGTAATATTAAGCATTGGTCGGACTATGCCAGGTTCGCGATACCATTTCATCGAAGCCAGTCCGCGCAACCCTGTTCCACGTACCAGATTGAGCATCACAGTTTCCGCCTTATCATCAGCATGATGCGCCACTGCCACAGCCTGCGCATTATATTTTGCGCGCAAAGTCTCAAACCACTCATATCTGATGTCACGGCAAGCCATCTCCATCGATGATCGATCTTGTCTCATACGCCCTGCGACATCGGCATTCATAAGCTCCAGCCTGATACCAAGTTCCTCACACAACCCTCTGACAAACATCTCATCGCCGTCACTCTCCCCTCCTCTCAATCCATAGTTGCAGTGTGCAGCAACGACATCATATCCCAGCCTCCACAACACATGCACCAACGCCACCGAGTCAGCCCCGCCGCTCAGTCCAACGACCACAGCTCCCGCGCCCTCGCGCAACAGCCCGTGCCGTCCGATATTCTCCTTAACCTGCTTAATCATTAGAAAAGAAATATATCTGATCTGTGTTTGCGGACATGCCGCGGCATGTCCCTACAACTGACACAAATTTATATATTTTTATTCGCTTATCAAATCGCTTCATGCGTTGAAGTCCTGTGAAACGTAATTGCTCATCTTTTTTTCAATTTCTGCAACATGTCTGCGTCTCTCATTGTTAAATTATTAAAGTCAACAATTTAAGACGATACGATTATGTTATGGACTGCGATAGGCTGCTTGATAGCGGCTGTAATCATTTTCAATGCCATGTGGATCTGGCAATCTAAGGCATCTAAAAATCCTGAAAAACTGGAAGTTTTCCTACGCTATAAGACTGCCATGCAGATAAGTTATTTTCTGCTGCTTGTTGCAGCTGCCGTTCTGTTTATCATTTGGTAATCTTATAATCGCTTTGACCCGCCATAGGGGGCATCATCTTACGATGTCCCCTTTAATTGTATGTATATGCATCAATTTATCTTGCAAAATCCGTATATTTGCATCAGTAATAGGCACACTGCTGCCGATACACTATATCCATATACACTAATAAATCCATATGAAACGTCAGGAATTAGTTGACAACATCCGCCGCAAAGGCTCGTTTCTGTGCGTGGGACTTGACAGTGACATCAAGAAGCTACCACAACATCTGCTGGAATGCGAAAACCCTGTACTTGAATTTAACAAGGCAATCATAGATGCCACAGCTCCCTATTGCGTGGCATATAAACCCAACCTGGCTTTTTATGAAGCCTCGGGCGTGGATGGCTGGAAGACTCTTGAAGAAACAGTCCGTTACATACGCCAGAATCATCCTGACCAGTTCATCATAGCCGATGCAAAGCGTGGTGATATAGGTAACACCTCCGACCTCTACGCCCGCAGTTTCTTTGACCACCTTGACGTAGACGCTCTGACAGTGGCTCCCTACATGGGCAAGGACAGCGTGGTCCCGTTTCTCGGGCGCGATGGCAAGTGGGTCATACTGCTTGCGTTGACCAGCAATGCCGGGTCGGCTGATTTCCAGATGCTCCGTCTTGACAACGGCCGCCGCCTGTTTGAGCAGGTAATCGAGACTTCCAAGCAATGGGCTGGCGATGATGAGATGATGTATGTGGTCGGTGCTACCCAAGGCAGACTCTTTGAGGACATCCGCTGCGTTGCTCAGACGAGCTTCCTGCTTGTCCCGGGCGTAGGCGCTCAGGGTGGCAGTCTTGAAGAAGTTGCAAAATACGGCATGACCAAGGACTGCGGACTGCTCGTCAACTCATCGCGCGGCATCATCTTTGCATCAAAGAATGAAGACTTTGCCCATGCCGCAGCTGCCGAGGCATCGCGCCTCGCTCAGCAGATGAAAGAGCTACTCACTACCTACTCTGATATCAGATAGCACCTGAATTGGTAGAACGCGCAATGGAGGTGCAAAACTGGGATTACTCATCCTGTAGGGACATGCCATGGCATGTCAGCCGCCAACCAATGTGGACGTCAATTAATCGCAAACATCTCGGTCAGACATGCCATGGCATGTTCCTACGAATTTGGCGTGAACTGGTGGCTGTTTTGCATCGCTCGTATTAAGGCACCCCAAAGAGTAGTCATTTTTAAGCTAATTTAATAGGCTGCCCTCTATCTTTTAGATGATAACTTGTTAAATTTGCCATCATACATATAAATCACACAATATTCATACTTTCATAATATTTCAACGACAATGAAAATCGACAATTATGATTTTGCCGGCAAGAAGGCAATCGTGCGCGTTGACTTCAATGTGCCCTTAGATGAAAACGGTCACATCACCGACGACACCCGTATTCGTGGTGCTCTCCCCACCCTCAAAGCTATCCTTGAGCGTGGCGGAAGCCTCATCATCATGTCACACATGGGCAAGCCCAAAGGCAAAGTCAACCCCAAATACTCACTCGCTCAGATCAAGGACGATGTAGCCAAGGCTCTCGGCCGTGACGTGAAGTGGGCTCCCGACTGCGCCGATGCTTCTGAAGCAGCCGCCAATCTCAAGCCCGGCGAAGTGCTTCTGCTCGAAAACCTCCGTTTCTACCCCGAAGAAGAGGGCAAGCCTGTAGGTATCGACAAAGAAGATCCCGGCTACGATGCTGCCAAGAAGGAGATGAAAGAGCGTCAGAAAGAGTTTGCAAAGAAGCTCGCCAGCTACGCCGATGTATATGTAAATGACGCATTCGGCACCGCTCACCGCAAGCACGCTTCTACAGCTGTCATCGCCGACTACTTCAGCTCTGACAACAAGATGCTCGGCTACCTCATGGAGAAAGAGGTGCAGGCTGTCGACAATATCCTCAGCGACATCAAGCGTCCTTTCACTGCCATCATGGGCGGCTCAAAGGTATCTACCAAGATCGGCATCATCGAAAACCTCATGGACAAGGTTGACAACCTCATCCTCTGCGGCGGCATGACATATACATTCGCCAAGGCTCAGGGCGGCAAGATCGGTGACTCTATATGCGAAGATGACAAGCTCGATCTCGCTCTTGACATCATCAAGAAAGCCAAGGAAAAAGGCGTAAATCTCGTGCTCGGCACTGACTGTGTAGCAGCTGACAGCTTCAGCAACGACGCCAAGACCCAGATTTGCCCCTCTAACGCTATACCCGACGGATGGGAAGGACTTGATGCAGGTCCCAAGACATGCGAAGCATTCCGTGAAGTCATTCTTCCCGCCAAGACCATCCTCTGGAACGGTCCCGCCGGTGTGTTTGAGTTTGACAACTTCACCACAGGCTCACGCGCTATCGCCGATGCTATCGTAGAGGCTACCAACAATGGTGCATTCTCTCTCGTAGGCGGTGGTGACTCAGTGGCTTGCGTCAACAAGTTCGGTCTTGCTGACCAGGTAAGCTACGTCAGCACAGGCGGCGGTGCCCTCCTCGAAGCCATCGAGGGCAAGGTGCTCCCCGGTGTAGCAGCCGTGAAATAATCACATAACATACAATACGTAAAAACAGCCATGCAGGACATCCACTGCATGGCTGTTTTATTTGCAGAAATTTGCGTATATTTGTATGTGACATATAGGTTGAACATATCCGATCATGCGATTTTCTGACATACCTGGACATAACGAGGTCAAACACTGGCTGCGCCAGCTCGTTGACAATGACAAGATACCGCACGCCCTGCTCTTGGAGGGTCCCGAAGGTATTGGCAAACTTGCCATGGCGCGGGCGTTGCTACAGTATATCTATTGCGAGCATCACACTCCGGATGGCGACAGCTGCGGCAGGTGCCAGACATGCACCCTGCTTGACAATCTCAACCATCTTGACTCGATGTACTCATATCCCGTGGTCAAGGACGATGACAATCCCATTAGCGATAAATATCTCCAGCAGTGGAAGCGTTTCCTGACTGATGAACCGCTATACGCCGGGCTTGACAGATGGACTTCAACATTCACCAAGACCAATGCACGTCCTGTCATATACGTCACGGAAGCCAATGACCTTATACACAAACTCAGTTTTCAGGCTCGTCAGTCACGCTATAAGTCGGTGGTAATATGGCTGCCGGAGAGGCTCAACGAGGAGGCTGCCAACAAGTTGCTCAAGCTGATTGAGGAGCCCTACCCCGACACCCTGCTGCTTTTTGTATCCAACGAGCCTCAGCTCATTCTTCCCACTATTTATTCGCGTCTCCAGCGTGTGCCTATGCGCCGACAGCCCGATGACATCGTGGCTGCGTGGCTACAGGGGAAGCGCGGACTGAGCGCAGCCGATGCACGCGCCATAGCGCATCTCTCCGATGGCAGTTTCCTTGAAGCAGACATGCAACTGTCAGTGTCATCAGATACCAAGCGCTATTTTGAACTGTTTAAATCGCTTATGCGGCTCGCATATGCGCGCAAAGTGGCGGGATTCAAGGACTGGGCTGCCGATGTCGCAGATATGGGACGCGAAAGCGAGATAAAGTTCTACACATATGCCGCGCGACTTATCCGCGAGAATTTCGTCTACAACTTCCAGCGTCCGCAACTCAACTATCTCAATCCTGAAGAAGAGGCTTTCAGCAAAAACTTCGCCCGATTCATCACTGTCAACAATGTCGAGGGCATCATCCGTGTGATTGACAATGCCATAAAAGAAATCGGCGGTAACGGCAACGGTAAAGCCATAAACTTTGACGTAGCCATGCGCATAATGATACTGTTGCGCAAAAACAAATGAAATCCGAAACTGAAATGTCCGCCGCACCCAAAGGATTCCTACAGGCTGTAGCCGAAACGTATTACGCCAACGAACGCGACAGCCTTGACCGTTACTGCTTCGTCTTCCCCAACAAGCGAAGTGCCACGCACTTCATGCAGAAGCTACAGGATGTAGCGACACCGCCTATGGTATTGCCAGGATGCACTACCATCTCGGAGCTTGTCGCCGACCAGTCAGACTATGTGGAAGCCTCCCGGCTTGAGCGCATGTTCATCCTATATAATGAATACAACAAGCTGATGGATGAACCTGTGGATTTTGACAGGTTTGTCTATTGGGGTGACATGTTGCTCAATGATTTTGATGATGTCGACCGCTATCTGGTGGATGCCGATGCGCTTTTTATCAATCTCAAACGATTCCGCGAAATCAGGAGCAATTATCTGACTCCCGAGCAGATTGATGTGATCAGCCGATATTGGAACGGGACAGAGGATCTTGCCAAGGATATAGAAAACTTCTGGCAGCATACATCTCACTCAACAGATGACGATGCCCAGGACTCCGCCGCATCACACTTCGTCAAGCTGTGGATGGTGCTGGATAAGCTGTATCATGCCTACCATGACGCTCTGCACGAGCGCGGTCTGACAGCCCCGGGCAGGCTGTACCGAGATGCGGTCACAGCTCTCAAGAACCGTGAGGATTGGGACTGGGATAGATACATATTTGTCGGTTTCAACGTGTTGTCGGCATCGGAGATTAAGATATTTGGCACACTGCAAGCCCGCGGACGTGCGGACTTCTACTGGGATTTGCCAGCCAAGGAGTTTCAAGGGCTGATATACCTGAGTGACGGAAGCGCATCACACAGCAACAAGGCCATGCACTTCATCAAACGCAACATCAAGGCGTTCCCATCGCTTTATGACATCACAGAAATGGTATATGACGGACGTGCGCTGCCAGCTATTGACATCATAAATGTGCCTTCGCGTATAGGTCAAGCCAAAGTTGCCGGCAACATTGTGGCAAAACTGGCATCTTCGCATCTCCTTGACACAGTCAATGCCATCAACACAGCCCTTGTGATGCCCGATGAATCAATGTTTGTATCCGTGGTCAATTCCATGCCCACGGATTTAGGAGCAATCAATGTCACCATGGGCTATCCGCTGCGGCGCACACCTGTGGCTACTTTTCTGAAAGCGATAACCTCACTGCACCTCCGGGCACGCAAAAGCGGTGGCGAGTGGTACTACTTCTATGAGGATCTCTATGATGTCGTGACGCATTCGCTCATCGGACTGCTCGATGCAGATGCAGCCCAGTCACTTGTCAAGGATATCGAGAAGCAACACCGCTTCATGGTACCTGTATCGCTCATCAAAGACAACTATCCGACCATCTCGCCGCTTTTCACCCCCGTCAACCATCCCGACGACCTGAAAGAAGTAGGAGATTATATCACAGCAGTAGTCACATCGTTGCGCGAAGGGCTTGACCGACTGCCGTCGTCACATGAAAGAGCCATACAGTTACAGTTCCTCCAATCCTATCTTATAGCTTTGCGACAGCTTACTGATGCGGCATCGCGCCACCGTATATCTATGGGCGAAGGCACCGCTTTCCGGCTCATTGAGCGGTCGCTTGCCGGAGAGACTGTCAACATGAAAGGTGAGCCGCTGCGCGGACTGCAACTCATGGGTGTCCTTGAAACACGTGCACTCGACTTCGACAACGTGATCATGATGTCGATGAACGAGCGCGTTTTTCCAAAGAAAAGCTACTCTAAGTCATTCATTCCTGATGCACTCCGTCACGCATACCACATGTCAACTATTGAGCATCAGGAGTCCATATTTGCCTACTATTTTTACCGCCTCATATCCAGAGCCACGCGTGTGTCGCTGCTCTATGACGGGCGCAACGTTGGCATGAACCGCAGTGAGATGTCACGCTATCTCGTGCAACTGCTCTACAACAGCCACGAGGGTATCAATGTGCGTCATATCGGGGCTGCCTTTCAAGCGCGAGTTTACGAACCTCTACCGGTGACCGTCTATAAAGACAGCCGCATAATGGGCAGGCTGGCTGAATTTATGGATCCAGGCAGCTTGCGTGGACTGTCTGCGTCATCCATCAATACATATATCGACTGCCCCCTGCAATTTTATCTGCGGTTCGTGGAGAAATACGATGTCTATGAGCCGACCACCGACTATATGGATGCCTCCACCTATGGTCAGATAGTCCACAGTGTTTTCGAGCATCTGTATCTCACACTGTCGGACACAGGGCAGTATCCGGTGACGGTCAATGCCGCTGATATAGAGAGGCTGATATCCCCTTCTGACTCCACGATTTTCGACCTTGTTCATCGTGCCATAGACTCGTTGTATCTCAATCTTGCCGATGACAGTTCATCGATTCTGGTCGGTGAGACCAAAGCGATATGCGCACTTGTTTCGGAGATTGTACGCGAGACACTGCGATGCGAACTGGACTTTGCCCCGTTTACCGTGACGGCTGCGGAAATGAAGATTAAGGGCAATTACGAACTTGCCCCTGGGCTACACATCAATGTACGCCAAGTCATAGACCGCGTGGATCGCGTCAACGGCACGATGCGTGTAGTCGATTACAAGACAGGCAGCGATGCCACACGTATCACTAACTGGGATGCACCTTTTGATGCCGAGAACCACAGTCGTCCTAAAGCCATGGTGCAGCTGATGCTCTACTGCAAAATCCTCGCCGCTACCCTCAGGACTGATGAACCTATCACTCCCGTCATCTACAATCTCCGCAAGATATATGTAAACGGTATTACAGGACTTACGTGCAACAAGCATGAAATCACCGACTACCATACCGAGCTTGACGAGTTTGACCGACGGTTTGAAGCCGTGATACGTGACATCTTCAATCCAGAGCTTCCGTTTGCGCAGTCACCAGATGTCGGAGGACACGCATGCACCTTCTGCCAGTTCAAGTCGATATGCGGTGTCCCCGAGGACAATTCTGATAAATAATGGGAGCAGGTCTCTACATACACATACCTTTCTGCCACAGCAAATGCAGTTATTGCGATTTCTATTCCATGCCCCTTCTGCAGGAATTAGAAAACGCCTATATAGATGCGCTGCTGGCTGAGTGGCGGATGAGACGAGATGAAATCTGGCAGCCCATAACCACAATATATCTCGGAGGTGGCACCCCATCGATATTGTCTGATGCGAATCTGTCAAGGCTGGTCAGCGGTCTGGATATAGACATCGCTTCTCTGTCGGAATTTACCATAGAAGTCAACCCCGAGGACATTACGCCTCAACGTGCTTCGCTGCTGGGGTGCTTAGGCATCAATCGAGTATCAATGGGCGTTCAGTCGCTTGATGACAAGCTGCTTCAGACCATCGGACGCAGGCATGACAGCCGCACAGCCATCCGCGCTTATGAGACGCTTCGCTCATGTGGCTTCGGTAATATCAGCCTTGACCTTATGTACGGACTTCCCTCGCAGACCCTCATGCAATGGGAGCAGACACTGCGCATGATGCTCGATAAGCTGCATCCAGAGCATCTGTCGGCATACATACTGAGCTATGAACCCGGCACACGCATGACAGCAATGCGTGATGCCGGAAAACTGAAACCCATCGACGATGAAACTACCATCGGGATGTATCATCTGCTGTGTCAGATGAGCCGCGATTACGGATACGGTCACTACGAGATTTCAAACTTCGCACTGCCAGAACGTGAAGCCCGTCACAATGCGGCTTACTGGGATATGTCGCCCTACATAGGGCTGGGACCTGGAGCGCACAGCTTTGACGGCATATCGACGAGACGCTCTAACCCGTGGAATCTCAGAAAATACATATCATCTCTATCGTCAGGCTTGACGGTATGTGAAGAGGAGAAAGAGGATGCCATCACATTGCATAACGATGTAGTCATGGTCAGTCTACGCACGCGTCGCGGTTTAGACCTTGTCAGATGGCATGAACATGCCGACAGGTGGCTTGATGCTGCACGTCCCTACCTCGCAAGCGGCGAAATGATACTGACAGATGACCGTCATCTGGTTATATCCGAGCGCGCATGGCCCATGGCGGACACCTATATCTCAGAGCTGTTGATAGTAGATTGAATGTCATTTTAACATTCAACTTAACGTTTTTTATACCCCCTGGGCTGATTGCTTCCGAACTATTGCTCTCACAGGACGTTTTGAAGATATAACAGGCTAAGAAAGCCGTAGTTAACCTACAATCAGTAACCAACTTAATAAATAAAACTATGATATACACACAACCTCAGCTCCCTTACAGCCGCGAAGCCCTCGAACCTGCAATCTCAGCCACCACCGTCGACTTCCACTATGGCAAACATGAGAAAGCATACATCGAGAATCTCAACAAACTCATCGAAAACACTATCTATGCCGACATGGACCTTGAGGAGATAATCCGCAAGAGCGACGGCGCCCTCTTCAACAATGCCTCACAGGCATGGAACCACATCTTCTACTTCTTCTCGTTCTCGCCCAACGGCGGCGGCGAACCTCACGGCAAGCTCCGCGAAGCCATCGACCGCGATTTCGGATCGTTTGACGAATTCAAGAAGCAGTTTGTAGAAGCCGGCACCAAGATATTCGGTTCAGGATGGGTATGGCTCTCTCGCGATGACGAAGGGAAACTGCACATCACCCAAGCATCCAATGCCACCAATCCCCTCACCGACGGTCTGACCCCCATACTGACATTCGATGTCTGGGAACACGCTTACTATCTCGACTATCAGAACCGCCGAGCCGATGCACTCAAAGCACTTTGGGACATCATCGACTGGGAAGTGGTCGAAAGCAGATATTGACTGTAATAGTCTTAATGAAACCACGTGACGCTACGCGATTTATGAGAGTAATTTATTGACGACATCGTAACAACATTACTCAACGTGACAGCGTAAACGAAGTTTGAATAGCACTACTTTTTAAGTATAATGTGATGAATGGAGAGAGAGGCAGCCGTGAGGCCCCCTCTCTTTTTTCATGTATTCACCGCATTTTTGCAGTGAATGTGGGCGATAATCACCGCATTGGTGCTGATATTTTCGCATGGTGAGAGCGGTGTCATGGAAATAATTTTGTGACATAATCACAAAATCACTTCTGTAAAGCCATAATTACTTCTGTAAAGCCATGACAACAACCGCCCGATCATCCAAGCGCAAAGAGAAATGGAACCGTCCCGTATCCAAGAAATTCTATGACCACATCATCAGCCAGATACGTACAACCGCATCGCTAAGCAGCGACATCAACGCCGATAACGTGATCCGCTGCTTGGAGGAGTACCTCACCCACCGCACCGCCACAGCCGACTTCACCGAAACAGAGTCCGTCGTATTCACCCTACTCCAACCCCTCATCGACCAAGCCATGCGTCGCTCCGACCGTGCCCGCCAAGTCGCCGCACGCCGCCGCGCTTCCCGGCAGTCCACCGAAGGCAATACCATCCAGCCACCCTCCGAAGCACCCGAATCAGACACCCAATCAGCAGCATCACAACAGCCCACACGAGAATCAAAACGAGCTCTCCGCCGCCAAACCACCCTCTTTCGTCGCCAACAAAAACACCTCAAACGCATCCGTAACCGCAATAGGTCTGCGTTAAATACTACGCACCAATAATAGACAATTTCCTCTGGCAATCATTAAGGGGATGGGTGGTATGTCGGGGATTTTTGCTACATTTGTGGGTTGAAATTTAGACTGTTTGATGAACGATAACGATATACTTGATCTGGAGGCTATCGGGCGGCTGAAGGGGCTGGTAGAAATGGCGCGGAAGATCGTGCTTACCTGCCATGTGAGCCCTGACGGCGATGCGATGGGGTCAACCCTTGGATTGGCGCGAGTGCTCCAGCTGATGGGTAAGCATCCTATTGTGATTACTCCTGACCGTCCGCCCAAATCCCTGGCTTTCCTGCCCGGATATGATGAAGTGGTGCCGGCGAGCTACAAACCTACGGCAGCAGCCAATCTGCTCCACTCTGCCGACCTGATATTCTGTCTTGATTACAACGCATCGAAGCGCGTTGACAAGATGGAGGAGCAATTGCTCTCGGCTACCGCAACCAAGGTGATGATAGACCACCATCTGGATCCCGAGGGCTTCTGCGACCTTACAATCTCCATGCCGCATATCAGCAGCACATGTGCACTGCTTTATTTAGTCATAGAAGCGGCTGGCTGGCTTGAATGGCTTGATGTGCAGGCTGCCTCATGTCTCTACACGGGTATGATGACCGACACCGGTAATTTCTCGTATAACTCCAATGATCCGAGGCTTTATCTCATTGTAGCCGAGCTGGTCAGAAGGGGTGTCGACAAGGATGCTATCTACAACATGGCTTGCAACACATTCAGCGAGTCATGCCTGAGACTCAACGGATATGCCCTGTCGGAGAAGGTGCAGATATTGCGCGACCACAAGGCTGCCCTGATCACTCTGTCGCTTGACGAGCTGCAACGCTTCGGCTATGTCAAAGGCGACACCGAGGGGCTTGTCAACAAGCCGCTGGCTATCCCCGGCGTGGCATACTCATGTTTCATGCGCGAAGATGAGCCGGGATTCGTCAAGGTATCCATGCGTTCCAAAGGGGCATTCCCAGTCAATCGCGTATGCGAGGATTATTTCCACGGCGGAGGTCACAAGAACGCTGCGGGGGGCGAACTGTATATGAGTCTTGACGAGGCGGTGACACTTTTTATGAATACTCTCACATCTAACGACAAATATCTTTGATGAAAATTACGAATATGATGCGCAAATATGCCATGGCGGCTGCTCTGGTCATATCATCATCGGCTCTGCTTACACTGACATCATGCAGCGACAGCGAAAGCTACTCAGACCTGCTGAATGACGAAAATCAAGACGTGAACCGCTTTCTCGCCGATCAGCTCGTGGTTGGCGAATGGCCAGGTGCCGGCAACTATGAATACGGTGAAGATGCCCCTTATTATCAGATTGACGAGGACGGAGCACTATTTATGAAGGTGCTTGTGCCTGGCGATCCAGATGACATGGCAGAGTATAATGACCAGATATATTTCCGCTTTGACCGTGCGCCGCTGCGCGAATATACCTCATGGGACAATCTCGTATGGTCAGGCAATGCGACCACCCTGCCCATGGGAGCAGCATCATTCCGCTTTGACAACTATTCTCTGAGTTCAACAAGCCAATATGGCGAAGGTATACAGGCTCCTCTGAAATATCTGGGAGTAGGCTGTCAGGTATATCTCGTGGTGAAATCAACCGTGGGTATCCAAGCCAACAACGAAAACGCATCGGTCATTCCATTTCTTTACCGCATATCCTACAACAGGAGTCCTCTGACCGACTAAGGCGATACGGAATCTATCGGGCGGAGGTGTTGAATAATTTCCAAAATTTATACTAAAATCAGTAGGGACATGCCATGGCATGTCTGTGGTGGTTTGAATCACACTATATAATAGCTGACATGCCATGGCATGTCCCTACAGGTTGAGGAATTTCCAGTTTCTGCAACACCCTACTACAAAATATCTGAGCATCTAAAAAATTTAACTGCAATATGTCACTCATAAAGTCAATATCAGGCATACGAGGCACCATCGGCGGACAGCCGGGCGAGGGTCTCTCCCCTATCGATATAGTGAAATTCACGGCTGCTTACGCCACATTTATCCGTAACAACACGACACGTGACACAAACGTCATAGTAGTAGGTCGCGATGCGCGTCTGTCAGGACGTATGGTCAACGACCTCGTGGTAGGCACACTGACCGGCATGGGCTTTGATGTGGTTAATATCGGTCCTGCATCTACTCCGACTAGCGAGATTGCCGTTGTGGAAGAGCAGGCATGCGGAGGTATCATTATCACCGCCAGCCACAACCCCATACAGTGGAACGCGCTCAAGCTCCTCAACCAGGACGGAGAGTTTCTCAACGATGCCCAGGGCAAGGAAGTGCTCCGCATCGCCGATGAGCAGTCATTCACATTTGCCGAAGTCATGGATCTCGGTCATGAGTATACCGTCAACAATTACAATCAGCGTCATATCCGCAAAGTGCTTGATCTGAAACTCGTAGACCGCGATGTCATCGCCAAAGCCAACTTCACCGTGGCAGTCGATGCGGTCAATTCGGTAGGCGGCGTGGTTATTCCCCAGTTACTTCGTGCTCTCGGTGTGAAGAATATAGTGGAGCTTAACTGCGAACCGACAGGACGGTTTGCGCACACTCCCGAACCTGTACCTGCCAATCTCACCGAGATTGCCGGACTTATGCGCAAGGGCGGCATAGATGTCGGTTTCGTTGTAGACCCCGATGTGGATCGCCTTGCCATCGTAATGGAAAATGGCGAAATGTTTGTCGAAGAGTACACACTCGTGTCTGTAGCAGACTATGTGCTGAGCCATACCCCAGGCTCAACGGTCAGCAATCTCAGCTCGTCACGCGCCCTGCGCGATGTCACCAACGCCCATGGATGCACTTACAATGCCGCTGCCGTAGGCGAAGTCAATGTGACTATCAAGATGAAAGAGACCGGAGCTGTCATAGGCGGAGAAGGAAATGGCGGTGTCATCTATCCAGAAGCGCACTACGGACGCGATGCCCTGGTAGGTGTAGCTCTGTTCCTGACTCTGCTGGCTAAAAGCGGCAAGAAAGTCAGCGAACTGAAAGCCACATATCCTGCCTATGAGATTGTCAAGGACAAAGTGACTTTGACCCCTGACATAGATGTAGATGCAGTGCTTGATGCAGTCAAGGCAGAGTACAATGGTGAACAGATCACCGATATCGACGGTGTGAAGATAGATTTTGCCGACAGCTGGGTACACCTGCGCAAGAGCAATACCGAGCCGATAATCCGCGTAATCGCCGAAGCATCGACCGCCGAAGCCGCCAAGGCTCTCACAGAGAAACTGATCGGAGTCATCAACCGCATCTCTGCCAAGTGATCATGACATTATCATATATGCGAAATTGTGCGGTAGCCATAGCCATGTCGGTTATGGCACCGTCATTATATGCACAGACCGATTCTATCCAGTCTGATACCATCTGTGTGCCCCATCCAGCACTTGTGAAAATCTCCGTCGGTACTTTCAGAGGCGCGCCTGCCCAGTCGGCTGAATTGGAAACTCAGATGCTCATGGGAACTCCTGTGCAGGTTGATACCATCATCGGCGAATGGAACCGCGTAGCGCTGCCCGAGGAGGGCGGCAACGTGTGGGTCAACGAAAGTGCCCTCCAACGGCTCACACCCGAACAGATGGACGCATGGAAGCAATCTGAACGTCACATAGTCATCTGGACAATGCCTGTCTATATGACCACAGAACCAAAGGAGCCGCATCCAGGAAATATCGTTACCGACCTCGTGTTTGGCGATGTTTTGGAGGCAGTGAGATGTGATAAAAACTGCAAAAAGCATGTCAAATCGGATTACACCAAGGTCAAAACTCCCGGTGGACGTGTGGGATATGTCGAGAGCAAATATATGATACCGCTGACTGACTGGATAAGCCGTGAACCTGATGTCGACAGCATCCTTGCATATGCCGAGGTGATGATGGGTACACCCTATCTGTGGGGAGGCACATCGTCAAAAATGGTGGATTGCAGCGGTTTTACATCAATCTGCTATATGGTAGGTGGCGGTATCCGTCTGCCACGCAACAGCCGTCAACAAGCCACGACAGGCATAGATGTGGATTTCTCCAATCTGACTAATATCCAGCGCGGAGACCTGATATTTTTCACAAATCCGGAGACAGGAAACATCAACCATGTAGGTATGGCGATGGGCGACAACAAAATCATCCATGCTTCGGGAGAAGTCAAGGTCAACAGCCTCGATCCTGCCACTCCCGACTACATCAACCGCCCCATCAAATGTGTGCGCCGAGTGCTCGGGCATCTCGGAGGGAAGGCTCAGAAATATGCCGACCTGCCAGTGTATTTCAATAGATAAAAGCACATCTGCGCCATGCGTTTAGCTGCCATCAACACCACAGCATCCCCTTTCCACGCACCGGCATCACTGATGCTTGACGTGGTGAAGGGATTTGTGGATGCATCGGATGGCAATCGCGCCATGGTGCTTTACGGTCGCGGTACACATGAGCCAATGCCTGGTGTGACATTTGAGAGGACGAGCAGTCAGCAATTAGTAGTCAACCACTACCTTTGGTCACGCACCATGGACCGCCAAGGTCTGATGTCACGACGAGCCACAGTACAGATGGTCGAACGGCTGAGAGAGTTCCTCCCTGATATAGTGCATCTGCACAACCTCCATGGTCATTATCTGCATTACCCCACTCTCTTTAGTGCGCTTGACCGGCTTGATATCCCTGTAGTCATCACTCTCCATGACCTGTGGCTGATGACCGGACGCTGCTGTTTCCCCGACGAGTGTCAGAGATGGACACAGACATGCCGCCATTGTCCCGACCGCAGCAAATATCCATCAACTCTCCTATCTCACTGTAAAATCAACCATCTGCTGAAAAGTGACTGCGTCAACCATCTGCCTAATGTCACACTGGTCGCGCCATCAGAATGGGCAGTACGCCACGTGCATCAGTCCAGACTGAATCTATGCCCAAGCATAGTCATACCAAACGGTGTCAATCAAGACATATTCCGCCACCTTGACTCTGCCGTCAAAACAGATGGCATAACAACAATACTTGCAGTGGCGAACAAATGGGAAGCAAGGAAACGCCCCGACATAATCGCCGGTATTGCGGAAAGGCTTAAAGACAACGAGCGACTTGTAATAGTCGGAGATGCCAAAGGGAAATTTCCAGCAGAGTTGAAAAACACGGCATACATCCCCACCATCCGCAACTACGATGACCTTGTGAGATTATATAACGAAGCAGACTGCACCATAAGCGCATCAACCAACGAAACCTATGGCATGACCATTGCCGAATCCATGGCATGCGGAGTTCCTGTCATAGTTCCAGCAAAGAGTGCCATGGCAGAGTATGTCAAGTGTACTGACGGTATCACTGTTGCAAACCCTACGGCTGATGATTTCATACACGCAATCAGAGATAACATGGGAGAACGTCAGAATTTCTCACCAAAAGCACCATATGACCGCCAGGATGCAGTCAATCGGTATATGGAATTGTTTAACCGCCTGATAGACGAGTCAAGATGCTGCGCCAACTGACCGATGGAGACATCTCATGGCTTGATGACAACCGACATGCCGACATCAATGCCCTATGGTTAAAGCACCGAGATGATGATGAAATGGCATTTCTTATCACTCAGCTGCAATGTCGCCAGAAGTTGAAGGGGAAACTTAATGATTCCTTTATTGATGACCGATTCGTATATCCCAATACTTTGGCAGTCGAGCAATGTTCGGGCAGCAGCATGGCATCATTTCACGCTTCATTGGTAAATCCTGATGACAAAGTGCTTGACATGACCATGGGCTTAGGCATAGATGCCATGACTATAGCCAGGAAATGCAGCGAAATCACGATGCTTGATCTCAAGTCAGACAATGTGGAAGCTGCCAGGCTCAATATCTCGCGGCTGTCACTAAGAAATGCAGCAGCAATATGCGGTGACAGCGTGGCTTATCTGACTGATAGTAATGACGAGTATGATGTCATCTTCATTGATCCTGCACGTCGCGGTGCGAACGGCAAACGGCTGTATGCTCTCGCCGATTGCGAGCCTGATGTGACAGCCCTTTTGCCTCTTGCAGCCAGCAAAGCCAAGCGGATGATTGTCAAAGCATCGCCCATGCTCGACATAGACAAGACCGTCAGCGAACTTGCTCCATACCATGTCGACATAATAGTGTGCGGCACTCCGACTGAATGCAAGGAGGTCATAGCCGACATAAGGTTTGACAGCCAGCAATGCTCCGACTACAATATCAGTTGCGTCATACCAGGAAAGGGTCGTATGGATTTCACTGCCGACGAGGAACGCAATGCGATATCATCATATATGGTACCACAACAAGGGATGGCATTATTTGAGCCATATCCCGCTGTTCTTAAATCAGGCTGCTTCAACCTGTTGTCACAACGCTACGGCATGCACAAAATATCTCCGTCAACACATCTCTATCTATCTGCGCAGCCATTGGCGGAGATTGAAATCGGCAATTGGTGGCGTATAATGGATGTGATGCCATTTGACAAAAGGAACATGAAGGAAATCGCAAAGATATATCCGTCATTGAGCATAGCCACCCGCAATTTCCCTATGGATGCTGACGCATTGCGCCGTCGGCTCAAAGTCACTGAAAACAGCGGACAATTAAAACTTTGGGGCACAACCGATACTGATGGCAAAAAATGCCTGATTATCGGAGAAAGAATATAGACATAAAAATTCCTGCAATGCTGCTCGAGGGAGCGTATTGCAGGAATATTACGTGAAATTACTGTGGGGATGGATTACTTCACGAGCTGGATGAGAAGGTCTTTCTCATCGTCAGCTGAGGGCTGGAAAGAAATTTTGCCTTCGCGTGCGAGCCATCCGAGAGCAGCATAAAGTTCTTTGTCCTTGAGTTTGGTCATTTTCTTGATCTGCTTGGTAGAGAGAGTGTCAGCCTCTGCTACTGCGCCCCAAACGAGGCCGGCCATCTGGCCGATGGTGTCAATGTTCATTGCCATAATATATGATATTTAATAGGGGTTATGCGTTTTTAATAATTTTAACTAATGCAAAGTTAGTGAAACTTTTCAAATATCCATTTTATTCGTATAACAAATTTTAATACAAAATGTTTAGGGAAGAAAATATTTTGAATTTTTTCATGTGATTTAAGAAATATATGTGGAAAAGCGCATAATATTTTAAATATTAGGTTAAATAATTGTCAATTTAAAAAAAAAATATATACTTTTGCACCATAAAGTTAAATTCATTCAATGTAAAAGTATGAGTAAAGAAATTTTAATACGTCCTCTTACAGAGCAAGAGATGATAGAAATCACAGGAGGTGGTTTTTTCAGCAATATAATTGCTTGGTTTAAAAAGCACATCTTAAGACGCAAAGAAGATGAACACAGTTGGGAATCTGGATGTAATGGTGCCTATACTGGCACTAATTATTATGGTGTCGGTTTTGATATTTGACCCTCAAATCAATTGAAGTGATGGGTTAGGGACATTCTACATATCTCCCTGACCCATCCTTTAATATATAGCATTGATGAAATATGGCATTTTAACAAGCTGAATACCAAATGTATAAATCTTTTTTAAAAAAAATATTATATAGTTCTATCTGTTCAGTTGCCATCATCTTTTTGCTTAGACTGCATGCTTATGGGCAAATACCTACAAACCAACTGAATCAGAAATTGGGAGAAGATACTACAGGCAAACCTCTTGTGTATTCTAATGATTCCCTGATTATCAATGGGGGAAAATCCTATTATGGTTTGCTACAACATTACAATGATAGCGTCAAGAGTCTGCCAACGCATCGTATTAATCAGAAAGATTACCATGTGAAATACGACCCCTTTAATGAGTTATTTAAAGGCCCCTGGATTGGAGATTTTCTCAAAAATATAATTTATTAGAAATGGAAAGAAAAAATTTGTTGATCTTGATAATACATGTCATATGTGTATTCTCCCTTTTTTCTCAATCAAAACTAATCCATAAAGATGGATTTTTATACACAGAAATTAACTTATTCAATAACAAGATTGCAAGCAAAACTACTTCTTTAATTGATACAGGATGCTCGTTATGTCTGATTGATTCGACCTATGCTGTGACTGCATTGAATTTAAGCCAAGATGCTTTAACATCCATACCTATTAATAAAGATCATAAGTCTATGCATTCATTTGATTTGGATTCACTCATAATATGTGGCCAAACTATTAACAACGTTAAATGCGTGTACGTCGACCTAAAGACCCTTTTCGGAAGATACGCTCCCAATTTTATCATAGGAGCTAACGTATTAAAAAATCATGTATGGAGATTTGATTATGCCAAAGGAGTCATAGAAATAGACTCAAAAAAAAACAACGATGCCTTAATTAAATTGAAATGGAAAAGTCATAATGATTACAAAGATGTTGCGTTTGACTATATTGTATTGGATGGTATCATTGATGGAAATAAATCACGGTTTATATTCGATACTGGAAGTAAGTATAATAAATTAGCCACCAATATAAATCTGAACCCGTCCAAAATAATTGAAAAAGAAACTGCCAATATATACACACCTCTTTTCATTCAAGAGACATTCATGTACGAGAATATTCCTATTAAATTAGACAAATATACATTCTCATTAAACTTCATTCATAATAATAATAATAATAATAATAATAATAATTTCAATATATTAAATTTAGATTTCATTGGTGAACACTCATTCATCCTTGATTATCCAAAACGACAAATAAAAATAATTGAGTGAATATCCCCAGTGATACTATTACTTCACCAACATAATATTTATGCAAAAACAATGGAAAATCAAACAGCATGATGCGACCGATTGTGGCGCTGCATGTATTGCATCAATATGTCGTTACTATGGTTTGGATTATTCAATAGCATTTATACGTCAAAAAGCAGGGACACGAAGAAATGGGACCAATGTAAAAGGCATGATTGATGCTTTACAATATCTTGGATTTCGCGTGGCTGGACTGATGGCAACGTTAGAAGGACTTGAAAACTGTTCTGTTCCCATAATTGCACATATAGTTTTACCAGGAAATTGGGGACATTATATCGTCATATACGCAATAACAGAAGATGGTGTCATATATATGGATCCAATATATGGAGAATTCATTAATGTGAGCAAAGAAGATTTCGTAAAAAAATGGAGTGGCGTGATAATAACAGTTGATTTATCAAACGTTTCAAAAGAAAAACATCATATTAACAAATATAGAATCCATCCAAGCTTTGTCATATTGATTAAAGAATATAAGACCAGAATTTTAAAAGCCATTGCCCTCACCCTTCTTGCCACTTTCTTAGGGTTCTCCATGGCTGCATATATTGGTTTGCTGGTCACTGATGTCTCATCTCAAAAGGCCAACTATATTTCTTGGTTTAGCATAGGTATGTGTGCTATTATCTTTGTTCAAGTGGGAATAAGCATAATCCGGGATATTTTCATTTCTCGCTTGAGCCAATCAATAGATGAGCAGCTAATACTTACCTATTATAAACATATTCTGAAACTACCTCAGTCATTCTTCGATTCCATGGATTCTGGAGAAATAGCTTCACGTATGGAGGATGTTTCAAAGATACGTGTTTTCATTAGCCATACAATGATTGATATTATAATTAATAGTAGCACCGTCATAATAGCATTAACGTTAATGTTTATTATTACATGGCAGTTTGCTTTAATTGTGGTACTTACAATCCCACTATTTTATTGGATTTATCTAGTATATAATCGGTTTAATAAAAGAAATAAAAGAGCTATTATGGAGGCAACAAGTGATTTTCAATCATTTTTAATGGACTCTTTGAACTCAATACGAACAATTAAAATGTTCAATATAGACGTATTAACGAGTCAAAACTTAACCAAAAAATATTGTACTTTAAGAAACTCAATTTACCATGGAATAAAAAACGATATTTTTATCTATTCAGGTAATAGCTTGCTTTCAATGCTTATCATAGTAGCCGTCTTATGGACTGGGTGCTACTTAATTTTAGATGAGAAATTAACTCTTGGATCATTGTTTTTATTCTATACACTAATCGGGTTTATCCTCCCACCTTTAGTCAATTTAATCAAAGCAAATTCATATCTACAAAATGCACTGATTGCATCTGACAGGTTATTTCAGATTATGGATTTGGAAGAAGAGTCACAATTGAATAGAACAACATCAGAAATCTTAACTGGGGATATTGTATTTAAGAACATTTCATTTGGATACAAAGGATATAATAAAATTTTAGACAATATCAATTTTACTATTAAACAAGGTACTATTACAGTTATAACTGGTAGGTCGGGGTCTGGAAAGAGCACGCTACTTTCTCTTTTACAAAGAATATATGAACCAGACCATGGTAGTATTCTTATTGGTTCACGCGATATTCAATCAATTAGTCACGAGGTTCTTAGAAATAGAATCTCAATAATTCCGCAAATAATTGATATCTACCCAGGGACATTACTAGAAAATATCACATTGACACATGAGCCAGGGAATCATAATAAGATATCTGGCATCTGTGAAATGACAGGTTTAAACCAGATAATAGATTATCTCCCGAATGGTCTTGAGACTAAGATTGGATCAAACGGAATACGTCTTTCCGGAGGGGAGAAGCAAAGATTGGGTATCGCTCGAGCTCTCTATAGGAAGTCAAATATCATAATAATGGACGAAGCTACTTCAGCATTAGATTCGAAAGCTGAGGAACATATAAACACTTTAATCAAGAAACTACGAGAAGAAAACATTACGGTAATCATAATAACCCATCGCATGAGTTTTTTAAGCCATGCAGATCAAGTTTTGCAACTTGATGAGGGAAAAATTCATTTAATTAACGGCATGTCTGACATATACACAAACCAGTAGTTATACTTTATTTAGCATTATAATGTATAGGTCAAACTATAATATAATAGTTGCACATTTGTAATTGACTTATATCCACAGAATTATGAAAATAGATAATTAATATATAATGATGTGGCTGAAATGAAGATATCAGAATGAAACAGAATAATGGTTATTGTTCCGATTTTATCAAGTTTCAGTTAATTCTACGATGAATATCACGCTATAGTTAATCTAACGCATAGATGAAATAAAAGGAAAAAGTGAGAGCTACCACAAATTCATCCTGTCGAGATTCGGATATGGAATGAAGAGATTTCTGCTCTCAAACTCAGCCTTTATCGCTTGCATCATCCAGTCTTAAAAATAATTCGTCCCTATGGTACTCTCCAGTAAGAATTACTATAAAACTGACATATTTTTTGCAGTTCACATACGATAGACTTCAATATGATGACGCATTCCGAAGCTGCTTACTTGACGACACGGAAACCACATTGACGTGTAGACCGCAGCATGCTACGCTCCTGCACGTGTTAAAAATACTGCAAACTATGCATAGATACAAAACATCTATATCAGGTGTATTTGTTATATATCTTATAATTGTGAAGATGAAAGGTCTTGTAATCAAAAATGCCGGTAACCGATATGAGGTGGTGACCGACGACGGCAATATATATTACTGCAATGTCAAGGGCAATTTCCGCCTCAAGGGCATCCGCACCACCAATCCTGTGGCGGTGGGTGACAGAGTGGAATTTTCGCCCTCGGAACGTGACGGTCAGCCAGGATATATCACTGCTATAGAGCCGCGCAAAAATTATATCATACGCCGTGCCAGCAATCTGTCGAAGGAGGCGCATATCCTCGCAGCAAACATTGACCAGATGGCACTGATAGTCACGCTGGCACATCCCACTACATCGCTGACCTTCATAGACCGTTTGCTCGCCACTGCTGAAGCATACGGCGTCAAAGCTCTTCTTGTCATCAACAAGACCGATCTCTTAGAGAGTGAGGAGGATCGCGAACTGCTTGAAGCCGTCAGCTATCTCTATGTATCAATCGGATATCAGGTGGTAGCAGTTTCGGCAAAAACAGGAGAGGGGCTTGACCGTCTGCGCGAACTGCTCGGTAGCAAGGTCACATTACTGTCAGGCAACTCCGGCGTGGGAAAATCCACTATCATCAATGACATCCTGCCGTCAGTGAAGCAGAAAACGGCGGAAATATCAGCGGTGCACAACACAGGCATGCACACGACCACATTCAGCGAGATGTTTGCGCTGCCTGCCGACATGGGCGGAGGTTTCATCATTGATACCCCAGGGGTGAAAGGCTTCGGCACGATAGATTTTGACAAAACCGAGGTGTCGCACTATTTCCCTGAAATATTCAAGGCATCGGCTGAATGCAAATATGGCAACTGCACTCACACACATGAACCTGGATGCAACGTGCGCCATATGCTTGAGGAAAATCTCATAGCGCAATCACGCTACAACTCTTATCTGAGCATACTTGAAGACTCCGCAGATGACAAGTACCGCAAGCCTTTCTGACAGGCTGCCAGCCGTACATCTGTTCAACCCTGCCAACGATGAAGCTCTCGGAAGCAACAACAGATGGCATACTCCATCACGGCATGCTCTGCAATACCAGCATGACTGCGAACTGCTCCCGATTTGGTGGGCAAATGACGGTGACTTCATCATAGCCCCGCACCATAGCGACGAGGAAATCAAGGCTGTGGCTGATGAAGCTCAAGTCAATGTCAGACGTTATCCGCAAGGTGCGTATGCCGAGCCTACGCCATGGGGCTGGAGCCGTGACGCAAAACGGCAGTTTGAAGAAGCCGGCGTACCAGCGACCTGTCTGCCAACTGATGATGACATCCAACAGATACGCACACTTAGCCATCGCCAATTAGCAGTTGATGTCAACAATGACCTCTACAATCACACCGGAATCAGTGCGCCCAACCGACCACGTTTGTACTCGGATACACGCCAAATGGAAATACATGGCGGAGATGACTGCCTGCTGAAGCGTCCCTGGTCATGCAGCGGACGCGGCGTATTTCCCACAAGCACATTGACCGATGCCGAACTGATCCGATTGGCTGGAGGAATAATAAAACGACAAGGCAGCGTGGTAGTGGAGGACGCGCTGCCTAAAGCGCTGGACATGTCCGCCTTGTTTTACACCGATGGAACAGAAATCATACATCAGGGATGGTCTCTATTCCAGACTATGCCCGATGGTCGATATATCGGAAGTCTTGTTGCGCCACAAGCCGAGATTGCAAACCGACTTCATGAAGCCGCCATCTTTTATGGAAATCATAAAGCTGATTTCACACGGCTAAGTGACGAGTTTATGGAAATCTTGCATAGACACATCCCTCCAATGTATAAGGGATGGATAGGCGTAGATATGCTCGCCTATCATTCTATAGGCAAAGAATCCCAGCTACAGCTTGCACCCTGCATAGAGATAAACATGCGGATGACAATGGGCGTCGTGGCAACACTGCTTGCAAACAAGCCACAATCTACCAACCACACTTATCTGTTGCGGACTATCGCACCAGGTATGGAGATAAGCAGTGGTAGCAGATTGCTCGCAGGCAGCCTTGAAGGAGGTTTTTCAGTCATTATCGAGCCATCTGACAACCTCTTTTAGTCATTCAGTTGGCGCCTACGGGTCAGCTCTATCGCCTCTTTACCTGAAATGTGTTCAATATCCATGCGAAGAATAAGCATGTGAGAAAAGGATTTTTGCAGTTCTTTTTGCAAACCAGCCGTATCGCCGGGATTGAATCTTTCGCCTATCAATGTTGCCGCACGAAGTTTGTCTTTTGGAGGCTCTAAGATACGTATGCGTCCGAATACGATGACACTTTTGAAATATGTGGTAAATTCTGACGGGTGCACATCATCAGCTGCAATTACACAAAACGAAGCCTTGTCACAGTGTCGGATAGCATCGATCTTGTGGCCAGCCACCGCGCTGTGGAAATACAGGCATCCGTCAGCATAGACATGGCTGATGGGCACTGCATATGGATAGCCGTCATCACCGAGCAGGGCAAGTGTGCCAGATGTTGCGTCGGCAAGAATGGTTTCGCATTCCGTGCGTGACAACTGTTGGCGAAAACGCCGCATCTTTCTAAATTCCATGGTCAGATACAATTTTGAGTCCGATTATCGATGAAACCAATGTGAAAAGGAAAAATAATCGCCAGAATGTCGCAGGTTCGTGGAATAAAACAATGCCGACCAATACTGTCCCTACCGCTCCTATACCCGTCCATACAGCATAGGCTGTGCCTATTGGCAGACTTTGCGTTACTTTTGCCAATAAACCCATACTTATAACTGTAAAGATAAGAAATCCTATCATCCATCCCCACCATGCACCGCCGTCTACGGTTTTAGCGCGTCCGAGGCAGTAGGTAAAGCCAACCTCACAGAAGCCAGCCACAACGAGAAGTATCCAATTCATAATTGTTGAATCTGTGCCTGTTTGAGGGCTGCAGCAATATCCTGGCGTCTCCTTCTAAGGTTGGGAGCAAAGTTAGTCAATTGATTTCATATATGAAAGCCCACTGTGTGGATACTCAACTTTTGATGGCGCAAGCGTGTTATTGCAGGTAGAATATATCTATCTGATATTCACCGCTTATGGATACCCAAAAGACTATTTCCGCTGTCACAACGGCTACCGCAGAGGACTCCCCTATGTCATCGAAACTGAAAGCTACACCAAAATATTATTGGTTTGTGGTGACTTTCCTTGTGTTGATGAGTGCGTTGGGGTCGTTTGTCAACGATATGTACACTCCGGCACTTCCGGCGATGTGTCGGTTCTTCGGCTGTGACATCCCTGTAGCGCAGATGGGTCTGACAATGGGCATGATCGGACTTGCTGTAGGTCAACTTGTTCTTGGTCCAGTCAGTGACCGTTACGGACGAAAGCCAGTGCTGATATGGTCGGTAAGTCTCTTTATAGCCGCTGCCGTGGCAAGTATATTTTCGCCTAATATCCATGTGTTTAACGGTTGCCGTCTGTTTCAGGGAATCGGTGCTTCTGGCGGATACTTTCTTGCCCGCACCATCCCAGCCGACATATATTCCGGTCGCCCATTGGCAAAATTGATGGCACTTATAGGAGCCATCAACGGATTTGCTCCTGCCTCGGCACCTGTAATAGGTGGTGTGACCGCAGACGCGTTCGGCTGGAAAGGTATTTTCGTTGTCCTCGCCCTGTTTGCACTTATAATATTAGTCGTAGCTCCGTTTGTCAAAGAGTCCCTGTCTGCAGGCAGGCGCACCACAGGTCCATGGTGGAAATCCATGTCAGGCTATCTGGTACTCCTCCGTAACCGTCCGTTTATGATACACGTATGCTTCAAAGGACTCGCACTGGGACTTCTGTTTGCCTACATCTCCTCCTCTCCCTTTATCTTGCAGACACATTATGGTCTGTCGCAGACCATTTACGGAGTAGTCATCGGCTGCAACTCGCTGTTTGTGATGGCAGGATCATTGCTCGCGTTGCGGTTCAAGCCCCTAAAGAAAGCTGCTGTCATCGGCGCTTGGATTATGGCTGGTGGAGTGGCATGTCAGGCAGTCGCACTCTATACCATCCACGACATGTGGGTGTTTGAGGCTTGCATGGCTGTCATACTGTTCGGTCTGGGTCTTATATTCACCACATCCAACTCTTTGGCGATGAATGAAGGACGGCACAAAGCCGGAGAGGCATCAGCCATATTGGGCATATCGGGCTACATTGTAGGAGCTGTGGCTTCACCGATGGTAGGTTTAGGGAACGTGATGCACTCTACGGCTATCACATACATAGTGTTATCGCTTCTGGTGCTCATATTTGCACATGCAACAAGACGGTTGGCGCCAGATTTGATGCAGTAAGTCTTATATATCAGATAAGTGACATGTGGGGCTTTTATAATAGGGTATTTTTAGTTAAATTTGTGGCACTATTTATTAGTAAACACAAATCTATGGAACTAAGTACTCTTACAGCCATCTCTCCTGTCGACGGACGCTATCGCTCCAAGTGTCAGAAACTTGACGAATATTTTTCGGAATTTGCTCTCATACGCTACCGTGTACGTGTAGAAATAGAATATTTCATCGCGCTCTGCGAAATTCCTCTCCCTCAGCTCGCAAGCATCCCAGCAGAGAAACGTGAAGCTCTGAGAGCAATATACCGTGATTTCTCGCTCGCAGATGCACAGCGTATCAAGGATATCGAGGGCGTGACCAACCATGACGTTAAAGCCGTCGAATATTTTATCAAGGAGCAGTTTGATGCCATGGGGCTTGAGAGCTATAAGGAATTCATACACTTCGGACTGACCAGTCAGGACATCAACAACACCTCCGTGCCTGTTTCCATCAAGGAAGCGATACAGTATGTGTACCGACCACTTCTTGTAGAGCTTATAGAGGAGCTTGAGCGTCGCGCCGACGAATGGAAGGATCTGCCCATGGCTGCAAAGACACACGGACAGCCCGCATCGCCCACACGTCTCGGAAAGGAGATCATGGTATTTGCATACCGTCTGCGCCAGCAGCTCTCACAGCTTGACAATATCCCTGTCAGCGGCAAATTCGGCGGTGCTACGGGCAACTTCAACGCACACCTTGCTGCATATCCCGATATCAACTGGCGCGACTTTGGCAAGAAATTTCTTGCTGAACATCTCGGCATAGTGCGCGAAGAGTACACCACCCAGATATCAAATTACGACAACCTTGCCTCACTCTTCGAAGCGATGGGACGCATCAATACCATCCTGATTGACTTTGACCGCGACATGTGGCAGTACATCTCCATGGAATATTTCAAGCAGAAAATCAAGGAAGGAGAGGTAGGTTCGTCAGCGATGCCCCACAAGGTCAACCCCATAGACTTCGAAAACTCCGAGGGCAATCTCGGTATAGCCAATGCCATATTGCTCCACCTGTCAACCAAACTCCCTGTATCACGTCTGCAACGAGACCTGACCGACTCTACCGTGCTCCGCAATGTCGGCGTGCCTATGGCTCATGCTTTGATAGCATTTTCAAGCACTCTCAAAGGCATGGGCAAGCTGCTGCTCAACGCTGATGCCATCAACCGCGACCTTGACCGCATGTGGAACGTAGTGGCAGAGGGCATCCAGACCATCCTCCGCCGTGAGGGCTATCCGCATCCCTATGAGACTCTGAAGCAACTGACCCGCACCAACGCGGCAGTAACAGCCGAGAGCATATCAGCATTCATCGACACGCTCAATGTCAGCGATGACGTAAAGGCTGAGCTGCATCGTCTGTCTCCACATACCTACACAGGATATTAGTCCTATCAACCCTTTCGCGTAACAAGTAAAACTGATAATACTGACATCATGGAAAAACTCCAGAAACTTCTCGCTGAGAAACTGCTGAAAATCTCAGCAATCAACCTGCAACCCGATTCGCCTTTCACATGGGCATCGGGATGGCACTCCCCTATCTATACCGACAACCGCAAGACCCTCTCCTACCCTGAAATACGCTCGTTTATCAAAGTGGAACTGACACGACTCATCGAGGAGAATTTCAGCGATGTGGATGCGGTGGCAGGAGTTGCAACCGGAGCCATCGCACAGGGTGCACTTGTAGCCGACCTGATGGGCAAGCCTTATGTCTATGTGCGCTCATCTCCCAAAGACCACGGTCTGGAAAACCTCATAGAAGGCAACCTCCTCCCCGGACAGAAGGTCGTGGTCATCGAAGACCTTATCAGCACAGGTGGCAGCAGCCTAAAAGCGGTTGAAGCCATACGCAAAGCAGGATGCGAGGTGATAGGCATGGTTGCTATATTCACATACGGCTTCCCTCAGGCTGAAGAAGCCTTTACCCAGGCTGGAGTGCGCCTGTTGACACTCAGCAACTACAATGCGATGCTTGACGCAGCTCTGTCAACAGGTTATATCCACGAAAAAGACCTTGAGACCCTGCGTCAGTGGCGCAAGGATCCCGCCAATTGGATGAAATAATAAATCGCCGATATCACCGTTATTATAGTAATGAAATCAGGCATTCGCGATGCTATATAATTCGTGGATGCCTGATTCTATGACTGATATACTTCTCATAACACAAATTATCCATAAAACCATGGCAAAATACTCAAGCCAACCAGTGACTATAAACGGCTCACAAGCCGATGTATATAATAAAATCAGCAATCTCGGGGCGTATCAGGAACTGCTCGACAAGATGCCCGATGATTTGCGTCAGAAAGCCGGTGATGTGCGTTTCACTGACGAAGCCATCATAATTAACGCTAATCCCGTAGGCGAAATACGGCTTGAAATCATCGACCGCCATGAGCCTGACCTGATTAAGTTAAAGGCATCCAATGCACCTGTCCCCATGTTCCTGTCGCTTGAACTTGGCAAGGAGACAGACAGCACCACCAGGCTTGTCTCTGTCATAGAGGTGGACGTTCCCGCAATACTCAAGCCCATGATTGGTCCCAAGATGCAAGAGGCAGCCAACCAGATGGCAACCCTCGTCGGACGGCTCTTCAACGGTAACGACCAGGCATCATAATCAGGCGGCTATGACTCTCCTTACTTTGCGAAAGATATCACGCGCATTTATTGCAGCCGTCGCGGTATCATTGATGTGCATAGGTGTGAGCTCATGCAGCAAAACAGATGATGACCGCATACCTGTCACTAACGTTCATCTATCGATATCTCAGGCAGCATGGATCCGTTATGGCATACATGGTGCTTTTGAGCACGTGTATTTCATAAAGCAACGCGGCATACCCACAGGATATCCATATGTGGCATTTGATGAAACCGGCTATGCAGGCATACTGCTGGTTACTGGCGGAGGAGGCGAAAGCGACCTGAAAGCCTATAGCCCCGCCTGCCCTGTAGAGAGAGACAATCAGGTCATCATAGAAATCACGACCGACGACGAGCAACACCCCATAGCCCGCTGCCCCCGCTGCCAGAGTACATTTGACGTGTTTAACTACGGCACCCCCCTCACAGGCGAGGCTGCCCAGCGCAAATTCAGCCTCTCTCCCTACTCCATCCACTCCGAACCCGGCTATCCGGTCATAGTCACACCCTGACTCACAAGGTCATCAGAATAATTGTACGTTTGGATTATAACTCCTAAAAAGGTATATTTGTAATCCAAACGTACATTTTTATACCATTCTGACGATGGCCCTTTCACTATCAGCCGAACAAAAAGACCTTAAATCATTGTTTATCAATGATGACAAGTACATAATACCTACGTTTCAACGTCCTTATTCCTGGACTGAGGAGCAGCTGTTGCAGCTGTATTACGATATCACGAATGCATTTGAAAACGGCGAGGATTACTTTTTAGGCAACATCATTCTGGCTAAAAGTCGCACAGACAAAAGCATTCTTGAAATCATAGATGGACAGCAGCGTATGGTAACGCTTTGGCTCATGCTCAAAGCGCTGTCAGTAATGTTGCCGACTGTGCCGAGATTGAAATCCATGATTGAAATAGAATCTTGGGAAAGCGGTCAAAAATTGCCCAAGATAGAATCACAGATATATGAAGCGCCAGATAACGAGCAACTCAAAGACATAATGGTCTGGGAAGAGCGGGACTTTATCATGGCAGCTCCAGAGGGTCGGTTGTATCGCAATGCGCAAAAACTGTACGAATGGTTGGAAGCATATATATCCCGCCTGTCTGAAGATGAAAAAAACAGTTTCTGGAGATACTGCATACAATCATTATACTTATTGCCTATAGAACTCTCTGGTGAGACATCGGAGGATGCTCAATCAAAAGCATTGACCATATTTGAAACCATCAACAACCGTGGTCTTGACCTTGAAGATGCGGACATATTCAAAGCCAAGCTCTACAATATGGCGAAGCACGAAGGCAGCCAGCAGCAGATGATAAACCAGTGGCATGAACTGGTGGCATCGACCAACGAACTGGGACTACGTCTGGATGATATTTTCAGATATTACTCACATATCATTCGAGGTCAGCATTCCATCACTTCCAATGAGAAAAGGCTCAGAGATTTTTATACCCGTGAAGATATCTCGCCACTGAAAATAGCAAGGCATACCGAAATACTTGCCGACCTCGCAAGAATCATCGACACGATATCTCTGCTGGAATACTATCGGCAGCAGCCGACAAGACTCGGAGCATGGCTGCAAATACTCAAAGCATATACCAACCAGTATCCATGGTATGCGTTGATCACATATGTGTATAAGAACATATCAGACATCAATAACCATCAGGACAAGCTCCAGGAGTTCATCGAGAAGTTAGTGCGGTTTTGCTATATCAGCGGATCGACAACTACAATCAAATATGAGATATATTCCATCATATCAAAGATTATGAGGGGGGAATATATCCAAGACTATTTTGTAGAATCAGGCGATTTCAACCTCCAGCCTCTTCTTAAGAATCCACGCCGTCTTAAGACCGGTCTGATATTGCTTGCTTTCTATCTTGAGAATCCCGAGCAGGATGCTTTGCAGGATATTAACGTCGACCGTATCATCAAAAGTTGCGACACTGATGCTGAAAATACAAGGCTACCAATCAATTCGCTTAGCGACATAACCAACTATATGGTGACTGATATCCCTAAGCGAGTGCTTCCATATGCCGAACGTTACGCCATGCTAAACCGGTCTGCAGTTCCAGGCATCAGAAATTTACTACCGTCCCACTATCCGACCGAAGATTTCTTCCAAAATCGATTGGAGCAGATATGCACGGTTCTTACAGAATTCTTCACTGGTTGTAAATTCGCATGAACAGTCTTAAAATATCAGACTTCAAAGGCATATCGCAAGAAATTGACTTTGAAATGCCCGGCAATATCAATCTTGCCATATACGGGGACAACGGCAGCGGCAAAACATCTATATTTGAAGCCATCCGCCTTTATTATTTCGGGCAGGATTTGATAAATGACACGATTCCGAGAAATGCGATACAGGCAGAGCGTGATACAGCCATATCCAATTGGCTTGATTCATTCAAATGTCGGCATGGTGCAGACCGTTTTGCTATTGAAATAGATTCCGTTCCGATTGACACGGCTGTCTCTAACACACAGCAGGTATTTATGCTGGAAGGCAAATCTCTCGCAAGATACGATGAAATAACTTTAGACGGGGTTATCAACGCATATACCGTACATGGCTCCAATCTGCCGCAGTGGCAGTCGATTGCTGATGATATTGTTTATACCGTGAACATGGTCATGCAGGAATGTTTCCAGGAAGATGTCATAATAAGCCTCTCCCCAGATGACGGCAATCACATTATCATAGAGGACACGCAACGAAATTTGCGTTTTGCGACAGGACTGACAGCATATTTCAACGAATCAAAAATCAGACTTGTAAAGCTCTTATGCTTTCTGGCATATGCTGTCAATGCAGCCGATGGTTCGGCTGGCAAAAGTCCGTTGCTCGTGCTTGACGATTTCGTCACAAGCATTGATACAAGCAACCGCATATGCCTGGTAAAATTCATCCTGGATAACTTCAAAAAGTTCCAGATCATACTGATGACCCATAATGTGAGTTTCTTCAATCTGATAACTTATATGGCAAATGATTATGCAGCAGACTCAAAGTGGGTGTTTGCCAATATCTGTTGTCATGGACTCATATGCCGGCGATATGATCATAATCACGATGACCCCTTCAGCAAAATAAAGAGCGACTATGACAACGACCCTTCAGATATCAACAGCATAGCCAACAGACTGAGACGCAAATTTGAAAATATGATTTCCGAATTTGCAAAGCTCATCCTAATGGATGCACACTCCGAGACAAAGGATTTGCTGACACGGCTGCTCTCTGACGCACCTGTATATATCAATGTCAGCGGAAACAATGTCAACCGAGCTGATGAACTCGTAAAGCGGATACGGGAGACCAGCTGCCGATGCCAACCAAAGAGATTGGCTGGAAGAATACAGTCCATTATTGACCAATATGACCGTTCAGACGAACTAAAGCCCATACGCGAGTTGCTTAAGACCATGAAACTATATCAAAAAGTCATACTCCACCAAGGATCACACTCGCAGCCAGGATTGCCGACAATAACCACCCGCGAGATAGACCTCATATTCGCACTTATGAGCAATCTTGAAACCAAACTTAAAGAACTGCTCCGCAATGCCAACGTATATCGCATGTAAATTTTTGCAGTATGCCGTAATCCAGCATTTTATTAATCATCCTATCCCCCACTATGGCAATATTTCGTGAAAGATCCAAATATAATCCAACGAATCCGATAAAATCCGCATAAGCGCAAAAAATAATCCAAAATTATTTGCATAAGTCATCAAAACAGCTTAACTTTGCAGAGCTTTTTGAGGGAAACATCACCCCCTCAGCAGTCCAACGGAGATTCGCTAGCTCAGCTGGTAGAGCA
>LUJR01000005.1 GCA_001689515.1 Bacteroidales bacterium M7
TTTTCCCCGGACAGCTGTGCGGCGTGCCGTGTCATCAAACACAACACTCATCGCCGATACAGTGGTCAGGCAGACCTACAGCCAGCCTGACCACTGCCTAACATGTCTGCCTCCCACGGAGGCAAGAGCCGTCACCGTAATGTCTGCGATGGAGGAGTATACAGAGGCACATCGGCGATGTGCCTCCCTTGGGTGTGCGTGACAGCCTTTGTAGGGACATGCCACGGCATGTCCCTACAGCTATTGCTGCGGATGGTTTGGGATATGATAAAGGCAGTCGGTCATAGAGATGACCGACTGCCTTTATGGCATGCCTATTTCTTTGGGGCTATGTGGTTACTGCTGCGAAGCCTCTACTTCGGGGGCTATGAGCTTGTAGCCCTTGCCGTGGATGTTGATGATCTCGATAGAGGGGTCATCCTTGAGGTGCTTGCGGAGCTTGGTGATGTATACGTCCATAGAGCGGGCGTTGAAGTAGTTGTCGTCAATCCAGATGGTCTTGAGGGCGAAGTTGCGCTCAAGAATCTCGTTGACGTGGGCGCAGAGAAGGCTCAGAAGCTCGCTCTCCTTGGTGGTCAGCTTGGTCACCTTGTCGTCGACCATGAGTACCTGCTTCTGGGTGTCAAAGGTGAACTTGCCGATCTTGTACATGGTGATTTCCTTGCCCTTCTTGCCCTTGACGCGGCGCAGGATGGCTTCGATACGGAACACCAGCTCTTCCATGGAGAACGGTTTGGTGATGTAGTCGTCGGCACCGATCTTGAAGCCTTCGAGGATATCGTCCTTGAGCGACTTGGCGGTGAGGAATATGATGGGGACTTCGGAGTTGACCGTGCGGATTTCCTGGGCGAGAGCGAATCCGTCCTTCTTGGGCATCATCACGTCGAGGACGCACAGGTCGTACTTGCCTTTAAGGAAAGCCTTGTAGCCGGCTTCGCCGTCGGGGTAGAGGTCGGCGTTGAATCCTTTGGCCTGGAGATACTCGCGCAGCAGCATGCCTAAGTTCTCGTCGTCCTCGCAGAGCAGAATACGCAATCTTTCTTCCATAATTAATCAGAGTTTAGTGAGTGGTAAGACAATTATAAATTTCGATCCATGACCGAACTCGCTTTCGGCTGAAATCTCGCCTCCGAGTTCGCGCACCATTTTGTTGACATAGGCAAGTCCGAGACCGAAGCCTTTGACATCATGGCGGTTACCGGTGGAAACACGGTAGAATTTATCAAATATTTTTTTCAGGTCCTCCTTCTTGATGCCGATGCCGTTGTCGGCTATCTCTATGCGCAGCCGTCTGCCCGGCAGGTCGGAGGTAGTGACCTTGAGTTGCAGAGGCTCGTCCTCGCGGCGGTACTTGACGGCGTTGTCGAGGAGGTTGAATATCACGTTGGTGAAGTGCATTTCGTCCACAGCCACTATACTGTCCTCGGCGTTGAGGTCGGCTGTGAGGCTGCCGCCGTATTTCTCCACCTTGAGCTTGAACGTATGGACTATGTTGGCTATCGCCACGTTGGCATCCACCTCCTGGAGCTTCAGGTTGGCGCTCTGGCGGTCAAACATCGACATCTGCAGCACCTTCTCCACCTGGAAGCGAAGCCGCTTGGTCTCGTCGTTGATGACCGTGGCAGTGTGCTGGAGCATCATCGGCGACTTGCGCACCGCGTCATCGTTGAGCATCTGCGCTGCAAGTGATATGGTGGAGATGGGGGTCTTGAACTCGTGGGTCATGTTGTTGATGAAGTCGTTTTTCATCTCCGTGAGCTTCTTCTGGCGGAATGCCACGATGATGGTGTAGAGGAATATCACCAGAAGTATCAGGGTGAACACAAACGACGGTATCATGAACTTGACCGTGGAGAATATATAGTTTGCCTTCGTGGGGAAGTAGACCTGTATGTAGTTGACCCGCGACCCGGGGTCGTTGGGAAACAGAGCCTGCACATACACGCTCCCCCGGTCGTCACCCTCGGGAGGGGTGAAGCCGTTGGTGCGGTACACCGGGCGTCCGGCACGGTTGACGATGGCAAATTCAAACGGCAGATCCAATCCGTTGCTCTCCAGCTCGGTGCGCATGTATCCGCGCACCATCGTCGAGTCGGCGCGTTCGCGTATGGGGCGGTTGCTCGACTGGCTGAGTATCGTAAGTATCACCTCGTTGAGCAGACCTTTCTGATACAGGTACTGGCCGCGCAGGTTGTCATGGTTGCTCTGTAGCGAAGTGGCTGACCCGAGTTTGATTTCGTCGTTGATGCGTATGTCCTCTACAGGAGCCTCACTCCCGGAGGCGTTTTGCTGGAATTTGATAGAGCCGTTGACCATCTGTGTCTGGTCGGCGCGGAATCCGCTGGATGCCAATGCCGATGCGTCAAACATCGCGAAGTCCTCCGTCAGGTAGTGGCGCGTCTCCTCCCTCTCCAAGGCGGTGGTGACGGCATACAGGCTTCGCTTGACCCCCTCGCTGAACTGGTCCTCGCGCATGCGTATCATCTCCCGCATGTACATGATCTGCACATACAGGAGCCCTATGAACGTCAGGGCCATTATGAACGTAAGCAGCCAGATGGTTGATTTTTTCATCGTATATCAGTTGGAGTCGCGATGTAGCGCGGTGTTTTTTCAGGCTTATGCGCCATGCTGCTCATGCCTGTGCATCGTGAATCCTATATGTTTAACAATTAACCTTAAATAATGTTGAGTGTTAAAAATCCGCCGGCACCATCCCGTGATGCCTCAGAGCCTATTTTAACACACTACGGCAAATTTAACAAAAAATCTCCCAAAATTTCACACTTCCCCTGCATTTTCACCTAAATTATGATGAAAGCATCCCCGTTAGCTTCCACAATCCCTGTAGGGACATGCCGTGGCATGTCCGCTGCGCATGCGCAATGTGTAACTGTCTGGGTTGCGGATATGCCGTGGCACAATGTCACTAACTAAAGCTAATTTTATTCTTCCCATGTACGCGCCCGAAAGGGCGCATCTCTCTGTTAGCCGAGGGGCTTGCCCCTCGGTAAATGTCAACCTATGCCACGCGCTGCGCTTTGCCGCAGCGCATCAACTACCATGATGCTCAACATGATAGCGACTGATGCGCTGCGGCAAAGCGCAGCGCGTACATTCTTCATCCCTTACCGAGGGGCAAGCCCCTCGGCTAACAGAGAGATGCGCCCACAAGGGGCGCGACTTGCTTGCAAATCCTTGAGTTAGTGACATTGCGCCACGGCATGTCCCTACAAACTTGGCCGTGTCTATGTCATCTTTTCGGGAGGCCACAGTATCCTTACTGCATCCGGATTATCACGGCTGTCTCCATGTTCTTTGGCAGCCTGCCGTCGGGCTATGCGCTTGAGGTGCTTGAGACGGCGGCGTTCTTGCGCAGCTTCGTGGCGTGAGGGTGCGCTGACAGGTGAGGGTGTACTTTCCGCCTGTGTCTCATTAGCCGCCGCTTCCGCTTTTTCAGCTCTCATACGCTCTACGCGCCGATTGCTGGCAGCCATACGCGCCCGTGCCGACCGTTGCCGGGCTTTCTCGATGAGGGGACACAGCAGCTTAACCACCACAGTCTCCATCTCGCTGAGCGGTTTGGCATACGCATGCCCTCTGGCAAATTCGGTTATGATCATCTTCATCCTCTCCACATCAAGCGAGGGGCAGCACTGCCCGAGCGATTCCACCTGCTCCATGATGCCCAGATAAAACTTTCGTGACACCGGCATCTCCCATTTAGCCGCCTTGCGCCGGTGCCCTGTCCTGATCCTGTTTGCTTCCATAATAGTAGTTTTTTCCGCAAAACTACCATCACCCGCCTGTCCATCCATGCGAAAATATCAGCATCCCAGCAGGTGCATTCCCTATTCAGTCGTACGTCGGAGGTTATTATGCCTACTGTACTCAGAACAAAGTACGGAGATCCATCGTAAGAAAGTCTGTGGCACTTATTCCTCCGTCACCCACAATGAATGCCGCCGACGGATTAAACTGCTTTCTGAATTTCTCAAGCCCTGCCGAACTTTTCTCAGTGTTTGATTTCACCTCGATGGCAACCATGGAATCATTCTTGCGCAGTATGAAATCAACTTCGTCATTGCGTTCTCTCCAATAATATACCTCGAAACGATATTTGAATGCCTGGTTTATGATGTAGGATCCGACTCCTGACTCAAATATTCTCCCCCATGACTTGCGGTCAAGTAGTGCATGATTAAGAGTCGTCGTATCATACACAAGTTTCAATGCGTTGTTGTAGACTTGAAACTTTGGAACGCTTGCTTTGCGCCGTGCCATGTCCATGCTGAATTTCTGTATGCCGCGTAGCAAGCCGCTGTCGTTCAGCAGGGTCAGATACGACATCAGAGTTGATGTATTGCCGGCATCCTGAAGCATTCCGAGCATCTTGTTAAGTGACAGCAGTTCTCCTGAATACGCAGACCCGAGTTCGAATGTCTGGCGAAGCAGAGCTGGCTTACCTACAGGTGAGTCCATCAGAATGTCTTTATTGATAGTTGAATCAATTATTGCTGATTGGATATATTGCTGGAAGCGGTCGTAATCACTCATTAAGGAGACTGCACCAGGATATCCCCCATAAAAAAGATATTGTTCCAACGAAAGTCCGAAAGCATCGCGCATTTCTGTATAAGACCAGTGGGTCATGCGGATTTCCTCAAATCTCCCCGCCAATGATTCCGATAATCCTTTTTCAAGCAGTACCCTGCTGCTGCCAAGCAGCAGTAGTTTTATATTGCAGTCATTGAAAGTGTCTATGTCCCACTCTTTTTTTACCACTTCACTCCAATTCGGGATTTTCTGGATTTCGTCTATTACAAGTATAAGTTCAGCATAATTTTTGCTTTTCTTCAAACTGCGTGCGGCTCCCCAGCAATCGGCAATCCATGCTCTATTGCTGGCGGGTACATCATCGGCTGAATACAGCAGGTATGGGGCTTCAATTGTCTGCAATAACTGTTTTACGACTGTGGATTTGCCTATCTGCCGAGATCCGATAATGACTTGTATAAACTTTCTCGGCTCTGAAATTCGAGACTTAATTATCTGATATTCTGAACGCTGATACATATGCTTACAATTTACGCAGTGTGTTGAGTATTTTTACGCATCACAAAGATAATAAATCTTTGCTTGACTTTCAAATGAATATCATGCACCAAGTCTCAGAATGTACTGCCTTTGCCGGCGGAGTTGTTTCCATAATCGCCGTTTTATTCCGTAAATCTGCCCGTGCCTATCCATCCATGCGAAAAACATCAGCTCATGTACCGAGTAGAGCTTGTCTACATGCATAAGTTCTGTTGACCTTGGCTATATAGACACGCCGCCATAGTTCCTCCTGAAATTGGTTCCATGAAATATGTGGATTGCATAGAGCTCTTTCCATGTGATTTTGGCAGGTATCGCTCATTCAATGTACCGCTACTTTGCGGGTCGCGTTGGCTGCACTTACAATATATAGTCCTTGTGTGACGTTTATCGTTGTCTTGCTCTGCTTGATATCTCCCACAGCGACGATGCGCCCATCCATCGTACTTATGATGTATCTGCCATATCTCCGCCCTGAGGCGTTGATTTCAATGCATCCATCCGATGTCGTGATGTCGATGCTGCCGTCACGCGTGTCAGTCTCCATCTCGTCTTTTCCGGATAGAAAAGCAAAGTCAGTCTCCACGATATTCTTGAAATCACTCCACCCCCACGCCGTGCGGTAAGCCTCTGTCGATCCTATAGGAACGTAGAGTGTCTTATTTGGATCAGATTCAATATCAAACGGTGGCTCAGGTCCGGTACATAATGGCGGATTTTGTGGCAAAGCATAGACATCTCCTTTCGTCCCTTTGAGGCATGCTGAACCGAGCATAGAGAGGGTAGATGGCAGTTTTATGGATTCAAGATTGCAGTTGAGGAATGCATATGATGCTATTTTTTCCAAGCCTTCATGTATTTTGACTGAGCTTAGTCTCTCGCAGAATCCAAACGCGAACTCGTCAATTTCCTTAGCCATTTTGGGGATGGAGATCTCCGTTAATGCGCTGAATACCGCAAGATTGGATGGAATTACGGCAAGAGTTTCTGGCAATCGCATTTTCTTCAAGTTGTAGCACATATAGAATGCATGAGACTGGATATCTGTGCAAGAGCTGGGCAAAATCGCCTCACTCAACAGTTCGCATCCTTGCAGAGCATTGATGCCTATGCTTTCAAGACCGTCAGGAAAGTTGATTCTTTCCATACGGGCATCATCAAAAGCGAAACCGCCAATAGACTTAATGGTCGTTGGTAAAACAAATTCTTTAACACCACGATTGTTATTGAAACATTGAAACGGGATTTCAGTTATGCCCTCTGGTACCACGAACTTGTCCATCTTCATGTGCTGGCAGTTCTGGAAGCTGCCTACGCCAAGAGATTTGAGGGATGATGGAAGGGTTATATCTTCCAACATGGTGTATGTGAAAGCATACTGACCTATGGATTCAATATTGTCTGGCAATATTATTTTGCGTAAAGGTAGGAGCCTTACATATTGGTCGTGTACCTGCAGGTTGACATCATAAAATGCCCAATCTGGTATTTTGTTGTCTATGACAGTAACTTCTTTCAGATTAACAGACACGAGCTGCCCATAAAGAGACGCTTTCAATATTGTCTTGAAATCAGTTGCGTCAATCGGTCCCCCGGTGACAGTAAGCGACTCGATACTATTTATTCGCTCACCCAGAAGGCTCTCCAACTGTCCGACCTCAGACACCTGGACTGATACTGCTGCATTTTCTGATGCCCAACATGAGGCAGAATATATAAACAAAGATATTAAAGAGGATTCTTGTTTCCATAGAGTCTGTAAACGTTTGGTTTATGTTTGGGTGAAAGTTTGTGGTCTTAATTAGTGTTACAGGCAAATGTAATTAAAAAATGTTTGTAAACAAAGCGATATGCAAATAAAGTGTAAAATTTCTGAGGTGTAAATTTGTAGATTCTTGCCAAAGGCTGGTTAGAATGAATATGTGGCAATAAATCTCAGTGATATGAGCGGATTTTTGTGATTTTTGAGTGTGGGAGGTGGCGGGGTGTGGCGTATGTCGGGAAAATTTGTTAACTTTGCCGACTATTGGGGGCAGTGTGTCCCTATGGAATACTAAGCAAGCGTAAATGAAGATTGTCAATCTCATCATAATATGCGTGGCATCGGTGATGCTCTGCGGCTGCGGCGAATACCAGAAGGCGCAGAAGAGCAAGGATGCCGACTACAAGCTCGACTTCGCCCAGCGTGCCTACGAGAAGAAGCAGTATGTGCAGGCATATACCATCCTTGCCGACATCATACCGGCTTTCAAGGGCACCGAGAAGGCTGAGGATGCCTTGTATCTGATGGCTATGAGCTATTATGACAACAAGGAGTACAAGACCGCGAGCGCGTATTTCAAGAACTATTACACACGCTTCCCCAGAGGCAAGTACACAGAACTGGCGCGCTACTACTGCGGCTACGGCTACTTCCTTGACAGCCCCGAGCCCCAGCTCGACCAGAGCGACACGGTCAAGGCGATAGAGGAGCTGTCGAACTTCTTGGAGTACTATCCGCGCAGCGAGCGTACTCCGGCAGCCCAGAACGCTATCTTCGAGCTTCAGGACAAGCTGGCTCTCAAGGAGTTGGAGAACGCCGTGCTCTACTACAACCTCGGCACTTATCTCGGCAACAACTATGCCAGCGCGGTCATCGTGGCTCAGAACGCTCTCAAGAAATATCCCTATACCAAATATAAGGAGGATCTGGAGATGATAATACTCAAATCGCGCTATCAGGAAGCGTCAAATTCGGTTGACGAGATGAAGCCGGAGCGTTTCCGCGATGTGGTCGACGAGTATTACGGCTTCATCAACGATTTCCCCGACGGCAAGAACCGCAAGGAGGCTGACAACATATTCAAGATCGCCAGCCGCCACGTCAAGGACGATACAGGACTTTAATAACGTTATTACATATATACAATCCCTTCAATTACAGCTGATTAATCTGATGGATTACAAGAAAATCAACGCTCCGCTCAACACTGTCACACGTGACATGATAGAGCTTTCTGAGGACACAGGCAATGTCTACGAGACCGTTGCCATCATCGCCAAGCGTGCAAACCAGATTGCAGGCGAGATGAAACGCGACCTGGAGAAGAAGTTGCAGGAGTTTGCCTCCCTCAACGACAACCTCGAGGAAATCTCCGAAAACCGCGAGCAGATCGAAATTTCACGTTACTACGAGAAGCTTCCCAAGCCCACGCTGATAGCTGCCGAGGAGTACGTGGAGCATAAGATTTACTACCGCAACCCTGCCAAGGACAACCACAACCTCGACTAAGCGGTCACGCTCTGCACCCCCCCCGACATACACACCTTAACCATCTAAGCCATTGACACTCGTCAGATTTGCGGGCTGTAGAAATCCCGGGAGTCTGATGACGGTTGACGGCTTTTGCTATATTATAAGATATCTCTAACCCCAAAACGCTCAGATGTAGGGACGCGGCGTGCCGCGTCATCGTATTATATTTCGTATGTCATATCCTACGGCTTTTGATGACGCGGCACGCCGCGTCCCTACATCTGACGTGTCATCCTCTTTACTCCTTTCCCGATTATGCTGAGAATAGCTATCCAGGCCAAGGGCCGACTCAATGAAGACTGCATGGGGCTGCTCAAAGACAGCGGCATCACCACATCAGGCAGCAGCCGCAAACTCGTGGCACGCGCCAAGGGATTCCCTATGGACGTGCTCTATCTCCGTGATGACGATATCCCCCAGGCGGTGGCTATGGGCGTTGCCGACATCGGCATCGTCGGTCTCAACGAGATGGAGGAGAAAGGCCAGGATGTCAACATCGTCATGTCGCTCGGTTTCAGCGACTGTCGCATATCGCTTGCTGTCCCCAAGGACGCAAAGTATGACGGTCTGCAATGGTTTGCCGGCAAGCGTATCGCCACATCATATCCCCGCATACTCGGCAATTTCCTTAAGGAGCAGGGCATCGAGGCAGAAATCCACGAGATAGCCGGCTCGGTGGAGGTAGCGCCCGCAGTAGGCATGGCGGATGCTATCTTCGACATAGTTTCATCTGGTGGCACTCTGGTGCAGAACGGACTTGTCGAGGTGGAGCAGGTGTTCTACTCCCAGGCGGTGCTTATCGCCACCAAAGGTCTTGACGGTCAGAAACTTCAGGAACTGGAACAGCTCAAATTCCGCTTCCAGAGCATCATCGGCAGCCGTGACATGAAGTACGTACTGATGAACCTCCCAGAGAGCGCGATCGAAGAGGCTGTCAAGATACTTCCGGGGATGAAGAGCCCGACTCTCCTCCCTCTCGCAGCCAAGGGCTGGTATTCGCTCCACGCCGTCATCCGCGAGGAGGAACTGTGGGAGAAAATCGAACAGCTCAAAACCGTTGGCGCAGAGGACATCCTCGTCCTTGCGCTTGAAAATATAGTACGCTGATGGATATAGTCATCAATCCTCAGCGCAGCAAGTGGAAGGCTCTCACTGAGCGCAACATCCCTGACGACCCCCAGGTGACACAAGCCGTCGAGGCTATCATCGCCGATGTGCGTCAGCGCGGTGACGAGGCTCTGCGTGACATGGCTGCAAAGTTTGACCACGCCGTCATTGACGGGCTGGAGGTCAGCGAAGCGGAGATTGACGAGGCTTGCGCTCTTGTCCCTGATAATGTCAAGGAAGCAATACGTGCCGGAGCTGCCAATATACGCCGCTTCCACCAGGCTCAGATGCCTGACCCCGTGAAAGTGGAGACCATGCCCGGAGTTATGTGCATGCAGCGACCTGTCCCTATCACCAAGGTGGGTCTGTATATCCCCGGTGGTCAGGCACCTCTCTTTTCTACGGTGCTGATGCTTGCCATCCCTGCCACTATTGCTGGCTGCAAGCAGATTATACTCTGCACACCTCAGAGTGGTAGCCATAAGATTTCGCCTGAAATCCTTTTTGCAGCCCGCGAGTGCGGCATCCACAAAGTCTACCGTGTGGGCGGAGCCCAAGCTATCGCCGCCATGGCTCTTGGTACAGAAAGCATCCCTCGGGTGCATAAGATATTCGGTCCGGGCAACCGCTTTGTCACCAAGGCGAAGCAGATGCTCACCTCGGAGGTGGCGATTGACATGCCCGCCGGACCGAGCGAGGTGCTTGTCATGGCGGATGACACCGCCGATGCGCGTTTTGTCGCCTCAGATATGCTGTCGCAGGCTGAGCATGGTCCTGACAGTCAGGCGATATGCGTTTGCACCTCCGAATCCATCGCCAAGTCCGTCCGCGAGCAGGTCGAGTCTATTTCGGCACGTCTGTCACGCAGCTCAAGCATTGAGAAGTCTTTGTCACACAGCCGCATCATCGTCATGGATTCCACTGATGAGATGATAGATTTCGTCAACGAGTACGCTCCCGAGCACTTGATAATATCCATGGCTAACCCATGGGAGATTGCCGACCGCATCACAGCCGCCGGCAGCATCTTTATAGGCAACTATTCACCCGAAAGTGCCGGTGATTATGCCTCTGGAACCAACCACACGCTGCCTACCAACGGCTGGGCGCACTCGTTCAGCGGTGTCAACATCGACAGCTTCATGCGCAAGATTACCTATCAGGAGCTGACACGTGACGGACTTGACGGTCTTGCTCAGACTATTGTGACCATGGCAGAGGCTGAAGGTCTGGATGCCCATGCCATGGCAGTGAAAATACGTACCGACCGATGATGCTCATATAATATTATGGTCATGAAAAATCCATTGGACTACGTTCGCCCCAACATCCTCGCGCTTGAGCCTTACAGCACAGCGCGTGACGAGTGCAAGGGCGGTGATATATCGGTGTGGCTCGATGCCAACGAGAATCCGTTTGACAACGGTGTGAACCGCTATCCCGATCCCCACCATAAGGATCTGAAACGCCATGTCGCCGCTCTCAAAGGTGTCAAGGAGGAACAGCTGTTTCTTGGCGGCGCGGGCAGCGACGAGGCTATTGACCTCACGTTTAGGATATTCTGCCGTCCTGGCATTGATAATGCCATAGCCATCACTCCGAGCTACGGTGTCTACACTGTCAGCGCGGCTGTCAATAACATAGAGCTGCGTGAGGTGCAGTTGACCGACGATTTCCAGCTTCCTGTCGATAAGTTGCTTGAAGTCGCCGATGCCCACTCGAAACTGATGTGGATATGCAGCCCCAACAATCCTACAGGCAACGCTTTTGCTCCGGCTGACATACTGACGCTGTGTGAGCGGTTTGACGGCATAGTGGTGGTCGATGAAGCATATGTGGATTTTTCACCAGCTGGGTCGATGAAGACAGCCATCGAGAGCCATCCCAACCTCATAGTGCTGCAGACCTTCTCCAAGGCATGGGGCATGGCAGGGCTACGCATAGGCATGGCAATCTCAGACCCGCGCATCGCCGAGCTGTATGCCCGCGTGAAATACCCCTATAATATCAACGGACCCACACAGCGCGAAATCATCAACCGCATACGCCGCACCGACATCGACGGCATGGTGCGTAGCATCATCGATGACCGTGACATGCTGATGCGCGAGTTACCCAAGTGCCCATGTGTCAAGAAGGTATATCCCTCTGATGCCAATTTCCTGTTGGCGGAAGTGACTGATGCCAACGCTGTGTACGACTATCTTATACTCAACGGCGTGATAGTGCGTAACCGCAGCCATCTGCCCGGGTGTGCAGGATGTCTGCGCCTGACCATCGGTACGCCAGAGGAGAACCGCCGCATGCTCTCTCTGTTACAGACATATTCAATCTCTGAATGATGAAAAAAGCCATATTCATCGACCGTGACGGGACTATCATCCGCGAACCTGCGGATGAGCAGATAGACTCCCTTGAGAAACTGAGTTTCGTCCCCGGTGTCATCACAGCTCTTGCAAGCCTGATGGGCAAGGGATATGAGCTGGTCATGGTGAGCAACCAGGACGGTCTCGGCACCGACTCTTTCCCTGAGGACACGTTCCACCCGGCTCACAACAAGATGCTTGAAACTCTTGCCGGCGAAGGGATACGCTTTGATGCCCAGCTGATTGACCGCAGTTTCCCCGAGAACAATGCTCCCACGCGCAAACCGCGTACAGGCATGCTTACCGCTTATATGGACGGCTCGTATGACCTGGCGGAGTCATATGTCATCGGTGACCGCATCACGGATGTGCAGTTGGCAAAAAATCTCGGAGCGAAGTCCATCATGATAGGCGAACCGTCTGCTGAGACTGCCGATTGCGTCCTTGTCACTACCGACTGGCATGAGATAGCGCGTCATATCCTTTCATCATCGCGCCGCTCCGAGGTGCGTCGTGACACATCGGAGACCAAGATACATGTCATAGTCAATCTTGATGGTGGCAGCCCCTCGCATATTGACACTGGTCTGAAATTCTTTGACCACATGCTTGACCAGATACCTCACCACTCGGGCATCTCATTGACCATCAAGTGTCAGGGCGACATCGAGGTTGATGAGCATCACACCATGGAAGATGTGGCGATAGCTCTTGGCGAAGCTCTGCTCAAAGCTCTCGGCGACAAACGCGGCATCGACCGTTACGGCTTCGTGCTGCCCATGGACGAGAGCCGCGCCATGTGTCTGATAGATCTCGGCGGCAGAGCCGACTTCGACTGGGATGTGCCTTTCACACGCGAATACGTAGGTGACACACCTACGGAGATGTACTCCCACTTCTTCAAGACCCTCGCGGTGGCTCTGAAAGCCAATCTGCACATCAAGGCGCGTGGCGACAACAACCACCATCTGATAGAGGGTGTGTTCAAGGCATTTGCCCGCGCGTTGCGCATGGCTGTGCGTCGCGACGTGTACTCTTACGACTTACCTTCAAGCAAAGGAATGCTATGATAGCTATTATCGACTATAATATGGGCAATATCCGCTCGGTAGAAAACGCCCTGCATCGGCTCAACGCCGAGTATGTGCTGACCGCCGACCGCGACGTGATTGCCAAAGCCGACCACGTGATACTCCCCGGCGTGGGTCACTGCGGCGAGGCGATGCACAATCTGCGTGAGCGCGATTTGTGCCAGTTTATCAAGGACCTGCGCCACCCTGTGCTCGGAATATGTGTGGGCATGCAGGTGATGTGCCGTCACACCGAGGAGGGTGACACCGACTGTCTCAACCTGTTTGACGCCCGTGTCAAGAAGTTCAATGCCGACGAGGGGCTCAAAGTGCCACATATGGGTTGGAACGACATCACCAACCTTGACGGCAAGCTTTTCAAGGGCATCAAGGGTGGCGAATATGTCTACTTCGTCCACAGCTACTATGCAAGCCTCTGTCCTGACACCATAGCCACCACGCGCTACGGTCAGATGTTTTCATCGGCGCTCAAATATGAGAATTTTTACGGAACCCAGTTCCACCCCGAGAAAAGCGGTGACGTGGGTGAGCGCATAATCCAGAATTTCCTCCAGATATGATAGAGATAATCCCTGCAATAGACATCATAGGCGGCAAATGTGTGCGTCTCAGCCAGGGCGACTATGACCGTTGCACTACTTATGACGCCCAGCCTGTCGACATGGTGAAGCGATACGTCGATGCCGGATTCGGACGTGTGCACGTAGTGGATCTCGACGGTGCAAAAGCCTCCTATCCACAGAATCTCTCCACGCTTGAGCGCATGGCATCGGTCGACGGCGCAAGCATAGAGTGGGGCGGTGGTATCAAGTCGGAGGATGCGCTGCATGACCTTTTCAACGCCGGAGCCTCCTACGCCATCATCGGCAGCCTTGCTGCCAAGGAGCCGACACTGATGGGCGATTGGGTCAAGCGTTACGGATCGGACAAGATGGTGCTCGGCGCAGATGTGCGCAATGGCAAAATCGCCGTCAGCGGATGGCTTGAAGATACCGCCCTGACCATATCTGACCTCATAGGTCTGCTTGAGCCTTACGGGCTGACTCAGGCTATATGCACCGAAATCTCGCGTGACGGCATGTTTACAGGTCCTGCCACGGATCTCTATGCTGAACTCATGCAGAAGCATCCAGCCGTCGTCTTCACTGCATCAGGCGGCATAGGGTCGATGGACGACATCGTGAAACTCAACGACATGGGCATGCCGCGTGTAATCGTGGGCAAAGCCCTCTACGAGGGTCGCATCGCACTTGACGACATGAGCCGTTATGCCTATCCCTCACAACATTGACCATATAAAGAATAGCTATGCTTGCAAAACGTATCATACCATGCCTTGATGTCAAAGACGGTCGCACTGTAAAGGGAATAAACTTCGAGGGACTGACCGATGTGGGCGATGCCGTGGAACTCGGTGCGCGTTACGCTGCCGAAGGTGCCGACGAACTCGTGTTTCTTGACATCAGTGCATCGCGCGAGGGGCGAAGCACGTTCACACGCCTTGTGGAGCGGATTGCCGACCGCATCAACATACCATTCACTGTTGGCGGAGGCATCTCCTCGCTTGATGACGCATCGCGTCTGCTTGATGCAGGTGCCGACAAAATCACAGTCAACAGTGCTGCCGTTGCCAATCCCGAACTCATCTCGCAGATAGCAGCGCGATATGGGGCGCAGTTTGTGGTTGCTGCCATAGATGCCAAACTCATGGACGATGGTATATGGCACGTCACCACTCATGGCGGAAGCCGCGTCAGTGACCGCGAACTGTTTACATGGGCGTCGGAAGTGGAGTCGCGTGGAGCAGGTGAAATACTTTTCACCTCTATGAACCATGACGGCACACGCAACGGTTATCCCTGCGACACCTATGCGCGTCTGGCATCAGAACTGACCATACCCGTTATAGCATCGGGCGGAGCCGGAAGCGTCGGCGATATCGCTGAAGTGTTTGAGGCAGGGCATGCCGATGCCGCCCTCGCCGCCAGCATATTCCACTACGGCGAAATCACAATAGCCGAACTCAAACGACAGCTTGCCGAACGAGGCATCCCCGTCCGCACAGTGAAAAGGTAGACAATAATAAACAAGAGAGCGTAGGGACGCGGCGTGCCGCGTCATCAAACGCAACAACATACTATCTGATGATGACGCGGCACGCCGCGTCCCTACAAGCTGGAATATCAGGTAAAACAAATCCTCATCTTTATCCTCATGAATTATATGGATTTCAACCAGTTTAAACTTGATAAATGCGCTGACGGTCTGCTGCCTGTCATCGTGCAGGATGCCACGACACTCCGTGTGCTGATGCTCGGGTATATGAACCGCGAGGCGTTTGACAAGACAGTTGCCACCGGCAAAGTCACCTTCTACAGCCGCACGCGCCAGACCCTTTGGACCAAAGGGGAGACTTCGGGGCATTTTCTCAATGTCGTTGGCATGTATGCCGACTGCGATGCTGATACCCTGCTTATAAAGGCAGACCCGATAGGTCCAACATGCCATCGCGGCACTGTGTCATGCTTTGACACCCCGGTTGAGGACGGCTTTATCCGCAGTCTAAGCCGACTCGTGCAGCAGCGTCATGCCGAGATGCCCGAAAATTCCTACACCACCAAGCTCTTTATCAAGGGTGTCAAGAAGATAGCCCAGAAGGTGGGAGAGGAGGCTGTAGAGTCTGTGGTAGAGGCTGTTGACGGCAATCGTGACCGCTTTGTCTACGAAGCGTCCGACCTTATATATCACCTGCTCGTGCTGCTTGAGCAGATGGATGTGACCGTTCCAGACATAGAGCGTGAACTGGTGAAGCGTCACTCCTAAAGGCGACATCACTATTAAACTATGTTAAACAACATAGTTTTTCATGGATAAAATTTTGTACATTCGCATACAACCCTTAACTTTGTACCAAGTTTTTCATGGTATTAGATTTAAGGTAAGAAGATTATTCGTCGTGACGACGAGTATTTTTTTTTTTGTACCTATCCCAATGGATTTTTTCAGTAACTTTGCCCCGGTTCTCTGAAAAGACTATCATGATGAAGAAATTCCTATCATTCCTTATAATATCCTTGTCAACGCTTGCTCTGGTTTATGCCAAGCAGCCTGATGTGGCTCCGTCATACGCCTGGGAAGCCACGATGCCGCTCGGTGTCACCCATCCATCGACCATAGACACGCTGCTGACCAACTATGCGCAACGCTCCGTGCCTTCGGCGGTGTCATTAGCCTACGCCACCACCGGCAATCTGGGAGCGCAGGGCATAAACATGATATGGATGGAGCGGAAGCCGCAGAGTGATTTCTATTTTGTGGATCCGCTGAGGGCATGGCTGCCGTCGCTCGACAGCTACAAGTTCTACAACACGCGCATCCCGATGACCATTGTCAGCTATAATTTCGGAGGCGGACGTGACGTGGGTCAGGACCGCCTTAACGGCATCTTTTCAGGCAATGTCAACAAGAAGATACAGATAGGTGCATATCTTGATTATCTCTATTCACGAGGCAGCTATCAGGCTCAGGGCTCCAAGGATTTCAACTGGGGCTTTTCTGGCTCATACATGGGTGAACGCTATCAGATGATGGCGAGTCTGCTGTCATATAACATGCTCAACAAGGAAAACGGAGGACTCAAAGACGATACCGTCATCCTTGACCCTGACAATGCGCCATCGGCTGCTATAGGCGGCGGTCCCAAGAACTTTGCGGTCAATCTCAATGATGCCCATACACGCGTCAAGGGGCTGGATCTGTTTGTCAACAACCGCTACAGCCTCGGCTATCATCATGTGGAACGTAACGACACCGATACGATAGTGCGCCGCACCTTCATACCTGTGACCGATCTGATATGGACCTTCAATCTCAAGACCAACTCGCATGTGTTTACCAACAAGACCAACCGCGAGGACACCGACAACTTCTGGGCTGACAATTACTATGACACATCCGGTTCATACGACAAGACATCTTACACCAAGGTCAGCAACACCTTCGGAGTGGGACTGATAGAGGGCTTTCACAAGTGGGTCAAGATGGGATTGACGGGCTTTGTCACCTACGATTACAGCCGTTACCGTCTGCCATATTATGATGAGGCTGACTATCCTCGCCATGAGGCGTTGACCCCATTGCCTGACTATACCCCTCTTGATGACAAAATCACCCAGAACAAGCTCTATGTCGGTGCGCGTCTACACAGCGACAAGGGGAAATACTTCAAGTATGATGCCATAGGGCGCATCGGAGTGGTCGGAGCTGCGGGTGAATTTAATGTTTCGGGGCATATGACAGGAAATATCCCCATACGCAAGGACACGCTTAGCGTCACCGCATATGCCAAGCTCACCAACGAGCACTGTTCGCCTCTTATGGAGACCTACCGCTCCAACCATTATATATGGAACAACAAGTTTGACAATACGCAATCGTTTCGTTTCGGAGGTCAGATAGAGTTTCCACGCTGGGGCACAGCTGTCAATGTGGGCACCGAGACCGTCACCAATTGCGTTTATTTTGACCGCAATGCGTTGCCGGCTCAACACGGCGGGGGCGTACAACTGTTCTGGGCACGTCTCGAACAGCCGTTTTCCGTAGGACCTCTGCATTGGGACAATCGCATCACCTATCAGGCTACCTCCAACGAGGACGTGATTCCGCTCCCGGCGCTTGCCGTCTACAGCAACCTTTATGTGACTTTCAAGATAGCCAAAGTGCTGTCAGTGCAGTTTGGAGTGGATTGCGATTACTATACCCGTTACCGCGCCCCCGGTTACCAGCCTGCCACAGAGGCATTCTACAATCAGGATGCGGCTCTGTGTGGCAACTTCGCATTCATGAACGCGTATATCAATATGAAGCTGAGCCGTGCTCGATTCTACGTCATGATGTCACATGTCAACCAGGGCATGGGTTCTAACAACTATTTCTCCATACCGCACTATCCGCTCAATCCCCGCAGATTCCAATTGGGTGTGTCGGTAGATTTTGCAAACTAAAACCGCGTATTGTTGTATGTTTGAACGTCCGAAACCTGCCCGTGGGCGCACATTGCTGTATGTTCTGCTGCTTGTAACGGCACTCGCATGCATGGTGCTTCTGCGCGAGTGCAGCATATTCCGAAGCTACCGTGTCTCTGACCGTCCGGCATCGGGTGATACCCTTGATGTGGCGATAGAGTATTCGCCCATGTCGCTCTACCGCTATGCCGACACGCTGGGTGGCTTTAACTACGATGTCATCAGAGAAATAGCACGTCAGAAAGGGCTGCCTCTCAAATTTCATCCTCTGACCAATATCACCCGGGGGCTTGAAGGGCTTGACTCTCATAAATATGACATACTGGTGGCTGATGTGGCGCGTACCACCGATATGCAAGACCGTGTGATTTTCACCGAGCCGTCATTTCTTGACAAACAGGTGCTCGTGCAGCCGCGTGACTCGGTGACACGTAAGGGTAAGATACGTTCGCAGATAGATCTCGGCAGCGATACGGTGTGGGTGCCCAAGGGCTCTCCTGCGGTGTCGCGTCTGTACAATCTGTCGCGTGAGATAGGTCGCGAGATACCGGTCAAGGAGAGCGATGAGTATGGCTCGGAACAGCTCTTTATGCTGACTTCGCTCGGCGAGATACCCATGGCTGTGGTCAACGAAGCCACGGCTCTGCGCCTCGCCAAGGACTATCCGCAGGTGGATGTATCCCTAGGCATCTCCTTCACCCAGTTCCAGTCGTGGCTCGTAGCCCGTGACCGCAAGCAGCTCGCCGATTCGATAAATGCCGCTCTGACAGACTTCAAGAACACCGACGGCTACGCACAGCTCGCCAGACGATACAAGCTCCATCGGTGAGAAGGAGAATTTTTCAGAAATATTTGGCAGATATTTATTTTAGTGCTATTTTTGGAAGGTTATTCATTCCAAAATGGGAACTAAGATAAATAACATACGTCGGCAAACTCCTTCCGATGGACTACTGCTTACATCGTGGCTTGAGAAATCAGGATTAAGCAGAAGCGAAATTTCTAATTATACCAAATCGGGATGGCTTCAACGTATATCAACCGGGGTATATACCTTTGTCGGCGATAGCCCGACTGTTTACGGGATACTCGCATCTTATCAGAGTCAAGGTACTCTATCGTATCATGTCGGAGCTGCCTCGGCATTGGAATTAAAAGGATTCTCCCATTATGTCGCTATGGGAAAACCTTCTGCCGTCATATTCTCCCCGATCAGGCCGCGGCTTCCAAAATGGCTAAATTCGGTGGAGCTGGATATGCGCATCGTTGAGGTATCCACCAAAATTTTCGGGGACATAGGTGTCGAACAGATGGAATATAACGGTCGGCAATTAACGGTGGCCGCACCTGAGAGAGCAATAATGGAATGTCTGCTGTTGTCGCCGGGCCAATATAATCTGATGGATACCTACTATCTGATGGAGATGCTCACTTCTCTGAGGTTCGGCTTGGTCCAGCGGCTGTTGGAGAATTGCACATCCGTGAAAGTAAAAAGGATATTTCTCTATATGGCTGAGAAAGCGGGTCACCGTTGGTTCGCGAAACTTGACCTGTCTAAGATTTCTCTTGGCTCCGGCACGAGAAGTTATTCAAAGGGAGGCGTGAAGAATGCCAAATATGATATTGTGATACCTAAGGAACTTGCCGAATATGAATGACGTGTATCGGAAAAAGGTGGAACTTCTGTTAAGAATATTGCCCTTTGTCACTGACGAGGAGTGCTTTGCCGTTCATGGAGGGACTGCTATAAATCTGTTCGTGAAAAATCTGAATAGGCTCTCGGTCGATATTGATGTGACATACATCCCGTTGGAGGATAGAACAAGCAGCCTAAATCATATCAATGAAGCATTAATGAGGATTGCTGACAGGACTCGCCGTAGTTTTCGTGATATCAGAATCATACCTCGTCTCGATATTTGTAAAATCACATGTGAAAGACAGGGTTGTCAGGTAAAGATTGAGGTCAATCAGACTAAGAGAGGTCTGGTATGCGGCGAAGCCAGATTATACCCGTTATGCGAAAAGGCTCAGAGTCTGTTCGGCATGGAGGTGGATGCCCGTATCGTGTCGCTGCCGCAATTGTATGGTGGCAAAATCTCTGCAGCTCTTTCACGACAGCATCCGCGGGATTTATTCGATGTAAGGCAAATGGACATTCCACTTTCAGCAGTCAAGGAGGGTATCATATTCTGTCTCCTTGGCAGTGATAGACCGATTCATGAATCCTTCTCCCCCAATTTTATAGATCAGAGGGAGGCAATGGAGAACCAGTTTGTCGGGATGAGCGATATTCCGTTCAGTTACGAGGAATTTGAGATGACGAGAGACAGCCTCATAAAAGGAGTCAACGACATTATGACCGAGACGGACAAGAGATTTATTGTGGGCTTTGAGGAACTGACGGTCAATCAGGGGGATAACCCATATTCGAAGTTCTTTGACTACCCGTCCGTCAAATGGAAGATTAAGAATCTGCAAAAACTTAAAGCGACCAATCCCCGCAAACTTCAGGCTGAAGCCAATAAGCTCAGACTCATTATGGGGATCGATTGATATTTAGCAGTCGTCATAAGAATGCTAATAAAAGCTAATAGACTAAGGTATTGACAAAAATAATTGCTAACTTTGGGTGAGTGATGAAAGTCATGTAGCCTTTGATAAGGAGACATGCCAGGCATCAGGATTTGCTTATTTCTTTATATCAATAATAACTTCTTACCTTTATAGCTCAAACATCTTACAATGAAAAAGTTGACTGCAATAGCCGGTGGGCTTTCCATGGTGGCTCTCGTAGCTTCTGCCTCCACCAATCCTGACCCCAAAATCCCTGCTGATGCCACTATCCTCCATGCCTGGTCATGGTCATTTCCGACCATCGCCGACAACATGAAGGACATAGCCGAGGCTGGATACAAGTATGTACAGACATCTCCTGCCAATACTTGCTTCGTAGGTGAAGACGGCGGCATGGCTCTCTTCAGCCAGGAAGGGGATTCGGTAAAGGGCAAATGGTACTACCACTACCAGCCTATCGACTGGAAGGTCGGCAACTACCAGCTCGGCACACGCGAGCAGTTCAAAGCCATGTGTGACAGTGCCCGCAAATATAATGTGAAGGTGCTCGTCGATGTGCTCCCCAACCACACTGCATTTGACACCACCGCCGTCACCCCCGACCTGCTTGCTGCTGCCGGCGGCCGCGACCGTCTCTGGCACAAATCAGGCTTCAACGAAATCAAGGATTACAATGACCGCACACAGTGTACACTATGGGCTATGGGCGGTCTGCCTGACGTGAATACCGAGAATCCCGACTTCCAGTATTACTTCCTCCAGTACATCAATGACCTTATCAATCTCGGTGCGCGCGGTTTCCGCTACGATACCGCCAAGCACATAGGCGTGCCGAGCGATCCCGTGGCTCCTGAGGCTGAGCGCAACAACTTCTGGGATGTCGCCACAGGCCGCGAAGCCGTGGAAGGTCTGTCGCTGCTGATGCCCGACACTGTGTTTGTCTACGGAGAGGTGCTTCAGGACAAGAATGTCCCCGAAGCTGAGTATGCCAAGTACATGTCGATGACCGCCAGCAACTATGGCCACACCCTCCGTGCCGCCCTCGATAAGATGGATGCCAACGCTGTCAATCTGCGCGGTTGGGACCACACCATGACCCCCGACCATCTCGTGTCATGGGTGGAGTCACATGACACATATTGCAACGCCCACGAATCTGCAGGTCTCACTGACGACCAGATACGCATGGGCTGGGTGTTCCTCACCGCACGTAACGGTGGCATGCCTCTGTTCTACAGCCGTCCCGCAGGCAGCGGTCCAGGCAATGTATGGGGCAACAACCGCATAGGCGAACGAGGCAATGACAACTTCAAGCACCCCGAAGTAGTGGCTGTCAACAAATTCCGCACAGCCATGGCTGGTCAGCCTGAGAACATCGTCATCTCTGAAAACGGTGCACTCGTAGAGGTTGAGCGCGGCAGCAAGGGCGTGGCTCTCGTCAACATCAGCAACAAGGCACAGAAGGTGAAACTGGCAACATCCCTGGCTGACGGAGAATACACCGACGGTGTGCACGGCACCAAGTTTACCGTCAAGAAAGGCATGCTGACCGGCAAGACCGCACCTCTGACCAGCTATATCCTCATGTAACAGGTCGTTGCAGAACTTCCAAAATCACGCCAAAACTTGTAGGAATATGCCACAATGCTGTTTACTTAAAGCTTTACCTTCTTGTAGGGACGCGGCGTGCCGCGTCATCGTACCAAGCGATGTGTATTGCGTCAGATGACGCGGCACGCCGCGTCCCTACAGATTGAGTAATTTCCAGTTCTGCAACAGCCTTCAAGAGAAAAAAGCGTCTGGATCATCGCACAAAAACATCTATTGATTGTTATATAAATTGGATTCAGTAACCAATTCTTAAAACAGTAATTCAATATGAAACCCCTCAACATTATTCTCGCCGTGATAGGTGGTGCCGTGGCAGGTGCTGCAGTAGGTCTTCTCCTCGCTCCCGAAAAGGGTGAAAAGACGCGTGACAACATCGTGGATTTCCTCAAGGAGCAGGGCCTGAAGCTCAAGAAAGGCAAGATGGAAGAGCTTGCCGATACAATCGCTGACGAGATCCACAAGATTAAGGAGAAATGAGAGGCTGCGGTCACTACATGCCCGCTTCCAGCTCATAGCCCTTTAAACTTCTAAGACAAAATATCTCAAGGGGCAGCCTTATGATTACAGACTGCCCCTTGATTATCGTAATTTATCACATAAGCCATATTACCGATTATGAACGCAACATCCATTCTTTACGCATTTTTAGGCGGAGCTATCGTAGGCGCAGGAGCAGCTCTGCTTCTCGCACCCGAAAAAGGTGAAGATACCCGCAAGCGCATCCGCGAGATTCTCCGCAAGAAAGGCATCATATGCTGCGACAGTGAGATAGACGCCCTCGTAGAACAGCTGACCAGCGAAGTCGAAGCTGAATAATCCCGCACTTAGAGTCAGTATTTCGTCAGTTTTCCAACTCCTGACACACGATGGATACCGAGAGCTATAAAAACTTATGGATGCGGCTGTCGGAGCTGTTAAAGCTCTATTGGTCTAACACCAAGCTCACCGTTACTGAGAAGGCGGCACGACTCATGGCGACGGTGGCGCTTTGCGCTATCGTGTTTGTGTTGGGTGTGTTGGCTTTCTTCTTCCTGTCTATTGCGCTCGTCCACTGGATCGCCTCCGGCACCGGGTCTGAGTGGGCTTATCTGATTATGGGCGGATTTTACCTGTTGCTCATCATTGTGTTTGTGCTCTTTAAGAAACAGCTTATAGCCAACCCGATATGTAAATTCATATCACAACTATTACTGTCATGAACCACAAGACAATTGTTGATACTTTCAATGATCCCACAGCGAGCCACAGATATACTATCGATGAAATAGCTTATCTGAGGGCATATACTGCTGCGCGTATCCAGCTACAGAAGGAGCAATTGGCAGGCATAGGTCATAATCTCGCCACTACAGGATCGCTGTCTGGCAAGTCATCATGGATCGGTCGGATATTGAGCTGCTTCAGCTACTTCGACTATGTGTTGCTGGGGCTGAAACTGCTGACCGGTTTCCGCTCGCTGATGCGCATCCGCAAGCGCTGACCGATTCCGAAGAAATCCTTTGTAGGGGCATGCCATGGCATGCCCCTACGTCGTTTTTCATAACATGGGCATCCTCCAGCTTGTAGGGACGCGGCGTGCCGCGTCATCGTGTACCAGGCAATGGGCATTGTGTTTGATGACGCAGCACGCTGCGTCCCTACAAGTAGGGGTATTATCTGGGGAGGGAGAGCGTTATTGTTTGTTGGCTAAAAATGAGTAACTTTGCTGAAAATATCAACGACGCTCTATGAATGACTATCGCCAGACCGATTTCCGCCTCGTGCCGTGTGATGCCGACATGACGGATCTGCTTGCTGCTTTTCTTGCCGATGCCGGGTATGAGAGTTTTGTAACGACTGATGACGGACTGACGGCATATGTTAGAGAAGAGGATTTCGATGCGGATGCTGTCGCCGATATCATAGCTGATTTCCCGTTTGAGACTGCCATAGCATGGACATCGGAGACCGTAGAGGGTCGTGACTGGAACAGCGAGTGGGAGAAAAACTATTTCCAGCCTATCGTAGTGGGGGATAAAGTAGCCATACACAGCTCTTTTCACACGGATGTCCCCGCTGCCGACTATGACATAGTGATTGACCCGAAGATGGCTTTCGGCACAGGCCATCATGCCACGACGAGTCTGATGATACGGTTTCTGCTTGAATGCGGCGTAGAAGGGAAGCGTGTCATAGACATGGGCACAGGCAGCGGCATACTTGCCATCTTGGCATCGATGCTCGGCGCATCGGCTGTCTCAGCCATAGAAATTGACGAGATGGCGGCGGTAAATGCTCGCGAAAATGTCGAGACTAATGGTTGCGCCGGTAATATCAATGTGATTCTCGGGGATGCTTCGGCATTGTCACATTGCGAGCCTGCCGATGTCTTTCTTGCAAATATCAACCGTAATATAATTATCAGCGACATTGCGCGGTATGTCCCGGCTATCAAAGAGGGCGGTGTGGCTGCTTTCAGCGGTTTTTATCTTGCCGATGTCCCTCTGATAGAAAAAGCGGCTTCTGAACATGGACTGGAGTTGACCGGTACAAGCACGGAGGGCGAATGGTGCCGGGCTACATTTGTCAAGCGTTGATTGTATGCATTTTCTCTGACACCTTATAATATAACAGTTCATCATATTATCTTCGTAAGACATGAGATATATCAAAGCTATCATAACAGCCGTGGTGATGTCGGTGTGCGCCAGCGCCAATGGAGCCGGGGCGGCTGAGACACCTGTCATGAATGGCAACAGCAAGGTTGCATTTGCCTGGGGCGTGGATGTGGGCAGTTCGATAGACCTCACTACTGCCGACATGTCATCGCTCAATGGAGATGCCTATTTCGGACTGAAATGTCCGGGCATGGAGATTGTCGGAGTGGGAGCCGGAATCCATGGAATGGTCAATAACAATTCGTTCAGTTACCCTGTCTATGTGCTGATGCGCACCTCTTTTTCCAAGCAAAGAAAGCTGTGCTTCTTCGATCTGAGGACCGGTGTCGCGCTCAACAGTTTCTTCGGCACAGCTACGGACGCAGCCTTCTATATCAATCCATCGGTAGGAATCAATCTCGCCGGGTCACGTAAGTTTCAGAGTTACCTGACGTTGGGCTACAGCTATAATGGCGGCAAGGATATAAGTGATGCTGAGACGACCTCAGGCAAGTCAGCCAAGAATCTGAGCATGGCTACTATCAGATTGGGCATAATGTTCTAAATGTTATGATGGGATAGAGAAATGCCACGCAAATCACGATTAGCATGGCAAAAAGAAATATAATTATAAACATTACGACATTTTGCTAAAATTATATTGATTATTCAAACAAAATGTTTACCTTTGCATCGTAAAGATAAACATAAGACAAAATGGCCGTACAAGAAGTCATAAAATTCACCAAGATGCACGGGCTGGGCAACGATTACATCTACATCAATTGCCTTGAAGGTGCACCGCGTGATCCATCGGCATTGGCGGTGGAAATGAGTGACCGTCACAAGGGGGTAGGTGCCGACGGCATCATCCTCATAATGGACAGCAACGTAGCCGACTTCAAGATGCGCATGTTCAACGCCGACGGCTCAGAGGGCAAGATGTGTGGCAACGCCAGCCGCTGCATAGGCAAATATGTATATGAGCAGGGACTGACTGATAAGCAGATCATAAAACTCGAAACGCTGTCAGGCATCAAAATCCTCTCCCTTGATGTCAAAGCCGGCAAAGTCGATGCAGTGACAGTGGACATGGGCGAGCCGGTGATTGACTCGCAGCTCGTGCCTGTGGTCAGCGAACTCCCATCGGTCATCAACGCTGCGGTCAGCACTTCTGCCGGAGATGTGAAAATCAATGCGGTGTCGATGGGCAATCCTCACGGGGTGGTTTTCGTCGACAGTCTTGATGACGTGGATGTACATCGTCTCGGACGCGAATTAGAGGTACACCCCATGTGGCCCGACAGAGCCAACATAGAGTTTGCCGAGGTCGTTTCCCCACAGCGCATACGCATGAGAGTGTGGGAGCGGGGCAGCGGAGAGACGCTTGCCTGCGGCACCGGAGCATGCGCCACCGCGGTGGCTGCTGCCATTAACGGTCTGACTGACCGGGAAGTGGCTGTGGAACTGCTCGGCGGCACGCTTGAAATAGACTGGGGCGATGACGGGCATGTGTATATGAAAGGCGGTGCCACCACGGTTTACTCCGGCTGCTATCCACGCACCACCTGACCGCAGACAACGATTAACGGAAAAAGATACAGATACAATAGGTAAGAGAAGATTAACGGAAAATAGATATGTTTAAAGTCAATGATAATTTCACCAAGCTCCCAGCGAGCTACCTGTTTTCGCAGGTCGCTGCCAAGATTTCGGCATTCATGGCTGAAAATCCGGGAGTGGAAGTGATACGCATGGGCATCGGGGACGTCACCCGCCCGATATGCCAGGCAGCTGTCGACGCGATGCACAAAGCCGTCGATGACGAGGCTTCCGCAGCGACATTCCACGGCTACGGACCAGAACAGGGATATGCGTTTCTCCGCGACAAGATTGCCGAATATGACTATAACCGCCGGGGCATCAAGGTGTCAGCTGACGAGATATTTATAAGCGACGGAGCCAAGAGCGACACCGGCAACATCGGAGACATTCTTGCCATCGCTGACAAGGTTGCGGTCACTGATCCCGTCTATCCTGTATATGTAGACACCAATGTCATGGCTGGCAGGGCAGGGCATCTGCTCCCTGACGGACATTGGAGTGACATCATCTATCTGCCGTGCACGGCAGCCAATGATTTCGTGCCGTCTCTGCCTTCGGAGCGCCCCGATGTAATCTACCTCTGTTATCCCAACAATCCCACCGGTACGGTGCTGACACGTGAGCAACTGAAAGTATGGGTCGGCTATGCCCGTGCCAACGGCTGCCTCATATTGTTTGACTCGGCTTATGAAGCTTATGTTACCCAGCCCGATGTGCCTCGCAGCATCTATGAGATAGAGGGCGCGGATGAGGTGGCTATCGAGTTTCGCAGTTACTCCAAGACGGCAGGTTTCACAGGCTTGCGCTTAGGCTACACAGTAGTACCCAAGAAACTTTACGGAGAGGACGGAGACGGCAACAAGGTCTCACTCCACGGACTGTGGCTGCGCCGTCAGTCCACCAAATTCAATGGAGCCAGCTATGTAATACAGCGCGCCGCCGAAGCCCTCTACACCGATGAAGGCAGCCGTCAGGTCAAGGAGACGGTGGATTACTACATGCGCAACTCGCATCTGCTGCTTGAAGGCGTATGCAGCGCCGGGCTTCAGGCATTCGGCGGCGAAAACTCGCCCTATGTATGGATCAAGACCCCTGACGGGATGGACTCGTGGCAGTTTTTTGACCGCATGCTCTCTGACCTGCATATAGCGGGTACGCCCGGTGTCGGTTTCGGTCCCTCAGGCGAGGGCTATTTCCGGCTGACCGCCTTCAACACTTATGAGAACACCATCAAAGCCGTAGAGCGCATAAAGGGGTGGCAGCTCTGACATCATCACATTAAAAAAATATTTTCACACAATACATCACTAACTCAAACCTCCACCTACACACTATGTCACATTTAAGATTTAACGTAGTCGAGGAAGCTTTCAACCGCAAAGCAGTCCCTGTTGAGATTCCGGCAGAACGCCCTGAAGTCTATTACGCCGAAAAGGTGTTCAACCGCCAGAAGATGTTTCAGTATCTCCCCAAGAAGACATACGAGGTGCTTGTTGACGCGATAGACAACAAGAAGTCGCTTCCTCTGGAAGTGGCTGACAGCGTTGCCGACGGCATGATGCGCTGGGCTATCGACAATGGCGCCCGTCACTATACCCACTGGTTCCAGCCTCTGACCGAGACCACCGCCGAGAAGCATGACGCATTCGTTGACCATGACGGCAAGGGCGGTGTCATCGAAGAGTTTACCGGCAAGCTGCTCGTGCAGCAGGAACCTGATGCCTCCAGCTTCCCCAACGGCGGCATCCGCAATACTTTCGAAGCCCGCGGATACTCTGCATGGGACATCTCGTCGCCCGCTTTCATCATGGACGGCACCCTCTGTATCCCCACCATCTTCATCAGCTACACAGGCGAGTCGCTTGACTACAAGACACCTCTGCTCCGCGCCCTCAATGCGGTTGACAAGGCTGGTACAGCCGTAGCGCAGTATTTCGACCCCGAAGTCAAGCATGTCATCAGCAACCTCGGCTGGGAGCAGGAGTATTTCCTCGTTGACGAGGCTCTATATGCCGCCCGTCCTGACCTGGTGATGACAGGCCGTACGCTTCTCGGCCACGAGTCAGCCAAGAACCAGCAGCTTGAAGACCACTATTTCGGTGCTATCCCCTCACGCGTGGAGGCATTCATGCTTGATCTGGAAATAGAGTGCCACCGTCTCGGCATCCCTGCCAAGACCCGTCACAACGAGGTGGCTCCCAATCAGTTTGAGCTTGCTCCTATCTTTGAGGAGACCAACCTTGCCAATGACCATAACCTGCTGCTGATGTCACTCATCGGAGAGGTAGCACGTCGCCACAATTTCCGTGTGCTTCTCCATGAGAAGCCTTTTGCCGGCATCAACGGCTCTGGCAAGCACAACAACTGGAGCCTCGGCACCGACACCGGCACACTGCTCTTCGCGCCTGCCAAGACTCCGATGGGCAACCTCCAGTTTATCACCTTTGTGGCTAACGTCATGGCAGCCGTGCATCAGCACAACGCCCTGCTCAAAGCTTCGATCATGTCGGCTACCAACGGCCACCGCCTTGGTGCCAACGAGGCACCCCCAGCCATCATCTCCATATTCATGGGCAGCCAGCTCGCCGACATCCTCGACAAGCTCGAGCACAGCACCGGCGACGAGCTTATCTCTCTCGCAGGCAAGGAGACCATGAGCTTCGAGCTGTCACAGATTCCTGACATCAGCGTGGATGCCACCGACCGTAACCGCACATCGCCTTTTGCATTCACAGGCAACCGCTTCGAGTTCCGTGCCGTAGGCAGCAGCGCCAACTGCGCCAGCGCCATGATAGCCCTCAACTCTGCCGTGGCTGACCAGCTGATGACCTTCAAGACCAAGGTGGACGAGCGCGTAGCCAAGGGCGAGACCCTCGTGCATGCCATCCTCGAGGAGGTGCGCAAGCTCATCACCGAGAGCAAAGCCATACACTTTGACGGCAACGGCTACAGCGACGAATGGAAAGAGGAAGCAGCCCGCCGCGGTCTTGACTGTGAGACGAGCGTGCCCAAAATCTTCGATGCCTATCTGACACCCTCGTCAGTGGAGATGTTTGCCCGCACAGGCGTGTTCAACAAGGTAGAGCTTGAAGCCCGTAACGAGGTCAAGTGGGAGATGTACACCAAGAAGATCCAGATCGAGGCACGTGTGCTCGGCGACCTCGCCATCAACCACATCATCCCTGTGGCTACACGTTACCAGTCGATTCTCCTTGACAACGTGTATAAGATTAACAATATCTTCCCGGCTGACAAGTCGCCCGAAGTGGCAGGCCACAGCCTCTATGCCATCGAGAAGATATCAAAGCACATCAACATCATCCGCGACGAGGTGACCAAGATGGTCAATGCCCGCAAGGATGCCAACAAGATAGAAGACGAGCGCACCAAGGCTCTCGCTTACCATGACAATGTGGCTCCCTGCATGGATGTCATCCGTTATCATGTGGACAAGCTCGAGCTGATGGTCGACAACGAGATGTGGCCTCTGGTCAAGTATCGCGAACTTCTGTTTATCCGCTGATATTTTCCGTTAATTTTCATATTAATATGACCGATGCCGGTGGCTGCACCTCTACGGTGTGACACCCAAGGCCAGCCGCCGGCATTATTTTTTCCCTCATTTTACTTATACTAACTTAGTCAAGTTATGCAACATAACATCCCTCAGAACCAGGGTCTCTACGACAGCCGCTTCGAGCATGATGCCTGCGGCGTAGGACTGCTCGTCAACATCAACGGGGTAAAATCACATCAGCTCGTGGAGAAAGGTCTCCAGGTGCTCGAACATATGGTGCACCGTGGAGCCGAGGGTGCTGATCCCAAGACCGGCGACGGTGCCGGCATCATGGTACAGATACCCCACGAATTCATATTGTTACAGGGTATAGCCGTCCCCGAAAAGGGGCGTTACGGCACAGGTCTGGTGTTTCTGCCTCACGATGAGGACTCGCGCCAGATTATTTTTGACCTCATAGAGCGCGAAGCCATAGAGATGGGTCTCAGCCTCATAGCTGTGCGCGACGTGCCCACCAACAACGAGCAGCTCGGCGAGGTGTCACGCAGTGCCGAGCCTGTCATCAAGCAGATATTCATAGCTGACGAGAAGACCAACGACGAGCTTGACATACGCCTCTATCTTCTCCGCAAGAAGATCGAGAAGAAGATTGCCGCAAGCAACATCGCCGGCAAGGAGGATTTCTATATCGTAAGCCTCTCATCGAGGGTTATCATCTACAAGGGTATGCTTTCGAGCCTCCAGCTCCGCTATTATTTCCCTGACCTGATGAATCCTCACTTCACCACAGCCATGGCTCTGGTGCACTCCCGCTTCTCCACCAACACTTTCCCCACATGGTCGCTGGCACAGCCGTTCCGCATGCTCGGACACAACGGCGAGATCAACACCATCCAGGGCAACCGCATGTGGATGAAAGCCCGCGAGTGCCTGCTCCACCCCAAGGCATTCGGCGACGTGGATGTCACGCCTATCGTGCAGGCAGGTATGAGCGACTCTGCATCGCTTGACAATGTACTTGAATTCTTCGTCATGGGCGGTCTGAGTCTGCCCCATGCACTGGCGATGCTCGTGCCTGAGTCATTTAACGACCGCAACCCCATCTCGCCCGAACTGAAGGCGTTCTATGAGTTCCAGTCCATCCTCATGGAGGCATGGGACGGTCCCGCCACGCTGCTCTTCAGCGACGGACGCTATGCCGGCGGCATGCTTGACCGCAACGGTCTGCGCCCTGCTCGCTATCTCATCACTAAGGACAATACCATAGTCATCGCATCGGAAATCGGTGTGCTGCCGTTTGAGGCATCCGAGGTGGCAGAGAAGGGTCGTCTGCGCCCCGGAAAGATGCTGATGGTGGATATGGACGAGGGCAAAATCTACTTTGATGCCGACCTCAAGGAGAAGCTCGCCAACGAGTTCCCCTACCGTGACTGGCTGTCACGTAACCGCATCATACTTGACAAAATCAGCAGTGGTCGCAAGGTCAGCAACGATGTTGACGATTTCGCCCGTCTGCTCAAATCATACTACTACAACCGCGAGGAGGTCGAGAAAATCATCACCCCGATGGTGGTCGACGGCAAAGAGCCGGTCAACTCCATGGGCAACGACACTCCGCTGGCAGTGATGTCGGGCAAGCCGCAGCTGCTGTTCAACTACTTCCGCCAGCACTTCGCCCAGGTGACCAACCCGCCTATCGACCCTCTGCGTGAGGAACTTGTCATGAGCCTTGACAGCTACATCGGAGCTATCAACCTCAATCTGATGGAACCGCAGCCCGACATGTGCAAGATGGTGCTGCTGCGCCGCCCCATCATCACCAACCATGAGCTTGACATCCTCTGCAACCTCCAGTACAAGGGCTTCAACACACGCAAGCTCGCCATGACGTTCAAGGTGGCTGACGGTGCCGAGGGCATGACCAAGGCTATAGACCGTCTGTGCGCCGAGGCTGAGGCAGCCGTGGATGAGGGATGCAACTACATCATCCTCTCTGACCGCGGCGTGGATGCCGAGAATGCCGCCATCCCCTCGCTGCTTGCAACATCGGCTGTGCATCATCACCTGATCGACTGCAAGAAGCGTCTGCAGACGGCTCTGGTCATCGAGACCGCCGATGCCCGCGAGGTGATGCACTTCGCCCTGCTGACCGGCTACGGTGCGAGTGCCATCAATCCATATCTGGCGTTTGCCGTAATCAACGACCTCGTAAAGAAAGCCGAAATCCAGCTTGACTTTGCCACCGCCCAGCACAACTATATCAAAGCAATAGACAAGGGTCTGCTGAAAGTGATGTCGAAGATGGGTATCTCCACACTGACATCCTACAAGGGCGCGCAGCTCTTCGAGGCTCTTGGCATCAGCGAAGACATGTCTGCGAAATATTTCGGCAATACAGTCAGCAAGATTTCGGGTATTGATATGGAGGACCTTACACGCGAGATCATCAGCAACCATGCCGAGGCGTTTGATGAGGACTTCGACACAGAATCTCCTCTGACCCATATAGGTCAATACACATTCCGCAAGGACGGCGAACAGCATGCCTGGAGCCCAGAGGCTATTGCCACCCTCCAGCTTGCCACACGTCTGGGCAGCTACAAGAAATTCAAGGAGTTTACATCCATCGTAGACAATAAGCCCGCTCCCATATTTATCCGTGACTACCTTGACTTCACCAAGGGCAATCCAATCCCTGTGGAGGAGGTAGAGCCGATAGAGAATATCATGCGCCGCTTCGTCACCGGAGCCATGTCGTTCGGCTCCATCAGCCGTGAGGCACATGAGGCACTTGGCATGGCGATGAACGCCATCGGAGCGCGAAGCAATACAGGCGAAGGCGGCGAGGACGCAGAGCGTTTCAAGCCCCGCGAGGATGGTTCATCGGCTCGTTCTGCCATCAAGCAGGTGGCATCAGGCCGCTTCGGTGTGACAGCCGAGTATCTCGTCAATGCTGATGAAATCCAGATCAAGGTGGCTCAGGGTGCCAAGCCTGGTGAAGGCGGTCAGCTTCCAGGTTTCAAAGTCGACAAGATTATCGCCAAGACCCGTCACTCAATTCCCGGCATTTCGCTCATCTCACCGCCCCCTCACCACGATATCTACTCTATCGAGGATCTCGCCCAGCTGATATTTGACCTCAAGAACGTCAATCCCAAGGCAAATATCTCGGTCAAGCTCGTCAGCGAAAGCGGAGTGGGCACCATCGCTGCAGGTGTGGCGAAGGCAAAGAGCGACCTTATAACTATCAGCGGCAGCGATGGCGGCACGGGTGCATCTCCTGCCAGCTCTATCCGCTACGCCGGTCTGCCGGTGGAAATCGGCTTGGCAGAGACACAGCAGACTCTCGTAATCAACAACCTGCGCGGTCAGGTGAAACTCCAGGCTGACGGTCAGCTCAAGAGCGCACGTGACGTGATCATCATGGCGATGCTCGGCGCAGAGGAATACGGCTTCGCCACCAGTGCGCTGATAGTGCTCGGATGCGTGATGATGCGCAAGTGCCACATGAACACCTGCCCCGTAGGTGTCGCCACCCAGAACGAAGAGCTCCGCAAGCGTTTCAAGGGACGCAGCGAGTATGTGGTCAACTTCTTCAAGTTCCTCGCTCAGGAAATCCGCGAGACCCTCGCCGAGATAGGCGTTCGCAGCCTTGATGAAATCATAGGTCGTGCCGACATGCTCCACGTAAAGCCCGAGCATGACACATTCAAGACCTCGCACCTCGATTTCAGCAAACTGCTCTATATGCCGTCAGAGGCTAAGACCAATGCCATCATCAACGTGACCAAGCAGAAGCACGACATAGCCAATGTGCTTGACCGTCAGATCATCAGCCGTGCTTATCCTGCCATCGAGGATGAGATGCCTGTAGAGCTTGAATTCCCCATCAGCAATACCGACCGTGCTGTCGGCGCGATGCTCTCAGGTGTCATCGCCGAGAAATACGGCAACGCAGGTCTGCCCGACAACACTATCCGTTGCACATTCAAGGGCTCGGCAGGTCAGAGCTTCGGCGCCTTCCTGTCACACGGCATCTCGTTCCGTCTTGAGGGTGATGCCAACGACTATGTGGGCAAAGGCCTCTCGGGTGGCAAGATTGTCATCGTTCCTCCCTCCGGCTCGTCATTCGCTCCCGAGGACAATATCATAGCCGGCAACACCCTCCTCTATGGAGCTACGGCAGGCGAGATATACATCAACGGCCGCGTAGGCGAACGTTTCTGTGTGCGCAACTCCGGTGCTACAGCTGTCGTGGAGGGCGTGGGTGACCACTGCTGCGAATACATGACAGGCGGACGCACCGTGGTGCTCGGCACGACCGGACGCAACTTTGCTGCCGGTATGAGCGGTGGCGTGGCATATGTGTGGAATCCTAACGGTGATTTCGACTACTTCTGCAACATGGAGATGGTAGAGCTGTCGCTCATCGACGACATGGCTGACAACCGCGAACTCTACCGCCTCATCGGCAACCACTTCAAGCATACACACTCGCCTCTTGCCGGCAGGATGCTTGATGACTGGCAGACCTATGTCGACCAGTTTATCAAAGTCATACCGTTTGAGTACAAGAAGGTGCTACATGACGAGAAGATGGCTAAGCTTCAGCAGAAGATTGCCAACGTAGAGCGCGACTAATCCATCTCTTTTCTCTAACTACTATCCAGATTCAAATATCACTATGGGAAATCCCAAAGCGTTTCTAACGATAAACCGCAAGGAGGCCGGCTATCGTCCGGTCAATGACCGAATCAAAGATTACGGCGAGGTGGAGCAGACACTCAACCCTGAGGACCGCCGTCTGCAGGCTTCGCGCTGCATGGAGTGCGGAGTGCCTTTCTGCCACTGGACTTGCCCATTGGGCAACCGCCAGCCCGAATGGCAGGACCGCCTCTACAAAAACGACATCAAGGGAGCATATGCGCTTCTCAATGCCACCAACGACTTCCCTGAATTTACAGGGCGTATATGTCCTGCGGGTTGCGAAAAAGCTTGTGTGCTCAACAAGGAGCACCAGCCGGTGACCATCCGCGAAAACGAGTGTGCCATCACCGAGCGCGCCTATGAAGAGGGCTTCATCAAGCCCCGCATGCCCAAAAAGCGTACAGGCTTCAAGGTGGCTGTCATCGGCTCTGGACCTTCGGGTCTGGCGTGTGCAAACCAGCTCAACCAGCGCGGTCACAGCGTGACAGTGTTTGAGAAGAATGAAGCCATCGGAGGTCTGCTCCGCTTCGGCATACCTGACTTCAAGCTCAACAAGAGCGTCATTGACCGCCGTCTGGCTCTCATGGCTGAAGAAGGCATAGAGTTCAAGACAGGAGTGTATGTCGGCAAAGACATCACAGCCGATCAGCTTCTCAATGACTACGATGCAGTGTGCGTGGCAATCGGCAGCGAAGTGCCTCGAGACCTCAAAGTAGAGGGTCGCGACCTCAAGGGCGTGCACTTCGCCCTCGAACTGCTCCAGCAGCAAAACCGTGTCAATGCCGGCGAGGAAATCGCCAAGGCTGACCGCATCAGCGCCCGTGGCAAGCATGTGCTCGTCATCGGCGGCGGTGACACCGGCAGCGACTGTGTCGGCACAGCCCACCGTCAGGGTGCGCTGTCGGTCACACAGATCGAGATCATGCCCAAACCGCCGGTAGGGGAGAACCCTGCCACTCCGTGGCCCTACTTCCCGATGATTCTCAAGACTTCGAGCAGCCACGAAGAGGGATGTACACGCCGCTGGCTGCTTGACACCCGCAAGTTCATCGGCAAGGACGGACATGTCAACGAGGTGGAAATCGAGGAGGTGAGCTGGGAGAAAGATCCTGAGACTGGCCGCATGAATCTCATCCACTCCGGCAAGAAGGAGATAATACCCGCCCAGCTCGTGCTGCTTGCCATGGGCTTCACCAATCCTGTAGCCGAGGGTCTGCTCGAACAGCTTGGAGTGGAGAAAGACCAGCGCGGCAACGTCAAGGTCGACGGTCACCAGCAGAGTTCCGTAGCCAAGGTGTTTGCCGCAGGTGATGCCTCTACAGGCGCATCGCTTGTCGTGAAGTGTATAGCCTCGGGACGTAAAGCCGCGCAAGGCATCCACGAATACCTGATGAATAAATCTGATAAACAATAAACACGATGCAGTGACAGACCGTTATGCAGCCCAAGCATAGCGGTCTGTCTTTTTCGTTACTGTTCATTATCACATGGAACCTCTAAAACATGAATGTGGCATAGCGATGATACGCTTGCTCAAACCTGTGGAATATTACCGCCACAAGTACGGCACTTCGGCGTATGCGCTCAATAAGCTGTATCTACTGATGGAGAAGCAGCACAACCGCGGCCAGGAAGGAGCCGGAGTGGGTGTGGTGAAGCTTGATGCCCAGCCTGGCTCGGAGTATCTCTTCCGTGAGCGCGCCCTCGGAGCCGGGGCTATACAGGAGATATTCTCAACCATCAACCATAAGCTTGACGGCAGCGATGATGCACCTTTCATAGGCAACATCTACATGGGTCATCTCCGCTACAGCACCACCGGACGCAGCGGCATCAGCTACGTGCATCCGTTTTTGCGACGCAACAACTGGCGGTCACGCAACCTGATGCTGTGTGGCAACTTCAATATGACCAATGTCGAGGAACTGTTTCAGTCCATAGTCAGCCGCGGGCAGCATCCGCGCATCTACAGCGACACCATAGTGCTCCTCGAGCAGCTCGGCTACGCCCTTGACCGCGAAAACCATCGCCTGTACACCGAGTACCGTGATACCCTCGCCGAACCGGCTCTGTCGCACCGCATCGAGGAGTCGCTCAATCTCGAGAACATGCTCCGCAGCGAAGCTCCGGCATGGGATGGTGGTTTCGTAATCTGCGGTGCTACAGGCTCAGGCGACATGTTCGTGCTCCGTGACAGCCACGGCATACGTCCGGCATTTTATTATGCCGATGACGAGGTGGTTGTGGTGGCATCGGAGCGTCCTGTGATACAGACCGTGTTTAACATCCCTCGCCGTGACGTAAAGGAACTGACCCCCGGCTCGGCTCTGACAGTCAACAAGGCTGGTGAGATGCGCGTGACCGACATCCTCGGCGAGAAAGCCAATGCACGATGCTCGTTTGAACGCATATATTTCTCGCGTGGCAGCGATGCCGACATATACCAGGAGCGCAAGGCTCTCGGGCGCAATCTTGTGCCGGAGATACTGCGTCATGTCGACGGCGACCTTGACCACTCGGTATTTTCGTTTATCCCGAACACTGCCGAAGTGGCATTCATAGGCATGACCGAGGGGCTTGAGGCTGAGCTTGACCGCCGCAAAGAGGCTGCCATCATCAAGGCTTCGGAAGCAGGCACTCTCAATGCCTCGACTCTGCGTGGCATCATGGCACATAAACTGCGCATAGAGAAGATAGCCATCAAGGATATAAAGCTCCGCACGTTCATTGCCGAAGGCGAGTCGCGCAACGACCTTGCCGCCCACGTATATGATGTCAGCTACGGTTGCGTAACCAACGGTGTCGACAATCTTGTGGTGATTGACGACAGCATAGTCAGAGGTACCACTCTTCGCCAGTCGATTATCAACATGCTTGACCGTCTGCACCCCAAGCGCATAGTGATAGTATCATCGTCGCCACAGGTGCGTTATCCGGACTATTACGGTATAGACATGTCGCGTATGGGCGAGTTTGCCGCCTTCCGTGCCGCAGTCGCGCTGCTTAAAGAGCGCGGCATGGAGGATGTGCTTCACGAGACCTACGAGCAGTGTCTTGCTCAGGCAGCTCTGCCTGATGATGAGATACGTAACTGCGTCAAGATGGTCTATGCTCCGTTTACCCAGCAGGAGATTTCCGACAAAATCGCGCAGATGCTGACACCCGATAACACCAATGCTGAGGTAAGCCTCGTCTACCAGACACTCGAAGGTCTTCATGAAGCCATCCCCGGATGCCCCGGAGACTGGTATTTCAGCGGTGACTATCCAACCTCTGGAGGTACACGCCTCGTCAACCGTGCATTCGTCAATTATTACGAAGGAAATGCTGACAAGCGCTGAGAGAGCTGCCTTCCACTGCTGCTGTTTACTTAAGATTATTTCGCCTGTAAAGGCGCGGCTAACACCGCGAGCGTTATGTAAACAGTATAGGGACATGCCATGGCATATCAGAAAATGCTGCACGAAAGCGTTTTGAATGGCAGAGATGTCGGCTGACATGCCATGGCATGTCCCTACAAGAACACAAAGCGTTAAAGTGGAGCCGGCGGCATCTATGCAATGAAAAAGCGGAGTGTTGGCACATCTCTTTGAAAAAATGTGAAAATGCCTACTTTCTGGAGGTTTCCATGCCATAAAGTCAACATTTTCAAAATAATTGCTAACTTTGCACTCTGAATATAATAGACAATTTCTAACGGAAATCTTTTAAATGGAAATGCAAAAGGTTGCATTAGACTTGTTATTTGAGACGAGTTGGGAGGTTTGTAACAAGATAGGAGGCATCTATACGGTGCTTTCTACCAAAGCCAAAACCTTGCAGACTCTCTATAAAGACAAAGTCGTTTTTATTGGTCCTGATGTTTGGTCTGACGAAAATCCATCTCCCTATTTTGTGGAGTCGCGTACTCTGCTCAAGGAGTGGAAGGCCAAGGCGGAGCTTCCTTGCGGCATAAGCGTTAGAGTAGGTCGATGGGACGTGCCCGGAAAGCCTATCGTGGTTCTCGTCAAGTTTGACGGGGTGTATCCACACAAAGACGAATTTTATGGCAAGATGTGGGAGCTTTATGGAGTGGACTCCATGCATGCCTACGGCGACTATGACGAGGGCTGCGCGTTTGCGCTTGCCTCCGGCATGGTGATTGAAAGCATCGCCAACTTCTACGGGACTTCGGGGAAAAATATCATTGCCCACTTTGACGAGTGGACTACCGGCATGGGGCTTCTCTACGTGCGATGGAAGCTCCCTCAGGTAGGAACTGTGTTTACCACCCATGCCACGAGCATCGGCAGAAGCATTTGCAGCAATGGCAAGCAGCTCTATGAGTATTTCAGCGGTTACAACGGCGATCAGATGGCGCGTGAGCTGAATATGGAGGCGAAGCACTCGCTTGAGAAAGCTGCCGCCCATACGGCTGACTGCTTCACGACAGTGAGCGAAATCACAGCCCGCGAGTGCGAGCAGCTGCTTGACATCCGCCCTCATGTGGTTACTCCCAACGGTTTTGAGCCGGGATTCGTGCCTGGTCCGCGAAAAATCAAGGCTGCCCGTCAGGCAGCCCGCGAAGTGATGCTCAATGTGGCTTCGTCGCTTACCGGCATCAAGTTTGCCGATGAAGATACCTTCATCGTGGCTACAGCCGGACGCTGCGAGTATCGCAACAAGGGTCTTGATGTGTTTATCGACTCGATGTCGCGGCTCAAAGAATTGTCACCAGCAAAGCGCATACTTGCGTATATAATGGTGCCTGCGTGGTCACGCGAAGCTCGTGCCGATCTTCAGGCTATGTTGTCACGCAAACGCAAACCCGGTCTTGACGACCCTTTCATCACCCATTGGCTCAATAATCCGGGCGAGGATGCTGTTAATAACCATATGCGCAACGTGGGTATTTCCAATACCAAGGACTGCGACATCATCTTGATATATGTGCCTTGTTATCTTAACGGTAATGACGGCATATTCAATCTGTCATATTACGATACTGTCGTGGGCGTGGATGCCACGGTATTCCCGAGCTACTACGAGCCGTGGGGCTACACCCCTCTGGAGAGCGTGGCTTTCGGTGTGCCTACGGTGACTACTTCGCTTTCGGGCTTCGGAAGCTGGATTTGCGCAGAGCGAGGCAACGGATTCGCTGCAAGCGGAGTTGATGTCGTGGAGCGCAATGACCACAACTACCCTCAGGTAGTGGGCGCAATCGCCGATGACATCCGTGAACTTGCATCCATGGATGATGCTGTCCGCGAAGAGATACGCAAAGCCGCTGTAGCGACGAGCGATGCTGCTTTGTGGCAATATTTCATGACATATTATGAGGACTCATACCGCATCGCGCTTGATGCAGCCGCTCAGCGTTGATGAAGTCAGAGTCCTGATGACTATATAACTAACGAAATCTTTAAACCCCAAATTACACTAATATTTAATAAGCTTATGAAACTCGATGTAAGCAACGCTAATGGTCCCATCTGGCGCGAAGTGACTGTGAACGCCAGTCTGCCCACTAACCTCAAGCCTCTCGAAGAGCTTGCTCACAATCTCTGGTGGGTATGGAACAGCGAGGCGAAATCGCTCTTCCATGACCTTAACCCCGCAATCTGGAAAGCCACAGGCGAAAACCCTGTAATGCTCATCCAGCAGCTTACCTCTGACCGTCTGAAAGAAATCGTAAATGACAAGGAGATGATGGAACGCATCGCCCATGTCCACACGATGTTTAAGGAATACATGAAGAAGCCCATGCGCAAGGATATTCCTTCGGTGAGCTACTTCTCTATGGAATACGGCTTGTGCAACTGCCTGAAGATCTACTCCGGCGGTCTCGGTGTGCTCGCCGGCGACTATATCAAGGAGGCTTCTGACAGCTGCGTAGACATGACAGCTATCGGTTTCCTCTATCGCTACGGCTATTTCACCCAGACACTGAGCGTTGACGGTCAGCAGATTGCCAACTACGAGCCCCAGAACTTCAGCCAGCTTCCCATCGTGCAGGTGATGGAGGCTGATGGCAAGCCCATGATTCTTGAAGTTCCCTTCCCCGGACGTACTATCTACAGCCACGTATGGCAGGTCAATGTAGGCCGTATGAAGCTGTATCTGATGGATACCGACTTCGACATGAACAGCGAGTTTGACCGTCCCATCACCCACCAGCTCTACGGCGGCGACTGGGAAAACCGTATCAAGCAGGAGTATCTCCTCGGTATCGGCGGTGTGCTCCTCCTCAAGAAGCTCGGCATCAACCACGATATCTACCACTGCAATGAGGGTCACGCAGCTCTGCTCAACCTCCAGCGTCTCGTGGACTTCGTGCAGGAGAAGCACCTCGACTTCAACACAGCTCTTGAGCTGGTACGTGCATCTTCGCTCTACACTGTCCACACTCCCGTGCCCGCAGGTCACGACTACTTCGACGAAAGCCTCTTCGGCAAGTACTTCGGCGAATATCCCGCCAAACTCGGCATCAGCTGGGCTGACCTGATGAACATGGGCCGCGAGAACCCCAACACCAACGAACGCTTCTCTATGAGCGTGTTCGCTCTTAATACCTGCCAGGAGGCTAACGGCGTAAGCTGGCTCCACGGCGAGGTATCCAAGAAGATGTTTGCCGGCATATGGAAGGGTTACGGATGGCAGGAGAGCCACGTGGGTTATGTCACCAACGGTGTCCACATGCCTACATGGGCGGCTTCTGAATGGAAGGAATTCTATGGCCGTCACATGGGTCAGGAGATGTTTGACAACCAGAGCAATCCCAAGGCTTGGGACGGCGTTTACAACGTAAGCGACGAAGAAATCTGGAACCTCCGTTGCACGATGAAGAACAAGTTCATCAAGTTTGTCAAGGAGGAGTTCAAGACCAAGTGGCTTGCCAACCAGGGTGATCCCTCAAGCGTGATGAAGATTGTTGACAAGATCAACCCCAACGCTCTCATCATCGGTTTCGCTCGCCGTTTCGCCACATACAAGCGTGCACACCTGCTCTTCACCGACCTTGACCGTCTCGCCAAGATCGTCAACAACGAGCAGTTCCCCGTGCAGTTCGTGTTCTCAGGCAAGGCTCACCCCGCCGACGGTGCAGGTCAGGGTCTGATCAAGCGCATCATCGAGATTTCACGCATGCCCCAGTTCCTCGGCAAGATCATCTTCCTTGAGGACTACAACATGATTGTGGCTAAGCGTCTCGTTTCGGGTGTCGATATCTGGCTCAATACACCTACCCGTCCTCTCGAGGCTTCCGGTACATCAGGCGAGAAGGCTGAGATGAACGGTGTGCTTAACTTCTCAGTGCTCGACGGCTGGTGGTACGAAGGCTACCGCTTTGACGAAAAAGCTGGCTGGGCTCTGACCGACAAGCGCACCTTCACCGACCAGGCTCAGCAGGACCGTCTCGACGCTGCCACCATCTACTCTATGCTCGAGAACGAGATCGTGCCTCTCTATTTCCGCAAGAACTCGGCAGGTTACTCACCTGACTGGATTCAGTATATCAAGGGTTCTATAGCTCACATCGCTCCCCACTTCACCATGAAGCGCATGATCGATGACTACATCGAACGCTTCTATGAGCCCGAAGCAAAGCGTATGAAGAAGCTCACAGCCCACGACTGCAAGCTCGCCCGCGAAATCGTGGCTTGGAAGGAGCGCGTAGCCCAGGCATGGCCCGGCGTACACGTTGTTGACTTCAAGCGTGACGACCAGGCTGCCAACAACGCCAAGACAGGCGACAAGGTGGTGACCGAAATCACTGTCGATACCAACGGTCTCGGCAAGGATGTCGTAGTCGAGGAGGTAGTTTACCGCATCGAGAACGGCGAGGAGAAGCTCTGGCGTCGTGAGGACTTCAAAGTTGTCGCTGAAAACGGCAATTGCCTCACCTACAAGTACGACACCAAGGTGCTTGATCCCGGTTTCTTCCGCGTGGGCTTCCGCATCTATCCCAAGAACGCCGCGCTGCCCCACCGTCAGGACTTCGCATATGTGAAGTGGATCTAATCCGCAATCCAGCGATTCAATCATAAGAGCGTCCCGACCTCTAAAAGGTCGGGACGCTCTGTATTTTAAGAGGTTGTTTAATAAATTTCCATTAACTTTGTGGTGTAATAAAACCATCATTTATGCGGACGTTGCTATATGTGATTTTGGCGGTGGTAGTGAGCGGATGTGCTTACTCAAGTTCTCATAAAGTCAGGCTTGATGAGGCTCAGAGGTTGATAGCGGAGAGCCCTAAGGAGGCATTTGAGCGCCTCAATGCCATGGATGTGTCGGAGTTTGATGACTCGGCTACTATGGCGCGGTGGGCTGTGCTCTACAGCGAGTCGATGCTGGCAAACAGATTTCATGCACCGTCGGACTCCATTATCAACATGGCGGTGGACTATTATAGCAATCATGACATCACTCAATTGCCGCACTTGCAGCAACTTAAGGCGAAATTGGCAGTGGCGAGCGAAGAAGATGCTTTGGTTACCGCTCTCTACTTCCAGAAAGAGAAAGAATTACGCCTATATGAGGCGAAGCTGAGCCGTGAGAGGTATCTTTGGATCGGACTTTTCATCCTGTTGATAGCAGGAGGGGTGATCGTATGGCAGCGCCAAAGGCTGAAATTACAGTCGGCAGACAATGACAGGCTTGTGGCTGAAGCATCGAATCTCAAAAATCTCTTGGCGGATAAGGACAATGACATACAAATGACCCTGAACAGTATGTTGGAGTCACGGTTTGCGTTGATTGACTCGCTATGCCAGACCTATTACGAGTCGCAAGGTACTAAAAACGAGCGAAAAGCTATAGCCGAGAAGGTCAAGGCGGAGATAGAGGGGGTCAGATCAGACTCGTTTGCCGAAATGGAACTTTGGGTCAATAGTTGTAGGCAAAATATATTGGAGCGGTTACGCCAATGCCTCCCTGACATCACTCCGTCAGACTATCAGCTGGCGGTATACATGGCATGCGGTCTGTCTTCACGTTCCATTAGCCTCCTCCTCGGCGAGACCATCGAAGTCATCTACAAACGAAAATCGCGCCTGAAATCTCGTCTCCGCAAGTGCGAAGCCAGCGGCAGTCTCGCCATTGCTTAGATACCTTCTCCGTGTAGGGACATGCCACGGCATGTCCGAGTCCACGAGATGACAAATTATGGGGTGCGGACATGCCACGGCATGTCCCTACATATTGATGTCAGATAATTTATGGAATAGGAATTGTAAGATGTTGTAAATTAGATGTTTGTATTTCGTGATGTCAGACTATTATTTTGACTTTTGGTAGCTCTGAGGCGTAACTTTGCTGCAAAAAAGCTACGCTTATGGACATTACTAAAATCATCACATCCGCTGCTTTGGCAGTTCTCGCACTCAGTGTGCAAGCGCAGGAGGCAATGCCCTCCGATAGCCTCTCGCGCGAATTACAGGAGATAGTTGTAACCGCTAAGCAGCACGCGACGAGGCTCATTGGGTCAACGCTTGTCTCCACTATTTCCGGCTCAAATTTGCAGCATGTCGGCACGGCTCTTGACGTGCTTGCCCAGTTGCCTATGATACAGGTGCATGACGATGAAGTCAGCGTTACGGGTCGCAGCAATATTGAGATATACATTGACGGGCATCCGCTGCATGACACTTACCAGTTGCAACAGTTGCAGTCAGAAAACATCCGCAAGGTGGAACTGCTCATGGCTCCCGGGGCTTCATATGCGAGCACCACAGGTGCGGTATTGAAGATTACCACGCGCCGTGCTTTTGTAGACGGTCTGTCAGTCACTGACCGCTTGCAGGTCAAAGCGCGGCGCAAATGGTCAGTGATGGACTATCTTGACCTCAATTATAGGAGCGGAAGTTGGGATTTCTTCGCGGACGGCTCATATAACCATGACAATTCGGTGATTAAGGGTAGCACCGTAAACAGTCTTGATTACTTCGGTCAGCCGACCGTGGTGGGTGCATCCCAGCATAATTCATTTTCTACCGATGCAGCGACGGTAAGAGGGGGCTTTAACTATGCCTCTGACACCCAATCTTTCGGGGCTTATTACCGTTTCAATCCTGAGCATGGTGATTTCACAAATCAGGGAGATGAGTGGCTTGACGACCTACCTCCGATAGCCCGCGTCATCAGTCGTAACACTGATGGGCACAGCCATTTAGTATCCGCTTATTATGACGGCATGGTGTCACCTAAGGTAAAACTCCATTTTGACGGTGACTTCCGCCATGCCGTAAGCGACAATGATGTCAGCACCGCATATCCTTCGGGGAAATATGCTACGGTCAATTCTTCTGATCATAAATCATCCACACTTTATGCTGGCAAACTGTATATGGAGATGCCATTGCTCCGGGGCAGTCTGACAGCCGGCACGCAGGACTCATACACGCATACCTCGCTTGAATACCGCATGCTAAATCCCGAGGTCAACACCTATATCCCGTCATCGGTGACCGATGCACGGCAAGTGTCGGCGGCTTTGTTTGCCTCGTGGCAGCATCAGTTTGGGAGGTTTGACCTGTCGGTAGGTGCGCGTTATGAGTATGTGGATTATCTGTATAAGGTCAATGGTATGAAGGATGATGCCGTCAGCCGTACCGATCATATGCTCACTTCCGACATATCGCTTGGCTATTCGTTCAGTGACCGTGCATCGTTGTCGTTGAGCTACAAGATGTCTACTGTCCGACCGCCATATTCACAACTGACTAATTCGCTAAGCTATGTCGGGCTGCATGAGATAGAGGGGGGCAATCCCGCTTTGCGTGACGAGAAGATGCACGACCTGCGGCTCTCGGGCATGTATGGCGACTTCATGCTTCAGGCAGACCTCGTGCGGAGCACGGATACATATGCCTATGTCAAGCAGCTCTATCCGACATCATCGCTCCAGTTGCTCATGCACCCCGTCAATGTGGACGTCACCGCTCTGAGCATGTATCTCGTATGGAGCCGCAGCATCCGCTTCTGGACCCCCAATGTGACCGCCGGCATGTACAAGCAGTGGATGAGCATAGACGGCACAGGTTATCCCACACCCATCTTCTCCTACTATTTCGACAACGCCTTCGCTTTGCCCCATGGCTGGACTATCACCGTCAATCTCAGCGGACAGAGTTCTGGCGACATGCACACCAACCATTTCGGTCGCACATGGCTCACTATGGATGCCTCGGTATCCAAATCTCTCCTTAGCAATGCCCTTACCCTGAGCCTCTCAGCTACCGACATCTTCAACACCGCCAACACCGACTGGACCATGCACACCTACGGCATCCAAGTAGCCAAGCACCAAAGCTATGATCGCCGAGGCATCTCCCTCAACATCACCTACCGCCTCCACTCACGCAAATCCAAATACAAAGGCACCTCCGCCTCCGAGTCCGAACTCCGCCGCCTCTGATGATTATAATCATAATGTCTACGAAGAATATAATGAGGCACGTCGGAGACGTGACAGCCGTGCGAAACCCCATGCACGGGAGCGTCAGCGGACGTACATGGGGTGGAGGGACGCACCCCATAATGAAAACCTCGGAGAGGTTTTGACCCGCAAGCAGAGGATTCACGCTTGATTATGAGCCGAAACCTCTCCGAGGTTTTTGTCTATAGCGGTTCTCTTACCCCATGTACGGCGCATGTCCCGCCGTGCATGGGGCTACGCACAGCTGGCACATCGCCGATGTGCCTCCCTTTGGGTGAGGTGATGCCCTGTTGGGGCGGATGTCAAAAATGTTGGGAGAAAATATTGTATGGGCTAAGGGTAATGTTTATATTTGCGTGTGGAACCTCTGAAAGACAATGAAATCATCCTGTATCAGCCTGTTGAGGGTGCTATATATATTGAATATTAACTGTAAATTCACGGCATGGAACACATCATACCTATCTCGGAAGAATCAAATTATAATGAGATATTGCAACAGGCTGTTGCAGTTATTGAGGCGGCGAGAAGTAAAGTAGCCCGCTCTATTGTCGGCATATCCAATGAAATGCATTGGGAGGTCGGGAAAATCCTATATGAGCGGAAATTAGACAGTAAGCATGGAGATAGTGTTGTAAAACGCTTGTCTACAGACCTCAAAGCGGCTTATCCGAAGATGGGTATGTCGGTCAGCAACCTATGGAATATGAAACGCTTTTATGTGCGTTTTCATAATTCAAATCCAAAACTACAACGCTGCGTTGTAGTTTTGCCTTGGAGACACATCAACTATCTGATTCCTAAATTTAAAGATGATGATGTCGCGATAGAATATTATGCATCTAAATCTATCGAAAAAGGGTGGAACCGGGATTTGCTTGTCAATGCGGTTAAAATGGAAATGCACAAGCGTATCCCGGAATGCAACGTTTCAAACAATTTTGCAGTAGCACTGCCGGAAATTCAGGGAGCGTATGCCAATGAGGTATTCAAGGATTCTTATTGTATGGGATTTCTCGGTGTGACTGAGCCTATCCTTGAATTGGAACTTGAACGGCGATTGGTCGAGAAAGTCAAGCTGTTTCTCCTGGAACTTGGTCAGGGATTCACATACATTGGCAATCAACATGTCCTATCCTATAATGGTAGGGATTATAAAGTAGATATGTTGTTTTTCCATCGTGGATTGCGTTCTCTTGTCGCCATTGACCTGAAAATTTCCGAATTTCAGCCAGAATATGTAGGAAAAATGAATCTATATTTATCCTTGCTTGACAGGCTTGAAAGAGGCAAAGATGAGAATCCATCAATAGGTATAATCCTATGTGCAGAGAAAGACAACGTAGAAGTCGAACTTGCGCTTGACGGCTTCACGAAACCAATCGGCGTGGCTGAATACCAGCTGATTGTGCCTCAAAAGGAACTAAAACGACTCATAACTGACGAAATTAAAACATTCAATCAAGAAATTGCAGAGAAATCCACAAAAGCAATAGCTGGAGAGAATGATTGAGCTGTTTTTTATTATCACCAGTACAATAATGGTTAGGTTTAGGCTGTTGGGCATATATACTAGCTATGAGAGGTGGTGGAAATGTCGGGGAAAATTTCGTTATGAGGGTTATTTGGGCTAAATTTGCACTACGCAAACAAATAACGCTTTATGGAGACACTTCAGCAACTCAGCCAGTATGTAGCGGAGCGGATCGAGGCTCTGCATTATCCGGTGGCGATGGGCGGACTCAAAGCCCAGGCTGCTTATGCGCTCGGGGCGGGAGGTAAGCATCTGCGCCCCGTGCTCACTCTCGCTACCTGTATGGCTCTGGGTGGCAGTCGCGACCAGGCTCTCAACCAGGCTCTCGGTGTGGAGATCTTCCACAACTTCACGCTTGTGCATGACGATGTGATGGACAAGTCAGACACGCGCCGTGGCAAACCTACAGTGTGGGCGCGGTGGGACGAAACTGCTGCGATACTGAGCGGCGACGCGATGCTGACGCTTGCCAACATGTATGCCGGGCGCGGAGCCGGGCAGAAGCTTGAGCGTGTGCTTGATGTGTTCAATACGTCAGCCATGGAGGTGTATGCCGGTCAGGAACTTGACATGCAGTTTGAGGAGCGGCTTGATGTCACGACATCAGAATACCTTCACATGATACTGCTCAAGACCGCTGCGCTGATACGTTGCGCATGCGCTATGGGCGTGATCATGGCAGACGGTGACGATGCCACTCTCGAGGCGATGAAGGCATATGCAGTGGGCATCGGTATGGCTTTCCAGTTGCGTGACGATTATCTTGACACCTACGGAGATGCAGCCACGTTCGGCAAACCTATAGGGGGTGACATACTCAACGACAAAAAGACATGGTTTCTGACCTCGGTGCTCGAAAGCGACGAAGCTGACAATATCAAAAGCATCATTGCCGACAATACCCTCGCCCCTGAGGCTAAAATCGAATCCGTCAAGGAGATATATGACCGCTTGGAGCTGCCGGGGAAATGCACAAAACTCGTAGAGCAGTACACCAAGATGGCAGTCATGGCACTTGACGACACTCCTATGAGTGACGAAGACAAGAAATTTTTCAGCGAAATAGCCGAATCGCTTAAGACACGTGCCATCTGAGGATGATAGATACCCATACACACCTCTATCTTCAGGAGTTTGACCCCTCGCCACAGGATGCTGTGCGCCGAGCCATCGATGCCGGGGTGACGCGGATGATATTCCCCAACGTCGACCTCTCAACGGTGGAGTTGCAGCGACGGCTACATGACCAGTTCCCTGCCAACACGTTCATGGCGATGGGTCTGCACCCCACTGAGATAGACGGCGACTGGGAGGAAAACTTGAAAGCCATAGAAAGCGAGTTGCGGACGCACCGCGATGACTATATAGCGATAGGGGAGGTGGGCATGGATCTGTATTGGGACAAGACCTACTGCTGTCAGCAGCGCGAAGCTCTTGCTATCCAGACCGGATGGGCTGCGGAGATGCATCTGCCTCTGATTATTCATTGCCGCGAAGGGCTTGATGACACCCTTGATGTGCTTGGAATGTCGGGGTTTGAAGGTGATGTGGTGTTCCACAGCTTTACAGGTACAGCCGAAGATGTCCGCCGCATCCGCTCCACAGTCAGCAGCCCATATTTCGGCATCAACGGGGTTGTGACGTTCAAGAACTCACATCTGCGCGAGACGTTGCCTGAGATAGGGCTTGACCGCATGCTGTTAGAGACCGATTCGCCCTATCTTGCCCCAGTGCCTCACCGAGGCAAGCGCAACGAGAGTGCCTATCTGGTGCATACAGCCGCCCACATAGCCTCTACATTGGGGCTGTCCATACAGGAGGTCGATGAAGCCACCACCCGCAATGCCGAAAAAGTATTCAGATTAAACACCATATAAAGACGCACATACACAAACCACCATTATGACTAAAATTGGATCAGTGATGACTCCCGTGGGCCGCAAAGCTCTGCTTCTCGGCAGCGGAGAGCTTGGCAAGGAAGTGGCTATAGAGCTTCAGCGTTACGGCGTGGAGGTCATAGCATGTGACAAATATCCCGATGCTCCTGCCATGCAGGTGGCTCACCGCAGCTACGTGGTCAATATGCTTGACGGCGAAGCCATCAAGGCAATCATCGAGAAAGAGCGTCCTGACCACATCATCCCCGAAGTAGAGGCAATCGCGACTCCCATGCTTGTCAAACTTGAGGAAGAGGGTTTCAATGTGACCCCCAACGCACGCGCGGCTCTGTTGACCATGAACCGCGAGGGCATCCGCCGCCTTGCAGCCGAGGAATTGGGTCTGCCCACATCTCCCTACCGTTTTGCCAACGACTACGAGGAGTTCAAGCAGGCTGTGGAGGAAATCGGCATACCTTGCGTGGTCAAGCCTGTGATGAGTTCGTCGGGTCACGGACAGTCGGTCATCAAGTCGGCTGACGATATAGAGCGTTCGTGGCACATAGCCCAGGAGGGCGGACGTGCCGGAGCCGGACGTGTCATAGTAGAGGGTTTCGTAAACTTTGACTATGAGATAACCCTGCTGACAGTGCGCAGTATCAGTGGCACAGTGTTCTGCGAACCGGTAGGACACATCCAGGTAGATGGTGACTACCGCTATTCATGGCAGCCCCAGCCTATGAGTCCCGTGGCTCTGGAAAAGGCGCGCGAGATAGCCGCTGCCATTACCGGTGCACTTGGCGGTCACGGTATATTCGGTGTGGAACTGTTTATAAAGGGCGATGATGTCATCTTCAGCGAGGTGTCGCCTCGTCCGCATGATACAGGTATGGTAACCATGATTTCGCAAGACCTGAGCGAGTTTGCGCTACACGCCCGCGCATTGCTCGGACTGCCTGTCCCTGCCATCCGTTTCTATGGCCCGTCAGCCAGCCGTGCCATCGTGGTGGAAGGCGACACCGACAAGGTGGTCATGGATAACCTCGAGGCAGTGCTTGCCGAACCGGGAGTACAGCTTCGCATATTCGGCAAACCCGAAGTCAAAGGACACCGCCGCATGGGCGTAATCCTCGCCACCGCCGACACTCTCGAGGAAGCCCGTGCCAAAGCCGACCGTGCTTACGACGCTCTCCAGGTCGAGGTGCTACCGAGATAATAGATTGTAGGGACATGCCGTGGCATGTCCGAATAGCCATACATGGCATTTAATGGGAAGCGGACATGCCACGGCATGTCCCTACAGAGAAGATATAGATGAAAAATAGTCCGCAAAATTATAATTTTGCGGACTATTTTTATTGTTGACTCAATCAGAGGACTCCGGGGATGAACATTGATTCTGCCCAGATGAGGACTATGCCGACGAGATAGCCGACGAGTACCATCCATGTGATGCGGCGCAGATACCATGTGAATGAAATCTTCTCGATGCCCATTGCCACGACACCTGCAGCCGATCCGATGATGAGGAGCGAACCGCCCACGCCGGCACAGAATGTCAGCAGATGCCAGAACACACCGTCTTCCACAAAAGCGGCGAGATATGTCGGGTCAGCCGATGCCTGTATGGCTGCTTCGGTAGCCACAGGGTACATGTTCATGCAGGCTGCTACGAGAGGCACATTGTCGACGATTGATGACAGCACACCGATGATGCCGTTGATTACATAGACTTCGTGGATGTTGTCATTGAGCCAGTTAGCGAGGGTGTTGAGGATGTTTGCCTGCTGCAATGCTGCCACAGCCATTAATATGCCGAGGAAGAAAAGTATGGTAGGCATATCCACCCCTTTGAGAGCCGAGGATACACGTCCCTCCATCTTGCCCTCAAGTTTGTAGTGGTTGACGATACACTCGGTAATCAGCCATAATATGGCAAGTGATATGATGATGCCGATATATGGTGGCAGTCCTGTGAAAGCCTTGAAGATGGGTACGAACAGCAGTCCGCCTACCCCGCAGCAAAGGATGGCAATCGAGAGATGATGGTGTTCCTTTGAAAGCTCGTAGCCCACGCGCTTGTCCTGGGTGTTGAGTTCCTCGACAGGCGCAGGTGCTATCTGGTGTGAAGCGATGAATACGGGGATGACTACCGACGCGATACATGGCACAATCAGGTTGACAATCAGGTCAACGGACGATACATAGTTTTTCATCCACAGCATGATGGTGGTGATGTCACCGATGGGTGACCATGCGCCGCCGCTGTTGGCAGCAATAACTATGACGCAGGCAAAGAGCCATCGTTCTTTCTGGTCGGTGAGCATACGTCGGAGCATCATCACCATGATTATTGTGGTGGTCATGTTGTCAAGGACGCTCGACATGAAGAATGCCACGAATGCCAGCACCCACATGAGTCCGCGCTTGTTTGACGCATGGATTTTACGGACGATGATATTGAAGCCGCCGTAGCGGTCAATCAGTTCGACTATGGTCATCGCACCGATCAGGAATACTACTATCTCACATGTGTCTCCCAAGGCTATCACAAGATCATTGGAGATGTCGGGATCATGACCGCACAGGGCGTAGATCGCCCACAGTACACCGCACATCAGCAGGGCGAATGTCGCCTTGTTGATATGTGTGACATGTTCGAGTGCTATCATCAGGTATCCGATGACAAACACCACAAGCATTAACGCTATCATTTGTTGGATAAGTTTTTAGGGGTATTGATAAGGTAATGCAAATTTACCCAAAAATGTTTAAAATCCATTGGAGTATTTTGGATAAAACTTTCCGAAATGCGCCCAAAAGCATCACACCTTAGATTCTTCCTATCGTATGGACGCGGCTATTATTGGTTAAGCTTATCTTAATAGAGTAGGGACATGCCATGGCATGTCAGCCCACCAGGCGTGATAATTGCAAATACTACGGAGCGCTGACATGCCATGGCATGTCCCTACATCCGAAGGGATTTACTCGGGGTCGGTCAGGAGCAGGAGGATATCGCCGATGTAGAGGCGGGTGTTGCCCTTGGGAACGAGGTATTTGCCGTCGCGCTTGATCATCACTACCAGTGTGCGCGGTGGGAGCTTCATTTCGCTCATCAGGTTGCCATCGGATAGATGCTCAGGGGCTATGACCATCTCTGATGATGCCCCTTCGATTTCTTCAGGAAGGTCGATGTCAAAGGTGCGCGATTTGACGGGAGTGGTCAACCCTAACCACCGCGCGAAGGATGTCACCGTGGTGCCCTGTATGAGCAGCGAGAGCAATGTGATGAAAAACACCAGATTGAACATGAACCGTGCATGCACCACCCCTGGTGACATCAGGGCGTATGTGGCGAAGATGATGGGCACGGCTCCGCGAAGTCCTACCCATCCGATGTATGTCTTGGCTTTGAGGGTAAACTGACGGAAAGGGGCAAGGCAGAGAAACACTGACACTGGGCGGGATACGAGTATCATAAACACGCCAAGCAACAGTCCGGGCAAGATGATATGCACCAGTTCGTGGGGATTGACAAGCAGTCCGAGCGACAGGAACATTATAATCTGCACGAGCCATGTGAAACCGCCGAAAAATGTAGATATAGTGCGTTTGAGGCTCAGTCGACTGTTGCCGACTACCAGTCCGGCGATATATACCGCCAAGTAGCTGTTACCCCCGATGATATTGGTGATAGCGAAAGTGAAGAGGCAGCATGCTATGACGAGCACTGGGTAGAGGAATTCGTTACTTGAGCGGAGCAGGTTGACCACTTTGACAGTCAGATAGCCCATGATTAGACCTGTCACGGTGCCGACACCGAGTTGCACCACGAGCGACCACAGCGACGATGCGATGACTCCGCCAGTGAGGCGCGAACCGCTGTCAATCAGCGAAATCAGCAATATGACGAGCAGATATGCCATGGGGTCATTGCTGCCGCTCTCCAATTCAAGCATCGGTTTGAGCCGCTGGCGCAGCCCTATGCGCGATGTGTTGAGTATGGAAAACACTGAAGCCGAGTCGGTCGATGACATAATGGCTGCCAAGAGCAACGATTCCAGCCATCCGAAAGCATACTGAGGCATCATCCACTGCATCAGTTCGTGGATGAATACACCTGTCAATATCGTGGTCAGCAGCACTCCGACAGTAGCCAATACAAGTCCTGGCGCAAGCACAGGGCGTATCTTGGCAAACTCCGTATCCAATCCGCCCGAAAACAGGATGACACACAGCGAAATCATGCCGATGAACTCGGCTGTGGATGCGCTGTCAAACTGTATGCCGAAGCCGTCAACCCCAGCGAGCATCCCGATGCCGAGAAACGCCAACAGTGACGGCAGCCCGTATTTGCTTCCTGCCTTGCCGAAGAAAACGCTGAAAAACAGCAGTATGGCGATAACCAGCATTATATTGCCCGGAGTGATTTCCATATCATACAGAGGGTGTAAAATGATGTATTTGAAACAAATTTAGTTAAAACCCAGCGGTTTTGCAACCTCAATTTGTTAACTTTGTTGTGACGTAAACGCTTATTATATGCAGACAGTTCTATTTCATTCAACCATATTCGGTCCCATCCACAGCCGTCGCCTCGGGTCGTCGCTTGGCGTGAACCTTATGCCCGATGACGGCAAGGTGTGCACATTTGACTGCCTTTACTGTGAGGCTGGTTATAATGCTCAGGGTGCTGGCACCACGGGGCTGCCCACCCGCGAACAGGTCGCGCATGATCTTGAAACCAAGCTCCAGCAACTAAAGGCAGAGGGTGCCCCGCTCAATGTCATCACTTTCTCTGGCAACGGCGAACCGACTCTGCATCCCGACTTTGCCGGCATCATCCACGATACGATAGCTCTGCGCGACAAGTATTTTCCTGATGTGAAAATATCGGTGCTCTCCAATGCCACGATGCTCCACAAGCCTGATGTCGTGGAGGCTCTGAAACTCGTTGACAACAACATCCAGAAACTTGACTCGGCAAAGGATGACACCATCCTTCTTATTGACCGCCCAAATCAGGCATTCTACTCCGCTCGGCGCGTCATTGACCAATTGAAGCAGTTTGACGGACATGTAATCATGCAGACTATGATGCTCCGTGGCAGCCATGAAGACGTAGAGATAGACAATACGACCCATGACGAGGTAGCTGCCCTCATCAAGGCATATGAGGAGGTGCATCCGCAGGAAGTGATGATCTACTCGATTGACCGAAAGACCCCGGAAGAAAATCTGGTGAAAGTGCCCAAAGAGGATCTGGAGCGGATTGCCGACGAAATCCGCTGCCATGGCATCAAGGTGCAGGTAACTGCCTGATATTTAATACTGTCAAATACAATGTTACTCAACGCAATACTGTCATTGATCATGACCATCATCACACCGCCCTCGCTCAAGGAGGGTGACAAAATCGCCATAGTCTCACCCAGCGGGGCAGTCAATGCCGAATATATCCACAAAGCCGTCCCAGTGTTGAGGGAGCATGGATGGGAACCGACGGTAGGCGAACATGCCTATGACCACCACGACTCCTATGCTGGGACAGCCGAGGTGCGCTACGATGACCTCCGCAAAGCTCTGCTTGACCCTGACATCAAGGCAATAATGTGTTCGCGTGGCGGCTACGGAGCGGTACATATACTGCAGCAGCTTGACTCGCTGCCTCTGCGCGACAATCCCAAATGGCTCATAGGCTTCAGCGACATAACAATACTCCATGCTCTCCTTGCCAAAAACGGCATAGAAAGCATCCATGGCAGCATGACCTCGCATCTTGCCAAGACTGGTGGAGAGGATGATGACTCGCAGGCATTGTTTGACATACTCCGTGGCACTCCTATAACCTACGAGTTTCCCGCAGACCATCGCAACCATCAGGGCGAAGCCACGGGGCGGCTCTACGGCGGCAATCTCGCCGTGTTTGACGGACTCATCGGCACTCCCTATGATTTCTTCAATCAGGAGGGCGACATAATCCTCTTCATGGAAGATGTCGCCGAGCCGGTCTACAAAGTCGAGCGTCAGATGTACCAGCTCAAACTCATGGGAGTTTTTGACCGCATCAAAGGACTAATAGTAGGACAGTTCACCGAATACCCCGGAGCCAAAGCCAAGGAGATGGAAGACATGATATCCCGCATGGTAGCGGACTACGACATCCCCGTAGCCTTCGACGCCCCCATAGGTCACGTCTCCCACAACATCCCCCTCATCGAAGGCCGCCAATCCACCCTCACCGTCACCCCCGACGGCGTCACCCTCCAGCAGTAACCCCAAATATACACGTATAGTCCCTCCGGGCAGTACTGCCCGGAGGGACTTATGGTTGTGTCCATGTGATGAGGCTTTTATGATCTGTAGTGATGTGGGATGTCTAGGGGATGCAGATTTTATCGTCATTTTCTGATTGTGCTTTCACATATTGAACGAAATTAGAAAATTCATTCAAAAGAGAAGTTTGTCCGATATAGTTCCAGCATGGCCATATATCCTCTTCGCCATAGTTTTCTTTGCCAAACTTTTTAAACAGGCTATTAAGATGATCGAGTTCTGTTTTTGTCAAGGATGCCGTGTCAAATGCAAACCCGATATATTCTTTATCACCATAGCCATATGCGATATATCCACCTTTGCCATTGATTGAAATCTTCACGCCGAAGTTGTTTTGCTTATATCCAAATTCAGTCAAATCGATCAATGTAATGTCAGACTTGGATAATTCCATCTGGATATTGGATGCATCTTTTTTAATCTTAAAGGAGTTAATAAGCTCGTTGACTCCATTGATGAGTTGCTGAAGATTTTCGGATGACTCTTCCAACGCGGCTATACGCTGAGTATAATCAGTGTCGTTGTCATCAGATAACCCATTAAGGATGCTGTCTACGATTACAGTTCTGATTCGTTCTTTCATTTCTTCATACTTATCGGTTAAATGAAAATATTCTTCAAGATAGTCTTGATATTGATGTAATGCACTAATGAGATATTGTTCTGTTTCAGGTATAATCGTTGGTAAGTTGGTAATCCAGTCATATATGTCATGTGCGTAATCCTTGATTATCATACTGTCTTCAATCGGTTTTGGAATCCTGTTGATGCCCTCCCCGCATTCAGTCAATGAAAAATCAGATGGTTTAGAATGCCCTTTGGAGTTAAGATATAATACTCTGATATTTTCTTCACTATAGCCCGCTTTCAATGCTGATTCAACATATCGATAAATCTGTCCTTGTTGTTCTTTCGCGTCATTGACTTTGTTCTCAATGATAAGACATACGTTTTTGTCATATACGGAAACATCCATATGATCCTGTTCTGCCGCCCTGACATTCTTTGAATCTATTCTTATATTGTCAATACCCATTATTGATGCCATAAATGAGTCAAGAATAGATTGATGTCTTAGCAGGTTCTGTAATATTGAACTATGAGCTGTTTCTCTTAATTTGCCAACTGCAGCAATAACTATGACATTTATGTGCAAAGGCATTTTTGCAAGCTCGTCAACGCAAATTGCACCGACTTCTGAAGATAGTGCTAATAGGTTGATATTAGTATTATCTTCAGAAATTTTTTGGCTTTTCAAGGTTAGTAAGAGTCTCGCAAACTTCTCCATCTTTGCAAAATCATAAAGAAGATTAGATGTTATGACACTGTATTTGAGATAACTGAGATAACAAGGTGATGACAGCAAATATAATCAAATATCTGCAAAAATATATGTTTTTTGATAAATTAGGAGAGGACTGAGTGTATGTAGAGACATGCCACAATGCTGTTTGCTTAAGATTGTTTTGCTTGTAAAGGCGCGGCATAGCTGCGGCGGGAGCAGTAGCCACATGCAAGCAAGTCGTCAGACTTGTGAAGCTTGTGGTCTAAAATGCCCCATCATATACCGGCGGCGTCAGCTGCCGGGGCTTATGCGTGCGATTGCCCCGGCAGTTACACCGCCGCATTTCCATTACATCCGTTTCCCATAAGCTGCGCAAGCTGACGACTTGCTTGCATGTGGCTACTGCTCCCCTCGCGGTTAACACCGCTAGTATTAAGATAACAACACTGGTACATGCCACGGCATGTACCAGTGTCCAGACAATTCATATGATAAACGAGTCATGGGCGGCCGTTCTATAGCGCGTCAGCCCATGAGAGGTATCAGGAAAAAGAGAGGGGGGATTATTTTGTGGGGGTGAGGTAGGGGTGGGGCTGGCTGTAGAATTCGAGGACTTTGGCGCGGATGATGTATTCGTAGCGCGACTGGATGGTGGTGGAGCAGGCGGTGATGTAGTCGGTTTTGGCTTGCTCGTACTCGGTGGCGGTGGCTTTGCCGTAGTTGAACTTGGTGGTCATGGCGTCGAGGGCTGCCTTGGTGGCTGCTTCGGCTATGGCTGAGGCTTCGGACTTCTTACGGGCGGCTTCTGCCTGATAGTATGCCTGGTTGATGGACTTGTAGAGTTCGTCCGATGCCTGTTCGAGCTCAAGTTCGGCACGGAGCTTGTCAATCTTGGCATTGTTGACCGAGTTGCGAGTAGAGAATGCGTCAAAGATGGGGACTGAGAGGGAGAAACCGATGGCTTCCGCGAGGTTGTCACGCATCTGGTGGGCAAAACCGGCGTTGTCAAAGCCTTTGATGTGGGTGTAGCTCGATCCGATATTTGCTCCGAGCGACAGAGAGGGCAGATACCCGCTCTTGGCTATGGAGATGCGGTTTTCGGCTACCTTGATGCCTTGGCGCTTTGCCATGATGGAACTGTTGTGCGTCATCGCCTGGCGGTACACCTCCTCGGCATCGGGTATGAGCACCCCGAGCTGGTCGAGAGGGGAGAGTGTCATGTCGGTCTCTGGCGAGAGCATCAGCAGCTGCTTGAGGTCGAGGAGCGACAGGGAGTGGTCGCTCTGGTTGTTGACGAGGGTCACCTGTGCCTGTGCGAGCTGTGACTCTGCCTGTATGAGGTCGAGTTCGGGCGACTTGCCAGCCTCTACGAGCACTTTCTGTCGGTCAACCTCTACCTGCGACAGTTCAAGCTGCGTCTCTGCCACCTTGACGAGTTCGCCGTTGAGGAGCACTTGCAGGTATGCCGCGATGACGCGCAGCGATATGTCGTCACGGGCGGCATCGCTCTCCAATAGGAGCTGCTGGAGCGAGAGCTGTGCGCCTTTGAGGGTGCGTACATTGCGCAGTCCGTCAAAGAGAGGCAGATTGGCATTGGCACCCCATGAGAAACCTGACGAGTTGCGGCTCACACGGATATTGTCCTCGGCGACGCTTCGTCCGAAGTTGAAGCTCTGGTTGGCGGAGCCTGTGACAGTGGGCAGGAACTGGTTCTTTGCCGATGTCACGCTGATTTCGCCTGCCTTGACGTTGTAGTCAGTGTTCTTGACAGTCAGGTTGTGCTCTATGGCGTAGTCGATGCACTGCTGTAGATTCCATGTTTCGGCTGACATGGATGAAGTGGCTGCCATGGCGGCAGCGACACACATAGTTATATAGCGTTTCATATTAGTGCATTGGAGGACGTGATGGGTTGTCGTTCTTATCGGATTTCTCCTCTCCGCGGATGCGCTGCCCGGCTTTCACGCCGCCTTTGATCTCCACGTTGAGACCGTCGCTGACACCGACTTCGACCGGTGTGCGCTTGAAGTTGTAGGGTGGCATTGTGTCGGCGGCTACATAGACGAAAGTCTTGTTGCCTTCGTATTCTATGACGCTTTCGGGCAGCGTCATCACATTGGTTGCTCCCTGTAGGATTACAGTGGCGTTGGCGCTGTAGCCCGAGCGGAGCTGGGTCTTGCCGTCGGTCGCGATAGAACCTTTGACCTCAAATGAGTTGGCTCCGTTTTCTTCAGTGGCTTTGGGCGAGATGTATTCGATTACGGCGGTGGATTTGTAATCGGGCAGCGCACCTATGGAAATTTCCATAGGCATGCCTACGTGCAGTCTGCCTACCTCGGTTTCATCCATCTTACCTTTAAAGATGAGCTTGTTCATGTCGGCAAGGGTGGCTACGGTCGTACCGTCGTTCATCGTGTTTGCCTGGATTACCGAGCTACCCACTTTGACCGGCACATCAAGCACAAGACCTGTGATGGTGGCGCGGACGAGGGTGTTGCTTGACTTGGCATTGTCTGCCGACATGCCGTCTTTGACAATCGAGTAGGCATCCTGAGCCGCTTTCAGCTCCTCACGTGCCTGTGCCAGGGAAGTCTGTGAAGTCTCGTATTCCTCACGGCTGATGACCTTGTTCTGATAGAGCATGGAGTTGCGTTCGTGCTTAGACTTGACATCCTCAAGGTTGATTTTGGCAGTGTTGACTCGTGAGAGTGCGCTTGCAAGTTCGCCTTCCTGGGGCACGACCTTGATTTTGGCGATGACATCGCCCTCGTTTATCTGGTCGCCAGCCTCGACGAGTATCTCGCTGATGATGCCCGAAATCTGGGGCTTGATGTCGATTTCGTCACGCGGCTCTATCTTGCCAGTGAGCACCGTGGAGCGTTCGATGTTTCCGGTCACGGGCTGCACCAGCTCATATGTGACCTCCTTGGGTCGTGAATTGAGGAAGAGATAGACAAAAGTGCCTACGAAGATGAGGGCGACGAGCGACCACAGAGCTATTTTCAATACCTTTTTCATTGCAAACTATGGATTGGAACAGTAGTGTAGATGTATTTTATTATTTATCGTTGATGGCTTCTATGGGTTTGATATTCATCGCCTTGAGTGCCGGGACTATGCCGGCTGCCGAGCCGAGTACAAGAAACAGCAGCAGAATGACCACAGCCGTCGTAAACGGCAGTTCGAATCCTGCCGCCTTGTAGCCGGGCGTCTCGGTCAGTTTGGTGGTCACCGCCAGGGCTATCGAGGCGAACACGATGCCAGCCGTACCGGCTATGGTGGTCAGCACCATACTCTCGGAGAGTATCTGCATGATGACATCCTTGGGCTTTGCGCCGAGGGCGCGGCGTATGCCTATCTCATGGGTGCGTTCCTTGACGATAATCCACATGATATTGCCCACGCCTATGACACCGGCGAGCAGTGTGCCCGCTCCGACAAACAGAGCCAGCAGCGACAGTCCCGTAAAGAGCGATTCGCCCATCTCAAACATCTCGGTCACGTCCATCAGCCACATGGCATCCTCGTCCTCGGGGCTGACGTTGGGATGGTTGCCTGTGATGATGCGGCGTATGCGGGGCATGAGTTTTGTGGGAGTGTAGCCTTTCTTGACCGTGAAGAGTATGGCATCCACATCCTCACCGGCATTGTATGCCACCTGCAGCACATTGACCGGAATCACCACCGACTGGTCAAGCTGTGCGCCGCCTATCGATGCCTCCGAGGTCTGCGATGCTACGCCCACGGTGAGATAGTAGATGCCTCCTACATTGACATATTTGCCTAATGGAGAGCCTGTGCCGAACAGCTCTTGTGCCACTTTCTTGCCCAAGACGCAGACCTTTGCCTTGTTGCGCATGTCTATCTCTGACAGGAAGCGCCCCTCGTTGATGACAGGCTCCATCACTTTGGCGAAGTTCGGTTCAAGTCCTTTGATCTGGGCTGTGGTTGATTTGGTCTCGTAGCTGATGGGAGCCATGCGTGCTATCGACATGGAGGTTACATCCTCGAGCTGGGGTATATATTTTCGCAGGTTTGCGACATCGCGGGTGTTGAGATCCCAGCTCATGCCCTTGTTGTAGCCGTTGTAGCTTACGGTGGTGCGCCATGCGCTGATGGCTCCCATGTTGGTTGCGAGACCGTCAAAATTGCGCATGACCAAGTCTTTTGCGCCCTTGGATCCGCCCCAGAGCATGGCAAGCATGGCTGTGCCCCAGAATATGCCGAAAGCGGTCATGAAAGTGCGTGTCTTGTTGCGGGCGAGTGTCGCTCCGATTTCGCGCCAGTTTTCTATGTCAAACAGTGGGCTTCTCATTCACACAGGGTTGGGGTTTATTCGTCGCGCAGAGCCTCGACAGGTTTGATTTTAAGAGCTTTAAGAGCCGGGAACAGTCCGGCAAGCGAGCCGGCTATGATGAGTACCACGGTCACTTGGATGGCTATGGAGATATCCACGCCGGGGTTGGATATCGCCTCGGCATCGCGGAACACATAGCCGAGTATGCCGCACACCACTTCGCCGAGAAATATGCCTATGTAGCCGAACAGTGCGGTTATGATGATACTTTCGGCGATGATCTGGGTCAGGATGCTGCGGGGCTTGGCTCCGATGGCACGGCGTATGCCTATCTCGTGGGTGCGCTCGCGCACTGACACAAACATGATGTTGCTGACACCGACTATGCCCGATATCATGGTCAGCAGACCTATGATCCACACCATCATGTCCATGATGCCCATGACTGACGACATTGACAGAAACTGGGTGAAGCGGTTCCATATCCACAGCGCGCTACGGTCATCGGGTGCGAAGTCGTGGGATGTGCTGAGTGTCTGGCGTATGTCCTGCTCCACATTGTCGCCGTCAGCCTGGGTAGATACGTTTTTGATGGTGACTTTCAGCTGGTTGATGTCAGGCGAGTCGCCGTTGAGCTTCTTGGCTGTGGTGAAGGGGATGAAGACATTCTCGCGGAAATCGTGATGATAGGTTCCGATGACCAGAAATGACAGTCCGCTGATGTCTACACGGCTGCCGACATATGCGGTGGAGTCCGGACCGAGAAGCGCGCGGGCTACCTTGACAGGGAGGACTGCCACTTTGCGCACCTCGCGCAGGTCGGCATTGTTGATGAAGCGTCCCGAACGCATCTCCAGGTTGTTGCCGGCAAGTTCGTCGGGAGTCGCTCCCGTGTAGCCCGATGTGTAGTCGCGGCTGGTGGATATAACTGCCGAGTCGTTGCTGAGGGTGGAGGAGACCATGGCAATGTGGTCGGGGTTCTCCTTCATCAGCTTGTCTACGTCGGGGTCCTTGAGCTTGATGCGCCGTCCTTCTTTGTATCCGGCATGGGGCTTGCTCGTCATGCCTCCATGTACCATGATCTGGTCGGTGCCGGTAGACATGAAGCTGTCGTTGAACGAATTGGAGACACCGCGCGACATGCCCAGCAGCACTATGAGCATGAAGATGCCCCACGACACGGCTATGCCGGTCAGTATGGTGCGGAGCTTGTTGCAGCGCAGGGTCTGCGATATTTCGTGTAGCAGGTCAAACATCTGAGTGTCGCTTGGTCAGGATACTATGAGTCCGTCAGATATGCGTATGATGCGGTTGGTCTGCTCACCTACGCCAGGGTCATGGGTCACTATGACTATGGTCATGCCCTCGTCATTGAGCTGGCGGAACACGCTCATCACCTCCTTGGATGTCTTGGAGTCGAGGGCTCCCGTGGGTTCGTCGGCAAGGATGATTGACGGCTGCGTGATGAGAGAGCGGGCTATTGCCACGCGCTGCTTCTGACCGCCTGACAGCTCGCCGGGGAGATGGTGGGCGCGGTCGGCAAGACCCATGCGCTCGAGCTGCTCCATGGCGAGGGCGTTGCGTTTCTTGCGTGACACTCCCTGATAGAAGAGCGGCAGAGCCACATTTTCCACGGCGTTCTTGTAGCTGATGAGGTTGAACGACTGGAACACGAAGCCTATCATCTTGTTACGCAATTCGGCAGCCTGGTTCTCGTTGAGGTCGCGTATTAACACACCGTCAAGATGGTACTCGCCGGTGTCATAGTTGTCAAGTATGCCGAGGATATTGAGCAGGGTGGATTTGCCTGAGCCTGACGCACCCATGATGGATACGAGTTCCCCTTTCTCGATACCGAGATTTATGCCTTTGAGCACGTGGAGAGGCACTGCTCCGGGGTAGGTCTTGTTGATATCTTTTAGCTCGATTATCATTGCTTGTGATGATGGTTTTCTTGTTAGATGCACCAAGTGCATAGATAGTTGCAAAATTAGATAAAAATATTCAAGGACGATGTTTAAACATGCTTTATGAGTGTGTAATATTGTGAAATATTGATGTTTCCAAAACTAATATGATGCCGTAATGTTGTAACATCAGAAGCATTAATGGCAATTTGTCACTATACTACTACAAAGAAAGGAACGTAAATTATGGACAATGAAATGACAGGCGGCACAGCCTCGGTAGAGGCGGTGGAGCTTAACATCAACAACGTCTTGGGCGAGTCAGTGTCCCTCTATCCTTTTATACAGCAGCTCGGCAGGAGGCTGGAGCTGTCGCAGGAGATGATAAGCTCCATGGTCATCGCCATAGAGGAGCAGGTGCTCAATCTGATCAGATATGCCTATCCGCGAGGAGAGGAGGGCTCTATCACTCTCAAAGCATGCTGGCGCAAAGCCACGCAGACGCTTAAATTCTCTCTTATCGACCACGGTGTGGCATACAATCCCAAGGAGGCTGACCATGCCGTCACTCGGGTGGATAGGCCGCTGGGTGCGATGGGTATCAACCTGCTCAGCCAGCTGATGGATACGGTGGACTATGTGCGCCGCGCAGGCTCCAATGTGCTTGAATTCTCCAAACGTATGGTACATTACGGCACCACACACCACGACGCGCCTCCAAAATCAATGGATTTTTCCCTCGCAGGTCAAGGCATAGATGCCGACGATTTCGGCGAAGAACTGTAGCCCCGCAGATGCTGTCCCATCATCTTATGAATCCGATATTTCGTGCGGACGGTGTAGGGACATGCCGTGGCATGTCCGCTTTCTGCCGCATTTGAAAATGCATAGTTTAATGGGCTGACATGCCATGGCATGTCTACGTTGCATGGCATCTACAATTATCACGCAGTGGGCTGACATGCCATGGCATGTCCCTACAACATTGTACGATTCGGATTTCTGCAACACCCTCCTGACGAATCTCTTGCATGACAAAAAAATGAAGTCGGGGCGCGGTCACTTGGTGACTGCGCCCCGACTGTGGGTATCAGGGGTGCTGATCCGCGTGGCGGATTAGCGGTTGAGCATTACTTTCTGGCCTTCAACTACGTAGAAACCGTTTGCGAGGGTCTCGATGGTGTTGACGCCGGGATAGAGGTTGATCATGTGACGCTGACCTGTGAGCGAGGTGATGCCAATGGTGGTCTGCTGTTCGCTGTAGATTACCAGCTGTCCGCCGATCACACGGATGTCAAGGTGGTTGGCACTCATGTCAGAGAATACGTCACCTGTAGAGGACATCTGGCCGAATTTGCCTCCGAAATTGTAGATACCGTTAGGCTCAAATTTGAGGTCTGCTGTCTGACCGCCGTTGCCGTTGAAGATGATGTTCTCAGGAGCGGTCTCAGAGTCGATGGTGATCATCCATCCGGGCATGCCGTTGATTGTAGTGGTGGTCATTGCCTTTCCGGGCCATGCACCGAGATGTTGTGTGGCTCCGGTCCATACATAGCAGTTGACGGGATTCCATGTCACGCTTGAGTCCTGGAAATAAACGGTGTATCCAGAGGTGACGGGAGGAGTAGGTACGTCAGACTTGGTGTAGGTGAATGTCTGGACGTTGCTTTCGCCGTCCTTCTCTACATATGTCTTGAGGGTGGTTGTCTCGGTGAATGTCAGCGGTGCGCTGTAAGTTGCTGACGATGCACTGGGCTGGCTGCCATCAAGGGTGTAGTGGATGGCTGTGCCGGTGGGGTTGACGGTCAGGGTAACCTTGATGCTCTCGCTGAAGGTTGTGCCGCTTGCGGGCGAAGCCTTCACAGTGGGCTTGGTGGGACCTGGCTGCGGGTCGATGTTGAGCTTGGTAGCGTTCGCGCCGCCGTCATATTCGTAATATACGCTCTCGGTGATGCCGGTGATGTCGCCGGTCTGCTGCGAGCCGTTGTTGAAGATGATGTTGACGCTCTCGGCATCGGCGCAGTCGAAGTAGTAGAATTCCTGTCCGTTGACAGTGGTGGTCTGTGTCATAGCCTTGCCGGGCCATCCGCCGTTGAGCTCCTGCTTGGGGCTGTCAGTCCATACATAGAGGTTGGGAGCAGAAGCAGCCTTGCAGAAGATGGTGATTACTGCGTTGGGGTCGGCTTTTTTGTAGGTTACAGAACCGTTAGCGTTGCCTTCCTTGCCGGTTGCTGTCCAGCTGACGGTCACAGTCTCGCCGTAGTTCATGCCTTCGCCTACTGTGAATGTCTTGGACTGTCCCTGGGTGATGGTCATCTCTGACTGGTTGCCAACCTTGATAGTACCTGAGGTAGCACCTGCTGTCAGTGTAGCGGTGACAGTGAGGGTCTCGGTCTTGAAGCTGCCGCCGTTGGGGCTGAATGTCATGCCTACGCTCTCGTCGATTGCATCTTCTTTAGTATAGAAGAAGTCTGCACCCGGGTCTGTTGCTGTAGGATTGCCGCCGTGAGCCACGGGGCTGCTTGCATACATGAATTTGCCATCCTCTACGACCTTGCCGCCGGTCCATCCTTTGACGAGTACGCGGAGCTGGCCTTGTCCCTTAGGAGCATCTACGGTGATTGAACCGCCGCCATTGTAGGTCTTGCCAGTTACGATGTCGGTGTATGTGCCAGCGGGTACATCGGTGAAAGTGGCACCGCCGTTGACTGCTACGAGAGCGTAGCTGTCTTTGTAAGCGCGTTTGAATGCCCAGCCGCCGTTAGCAGAGCAGCCGTCGAATGTGTACTGACCCTTACGCAGGGCGGGGACAGCAGCGCGGATCTTGTTGAGCTGCTGGATGTGGTGAGCGAGGTCGCCTTTAAGAGTCTGGGCTACCTGGCCGCTTGCTGTATATTCGCCGAAGTCGGTGGCTTTTACATCACCTTCGAGGTAGTGGCCGAAGTAAGCGCGTCCGGTCATGTTGAGTTGTGTGCCCATACCGTCGTCGATGATTGCACCCTTCATGAATTCTACCTCAGAGCCGTAGTAGAGGCAGGGAATGCCACGGAAGGTGAACATCCATGAGAGGTTTTCTGCCCACTGCGCGGTGCCGCCATTGAAACGGATTCCGTCGTTAGGACCGGGAGAATAGTCGTGTGAATCTACGTATACCACATTGAATGAGGCATCGTTATAATAGTTGTCCTGGCTGAACAGACCGTAGATGGAGCTTACGCTGCTGAAGCTGTAGTGGACGGGGAAGTCGATTACATTGAAGCCTGATGCCTGTGAGTAGTCGGGTTCATGCCACTGGCCGTTTTGCATCCATACGTTGTTTGAGCGGGGCTTGTCCTTGGTGTCCTTTTCGCAGACTGCCATGGGACCAACGGGAGTGTCGTGTCCCTCGGGGAGTGTCTGGGCTTTCCACCATGCGGGGTCACCGTTAAACTCGTCAAGCAGCGACTGGTCAGACTTCCAAGTATAGAAGTAGCTTGACAGGTTAGGCTGGTCACGATATACGACAGATCCCTGGAAACGCTGGCAGCACTCACCGAACATGTAGAAGTCGATGCCGTTGAGGCGCTTGCTACGTACTTCGGGACGGTTAGCGATTTCGTGGAACTGAGGTATGAACTGCTTGTTGAAGGTCAGAGGCGAGATATGACCGGTGGTGTCGATACGGAACGCGTCAACGCCCATCTCGATGAACTTGCCGTAGCAGTCCACTACATACTGGGCTACATAGTCGTTTTCAGTATTGAGGTCCACGCAGTCACCTGCTATCTGACCCCACCAGCGATTGGGAAGGTCCCAGTTCCAGCCTGTGCCGTAGTGGTGATAGTAGTTGTTGGGTTCATACTGTGGATTCTTGAAGTATTTCCAACGTGCGGGATACTGTTCTTCGTTAGGGTCGAGCTTCCAGTAGCTTGCACCGCCGAGGCGTTCGTTGTCGGGCATCATACATGCCTCGATATTTGCCTGGTTGCGGATATTCTGGTTACGTGTGAAGAGGGGGTTGAGTTTTGCCTCGCCAAAGTTGCCTGTGTGCTGTAGCACCACGTCCAGGACGATTTTCATGCCTTTGGCATGGGCAGCGTCGATAAGATCCTGGAATTTCACATCCTTCTCCGAACCCCATTCTTTGCGGCTTTCATAGCGGAGGTCTACGGTAGACATGTCCATGGCATGGTAGCCGTGGTAGTCAATTCCGGAGCCGTTCTGTACCACAGGGGTGATCCAGATGGCGGTGAAACCGAGAGCTTTGATGTAATCAAGCTTTTCGATGAGTCCGGCGAAGTCACCGCGCCATCCCGGGTCTTTGGAGGCTATCTGCTTCTCCTGCTTGTCCCAGGTACATACGTTGTTTTTGGGGTCTCCGTCATAGAAACGGGTGGTCATGGCGAAGTAGATGGTCTCGTCACGGAAGTCGGTACGGTTGGCGTTGAAGTCCGCCGAAGCCATAGCCTGCTGTCCCAAAGTGCCGAGAGCGACCATGCCGCCAATGAGCATTTTGTTGAAAAATTTCATTGTGTGTAGAAATGTGGAATATGTAAGAAATAAAGTTGGTTACAAAGCACTGAGGTACGGCTGCTGAAGCATTGCATACCCAATGATGTCAATAGGTTCTTTTCAAGGTTAAAGGGCTGATTATATACCAATCAGCTCTCAGAGCATTTTCATTTCCTAATAGTTCAATGTCAAAGGTATAAATAATGTAATGATGTGTGAAATATATTAAATAGTTATAAGATGTTTTAGTTTATTTTAAGACAGCTGGGCGTTTTTATCAACCTGCTGATATAAAAATAGCGTCATCAGTCGTGATGGCTGATGACGCTATAAAAAGAAGGATGTGTTTATATGATATCTACTACTGCTATTATCTTACGAACAGTTTCTTGCCGTTGACGATGTAGAATCCTTCAAGCCCGTCGATGACGTTAAGTCCGGCTGTGACAGGTATCGTCTGCATGCGGCCTGTGAGATCGGAGATGCTGACTGTCATCATTCGTGGGGCAAAGATGTGCAGGGCACCGTCGATGATGCGGATGTCAAGTGCATCGGTGAGGTCGTTGATATCTTCGGCTGTAAGCGGTGTGTATTCTACCCACTGGTTGGCGGAGTGGTGGAATATCATGCTCTTGCCTTTGACTTCCAGACCTGACTGTCCCTGTCCGGGATACTGCTGGCCGTTGCTCTTGAAGATGATGCTGGAGTTTTTGAAAGCATCAGGCAGGTTGTACATGTAGTATCCGGTTACGGGGTCGAGTGTCATGGCGGGGGCATTGTCCCATTTGGCGAGTTCGCCACCGTCATTGTACACATAGATGTGAAGGTCAGTCCAGTCGCCATCGTAATACACGCTCACAGCACCCGGAACGGGAGCTTCGGTTTTCGTATATACGAATGTCTGAACATTGCTTTCGCCATCTTTCTCTACATAGGTCTTGAGGGTTGTGGTCTCTGTGAATGTCAGAGGAGCATCGTATGTGGCTGAAGAAGATGTGGGAACAGAGCCGTCGATAGTGTAGTGGATGGGTACGCCGGCAGGGTTGACTGTCAGGCTGACGGTGATAGACTCGGTAAACGACATGCCTCCATTAGGATTTGCCTTGACTACAGGTTTTGTGGGCTGGGGGCGTGGGTCGTCAATGTCGAGCTTGGTGTACTGAGAACCGCCGTTGTATTCGAAATATGTGTCTTCGGTTATGCCTGTGATGTCAGCGGTCTGTCCGCCACCGCCATTGAGGATGATGTTGACACTTTCCTCTGCGTCGGCAAATGTCTCGTAGTAGAATTCTTCGCCGTTGACTGTGGTCTTGGATGTCATAGCCTTTCCGGGCCATTCGCCGCAGAATTTTGTGGTGGTGCTGCCTGTCACCTCCCATGCATAGATGTTGGGTACGATTGATGACTTGACGTACACTGTGATTACTGCGTTGGGGTCAACCTTGCGGTAGGTGGCTGTGCCGGTGTTTTCGTTACCGTCTTCGCCTGTCGCTCCCCATGTGACTTGGATGTTGTCACCGTAGTTCATATCCTCGCCGATTGTAAAAGTCTGTGACGAGCCTGATGTGAGGGTGACTTTGTCGCTGTCGCCTACTTTGTACCATCCGGTGTTGGCATCTTCGCTCAGCGATGCTGTGACAGTCTGTGTCTCTGTCTTGAACGCGCCTGCTCCAGGGTTGAACAATACTGAGGGGAGGGTGAAGGGACCATCGTCACGCTTTGTTACGGTCTCGGGTGCTTCCTCTTGTCCGTCATAAGGTTGCTGCGTCAATGATACGGGAGATGCGGCGTAAAGGTATTTGCCGTCATCGCCGATTTTGCCGGGACCGTTGAGCACATAGATGCGCATGTTGCCTTTGCCGGAGCAGTCAGCTGTGAGGGTTCCGTCGGTGACGTTTTTCACATCGCCGGTTATGGCATCTACATATTTGCCGTTGAGTATGCCGGTAAATGTGGAACTGCCGCTGATAGTCACGAGCACATAGGAGTCAGTGGTGCCGTTGGTGTAACGACGCTTGAACGACATCTCGCCTGAGCATCCTTCGGTGCTGTACTGGCCTTTGCGGAGAGCGGGCACGGCGGCGCGGATCTTGTTGAGACGCTGGAGATGGAGAGCCAGAGGATGGGTGAGGGAGGCGGCGAGGTTGCCGGTTGCATCGGTGTATTCGGTGAAGTCGGTGGTATTTATCGAGCCTGTAAGATAGCCGCCGTAGTATGCGCGGAGGGTCTCTTTGAGGGCGACATTGATACCCTGGTCGATTACGTAGCCACCGGTGCGGCGGAAACGTGTTTCTGTGCCCTGGAACACGCAAGGTATGCCGCGCCATGTGAACATGAGCGACAGGTTCTCAGCCCAGGTGTCCTCGGTGCCGTCAAATGCGTTGACTTTGTATCCGTTGGGACCGTAGTCGTGGCTGTCGACATACACTACATTCCATGTGGCATCGTTGTAGAGGTGGTCTTCGCTGCGCACGGTAAAGGCATTGCTTGCCCGGTAATAACGCTGGTGCATCGGGAAGTCGATAACATTGAAGCCTGATGCCTGGGAGTAGTCAGGTGTGTGGTACTCATTGCCGTTAAGGAATGCGTTATTGGAATTCGGCATGATGGATGCATCGTGGTTGAGATAGTCGGTGGCTTGTGCCAGCACTGATGCTCCGTTTGTGGTGTTGGCATATGCTGATGGATTGACTTCGCTGTATGTCAGACCGTTCCAAGATTCTTCCTTTTCGTCCCATGGATAGTCTTTTGTCTCTTTCCATGTATAGAAGCACGGTGAGCAGTTGAAGTGCTGATTGCGGTAGATGACTTCTTCCGATACGGCACAAACTTCGCCGAACATATAGAATGGCGCACCTCCGCGCTTTGCCTTGGCTTTTTCGGCTGCGGCATGGAAGCGAGGTATGAACACTTTATTGAATGTCAGACGTGAAATATGACCGGATGTGTCCACACGGAAGGCGTCGACACCCATATCGATGAATTTGGTGTAGCAGTCGACGATGTAGTTGTACACGTGGGGATTCTCGGTGTTGAGGTCCACACAGTCACCTGCTATCTGACCCCACCAGCGTGAGGGGTCGTCCCAGTCCCATGCCTGGCCTACGTGGTGCCAGTAGTTGTTGGGGTCGCCGCCTGTGCCTTTGACGTTCTTGAGCAGTTCGATGCGTGCGTCATGCTGGTGCCCGGGTATGAGCGACCAGTAATCCTCAGGCAGCTTGCTGTCGGGATGCATCTGCATCGTGCGCTGATGGTTTGACTGGTTCTTGATGTTGGCTTTCTGGAACATCGGGCAGAGGTATTCCTCGCCGAAGTTGCCGGTGTGCTGGAGCACGACGTCAAGCACGATTTTCATGTCGCGCTTATGTGCTTCGTCTATGACATCCTGAAATTTCACGTCATCGCTCTCGTTGCGAGGATCCACTTTCTGGAAGTTGATGGCGTGGTAGCCGTGGTAATCAAGACCTGAGGCATTCTCTACCACGGGCGTAATCCAGATGGCTGTGAAACCGAGAGCCTTAAGGTAGTCCATCTTCTCGATGAGACCTTTGAAATCGCCTCGCCATTCGGGGTCATCGACGTTGTTCTTGCCGTCCCAGCAATAGGTGTTGTTAGTGATGTCTCCGTCATAGAAACGGGCTGTCATGACGAAATAGATGGTCTCGTCACGGAAGTCGGAGCGGTCGCCAGTGAAATGGGCTGCTGATGCCTGCTGTGCCAGGCTTCCGAGCGCGACCAATCCGTCAAAGAGCATTTTTTTTAAAATTTTCATGCTTTAGAAATGTGGATTAAGTAGATAGATTAGGTTAATGAAAATTACATATATTTGTCACATTACTACACTTGCGATCTTATAGAAAGATGTTTTAATATTCCATCGCAAAATTACACATTTGTTTGCAAATTACCCCCCCCTAAACATAAATAATGTTAATTTAGCGAAAAACTTGGAAATATGCGGAATAAAGAGAGCGTCACCATCCCATATCGGGAGGTGACGCTCATGAATATGACTATGTATTATCGTTTACTTGACGAAGAGTTTCTTGCCATTGACGATATAGAAACCTTCAAGTCCGTCGATCAATGTCTGGCCGGGTGTGACTGCAACGCTGCGCATCTGACCTGAGATTGTCGAAATGTGTACCATGCCGTTGACCGATGAGCTGACGAGGATGCCGCCAGGAACGAGGCTGACTTCGATGCCGGCATAGAGGTCGTTGACATACATGTCGCCTATCGATGCGCCCGTATATTCTCCGAGGTCCTCTACCTTGGCTTTGTTGTCGCCGTTGGCTTTGATGAGATAGAGGTGGTTGTTGACGGGGTTGTTATAGTCTTCGGTCTGGTTCTTGTTACCGCCGGCACCGTTGTTGAATACCAAGCCGCGTGTGCCGTCGGGCACTGTGTAGGTATAGATGTGCTCGGCTACCTTGAGCATGTCCACTCCAGGCCAGCTTGATGCGTTGGCATCGAAGTGGTGTACCTTGAGGGGTGTCCAGTTGACTTCTGAGTTGTCGGCATAGATGGTGATGCCCTTGGGCTTATCTACCTTGGTGAAGGTAGCTTCGCCGATGTTGGTGTCGGTGCCGTCGGTAGCAGTCCAGAGGATGGTTACTGATTCGCCTACAGCCATGTCGGCTCCGATGGTGACAGTGGCGGTGCCTGTGAATGTCTCGGCTACACCGTTGCCCACCTTATATGTTGCCAATGTAGTGGCTGCATTGGCTTTTAGGGTGACTTTGAGTGTCTCGGTGAAGTTTCCGCCGTTGGGTGATACCGCTACTCGGGGGGTTGCTGTCTCAGGCTCGATGGTCTTGACATATCCGCTCTGTGTGTAGTAGCCGCCGTTGACGTAGTCAAATCCGCCCTGGTTGCGTGCGGGTACCTGCTCGCTGCCGTTGCTGAATATGATGAGGGCGTCGTCTGCGATGGTTTCGGTGCCGGTGTATGTCCACTTCCATACCTTGTTGCCGAGGTAGGTGAGGGTCTGACCGGGCCATGAGCCGCCGGTGTAGTTTTCGGTGTCGTTCCAGATCCAGGCGTTGATGTAGCCGCCCCAGTCTGATGTGTTCTCGAAGAAGATAGCCTGTTCGCCGTCCTCGATGGCAGGTGCGATGGGCACTTCGGGCTCTTCGATTTCGCCGCCGCCGCCACCGCCGCCTGCGGGCTTGACTGTCCATGTCTCGTCAGGCATTGTCTCGTCAGGCCATTCGGTCCAGGGCTGGTCTACGGGAGCTGATGCATAGAGGTACTTGCCGTCTTCGCCTACCTTGCCGGGAGCGGGAGTCTTGGAGGTGTTGAGCACATACACACGGAGGTTGCCCTTGCCTGAGCATGTGACATCGAGGGTGTTGTCGGTTACGGTCTTGGTGTCACCGGTGATAGCGTCTACGTATGTGCCATTGAGGATGCCGGTGAATTTGGAGCTGCCGCTGACGGTCACAAGGGCATAGCTGTCGGTATTGCCGTCGACATAGCGGCGCTTGTATGACATCTTGCCTGAGCAGCCTTCTGTGCTGTACTGCCCCTTGCGGAGGGCGGGCACGGCGGCACGGATCTTGTTTAGTCGCTGTATGTGGCGGGCGAGGGGGTATGATAGGGTAGAGGCAAGGTTGCCGGTGGCGTCGGAGTAGTCAGCGAAGTCGTTGACTTTCACGTTGCCTTCGAGATAGCCGCCGAAATATGCGCGTCCTGATTCCTTGAGAGCCAGTACGGCACCCTTGTCGATGGGCATGCCTTTCTGGAATTCCACTTCCGAGCCGTAGTAGATACAGGGGATGCCGCGGAAGGTGAACATCAGGGAGAGGTTTTCAGCCCATGTGTCCTGTGTACCGGTGAAGCGGTAGTTGCTGTCGGGTGCGTAGTCGTGTGAGTCCACGTATACCACGTTGTAGGATGCGTCATTGTAGAGGTCGTCCTGACGGTGTACTCCGAATGCGCCCTGGGCAGAGTTGAAGTTCCAGTGCATGGCGAAGTCGATGACGCTCATGCCTGAGTAGTCAGAGTAGTCGGGGGTGTGGTATTCGTTGCCGTTGAGCAGGGCGTTGTTGCTCTTGCGCATGATCGCGTCGGCGTGGCCGAGGTCGTCCTTGCCGCTCTGGAGCACTGACTCCCAGTTGGTGTGGCCGCTGACGGTCTCATAGTCATGTGAGCCTTCGGTCTCGGTAGGTATTGCTACCACAGAGTCCCATGATTTGGGGTCGTAGTCCCAGGGATAGTCCTTTGACTCTTTCCATGTATAGTAGCAGGGAGAGCAGTTGTAGTTCTCGCCACGGTATATTACCTCCATTGAGCGGGCGCAGACTTCGCCGTACATGAAGAAGGGTGTGTTGCCGCGCTTGGCTTTTGCCTCGGGAGTCTCCGAAGCTGCCATGAGCTGGGGGAGGAAGTTGTTGTTAAATGACAGACGGGGTATGTGACCGGCGGTGTCGATACGGAAGCCGTCAACACCCATCTTGATGAAGCGTGAGTAGCAGTCTACCAGGTATTCTGCCACTGCAGGGTGCTCGGTGTTGAGGTCTACGCAGTCACCTGCGATCTGTCCCCACCAGCGTGAGGGGTCGTCCCAGTCAAACCATGCCTTGTGGTGCCAGTAGTTGTGGGTGTCGCGGTTGGTGAAGTCTGAGTTCTTCATCATCGCAAGACGTGTGCCATACTGTGCACTTGGCTGCATTGACGGATAGTTGGTGGGGAGCTGGCCGCCTTCGCTCTGAGGTACTACGAGCATCGAGGCGTTGATGTCACCGAGGTCTTTGGTGTAGTCCTTCTTGAACATGCGGCAGAGTTTGCCTTCGCCGAAGTTGCCGGTATGCTGGAGCACGATGTCAAGCACGAGTTTCATGCCGCGTTTGTGCACCTCGTCTATGAGTTCCTGGAACGCCACGTCGGCATCTGCATCAGTCGACTCTTTAGATACATAGCGGTGGTCTATTTTGGAGAAGTCCATGGCGTGGTAGCCGTGGTAGTCAAGTCCGGAACCGTTTTCTACGATAGGGGTGATCCATACTGCGGTGAAACCGAGGGCTTTGATGTAATCGAGCTTTTGTATGAGTCCTTTGAAGTCTCCGCGCCACTCGGGGTCTTTGATATTGTTGACGCCGTCCCAGCAATATACGTTGTTGTTGGGGTCGCCGTCATAGAAGCGTGTCGTCATGGCGAAGTAGATGGTCTCGTCACGGAAATCCGTTCGGTCACCTACAAATGTGGCTGCTGATGCCTGCTGCGCCAATGCGCCGAGGGCTACCATGCCGCCTAAGAGCATTTTTTTCAAATGTTTCATGAGCCTTTTTAGGTTGATGTAATAGAAATGTGAGAAAATATATATGTGTGTTTGAAATTTAGCACGTAAATTCGGCAGATCCGTAAAGTGAATAGAAACGTATATGCCGCAGCGTGATTCGGCTGCAAATGTATGAAAATATTCTAATAAAATCAAAAATTGCCCATGTGAATTAAAATATATTCACATATTTTAGTCATAATGCGTCTGTAACTGCTGATATGGGTCACCACAGTGTCTGCTTAAGGTCTGATTAGTGACATATTTTGCGGTGCGGCTGTTTTGAAAGGTGAATAATTATCCCTAATTTTGTGTCAAGAAAAATCTCAATCCTATTTATGGCTCGACCGAACCTTTCAGGCATGGGGGTGGCTCTCATAACACCCTTCAAAGCTGACAAATCCATAGACTTTGACGCTTTGGCGCGTCTTATCGAATATCAGGTAGGTTGCGGCACCAACTATTTTGTGGTGCTCGGAACCACTGCCGAGACTCCTGCACTGTCGCAGGACGAGCGTGCCCAGGTACGCCGCTTTGTCGTTGATCGTGTGGCTGGGCGCGTACCGCTTGTGCTTGGTCTCGGTGGTAATAACACTGCTGGAGTGATAGAGGAGATGAAGTCAATCGACAATCTCCACAAGTTCAGCGCCATACTTTCGGTGGTGCCTTATTACAATAAGCCGTCGCAGGAAGGAATTTTCCAGCACTATAAGGCGATAGCAGATGCATGCCCCATCCCTGTCATATTATATAATGTGCCAGGTCGCACAGGTGTCAACATGACTGCTGATACCACGCTCAGAGTGGCTAAAGAGTGCCCCAATGTCATCGGTATCAAGGAAGCAAGCGGCAATATCAGCCAGATGGATGAGATCATCAAGTGTAAGGATAAGGACTTCATGGTCATATCTGGTGATGACGGCATCACATTCCCGCTTATAACACTCGGCGCGGTAGGTGTCATCTCTGTCATCGGCAATGCTTTCCCTCGTGAATTTTCCAAAATGGTCCGTCTCGGACTGGCAGGTGAATATGACGCGGCTCGTGCCATCCACCATCGCTTTACAGAGCTGTTCAGCCTGTTGTTTGTCGACGGCAACCCCGCGGGAGTGAAGTGCGCCCTCGCTGACATGGGTATGATAGAAAACGAGCTCCGCCTCCCTCTCGTCCCCACGCGCGTAGCCACCTACGAGAAAATCCACCGTTGCCTCGACTCCCTCCGCTGAACCTCCCCAGAGCATTAAAGTCCTTAAGGTCTTTAATGACCTTAAAGTCCTTAAAATAACACCATAGCAAATCCGGTCTCAAGAGGATATCCTCCATGAGACCGGATTCGTTTTATTTGTGTCGTATTGTTATGCTTCAGACATCTTAAGCCTGCTTAACCTTCTCAACGATAGCTTTGAAAGCGGCGGGATTGTTGAGGGCGAGGTCAGCGAGCACCTTGCGGTTGATCTCGATGCCTGACTTGTGGATGAGACCCATGAGCTTGCTGTAGCTGAGATCTTCCATGCGGGCTGCGGCATTGATACGCTGGATCCAGAGGGCGCGGAAGTTGCGCTTCTTGTCCTTGCGGTCGCGGTAAGCATAAGTCAGACCTTTTTCCCATGTGTTCTTGGCTACGGTCCACACATTGCGGCGGCATCCGTAGTAACCACGGGTGAGTTTGAGGATCTTTTTGCGGCGAGCTCGTGAAGCTACGTGATTTACTGATCTTGGCATTGTTCAGAATGATTGTGAATGTCAGCGGCTTTTTAGCACTTTGATGTTTGGTGGCTGCGCATTCGGTTAATAAACTGTTAATGTGTTTGATGTGTCCCGAGAAAGCCCGGGCGGAGTGACGGTTGACGGTATTACTTAAGTGCGAGGAGCGACTTTACGTTGTTGACGTCAGCGTGTGCCACTGTGGTGAAGTGGGTCAGATTTCTCTTCTGCTTCTTGGTCTTCTTGGTCAGGATGTGACTCTTGAAGGCGTGCTTTCTCTTGATCTTTCCTGATCCGGTAAGGGCGAACCTCTTTTTGGCACCGGAATTAGTCTTAATCTTGGGCATTGTAAGTGTTGTTAGTAAATTGGGTTGGTGTTATTTCTTTTTGGGCGAGAGCATGATGATCATACGCTTGCCCTCAAGTACTGGCATTTGTTCTACCTTTCCGTATTCTTCAAGGTCGTTGGCAAAGCGGAGAAGCAATACCTCTCCCTGCTCCTTGAACAGGATGGAGCGACCCTTGAAAAATACATAGGCTTTCACCTTGGAACCTTCCTGCAGGAATCCCTGGGCATGCTTGAGCTTGAAGTTGTAGTCATGGTCATCGGTCTGGGGCCCGAAACGTATCTCCTTGACCACTACCTTTGTAGCTTTCGCCTTGGCTTCCTTCTGCTTCTTCTTCTGCTGATAGAGAAACTTCTGGTAGTCAAGTATCTTGCACACCGGGGGCTCGGCGGTAGGGGAGATTTCTACCAGATCGAGACCTTCATCATCGGCTATCTTGATGGCTTCGGCTATCGGATAGACTCCAGGGGTAACATTGTCACCTACGAGTCGTACTTCCTGGGCGCGGATAAACTCGTTGATATTATGAGGGTTTTTGTTTTCAACCCGACGGCCCCTTCTCATGGGACCACCGGTGCCCGGACGACGCGGTCCGGGTGAAGGTCTGAACGGTTTTTTCTCCATTAAGGATTGTAAGTGGTTGTATGTGAGTTTGTTGTGTGTCTGTTAGCCTTGGGCTTCTGTTGTCTGTGAGGTCATTTCCTCGATTTCCTTGGCCAAAGATTCTGCAAAGGTAGCAATTTTCATCTTACCTTTGTCACCTTCGCCCTGTTTTCTTACAGAAACTTCGCCGTTTTCAGCTTCCTGCTCCCCGACAATCAGCATGTAGGGGATGCGCTTCAACTCATTGTCGCGGATCTTTTTGCCGATTTTTTCGTTGCGGTCGTCCACAGTGGCGCGGATGTCAAGTGCATTGAGCTGCTTGGCTACTTCAAATGCGTAGTCGTTGCTCTTCTCGCTGACGGGGAGCACCACCACCTGGTCGGGTGCCAGCCACAGGGGGAAGCGTCCGGCGGTGTGTTCGAGGAGCACTGCCACGAATCGTTCCATGGAGCCGAAAGGCGCGCGGTGGATCATCACCGGACGGTGCTTCTGGTTGTCGGCTCCGGTGTATTCGAGCTGGAAGCGTTCGGGCAGGTTGTAATCGACCTGGATTGTGCCGAGCTGCCAGCGGCGACCGATGGCATCCTTGACCATGAAGTCGAGTTTCGGACCGTAGAAAGCTGCCTCGCCGAGTTCGGTGCGTGCTTTAAGTCCCTTTTCGGCGCAAGCCTCTATGATGGCTTGCTCGGCAAGGTGCCAGTTCTCGTCTGAGCCGATGTATTTCTCCTTGTTGTTGGGGTCGCGCAGTGATATCTGTGCCTCGAAGTTGTCAAACTTCAACGCCTTAAATATATAGAAGATGATATCCATGACCTTTAGGAACTCGTCCTTGATCTGGTCGGGAGCGCAGAAGATGTGGGCATCATCCTGCGTAAAGCCGCGCACGCGGGTCAGTCCGTGGAGCTCGCCGCTCTGTTCGTAGCGGTATACGGTGCCGAATTCTGCCAGACGCAGAGGCAGCTCGCGGTATGAACGCGGAAATGCCTTGAATATCTCGCAGTGGTGGGGACAGTTCATCGGCTTGAGCAGATATTCCTCGCCCTCTTCGGGTGTATGTATCGGCTGGAACGAGTCCTTGCCATATTTTGCATAGTGACCCGAGGTGACATAGAGCATCTTGTTACCGATATGCGGAGTGATTACCTGGAGGTAACCGTATTGTTTCTGGATTTTGCGCAGGAACTGTTCGAGGCGGTCACGCAGCGCGGCACCCTTCGGGAGCCATAGTGGCAGACCGGCACCGACATTCTGTGAGAACGCAAACAGCTCCATCTCCTTGCCGAGCTTGCGGTGGTCGCGCTTCTTGGCTTCCTCCAGCATGGCGAGATATTCATCAAGCATTTTTTTCTTGGGGAATGTCACGCCATATACTCTGACGAGCTGGTTGCGCTTTTCGTCGCCGCGCCAGTATGCGCCGGCAAGCGACATGATTTTGACAGCCTTGATAGGGGCGGTGTTGGGAAGGTGCGGACCGCGGCAGAGGTCGGTGAAGTTGCCCTGGGTATAGGTGGTGATGTGTCCGTCCTCAAGTTCGCTGATAAGTTCGCACTTGTATTCCTCGTTTCTGTCACCAAACATCTTCAGAGCATCGCTCTTGGTTATGTCCTTGCGCACGATATCGTTTTTCTGACGTGCCAGCTCCAACATCTTCTCCTCGATTTTGGGGAAATCGGCAGCTGTGATTGTGTGGCCGTTGGGGTCGATATCGTAGTAGAATCCGTTTTCGATAGCCGGACCGATACCGAATTTTACCCCAGGGTACAGTTCCTGGAGGGCTTCGGCGAGAAGGTGTGCCGAACTGTGCCAGAAGGCATGCTTGCCCTCGGCATCGTCCCATTTATACAGGCTCAGTTCTGCATCCTCGTTGACGGGGCGGCTGAGATCCCATTCTTGACCGTTGACTGAAGCGGCGAGCACGTCCTGTGCCAGTCGCGGACTTATGCTTTCTGCAATCTGCAGCGGAGTCGTGCCGTTGTCAAATTCTTTGACACTTCCGTCAGGAAAAGTGATTTTCATCGTCTATATCGTGTAACGCTTTAATGTTTTTGTTTAACCTCAGCCATAAAGAGCCAAAGCAACCGCAAAATTACTCAATTTCCCCCAAGTAGACAAATATTTCCACCAAAACCCCTCCTCCCACCTTATATAATATGAGAAAGGCTCATTAAAGCCCCCCATCCTGTAGGGACATGCCGCGGCATGTCCGCCCCGATAGGCTCTATAAGACTTATAAGATTTATAAGACTTATAATCCCGACATTGGCGCTGATGCCCTGCCCCCGGCAAGCCCCCGGCAGCCCCGCGCCGTCGTTTTGGCGCCCGTGCGCGCCG
>LUJR01000006.1 GCA_001689515.1 Bacteroidales bacterium M7
TTTCATCACCCCAAATGTCCACATCGCCCGAAATTCAGTACTCGTAAAATATAAAAACATTTTTACGAACTATAAGAAAGAAGAAAGAGCTAAATCTTAGCGACTTAGCTCTTTCTTTGTGTTGCCTTGGAAGGATTCGAACCCTCACAGGCGGAACCAGAATCCGACGTGCTACCATTACACCACAAGGCAAGGTGTCTGTGTCATTTCGTTTTGACGATTGCAAAGTTAAGGACTTTTCTTAATTCTGCAAAATTTTTGCGGAATTTTTTGAAATATTTTTCTGCGAGGAATAATACAGAAATGCTGTATATGCCTACAGGCATAGCAAACTACCCCACATAAGGGACATGGCGCAGACTCCCTGATTTGAGGGGCTGCGCCATGGTTGTACATTATAATTCAGGAGATTAGAAGCTATAGGCTGCCATAAGCATCATGCGGTTGGCATGATTGGATATGTGGCAGCTGTCAGTGCGTTTGCCCCAGAGGTATTCGAGACCGAACTGGAGTCCTGTGACGGGTTCAAACACGCCGTTGACGGCTACATACTGACCGTAGCGATACGCATCCGCGCCGAGCGACTCCTGATTGTAGAGGCGGCACTGACTGTAGGTGGCAGACATAAAGAATTTGCTCGAGAAATCATATTGCACACCTGCGAAATATCCCAGTGTACCGGGAGTTATCAGCTTGCCTGCTTCGTCGACCGAGGGGATAAGATCGTAATCCATGCCGCTGAGATCGTTGAGATACTGGGCAACGCCCTTACCATACATGCACTGATAGAATATAGTCGTGTTAGGGATACTAGCGATGTTTCCGCTCAATTCCACGCCCCAGCCTGTGGCTGTGCGATTGTCGGCTGTGAGGACATCGCGATACGACAGATTTCGGAGCAGGGCGGACAGTCGCACACGGCTGTCACCGCCATTCCACCCATACTGGATGTAAGCAGGGATGTCAGGGACGCGCTGGGCAATCTTATGCGTATCATCGGTGAGAGTATATGATGCCTGAGGAACTTCGACAGCCACTCCGACCGTCCATTGCTTGTCTTTGCCGAAACGCGGAGTCCACTGGATGCCCACATTGTCAGAACATGTACCTCCCGCAGGACCTTGCTCATCAACGGTAAATGGAGCTGCATCATCGTCATTGAAAAGCGCAGTAGCAAGACCTGCACGCAGACGGCCAATGTTAGCCCATGCCTGTTTCAGCTTGAAGCAGTTGCCGCTCTCTCCGCCCGAAAATTCAGTCTCGATATACATGCCATAGTTGCCGATTTTCTCCTGATGACCCACCAGCTTGATGTATAACTTTGAATTATTGACCGTGCCGTCAAATCCAGAGCGCATCTCCGGGTCAGACGGTACAGGGATGTCATGCGGGACAAAGGAACCATTACCGTCGACCGATCCGTCAAAGTCATATTGCAGAGTACCTTTGAGCATGCCGCCAATACCGAGAGCGACACGCCCTTTCTTGTCGACAAACAGGAAGCGCGGAGCCTGCCGTACCTCGTAGTGCCAACCATCCGGTTCAAAAAGAGCATTGAAGATGCGCTGATGAGCTTCGGTGTTAAGCTCCTCGGCATTGGCATTGAGTATGACTGTATCATCTGGGATTTCAACAGCCGATTCCTGAGCCGTGATTGTGCTAACAGCAAGTGCAGATATAACCAAAGCACTTGAAATTTTTGGGAAATGACGCATAACTTTTTAAGTATTTATGTAATGAAAATTTTTTTGGTTATATTTGACTTCGTCTGATATACTCGGCGCTCGGCAAAGCACAATAAATTTTGCTTTGCTCTCGACTTCTCCGTATATTTGTAATAACATAAACATACAGTCAAATGTTTTAAGATATCTTAGCATATTGTCTCTGTTTTCTACCATTCCTCTGAATGACACCAACATTAACCACCTCACTACACACCCTTGATATAAACGGCATACTGGATTACGCCGGTCAATGGCTCACCACGATAGCCGATGCCCTGTGTGGCTATCCGCTGTTCGTACTCCTGATAGGAGGCGGACTGTTCCTGATGTGCTACAGCGGTTTCACCTCGTTGCGCCGTCTGCCCCACTCCATCAGAGTGCTCCGTACAAAGCAGAGCGCCGACGGCAAAGCCACCGGGCAGATCAGTTCGCTGCAAGCACTCGCTTCGGCAGTCTCTGCTACCATCGGCATGGGCAACATAGCCGGCGTGGCAATCGCCCTTATGATGGGGGGACCCGGAGCTATATTCTGGATGTGGATGAGTGCACTGGTAGGCATGTCAACCAAATACCACGAGGGTGTACTCGCCATAAAGTATAAAGGTCGCGACCGTGACGGCAATCCGCAGGGAGGCACGATGCATATCATAGAGCGCGGTCTGGGACGGAAGTGGAAGCCATTGGCTATCACATTCGCTTTTGCCGGTATGCTCGGCACGCTCTGCATACTCAACGCCAACCAACTTACCGAGGCACTCGTGGCTGGAGTGTGGGACGGAGCCGACACCGTAAGCCTTCGATTTGCCATAGGTGTAGCCATCGCCGCGGTAGTGGCATTGGTGGTACTCGGTGGCATCAGGCGCATCGCCAAGGTGGCATCATATCTCGTGCCGTTTATGGTCGCACTCTATTTCGCCCTTGTGAGCTACATCATCGTGACGCACATACAGGATGTGCCAGGAGTAATCGCGTCCATATTCACCGAGGCGTTCAATCTCCGTGCCGGATGGGGAGCACTTGCAGGCATAGCCATCATAGGGGCACGGCGCGCGGCATTTGTCAACGATGCAGGCATAGGCACTGCGACCATCATGCACGGTGCATCACGCAACACCGAGCCTGTCAAGGAAGGACTCGTGGCGATGCTCGGTCCCGCCATAGACTCCGGGCTTGTATGCACTCTGACGGCATTGGCGATACTGCTGTGCGGCGACATATCATCAGGTCAGGTGCAGGGACTGACCGTGGCAATGCAGGCATTTCGCACCGCCATACCCTACGGCGACATGTTTCTCCTGACCATAGTTCTATGCTTCGCCATGTCATCAATGTTCAGCTACTCGTTCTATGGCTTTACATGTGCCAGCTACCTCTGGGGGCGACGTAAAGCCCGCTGGTACACCTACTTCTTTATACTCTCGCTGATACTCTTCGCAGTCGTACCGCTCAAGGCAGCAGTAGGACTCTGCGACCTGTTTTACGCCTTCATGGCATTCCACACCATGCTCGCGCTGATACTCCTGCGCAAGAAAGTCAAGGAGGAAACGCGCCGTTACTTCAACAAAACCTCTACAACTCCAAATACCTCATCAATATGAAAGACTTCGGAAACTCAATACACGGACTGCTCAACTTCATGGATGCATCCGTATGCAACTTCTATGCCATACATACCCTACGGCACATTCTTGACCATGCTGGCTTTACCGAACTTGACCGTCGCAACCATTGGGAACTGCATCGGGGCGGCAAATATTACACCACAGCCAACGGCTCTGCCCTGTTTGCCTTCATCGTGGGCGAAGGTGATGCTGCCGAGGGATTCAAAATCATATCGGCTCACAGCGACTCTCCGGGATTCCGCATCAAACCCAGCGCCGAGATGGTCACCGACGGCAATATCGTCAAGCTCAACACCGAGGTCTATGGCGGTCCGATACTCTATACATGGTTTGACCGCCCTCTATCCATAGCCGGGCGCGTAATACTCCGCACTGATGACCCGCTGCGTCCCGAGACACGGCTGATCCGCATCGACCGTCCGCTTCTGACCATACCGCACCTTGCCATACACTTCAACCGTCAGGTCAACGATGGTAATCCGCTCTCCAAGCAGAAAGACATGCTGCCGGTGCTCGGGCATATCAGCGAACGAGCCGAAGCCGACGGGCTGCTCATCCGACTGGTCTCGGAACAATTAGGCGTGGAAAGCAGCCGCATCCTGGATTTTGATCTCAGCCTGTATGATACCACAAAAGGCTGTCTGCTTGGGCTTAATGACGAGTTCATCAGCTCGGGGCGCCTGGATGACCTGTCGATGGTGCATGCTGCTGTATCCGCTCTTACCGCATCAACAGGCATTCAGCGCATGACCCGCGTCATGGCAATTTTTGACAATGAGGAGACTGGCAGCGGCACCAAACAGGGTGCGGCATCGCCAGTCCTCGCCCACATATGCAGGCGAATCACAACAGCCCTCGGCGGAAACGAGGAGGATTATCTCCGTGCAGTGGCATCGTCATTCATGGTCTCAGCCGACAATGCTCACGGCATACATCCCAACTATCCCGAAAAGCATGATCCGACCAACCACCCTGTGCTCGGCGGCGGTCCGGTCATCAAGATTAATGCCAACTGCAAGTACATGACCGATGCCGACTCGGCGGCTGTGTTCCGCACAGTGTGTGAGGAGGCAGGAGTACCATACCAATACTTCGTCAACCACAGCGATGTGGCTGGAGGCTCTACTCTCGGCAATATCCTGACTTCGCAGATTGACCTGCGTGGCGTGGATATGGGAGCTGCCCTGTGGGCGATGCACTCAGTCCGTGAGACTGCCTATGCCGATGACCACATGATGATTACCCGGGCTTTCACGCAGTTTTATGACTGCTGAGCAAGATAATTCTTATAATTCTTACAAATCTCATAACATCATATGATAACTGGATTTCTCAATCTCGGCACTGGTGAAATCATCCTCATCGCCGTGGTAATACTCCTCCTGTTCGGTGGCAGAAAAATCCCTGAACTGATGCGTGGTCTCGGCAAAGGTGTCCGCTCATTTAAGGACGGACTCAACGAGGTTACTGACGAGGTAAACCGTCAAGATGACTCCGACCGCAAAGGGTCAGACAAACGATAACGGCGACATGCCGTTTTGGGATCACCTTGACGCATTGCGCAAGGTGATGATCCGGATGCTTCTGTTGCTCGTGGCAGTAGGGGCTGGATGCTTTGCTGCCATGCCGTGGCTGATGGATCACGTGATAATGGCTCCATGCAGCTCTGACTTCATCCTCTACCGCTGGTTGGGCAACGTTGGAGGTAATTTCATGCCTGACTTTGCTATCACGCCCTTTGAAATCAGCCTTATCAACCTCAACCTATCCACGCAGTTCTTTCTCCATTTCTCTCTGAGTCTATGGACGGCGCTTATCTTGTCATTCCCTGTGCTGCTCTATCTGCTTTGGACGTTCGTATCGCCGGCATTGCTGCCAGAGGAAAAACGCGGAGCGCGCACCGCATACCTGCTCGGAACAGTTATGTTTTATATCGGCGTAGCTGTCGGGTATCTGCTCGTATTTCCGTTGACGCTCCGATTTCTCGCCACATACAATCTGACATCAGCCGTCACCAACACCCTCTCCCTCGACTCCTACATGGATAATTTTCTGACCCTCATCCTGACCATGGGCATCATCTTCGAGCTGCCCTTAGTGGCATGGATGCTGGGAAGACTCCACATCCTGACACGCAACATCTTCACTCGCTTCCGCCGCCACGCCATAGTAGCCCTCCTCATCCTCGCCGCCGTAGTCACCCCCACCGGTGACCCCTTCACCCTCGCCGTAGTCTTCCTCCCCCTTTACCTCCTCTGGGAACTCTCCGCCCTCCTTGTCCCCAAAGACACATCCAGTCAACATCTGTAGGGACATGCCGTGGCATGTCCGCTTCACAGGCGATGTAATCTTCACCGTTGGTAGCCGCAGACATGCCACGGCATGTCCCTACGATTTCAGCTCAATCTATACTAATCAGTAGCTGCGAGAGGACTCGCGTTCTTTAGAGTCACGGTGGACGTTGTTGACTTTGTTGCCGCCGAACGACCATGAGGCTCGAAACGCTACGGCATGAGCATGGATATCATTACGTGTGTTGACTGTGAAATCATCGTAGAAAGCTGTAGATTTTGTGATATTCCATCCAAACGGGTCATTGACCGCAAGCGACAGATTCAATCTATTGTTCATCAGAGAGTATCTTATATCAGCCCCTATCAGAGAAAACCCATCATACCTGACCATCCTCTCGTGATATGGGAAGTAGTGGCTGAAACGGATGTTGAAAATCAGAGTTTTCTGGCGATTTAGCATCCATGAGGTATTGAACTCCAATTTGCCACTCCACCCATAATCACTTGAATACTCGAAATCTGGCACACGCGACTCGGCTTGGGTGTAGAACACTTCGCCACCGACTTTGATATTCCACCATGAGAATAGTCCTCGATTATAAGCAGCATATAATCCGGTCTTGTTGCTATTAATAAAGTTCTCAGGCACAGTGTATTGGCTGCCGTCAGCATTGAATCTCGTAATGTATCCTATGGCATCATGGTTATAGGAATTGTAGAGCACCGCATAGATGCCTTTGTAGCTGTAGTTGATTTCGGCATTGTGAGATATGCTTGGCTTCAAGTCAGGATTGCCTGACACATAGTCCGTAGTGGTGGAATAGTAACGAAACGGATTCAGGTCGCTGAAATTGGGTCGCGATATGCCCATTGAATACGATGCCGAGATGCGTCCGATGGATTGTTTGTTCCAGCTGAAGGTCAATGTCGGAAACAGATAACCGTAACTGTTGTCATGGCGTTCCATCCCCACCGTCTGACGCCCACGGACATCGGTATGCTCATAGCGCAGACCCAGCTTACCGAAAAAAGCATTTGAGAAACTGCGCTCAGCGCTCATATACACCGCGGCGGTCTTCTCAGTATAGTCAAAAGCATTGCTTCGCAACGCATCATTAATCCATACGCCATCCATAAGATTTGCCGTATTGATCAGCGTGTTGTTACCAATAGATGTATAAGCCGCTCCAGTCTCCATCTTCATAAACGAGAACGGAAGCACAGCATCCAATTTCACCGAATGGATGTGATACTTGTTATGTCCTTCATCTGACAGTTTAGTGCCTGAGCCAAAAGCAGTCTCCGTCTCAACCTCCGAATAAGATTTACCATCCCTGTTGAAATAATTATAGGTAATACTCAGCATCTTGCCCGAATTGTCTAACTTCCAATCGGTAAAAGCAGTCAGTGTGATAGCATTGTTTGGACGTGAGGGCGAGTAGTTAGATGAATGGTATTCCATTCCGTCATCAACAGTAGTGTCTATAAGCGAACTTTTCAGGCGTGTAGTGCTGAAATTGGCGATGACTCCGGCAGAGACGCAGTCAGTGAACTTGTATTTGAAAAGTCCGTTAGCTCCAAAGATACGGTTCGTGAAATCATTAGTACGCCACGATGTCTTTACATAGTCGGCAAACGTATATGTGCGGTCAAGGTCGTTCTTCCCTTTCATATCCTGCCAACTGGCATCGGCAGAAATCTCCACTTTCCTCGTGGTATGAGACACGCTCCCACCAAGCAGATAACTGATATCCTCACGGATACTGCCGTTACCCCACAAGTTACCACGAGTCCCGAGTGACTCGTTTCTCGTAGTGATGCTTATATAAGCCACATTGGCAGCAGCCGCATATTTCGCCGGAGGAGTAGTAAGCAGTTCGATCTTCTCTATCCCTAACGATTGGAGATTTTTGAGTCGCAGAGCTATCGCATCATCGGGCATCTCAAGCAGATGACCGTCAATGATATACCGCACCGACGACTTTCCAGCCACCGACACCATATCATTGACAACGGATACACGCGGTATGCGGTCAAGTACCTGCACCCCATTGAGTCCCACGGCATAAGGGTCATTCTTGGTCAGATACACGATTTTGTCAGGCTGCTGCTTCATAACCGGCTGCCTTGCCACGACCACTACCTCGTTAAGCTCAAGCTCCCTTTCCCACCGAGCCAATATCGAGTCATTGACCTCCTGACCAGCGGCATCCATAGCGGAAAACATCAATACAACGACCACTACACAAGCATAAATGCGACAAAATTTCATAATAAAAAGAGTGTTTAGAATCTATGAATATTTATTAATATCACACCCTATATACGCAGATCTCACATGAAACATAACAACACTCCACAAAATTAACATCCCCAAAGATACTAATCAGGCTTAGCATATCACATTAGCCAACGCATGGTAATTAAGCTTTTCATGACAGTCTATTGCAATTACAAAAATTTGTCACTAAATTAGCAGTCGCAGACCGCATCGCAGAAGCCCCGGTCTGGGGTCAAGCGGGACGGGAGGCAAAGACATAATATGAAAGCGTTTACTTGACGCTTGATTCTTGACGACTTGAAACTTCGCAAACTTCACTGGTATAGTCAAGGATGAAGCAACGGTAGATGCCCGTGGATATGTAATATCTGCTCCAACATCTATCTCGCAAGAGATACGGTTGGATGCATCGGTTGCATATACAAGCGTGGGCTTCTGCGTTGCTCGTTCCTACTATACCGGGCAATGCGAAGGCCTCAAGTCGTGGGAAGAGCAACAGTACAGACTCTCACGCTTTCGCATATCCACACCAAGCCATTAGGGAGCCATGGCTTATCTACCTCAGATACTATGGAAAAAGTATTGAAGTTATTAGTAGTAGTGTTATTCTTCACTACATCCAGTCTAACCCAAGCCCAATCATTAGCATCGCTGCTGGGTGGGAAAGCGGAATCCAAGCAGAGAGACAGGAACAAAGAACAAACCACTCCGCTGGTCAACCATCACAAGCCACTGCTTCTCGCATATGCTCCACCTTACAACCCTGACAAACTATCGGTTATCAATACTTATGGATTCATATACATGAAAGACCTCGATAGTGACGCACCATCTGTAAACGAAGCATTATCTGAATATGATTACATCGTATCTATCAATGGTATACCGGCAGGTAATTTCAATACGGGACAAGAAGCTGTAGAAGAAACCATCAATCCATCAACCAGCGATGGAAGGGTGAATATTGTATATCACTCCATACGTGCCGACAAAGATTTCAACTTCAGTTTTACGCCTGCGAATCTCACCACATATGGGCTAGACGAAGCCAACTTATATAAGTCAGGCATAACATTGTTCTCTCAACAAAGACTGGACTACAATTCAAGTGAACATGGCACGCATATTCTTTATGACAAGTCAATCCAGGATTATGGGAAGTATCGGCGCATCGCTTTTATACCTACATCCGATGACCCAATGATTGAAAAAGAATATGCCGAGATGGCATTGGATAATCTTCAAGCCAATGGATTCCCGTTAATATATGACGAAGAAAATCCCGACTTAATTCTAACAATAGCATTCAATGAAGACCAACAGGTGACATCTACCTATGTTCCACAGACCACCACTTATATTGACCAAGGGTCAAGAACATACATCCATGGCCGTAAAAACCATATTTATGTAAATTCCTTCAAAAAAGCACCACGGAGAGTGAGAGAGGGAGGTTATACTCATCGTGATGTGGAAAACTCGCATTTTTTAGAGGTGAGTGTACTGGATGCACATCGCATGCAGGACTCATCCCAGACAACTCCACCGATTATATGGCAATTCAGATATAAAAAGACACTCAACAAACCATTTCCTCTCAGAGCTGCTGTGCCGAAACTGATGGCTGCCTGTCGGGCATTCCCTGGGGATAACATATTCGTTGATCCAACATTTCTCTATAGCGGCATTTGCTGGGAGAATGGCAACAAGTCAATTGTTTCTTACGTATATGAAGAGAGTCCTGCTTCAAGATTAGGCCTACAACCAGGTGATGAAATTCTCAAAATTGATGGGCAAACAGCCATCCAAAACTATATACATGCCTGGAAAAACGGAAGAAACAACAGGAGCCTAAAGACAGACCATGTTTTGAATTTTAAAAAGCAATCATGGTACAATATGGTAAAACGCAGTATGGTACCCATGTCGCAGTACAACAGTTATAACATTCCAAGTCCAACCCAATTCTTTGACTACACAACTACATCCTTTACTCCTGACATTTTTAACAAAAGCACCAGTCATGTCATTGAAATCAAGCGCAATGGCAAGAAGATGCAGTTAGAAGGCTCATTATATGGTCCGGCATTCTTCTTAGACATATCCCATTACCTGCCAACTCCCAGATAATCATTACATGCTACGGGGCAACCTGATATCAGGTAGCCCCGTAGCATGTACATCATCTATTATAACTTTTTGAATCTACACTGAAAAGGCTCTGAATTACATAAAGAAACTGTGACTATGGACAATAACTTTGAATTTCTTGTAGAATACATCACTGCAAAAGTCGTAGAATGGCTTATCAGGGATCAAAACATCAGTCTTGAAGAAGCATTGCTGTTATTTCATAATTCCGAGACATTTGAGAAACTATGTGCTCCAAAGACCGACATGTATATAGAAAGTCCAGCTTATATTTACGAAATACTGAAGAAAGAATTGCGTTACGGGACTCTCCGTAAAATCTGAGATTCCGCCATTGTCAATCAATCTGTTTTTATGGCGGGGTTTTGGCGGAGGAGGTGGGTAATGAAGCTGGAGCGGTGGATTGGGGAGATGTGGAGCAGAGTACGGCTTCTGAGGGACGAGGAGTCGGTGAAGGTGATGGTCAGGCGGTGGTTTGACATGCCGGATGTGCCTATGTAACCTGTGGTTTTGCGCACTTCCGTTATGGCGGAGATAGGGAAACGCTTAGGGATGCATTGGCGATATACCACCAACTCGTCACCGTCGATGACGTACCAACATCCGAACATTAAGACAATATCCAATACCATGATGCCGCCGCATACTGATATCGCATAACGCCATGACATCTCTTTAGCCAAAAGAAACATCATGCCAAAGGTCATCATAAGGATTACCCATACCCACATGCCTATCTTGGAGCGATACACTTTCTTTGCCATGGCCTATATTGTCGGGATTTCTATTTTTTCACCGAGGAAGTGAGGCTGATTGCCAGTCCATATGTCAAGCATCATCTTGTCACGGGCAAGCCATTCCCTCAACGCCAGTCTCGTCCTCACCCAACGCCCGGCTCTCAACGGAGCTGACAGAGCCACTGCCTCTATCCCATTGGCTTCAGCGAGATATAAGGCTCGGGCGTTATGATCTGCCTGTGAAATGATGGTGAGACTGTCGCAACCAAACACCTCCTTAGCTCTGACCACTGAATCAAGAGTACGGAAACCTGCGTAATCAAGCACTATACGCTCTGTCGGCACACCGTGAGCCATCAGCGAGTCACGCATCGCCGTAGGCTCGTCATAACCTCTGGTGTGATTATCTCCACTGGCAATTATATAGTCGATTTTCCCAGCATGAAAGAGCTTAACAGCCGTATTTATGCGATTGATAAAATACGAGTTGGGACGACCAAGACGATTCATCGGATTTGTCCCCAAAAGCAGCCCCACCCGATTATAAGGAATGGAATCCACATCGGTATAAATCCGTCCTTCAGCAGCCCTCTCGACCCAGACATTAGCATACACAGTAAACGCCCCGACCACAAGCAACAAGCCACCAAGCCCAAGTGCAATCCGCGAAATAAGTCTCCTTGTCCGTATTATAGTAATCATGTCAGATTACAAAATTAGCCATCATTATCCAACCCTGCAAATAAAAGCAATGTGAGAGGGTACAATTTTTCGCATCGAAATATGAGATAAAAATATCTGACGCAAGGAAATCGCTTCCTTGCGTCAGATATTACAGTCTTATTTGCTCCGTGATACGAGTCAGACGGCGGTGGTGCCGTCGTCGGCGGGGTTGGTGGGGGGCTTGGGGGGATCGTCGGAGGGGAAGAGGCGCGAGAGGTGTTTTTCGCGGAAACGCTCGAGGAGTTCCCAGAAGTTGGGGACGAAGAGGGTGCCGACGATGGCATTGACTGCCATACCGAAGACTACGGCGGTACCTAAGGACAAGCGGCTGGCAGCACCTGCACCTGTAGCAAAGAGCATGGGCATGACACCAAATACGAAAGCCAGTGCGGTCATCATGATCGGGCGGAAGCGGACACGACCTGCGTCCATGGCGGCTTTGCGTATGTCAAGTCCAGCCTTGCGATAGTCAATGGCATACTCCACGATAAGGATGGCGTTTTTAGCAGAAAGTCCCAAAAGCAATATGATACCGATCTGAGTGTAGATAGATATGCTCTGCGACATGAAGATACACCCGAGCACTGTGCCGAGGATGGCGGTAGGCATAGATATCACCACTGCCACGGGGTCAGTCCAACTCTCATATTGGGCAGCAAGCACAAGTATGGTGATAATTACCGCAAACAGCAACACCATCGTGATGGTAGTGCCTGATTGCGTCTCCTGATATGCCTCACCTGTCCATGCATAGGAGTAATCGTTGCCGAGCTGTTCCTTGACAAGCTGCTCCATCAGGTCTATCCCCTCCTTCGAACTTACGCCATGGGCAGGGATAGCCGTCACGGATGCAGTAGTGTACATGTTGTATCGGTCAACTGACGGAGCGCCCATCGACGGTTCTATGGATGTGAACGAGGAGAACGGCACCATCTCGCCATTGCCATTACGGACGCTTAGTTTTAGCACGTCATTGATGTTTCCCGTTGCTGACGGCTGTCCGGCGATATTGACCTGATAGACGCGTCCGAATTCCACAAAATCATTGACGTAACTGCCGCCCATAAATGCCGACAGAGCCGAGAATACCTGCGAGAGCGACAACCCTTGCATCTCTACCTTGTCACGATTGATATTGAGAGTGTATTGCGGCACTCCTCCCTGATAGAAGGAGTTGAGCTGCTCTATGCGAGGGTCATCGTGGACTGCAAGAGTCAGCTTGTCAATGGCATTTTTCAACGCCTCGGTGCCACGGTTTTGTATGTCAAGGAGCTGCATCTGCAAGCCTGAGGTCAGACCCAGACCTGGAATAGCCGGAGGATTGACGGCAAACACCACCGGTTCCTGAAGCGTAGCCGTGATTTCCGACACCTTCTTGATGATGCCGTCGACACTCAACGCCTTGCCCTTGCGGTCTTTCCATGGTTCAAGCACCACGAATATCGACCCGGAATTGCTGCCGTTGCCGCCGCCCATCATCGACATGCCCGAAATAGCCATGACATCTTTGACGCCGTCAAGTTTCTGCATCTCCGAGGAAATCTGATCCATGACCTTCTCCGTGCGGTCGAGCGATGCTCCGGTAGGCAGTTGCACCGAGGTCAGAAAATAACCCATGTCCTCGCTCGGCACATAGCTTGTCGGCCACTTGAGGAAACCCCAGAAAGCGAGGAAACAAAGCACCAGATAAAGTCCTATTGCCATCGCCGGTTTGCGCAACAGGCTGCCTACTATATTGGTATATCCCTGCCATACCTTGCCATAACCCTTGTTAAACCAACGGTATACGCAGAAGGTAGCCGGTTTACGCGGCTTAAGGAACAAGGCACACATCGCTGGCGTAAACGTCAGAGCATTGAAGCCAGAGAAAGCCGTGGAGACGGCGATAGTCAAAGCAAACTGTTTGTAGAGCTGCCCAGTAATACCTGAAATAAACGCCGTAGGGATAAACACAGACAGCAACACAAGTACCTCGCCGACTATAGGACCGGTAAGCTCGTTCATCGCCTTCTCAGTAGCCTGCTTGACCGACAGCTTCCCCTCATCGACTATACGGGCACAGTCCTCCACCACCACTATGGCATCATCTACCACTATGGCAATGGCAAGCACAAGCCCGAAAAGCGTAAGCGTGTTGAGCGTGAATCCCATCAGCTTCATCACCGCAAATGTGGCAATCAACGATACAGGGATGGTCAGCATCGGTATGATGACCGTGCGCCAGTTTTGCAGGAAGATGAGTATGACGAGCATGACAATCAGTGTAGTCTCGACAAATGTCACCACCAATTCATCTATTGACTCGGTCACAAAATCGGTAGTGTTTAGAATCACCCTATAATGTACGCCTGGAGGAAAATACTGAGCCAGCTGGTCCAGACGGTCCAGACAGTCATTTGCCACCTTCAAGGCGTTAGCCCCAGGAAGCTGAGCCACACCGAGCAGACCAGCCTGACGAGAGTTGACAGTAGAGGTGGTGCTGTAGCTCTGGCTACCGAGATCCACAGTAGCGATGTCACTTAGACGCAGCAGCCCTCCGTCAGGACTGTTACGGATGATGATGTTGCCGAACTCCTCCGGAGTCACCAAGCGTCCGCGACTCGTCAGCGTGTACTGGAAAGCCGCATCGCCGTGGATAGGAGGCGCACCGACAGCACCGGCTGATACCTCAAGGTTCTGCGCTTCAATTGCCTGACGCACCTCATCGGCGGTCACCTCGCGGATACGCATCTTATCAGGGTCAAGCCATATGCGCATACTGTAATCACCTGCGCCGAATGCGCTGACCTCACCCACGCCGTCGACTCGCGCAAGCTCGTCAACTATGTTAAGCTGGGCATAATTAGTCAGATACAGACCATCGTAATTATGTATGGAATCGCCCTCTATGGCGATGAAAAGTATCTGGTCAGAGGAGCGAGACATGACGTCCACACCTTGCTGCTGCACTGCGGCAGGGAGCTGCGGTTCGGCAAGCGACACACGGTTTTGCACCTTGACAGTTGCCATGTCAATGTCAGTGCCTACCTCAAATGTTATGGTCAGCTGATATGAGCCGTCACTTGACGATGTGGAACTCATATACATCATATTTTCCACACCGTTGACCTGCTCCTCGATCGGCACACCTACGGTCTCAGCCACAGTCTTGGCATCTGCGCCAGGATAGGTGGCACTGACCATGATGGTCGGAGGTGTGATATCTGGAAACTGCGCCACCGGCAGCGACTTGACAGTCAGCAGTCCCACCAGCACCATCAGTATGGCTATGACCGTAGCGAAAATCGGCCGCTCGATAAAGAATTTTGAAAACATCGCTTTTATTTCTGCTGGATAGGTTTGACTTCCATTCCATCACGCACCTTAAGGAGTGCCTGGGTCACGTATCTCGATTGAGGTGTGAGCCCGGAGGTAACTATCCTCATTGAGTCACGCACGAGTTCACCTGTCTTGATAGGCGTGTACACCACTTTATTGCTGTCATTGACCACATAGACATACTTGCCTGCCTGGTCTGTACTTATAGAAGCATCCTTGACGAGGATGGCATCAGGAACGATGGCGTATGGCAGAGTGATATTGGCATACATACCGTCTTTAAGTTCTCCGTAGGAATTATCAAGTTCGGCTTTGAGGAGCAAGGTTCCTGTTGATTTGTCTATTTCAGGGGAAATATAAGAGAGTTTTGCTGTATAGCGGTGGGGCAATGTATCTTCAAATGTAACGGGGATACGGGCATAGTCAAGTTCATGACCGTCACCCTTATGGTCCATCATGCGCATAAACTGAGTATCTTCGATGTTGAATACGGCGCCCATCTGGCTGTCATCGTATATCGTGGCGAGAGTTACAGGACTGCCAGCACCGGCAAGATACGCGCCTGGATCAGGACCGGAAGCGGTTACATGTCCGTTGAACGGGGCTCTGACGGTGCAGTAACCGAGGTTGGTACGCGCACTCTGTACGGCAGCCTCGGCATTGTGTATGGCAGCGAGCGAATTTTTCATCTCACTCTCCGCCTGTATCACGGATATACGAGCCACGGCATCGCTTTCAAGAGCCTTTTTCATCGCCTCATAATTGTTCTTGTTATACTCATATGTAGAACGCGCGGTGGCAAGCTGGGCTTCAGCCTGAGCCAACGCATCGCGATACTGGGTGTCCTCGATGGTGAAAAGCACCTGTCCTTTGTTGACAAACTGCCCCGAGGCGTAATCCTTGGTTCGTAGATAACCGTTTACCCTCGCAACCAACTGCACCACAGCCTGAGCCTGTAGATAACCCGGATATGACTTGGTCAACGTTACAGTGTCGACCTCCGGCATGGCGACAGCCACCGGTAACTCGGCATCTCCATCAGCCGATGACTTCTTGTGGCATGATGACATCATCATCGCCACGGCTGTCATAAATATAAGTGAACAGCTATATGCCTGATAGATTTTCATCGTTTTATATCTGTTTGGTGAATAATGCTTATTTAGAAATTAATCTCCCAGCCACCGCCGAGAGCCTCATAGATGTTGACCAGATCTTTGAGAGCATTGCCCTGCGCCACTATGACACTGTTGGTGTAAGTGAGATAATTGAGCTGGGCATCTACCACATTGGTAAATGACGACAGCCCCTTCTTATAAAGGTCAAGTGACAGGTCGAGTGAACGCTGGCTCTCTTCGACCACCATATTAAGTTCGCCTATCTGGGTGATGGTCTGTACATAATTGACCATAGCGTTATCAACTTCCTGAAGAGCGTTAAGCACCGTGAGATTATAGTTATCGATGCCGAGCTGCATGTTCTCGCGAGCCATCGCCACATTGTACTTTCTTTCCAGACCGTCAAAAATAGTCCATGACAGTGTGGGCGCGATGGAGTATGTAAACGAATCCTTGCTGAACATATCCCCTATCTTATGCGCGGAAGTACCTATCGAGCCGTTAAGGGTCAGAGTGGGTAGAAAATCCTTCTTCGCTATACCCAATTCGGCAGCATATGCAGCCAGCTCCTTTTCAGCCGAAACGATGTCAGGACGGCGGCGTAGCAGATCCATAGGTATGCCCGTAGCCACCATCTGGAGATATGAAGGAAGCGGACGTGGCTTGTAGAGCAGATCACGTGCATAGTCAGTAGTGACAGCAAGAAGCACCGCTATCGCATTGAGCGAAGTATTGATGCCGGCGGTCAATGCCGGAAGCGTCGCTTTGGTCGAATGATACACTGTGCGCGCCTGGCTGACATCGAGCATGGAAGCGAGTCCGCACTCAAAGCGTGCCTCGGTGATTTTCACCACTTTCTCCTGCGACAGCAGGTGCTCGTTGGCAACTGCTTCTTCAGCTTGAAGCACCCTGAGCTGGAAATAAGCATTGGCTATGTCGCCGCACAGGCTCACCATCGCTCCGGCATATTCAGCCCTTGAAGCCTCCCACGAGGCTTTCTTGGCTTTGACTCCGCTTGTGATCTTGCCAAACAGATCTATCTGCCAGCTCATGTCTATCCCGAGCGAAAAATAACTTTCATTTGTAGCCGGCATGACTGGCGATGATATCGCTCCTGAGTTGCGCGCCTTGGTCCATCCGGCATCAAGATTAAAAGAAGGGAAATATGCCGAACGAGCCTCAAGCATCGTGAGGCGCGCCATCTCCATGCGGCGCGCAGCCATTGCCACATTATAATTGTTATTGACACCCATGGCAATAAGCGAGTCAAGCAAGGGATCATTGAATTTCTTCCACCATCCGTCATCGGTGGGTATAGTCTGGTCAAAATGCTCATTATAGACCCAGCGCGAAGGCAGAGTGTCGTTAAGATTTCTTATCACCCCTCTCCCCTCCCCGGCATATGATGCCAAAAACGGAGGCAGCAGAAGCATGACAGTCAGACATAGTCGGACAGCGTAACGATTCATTTGTGATATAAAAATATGCATATAAAGCAACATGCCTTACTGTTATGATAAATAAACCCATTAAATTCAAAAAATGTTTTAATCATCCACGCCATAGGGATATTTTGCTCATTTTAACTTCATATAATAGCGCCGTCTGAACTACATGCAAGAGTGCTATGTTTATCTTATGTATCATGAATACAAGGATTGCAGATAATATCATTTCAACCAACAAAAAATTTAAGTATATAAACACTTATGACACGTAAAATCAAGTTCGATGACCTCAAAGCAGCGGTCAACGAAGCCTATGAGCAATTAAAGAACGACAATGAGGGAACTCCCGACACCACTTATAGCTGTGAATGCACCGGCGGATGCTTCGGCATAGCTGTAGTGCTGACTGACGGCTCAGTAATCACTGCCGGCACAACCGACTGCAAGGCAGCTCTCGGCTCCATCGCCAAAGTCCCCATCGCCACATGTCTGCTCAGCCAGATGACACCCGACGAGATAATCCAGAAATCAGGTCAATGCCCCTGTGCATGCAAAGGCAAAGGTAAGAAACCCGAAATACCTTTCAGTGCCCGTGGCATACGTGCCATAAGCGCCATGCAGCCCACCGGCGATGCCGACGGCAAATGGGATATTCTATCTGATCGCATGAACAATCTGATGGGCAGTGCCCCGGAGCTTGACGACAAGCTCTACGAGGCTTTCAAAAAACAGGCAATAGACTCCAAGGTAGAAGACACCATGGCAGCAAGCGACTTCTATCTCTATGACGATGCTCCGATAGCCATAGACTCGTATATCAAAGCTATCTCTATGAAAGCATCAGCCCTCCAGCTTGCCACAATGGGTGCCACGATAGCCTCTGACGGTGTGAACCCGTCAAACGGACAGGTAGTATTTGACGGCAAATTCGCCCAGAACATAGTAGCACTCATGGCAGCCAAGGGACCCCACAAGATGTCAAAGCCATGGCTTATGGGAGCCGGCATTCCTGCCAAAAGCAGCCGTAGCGGTGCTATGGTAGCAGTGATGCCAGGAGCTTTCGGTATAGCCGCCGTTTCGCCAATGCTTAACGATGCCGGCGTATCAGTCAAAGCAGCCAAAGCCATCAAGATGATTGCCAACAAGCTTGACATCAACGTATTCGCAAGCGCGAGGGTGGAAATTGTGAAATAATCTATCCTCAAGCTCTATCACACCTATAGCGGAGACCGCAGCACCATTGTGCCGCAGCCTCCGCTTGGTGTGTTACAAAGTATTTAACAACCTGCATCAAGCATTTGCAATAATTAAGGGTCTGTTATGGAATATTAGAATTGATGATATTGCAATAATCACGCGAAAAAGCTACTTTTGCATATGAAGTAAAAACAATTGCATCGTGTGATGCTGCGGCATCTGCAACTGCAAGCTGAAATGATTATAATCAATTAATAAAACCCCAATTGTTATCTTTATGAAAAAGAAATGGATATGCACTGTTTGCGGATATGTACACGAAGGTGATGAAGCACCCGAACGCTGCCCCCAGTGCAAAGTACCTGCAAGCAAGTTCAAAGAACTCGTAGAAGATACCCTCAACTTTGTGACCGAGCATGAAATCGGTGTAGCCAAAGGCTGCGACGACGAAATGATCGCCGACCTCAACGCCCACTTCAACGGTGAATGCACTGAAGTAGGCATGTATCTCGCCATGTCACGCCAGGCTGACCGCGAAGGCTATCCCGAAATCGCCGAGGCTTTCAAGCGCTACGCATGGGAGGAGGCAGAACACGCATCCAAGTTTGCCGAACTTCTCGGTGACGTGGTATGGGACACCAAGACCAACCTCGAGAAGCGTATGAACGCCGAGTCAGGCGCATGCGAGGACAAGATGCGCATCGCCCGCCGCGCCAAAGAGCTCAACCTCGATGCTATTCATGACACCGTACATGAGATGGCAAAGGACGAAGCACGTCACGGCCGCGGATTCAAGGGACTCTTTGACCGTTATTTCAAGAAATAATCCGTCATCGGAATAATTGTATTCCCCGGCTCGATACAACCATTGGGCCGGGGATATTTATTATAAGACTACAGATATGATACATATCACCCCATCATTCAAAAAACTGCGATTACTCTTCTCAGCACTCGTGGCAGCTGCTTGCTGCTGCGCCATCCCTGCCATTGCGCAGTCAGACAAGGGCAGCATCACATTTGCTTTTGCCGGCGATATAATGCAGGGCACGACATTTCCCGAAGACGGGGTTTCATATCTGCCGTCAAACGATGGCAAAGACCTGTTTAAGGATGTCACCGAAATATTGTCACAAGCCGACATTGCCGCGGCAAACAACGAAGGCACACTCCTCGACCGCGGCGGCACAGTCAAGCGGTGCGGCGACCCGAAACTCTGCTACGCTTTCCGCACCCCTACCTCCTACACTTCCAATCTCGTCAATGCTGGCATCGACTTCATGTCGATAGCCAACAACCACATCAACGACTTCGGTCCCGAAGGTGTACGCTCCACCGAAAACGCCCTGCGCCAGGCAGGCATAGCGTTTGCTGGACTGCGTGACCGCTGTGAGACAGCCATCATCGAGCGCAACGGCAAGAAGATAGGATTTGCCGCATTCGGTCACAACAAAGGCACACTCAGCATCCTTGACATGGAGGAGGTAGACCGCGTCATCAAAGCCCTCAAGCCGCAAGTCGATATAGTGGTAGTGTCATTTCATGGCGGCGGCGAGGGTGCAAAATTCTCCCATGTCCCCGACGGTATGGAGCAGTGCTTCGGTGAGGAACGGGGCGATCTGCGGAAGTTTACCCACCGTGCAGTCGATGCTGGAGCCGACGTAGTATATGGTCACGGTCCGCACGTCACACGCGGACTTGAACTCTACAACGACCGTCTCATCATATACTCTTTGGGCAACTTTGCCACCCCCTACCGTGTTAATCTTAAAGGTATCAACGGATATGCCCCTGTCGTGACAGTCAAGACCGATGGCGACGGCAAGTTTGTAAGCGGACAGATACATTCGTTCATACAGCAACGGGGCATCGGTCCGCGCAAAGACACCACCAACACAGTAGCCGCACACATGGCACGACTTTCACGCGAAGACTTCCCTACTTCACCCCTGACAATCACCAACGACGGCAAAATATCACGCAAATGACCCCCGAAGAGGCACTTACACAGATTTCAGCTCTACGTGACGAACTCAACGAGCACAACCATAATTATTATGTGCTCAACAGTCCGACCATCTCTGACTACGACTTCGACCAGAAGCTCAAGGAACTTGAGCGGCTTGAGCAGGAATATCCGCAGTTTGATGACCCCAACAGCCCCACTCGGCGTGTAGGAAGCGACATCACCAAGGGTTTCACGCAAGCCGCCCACATATACCCCATGCTCTCCCTGAGCAACACCTACACTGTGGAAGAGGTGGATGACTTCGTCAACCGCGCCCAGCGTGACCTCAACGGCGAGAAAGTCACCATAGTCGGGGAAATGAAATATGACGGCACATCCATATCGCTCATCTACGAAGACGGCAAGCTGGTAAGAGCCGTGACACGCGGTGACGGTGAGAAGGGCGATGTAGTGACCGACAATGTCCGCACCATCCGCAGCATACCCCTACAGCTCCGTGGCAGCGGATGGCCGCAGCGATTCGAGATACGTGGCGAAATACTGCTCCCATGGAAAGAGTTTGACCGCCTGAACGCCGAGCGAGAGTTTAACGAAGAGCCTCTGTTTGCCAATCCGCGCAATGCGGCATCGGGCACCCTAAAGCTGCAAAACTCTGCCGAAGTGGCGCGTCGCGGACTGGACGCATACTTCTACTACATCCTCTCCGAAGACCTTCCCTATGACAACCATTATGACAACATCATGGCAGCGCGCCAATGGGGATTTAAGGTCAGCGACATCATGAAGCCGTTGGAGACCACCGAGGAGGTAGACGCTTTCATACAGCACTGGGACACAGCCCGCAAAGAGCTGCCTGTTGCAACTGACGGACTGGTGTTCAAAGTCAACTCCCTGCGTCAGCAGCTCAACCTCGGCTACCGCTCCAAGTCTCCACGCTGGGCTATCGCATACAAGTTCCAAGCCGAACGCGCACTGACAGAGCTTCGCTTCGTCTCATTTGAGGTCGGACGCATGGGCATAGTCACTCCTGTGGCTAATCTTGACCCGGTGCTCCTGTCAGGCACGATAGTGAAGCGGGCTTCGCTCCATAACGAGGACATCATACGCACTCTTGACATACATGAGCATGACATGCTATATGTGGAGAAAGGTGGCGAAATCATACCTAAGATAACAGGGGTTGATGAAAACGGACGCAAACCAGAAGCCAAGCCGGTGGAATTTGTCACCCACTGCCCGGCTTGCGGCACTCCCCTCATGCGTGAGGAGGGCGAAGCAGCCTGGATGTGCCCCAACCGCTGGGGCTGCCCTCCACAACTGATGGGACGCATCGAACACTTTGCGGGTCGCCGCATGATGGACATCGACGGCATCGGTGAGGAGACTGTCGAGATGCTCTACAATGCCGGACTGGTCAGAGTCCCGGCTGACCTCTATGACCTCACCCCCGAACAGCTGATGGAGCTTGAACACACGGGGCGCCGCAGCGCAGAGCGCATCATTGATGGCATCCGTGCCACCGTCAATGTCCCCTTTGAGCGCGTGGTATATGCGTTGTCGATACCCTTCTGTGGCGAAACTGTGTCAAAACGACTTGCCAAGAACGTCAAGAATATCGATACCCTGATGTCACTTTCGGCAGAGCAACTGACAGCCATAGAGGATGTAGGTCCACGCATCGCCGCCAGCGTCATCGACTATTTCAGCCAGCAGGACAATCGTGACAACGTGGAACGTCTCCGCAGAGCCGGCTTGCAGATGTCAGTCATCGAGCAGGAAGGTCTCTCGTCAGGCGATCAACTCGCTGGCAAAACCATCGTCATCTCCGGCACTTTCAATAAGCACTCGCGTGACGAGTACAAGGAGATGATCGAACGCCATGGCGGCAAAAATGCCGGTTCCGTATCTAAAAAGACATCCTTCATCCTCGCCGGTGACAACATGGGTCCTGCCAAACTGGAGAAGGCACGTTCGCTCGGAGTGCAAGTGATCAATGAGGATGACTTTCTTAACATGATAGCTGCTGATACCCACGATGAAAAGGATTGACAGTCATGGCATATTTGACATAAAGGTGGTGCACCGCGACATCTTCCCGGGCAACATCCTTGTCGCAGAGCCGTTTTTGCGTGAAGGCTACTTCAACCACTCCGTAATCTCTCTTATGGACTATTCACGCGAGGACGGAGCCATGGGCGTGGTCATGAACAATGTAATCGCCGGCACAAAGCTACAAGATGTGTTGCCCTCAATCACACGCGAAGATCCCGTGCCCATATTTTGTGGCGGTCCGGTGGCATCTGACCGCCTGTATTTCATCCATGCCCTCGGGCATCTGTTTCCTGACGACGTAGAGATAAACGACGGTCTGTATATCGGTCGCGATTTCGCCACTATCACCGACTACGTAAATTCAGGCTATCCCTTGGAGGGACGCCTCCGCTTTTTCATAGGGTACAGTGGCTGGGAACCCAAGCAGCTTGAAAAGGAGTGCATGGAGAATGTCTGGGCTGTCAGCCCGTCAGTGCTCTCAGCTGAGGAAGCCTTGACCGGGAGCGAGGATGCCTATTGGCACAAGACAGTACGCCTCCTCGGCAAGGAGTATCGCCAGTGGCTGCTCCACCCAAAAAATCCGTCGCTCAACTGACTGGCTGCAACTTCTTGAAAGCCTTGCGCTGCACTATCAGGGCGGCTGTGATGACCATGATGCCTGTAATCACCCATGTAATTGGATAGATACCCATCAGCGTCTCAAATGAAGGATGCTTGGCGGCGTATGTATATATCCACAGCAGGCGCAACACACACGTGCCGAAAATGGTCAGTATCATCGGAGTCATCGAATAACCCAAGGCTCGCATATATGAGCCTGACACCTCATAGCTGCTGGCAAGACACTGCACTATAAGCACTGTGTGGAAGCGCATCAGCCCATATCTGACCACTTCAGGGTCGGTCGTGAACACTCCGAGGCACGCCGTGCCCTGCCAAGTAATCAGCACGTTGGCGAGTCCGCACAGCGCCACGCTGTAGGTCATACATATCCTCACCACCTTGCGGCATCGGTCAAGATTTCCGGCTCCGTAATTCTGCCCTGTGAACGCGATGGTGGCGGCGCAAAATCCGGCTATAATGTAATAGCAATACACCTCATAGGTCAGAGCCGCGGCACTCCCCGCTATCGCATCAGAGCCGAACTTGTTGATGGCTGACTGGATGAAGATATTGGATATCGAAAACACCATGCCCTGCAAACCAGCCGGGATGCCTATCTGAAGCATCTTCCTGAAATCCGACCCGTGGAGCGTCCAGCGTCCGAGATGCAGCGTCACAGGCTCAGGCTCCCGTGTGAGGAAATACACTATGATGGCAGCATTGACACCATTGGAAATCACCGTAGCCCACGCCACTCCGTCCACCCCGAAGTCCCACACAGCCACAAACACCCAGTCAAGCACGAAATTACACACAGTGGCAACAAGCAGCGAATAAAACGGCAGCTTCGTATCACCGACACTCCTCATGATGGCAGAGCCGAAGTTATAAACCATAGCAAACGGCATGCCGCAGAAATAGATGCGCAGATATGTAGTGGCGAGATCTATCACATCGGGCGGAGCACTCATCGCCTCCAATATCGGACGCGCCAGACACACGCCCAGCCCGAGCAGCAGCAACCCTGAGAGTATCGCGATGACGGCTACAGTGGAAATCGACCGTTTGACAGCATTGTGGTCACGCTGACCGAGATAGTTGGCGATGACCACATTGGCTCCGACAGCTATGCCGAGAAACAGATTGACCAATATGCTGATGATAGGTCCGTTGCTGCCCACTGCCGCTATGGCTTGGCTCGTAGAATAGCGTCCCACCATAGCCACATCCACCGCATTAAACGACTGCTGCAAGATACCGCTCGCAATCAGCGGCACCGTAAACATGAAAATCTTGCCCCACAGAGGTCCGTGGAGCATATCCATCTGCGACGATTTTCTCAATGCTACAGCCATTAGAAGCGATATTAAGCCAAAACAAGAATCCCGGAACTATGCCTTGGCAAATCCGGGATCTTGAAAAGAAATAATGCCTGAGTGCTCGAAGCGGGACTCGAACCCGCACAACCGCAATGGTCAAGGGATTTTAAGTCCCTCGTGTCTACCATTCCACCATTCGAGCTACCTTGCGCACAGCCCTAAGGCTGTAAAAACGATGACAAATATACACTCTTTTTGTCACTTTTCAAAACACCCCTCAAATTTCCCACTCAAAAATCCCTCCGAAAAGCCATCATCCCCACCCCATCACAGGTAATTTAAAGCACTACCAACCTAAACACATAAACTGTTAACACAGACATATACGCGCCCTTCATGGGCGCATCTCTATGATAGCCGAGGGGCTCGCCCCTCGGTAAACGTCAGCCTATGTCACGCGCTGCGCTTTGCTGTAGCGCATCAAACACCATGATGCTCACACTGATAGCGACTGATGCGCTGCGGCAAAGCGCAGCGCATAGCTGCATGCATCACGACCGAGGGGCGAGCCCCTCGGCTATCATAGAGATGCGCCCACAAGGGGCGCGCCACATTATTTATTAAGTGGGAGACGCAATAGTGGTAGCACATTTGCCCTACCCCATCCATCCTTTCGAGACACTGCATATTAAAATTTATTTTTGAATAATTGACGATAATTAGACAAAAATACATATCTTTGCGAGTGCAGACCGCCAAGCATACCACGCCAGTAGTAGGGCAAGGCTTTTCGAAGTCATCCCTCGGTCTGGGGTAAAGCGAGGCGGGATGTAACAAACATAATTAAAGAAAGCGTTTATCCGCGCTGATTCTTGACCAATCGAAATTCTCGCAAAATTTCAATCAATAGTCAAGCATTGAGCAACGGTAGATGCCCGTGGATATGTAACACCCTGCATCCGGCACAATGGCTCGCGAGAGCCGCATCCGGACGCATACCGATTACATATACTGGCGTGGGCTTCTGCGTTGCCGTCCGACTATTGATGGGCAATGCGAGAAGCCTCGATTGGTAGGATGGCAACAGATACAGATTCCCGCGCTTTTTCACATCCAAACCAATCACCAGCCATCAGGGGAGTCACTGGCTGAACAAAAACATATCAAACATGTCAGATCGAATCATTGAGAAAACTGAAGAATTACAAGCACTGTATGACTGCTATTGCGCCTTAGAGAAAAGCGGGTTAACTGACACAATCTATACACAGGGGCAATTTGCTATCTATGAGAAAATGCGGAGTATCATTAATGATGATGAAATTTATCCTATTGCAGCTAAGGCTCCTGGAATTGACATGTCAGATTACATCTGGCATGTCAAAACAGATACCCCTAACATGATTGACGCACTTCAATCCTATATAGAAACAATTTAGACTTATTCTGAATTAATGGATATATTGAAATAGGAAATATAGAGATACCTGTTCTTTAAGGTGTGGGATTTTACAATTCGTGCAGAAAAGTCTCATATTGTTGTATCTAATAATACGACAATATGACCAAACAGATTACCTATTTTCATAACAAAAAATAATCCCCATTCAAGGATATAAGATGTATAATTGTGAACAAAATTATAATGTATGATAGTACAGAAAAAAGAATCTCATTATCGAGTCCCTCTCTATATATATGTCCGTCAAAAAGACGGGGAAGAAAAGTTATGTTTGTGGGCTGGCTTAAGTCGAAAAGGAATATGCATTGCCTACGATAACAACAATCTATATTTAATAAAAAATTCTCAAATCATTTTTAAGACTAAACAAAAGGGAGAATACATAAACGGAGATCCTTCCGATTATGAATTATATCGCTCTATCAAAGGATACTATATTTTAAAGCATAATGATACTAATATTATAATACGGCCTGGTCGTGATGACGATGATTATTTTAACGCTTGTAAATATACCATCTTTGATGAAAATGGTTCATTAGTTGAAAAGTGGAACCATATATCTGTTGGTATTGATAAATATCCAAAAGAACTAGGATTAGGCCTTGTAGAACTTGATAATATCGTATATGAGTTAGACACATTGGCACCACTGTTTAAAATACCACCTAAATTTAAAGTTGAAAATATTTTCTCAAAAGATGGAATATTGGAATTGGATGTCATTGGAGATTATCGAAATTTATATGTACAAGTTAAAAACGGTTGCATAATATCTCAACATAAAGAGGAAGAATTAGAGCAAATTGTGGAAGCATTGAGAAACAAACGACTTGATTTTTTGAAACATGAGGACTATAAGCTGTACGGTAATTTGCCTTCCTTTAAAGCATCAATTGAATATCTAAATAATTTAGGTGTCGAGACAACTAACGTCAAAATTCCAAGCTCTATATACGATAAACCTTACATATGCAATTTATCATGGACCCAAATTCAACAATCTAATCAGCTACCAGTCGATGCAATGAGGACAATATCATCAATATACCAAAGCTTATTGTCCCTAAATATAAATGACCCAACAATAACATCTTACGTGTTTAGATTTTCAGAAAAAATCTATTGTCGCGTACTTAGCAATTTTATTTTATTAAGCAATCAGAACGATGAACTTATTTTTTTCAGCAATTCAGGAAATAAATTGTCAAATCAGACCTACAAATGGCACTGGCGCGGTCATAATGAGTTTTATCCATTTGAAACACACTGCTTATTTGCTGTGGATAACAAGCATCGTTACGTTCAACTTGTCATTGAAAACGACAGCATCAAATCTAAGGCTACCTATAAACCATGTATAAAAAATAATAGCGAGTTTGGTCTGAGCCTGTATTTTGACCCAGAGTATACACGAGGCTTTTTGATTTCAAAGGAATGTCATGATCGTGAGAAAGCAATTCTTTTCTCCTCAGAAGAATTAAATAAATTCATAGAAATTAGAGATTTACATAAGAATTCAAAAAACATATACAGTATCACTTATGGAATCTTCTGCAAATTCTTCAAAGATAACTTTATTATATTTAGTAGGTTATCGGACAATGAAACCAATGATGATTGGAGATTATGGATATATAACTATGACGGCAAGTTGCTTAATACCGATTACTTTATTATCAAAGGTTTGTACTTAGCAAATTGTGGGAATAATTACATAGCCCCTCGATTCATCGTGTTTAATAAAATCACAAATAAATCACAAGATCTTTTGATAACGAAAGATCATGTAATCAGTGATGAAACAGAGATCAAGCCAAAGATGTCGTCAGTTGAAACCTCCACTTATCTTGAAGTTAAAGTTAAAGAAAGAATAAAGGACTATTTATATACGCTAGATTATGATCTCATTGATTTAAAAGATTATGGATGCGGATGGCAACGTGGTGGAACTAATGATTTCCGTATCATAGAACACTATCCAGGTAAAACATCAATATCCATGAACGGAAGCCAATACAAGATACATCCAATTAAAAGAGACTTATGCCTAGATGAAATCTATTATAGACATCAAAATAGACCGAATTTCATCTCTTCCGTTGAATTAATTGATGAATATCAGACCACAGAAGGATTAATTGAATTATACATGTTTCAATGCACACCTTATGCAATATGCGATACCGACGGAAACATTTTCTATAATTTCAATATAGACGAAATTAGCTTGTAATGTATCGGTTATATGCCCTATAATCTTTCTCAATAGTTTATAATATTAGAACATTACGTTGAAAATCAATAATAGAATCAAAATAGACAAAAACCATTCAATTATTAGATTTTAACTTTAAGAAACATTATTGGGAAACTTAAATACCATACCTATCAAAATATCACTGACTTAAGCAGATAGAATCACCACAAATTCCCTGTATGCGGAGCACACGCCATGTGGGTCGGTGTGCCTCTGACAGAGGCAATCATCGTAATGAGATTATGGTTACCATGGTCATTCAAACCTACGGCATGAATGACCATGGCCTAATACGTTGACCTCCGCTGGAGGTCTTGCCATAGCGGGACATGGAACATTAAGACATTGGAATTGCGACACGGCATGCCGGCTGCTGCGATCAGAATTCTTCGCAGAAGAATACGTAGGTGACGGGGACGAGGACTGCCAGTATTGCGAGGGTGCCTATGATGACACACGCGAGGGCTAAGTATTTGAAGAACTTTCTTCTGGTCTTGCAGTACAGCCAAGCGGACACGGTCGACATGAAGAAGCTGAATATGGACAGTGGCTGCAAGACTATGAAAAATAGCACGTTGATCAACCCATAGGACAAGCCGCTTATCTCGCTCATCCTCTCCATGACAGTAATGCACACTCCACAAAGGTAAGTTCCAACAACATTAATATTCATTTCTGTGTCCTCCTATATCTGATTGATATTTTTGTTTTTTCATTATCAGGAGCTGTATCAGGTGTCCCATAAGCTCCCATTATATTTCTAAACAAACCATAAGGGTCCATCATATTCAGATGCACTTTAGGATTCCAATCATACGTATCACTCACCGTAATATCATTCTTAGTGGCTTGTACATTAAAGCTGCCCAATGTTGTTTCTATCTGACCTAAAGGATGGCTTGTACGATACAATAGACTTCGCTTTACTTTAGTACCTCCATAATTATCAATATAGGAACTTCCGTGCACACCTATTCTTATGGTATCACCTTTCATAGTAGCATCTCGCCAATCAGGACGTTGTCTATTCAACTCATTGATAACTATCTCTCCTAATTGCTTATTAAAAGCATTGGAGAAGTTCCTCTCTGACAGCGAATCCGGACGGATTGTTTCCAATGAGAGCCTCATAGGTTTTGGTAAAGTATGTCTCACAACATCACGAATAGCCATTTTAGCAGGTTGAGCATATCTGTTACCAAGATGGTCAATAAGTCGACCTTCTCTATAACCAGGTATCAACCATTCGTACCATTGTAAATCAGAACTATTTCTTGGAGTGAGTTCAAGTGTTGGTTTAGCCATGTTTAAAACTTAAAAAAATTAATATATCCCAAATATAGCGATAAAACTGATTTTCGGAAACAAATGTGCGTATTTTTTAATCCAGCAATGACACGCATCCAAATTTATTCAGCAATCTGCTCTCCTCAAGGATGTTGCAGAACTTCCAAAACCACGCTAAAACATGTCCCTACAAGTTGATGAAACACCAGTTCTATTAAGGCACCGAGCTTCAAGTGAAGCTGGTCTCATTGAATATGACTTATTTGTAGTAATTTTGCGGAAAGACTTATATCATGTACAATATGGACAATATCGAACTTATGTCGTCAGGACGGTGGCACAATGGTTTCACACAAGAAATCGGCGCTGCCCTTGACAACGCCGCACGGCTCTGCCACGAGTTAAACCAGCTGGCGCCGTCAGAGGGTCAACGCAAAGAGGAAATATTGCGAAAGCTCTTCGGACACGTCGGCTGCCAGCCTCATATCAACACCCCTTTCAGATGCGATATCGGTTTCAACACCCATATCGGCGACCGCTTCATGTGCAACTTCAATGTATCCATCCTTGACGAAGCACAGGTCTCCATAGGCAACGATGTGTTCATCGGTCCAAATTCCACGATATGTACCATCACCCACGCACTGATAGCCGAGCAACGCAATGCCGGACTGATGCGCGCCCGACCTGTCTCCATAGGCGACAATGTATGGTTAGGTGCCGGTGTCACCGTGATGCCCGGCGTTACGATCGGCGACGGTGCTGTCATCGGAGCAGGCAGCATAGTGACGCACGACATCCCTCCATGCGTCCTGGCATACGGCTCACCGTGCCGCGTCATCCGCGACATCACCGATGCAGATACCGTTCATCTTACATAGTCGTAGACAGCCTTGGATATCTGAGCCATCACGGCTTCGGCATCCTCTTGCGGTCCGGCATAATCCTTGACAAGGACTGCTATGGCATACGATTTGCCTGATGGCAGGGTCACATATCCGCCGTCATTGACAGCCACAATCTCTCCGCACCCGTTGACATATCCCGAACCGGTGCGATGACCGAAAGTAACACCCTTCTCGCCTATCAATGGTGCTGCCAGACGCGCCATGCCTGTGTTGCATCGCAGCATCGCATCCTTGATATGCGTCTGCTTTTCGCAACTGACTATGCTATCGGTGAAAACGCGGTTGACAAGCGAGGCATATGCCAGCGGAGTGCTGCGGTTGTCATAAGCCCTGCCATGGTCAGCTTTCATCTCCGCCTCTTTCCATAGGAGCTTGAAACCTCGCTGAGGCATCAGAGCTCCGACAAAAGCATCCGTTTGCGCCACAGAAGCTATGGAGTCAAACAGGATGTTGCTCGCATTGTTATCGCTGTCTACCAGTATGTAGTCAATCAGCTTGCCAACCGGCAGTGCGATATTTTCCGAGGCATATTCCTTGAGCATAGGACTCCATGTATCCGGGTCAAGCTGCCGACGGTCTATGGTCACGATGCTGTCAAGCCCCTGCCCCAGCGAATCAAGCACATGGCATACGCCTAATGCCTCATGGAGCTTGAACATGCTCATCAGCGGATAGTCATCGCTGTTGTTGACCGTCACTGTATCACGACTGTCGACAATGACAGCCACGCCAAACTGCCCCGGTCTGACCGCAATGATACTGTCAATGCGCTCCACAAGCGCATCATACGACACAGCCGTATTTTTACTGCCAGTACAAGCCGCCATAAAGACAGCTACCAGACTTATCAAAATTACACGCATAATCATATTCTCATTTTAAGAGGTTGTTTAATAACAACCTCTAAGTATAAGCAAGTGGAGACCCGCCAGTCTTGGTCTCCACTTATTTCAATCAATAATGTGAAATCTTAAGGAAGCTTATCAGTCGCGGGCGAGGATGAGGGCTGATACGGGTGCCACTTCCATCTTGCCGCCCTTGGCTGTGCCGAGACCTTCAGGATTTATCTGCTCGTCGCGGGCTATCACAGTCCAGTTGCCTTTGGGGATGTTGACAGTCTGGGTAGCTTCTGAGCCGTTGAACACGAGTTTGATTTCACGCCAGCGGTCTCCGTTGGCATTGTTGAGGATAGAGTATGAAATCAGGTTAGGTTCGTTGACACGATCAAACTTGATGTTACGAGCCACCTCCTTGGCATCGCTCATACGGAATGCAGGATGAGCCTTGCGCAGAGCGATGAGATTACGGTAGTAGTCAAACAGTTCGGGATACAGGTGCTTGTTGTTCCAGTCGATAGCATTGATGGAGTCAGGGCTTTGGTAAGAATTGTGCACACCCTTCTTGTCGCGGAAGATCTCTTCGCCACACCATATGAAAGGAATGCCCTGCGATGTCAGGATAATGGTCTGGGCAAGCTTGGCAGCACGCTGACGCTTGGCTATAGAGGTAGTATCGCCCATCGATTTGTTGAGCTTGTCAGTCAGAGTAAGGTCGTCATGGCATGACACATAGTTGACCACTTGTGCAGGTGAAAGAGCATAAGGCTTCTTGGAATTGTTACCTTTGGAATAGTCGACCTGCGGATGATCGGTAGCACCCACGATACCGATTTTAACGGTCTCCTCATTGCCAGGCTTGCCGGTGGCAAAACCACGGTCATCCTGACGGCTGTAATGACCCTTCACGGCATCACGTATATCGTCAGAGAACACACCGACACCTGGCATCATGTAGACATTGTCCTTGAGCGCACGTTTGTCGGCTGCCAAGGGAGAATCGCCGGCAGTCCAACCTTCACCATAGATGATGATGTCGGGATTGATTTTACGCAGCTCAGCTACGATTTCGTTCATGGTCTCGATGTCGTGGATAGCCATAAGGTCAAAGCGGAAGCCGTCGATGTGGTACTCATTCACCCAGTGTTTGAGCGAATTGAGCATAAAGTTACGCATCTGCTGACGCTCGCTCGCAGTCTCGTTGCCGCAGCCCGAAGCATCGCTCCATGAGCCGTCCTGACGATGACGGTAGTAGTATCCAGGGGCAGTGAGATCAAAGTTGCTGCCCTCGTTGATAAACGTATGGTTGTAGACCACATCCATGATCACACCGATACCGGCATCATGGAGGGCCTTGATCATCTCCTTCATCTCCTTGACACGCGAAGTAGGATCTGAGGGATTGGTCGAATAGCTTCCCTCGGGAGAGTTATAATTCTGCGGGTCATAGCCCCAGTTATACTGGTTAGAGGGGAGATTGGTCTCGTCTACTGACCCGTAGTCATATGACGGAAGTATCTGCACATGTGTGATACCCAGCTCTTTCAGATGGTCGATACCTGTTTTTTCACCTGTAGGAGTGGTAGTACCGTGTTCGGTCAGAGCCAGAAACTTGCCCTTGTTGGCGATGCCGCTTGACGGATGTATCGACATGTCACGGTGGTGCATCTCATATACCACAGCATCGACAGGCGATTTGGTCTCGGGACCCTTGTCTGTTGCCCAACCCTCGGGATCGGTCTGTGAGAAATCTATGATTGCAGCCCGTTTGCCGTTGGGCCCGGCACTCTTAGCCCAGACACCGGGGGTCTCTCCACGCCAGCGTCCGTCCTGGTATATATTATAGGTGTAGAACTTGCCGTAGAGCGATTCGGGCACAGTGGCAGTCCATACGCCATTTTCCCCTTTGAGCATACCGATGGTCATGTCGGGGACAGAATTACGACCTGTAGGATAGATATTGAGTTTAACTTCCTGTGCCTGGGGACTCCAAAGCTTAAACGAAGTCACTCCATCACGTACCGTAACTCCCAAATCATCACCTGCATAGGCAGGCAAGGTAGCAAACTGTTGATCCATGGCAGATTGTGCATTGGCTTGAAAAGGCATCACGACAGCCATCGACGCAGCCAATACTGTCAGAGATGAGATTCCGAAGTGTGAGATTTTCATGCTTAGGTTAATTATGTAAATATGATTGTTTCTTAATATATTTCTGATTTACTGTTGAATCATAAGTTTATGCGATATGGCACAAAAAAAGCCATGACATGTGTCGTGACTCATATTCATGGCAAGCAGCACAGACACGCACGTACAACACCGCACAAGCCTGCGCTCATTTGACCACTATTTTCTGGCTTTTGACCTTCTGCTGCCCGTTGCGGCTGCCCGACGGAAGCGCACGGACCAGATAATATCCCTTGGGAAGATTTTCAACCTGCGGATTGCCTGACAGATTGTCGGTATTGACCATCATGTCACACATCACGGTGCCTGTGATGGCAATCACCTGTACACGCGACTCCCCTGCCGGCAGGGCATCGGCATCTATCTCCACAGTGTTGGCTGTCGTAACCCGGGCTATAGGAGCATCGTTTCCGCTACCGCTCTGACCAGACATAGAGATGCCGTCAGCCCTGATAGAGCCGACCGCACACGCCATAAATGCCATCAAAAACGATAGTAGAATTTTCTTCATCTGCTACTACTGGATATTACCACTTACAAAGGTAACAAATAGCTCCCACATTTCCAAGCATATTAAAGCATTTTATAAAAATGTAGAGTCAACAAGCAAGTGCAAAATT
>LUJR01000007.1:0-4191 GCA_001689515.1 Bacteroidales bacterium M7
TTTTTGCACTTCGGTTTTGAATCTACATGTACAATAAGTTTAACATTTATTATCTCTAAGTAATCCCATCCCATCAAAATGATTTCATTAAAAACCACTGGGATTTTAGATTATCCCAGTGGTTTTAATGATCACGGAATGAAGAACAGCGCGAACTCGGTCTTGCGGCGTTTCAGCAGACCGACATGGCGTCTGCCCTTGTAGCGGCAATAGCTGATATACTCCTGATAGATATCGCGGTTGCCGGACTCCAATTTGCGGATAAGGGTGCTTTTCGGTATCCTGCCGGAACCCAGCAGCCTGTATTCACCCACATTGTACGAGAGTACCGCAAGGAGCAGGGCGTCTTTCCCGAAGCGGCGGAATGTCGAGCAACGCTTTATGAGGTCAGCCCTCAGCAGCGAGTCAGCCTGCGCTTTCGTCAGATTGCAGGTGAGCTTCTCACCGGGAAGGAGTTTGTGCCCGTAACCTATATACGGGTGGTGCCGAGCATAGTGCCATCCCTCAAAGCTCTTTATGCAGGCTACAGCCCTGTCAAAGAGCGAAGCCGGTATCATCAGTTTATTTGGTGGCGGCTCCCCGCCACCCTGTGCCGCCAGCCCAGGATAACCGAGACTGACGGACAGGATAATCAGAATCATTCGTACTACCATAGGCACTCCTTACTTTTTAGGCTCCACTCCCGGAACCACCGGACGGATAATCACTGAATCCATGGGAAAGCGTATTCCGAGGATGAGACCACCGCCATCGTCACCGCTGTCATCATCATCCTTATTCTCGTTGTTGAACGAGAAGGTCAGCATGAACATCTGGTCATCGTTATCCTCGAAATAAATATCAATCTTCTGCTGGTCGGCACACTCCGAAGTGTAGTACAGGCGGAACACCTCGCGGTCAAGCGGATAACGGTCGTTGAGTCTCAACACCATACCGTCATCCATGCGCAGAATGCCTTTGCCATCCGGCTGGAAATAGCGCACGGTGTACCTGGCATCCGAGAAACGCCCCTCGCGTTTGAGTTGGCAACGGATTTCGGCGGTCTCGCCCTGTGCCAGACGTGTCGGCACGGGCATGGTCTCCACCGTGAACGGATAAGTGCCGTCCACATCTATGTCATCCTCGCATGAGGAAAGCGATGACGCGGCGAAAATGCAGCCGCAGAGCGCGATAAGGAAATGTATCTTCTTCATGTTCATTCTTGTTTTTATTTTAATTGATGATGAATTTCACGCCCACCCCAAACTGGGTGGCGAACTTGCTGACAGAGCCTCCCCACAGGACACGCTCACGGATGCCGGCAAGCAGGACGATACGGTCAGTCAGGTAGCATTCCGCCTCAAGGGTCACGGCACCGCCATATATGAAAGCGTCCTTTGCCATAAGCCGGGAGCCGTCAGACAGCAGCCTCTTGCCCCAGTTCACCGACTCATATCCGGCAAGAGCCGAACCGCCTACCGACAGGAAGAATGTCTTGGAGGCATCCGAAAGGAAGTTCAGGTAATAGCCCCCTTCGGCCGTGAACTGCGCATGTGGAATCGACATATCCTTGTAGCGGTAGCTCTTTTGCAGGTATTCGGCACCGAACACCCACCGGTTGGCACGGCCGCTGTAAACGGACATGGCGGTACCGAGATAGAAATCACCCGAAGAGCCTCCGACAAGACCGCCGCGAAGTTCCAGCCCCTTCATACCGGGAAGACAGCGCTGGGCGTATGCCTCCCCTCCGGAGAGGGCAAGCGACACTGCCGCGATTATTGCTATTACAAATCTTCTCATGGCTATCTCACTTTGAGTTCATTTATCACACGGGCACGGACTATATCCTCACACTCAACGGTGAAGGACTGGTGGCGTCCGCCGCTCTTCTCGTTAAGCTCCACCACGAGCATCTTGTCTTCCGGAATGGTGAACTTGTCGAAAGTGAACACGGTGCGTCCGTCCTTCTTTCCTGCTACCTCGATTACATAGTTGTATGCACGCAACGGGAAAATCACCTGCTCCTGTACGGCGGTACGCTTCATCACCTTCTTGTCAACAATCTTGAATGTCACGAAATCCACATTGAAAGGCACGTTTGAAGTGTTGCGTATCTGAGTGTGGAAATACAGAAGCCCGTTGTGGGTGTAGATACCCTTCAGAAGATACTGGATGCCGAAAGCCTTGCTCCCGATATGCTTCACATGGCGCTTGTTCTCCTTATAGATGGAGGAATTGATGAGATGCACCAATTTCGGCGACTCGCTGCCGAGTTCCTTCAGATAGATTTCAAGGGCATTGTTGGGGCGGTTCACCTCGCTGCCGTCATGAATGAAGTCCTTCATCTCCACATTCAGGATAAGAGGCTCGTCGGCATACTTGACATTGAAAGTGTAGAAGCAGCCGCTCTCGGTGATGACCGATATGTTGGTCTCGTCGCGGAACCCCTTTACGGTAGACTTCACGCGGATCACGTTCTCCGCTCCGTCAGCCTTACCAGCGATAAGGTTGGGCGAGCCGAGATCCACATACTTCACCGCTGCTGGGAAGATGATATGGACCGTCTTGTCATAGGTCACTTCCAGACCGTAAGGGGGAATCATGCGGTCGAATGTCAGTTTCTTGGTAAGACCGTGGTAGAGGTCTCCCTCGGTTTCCTGTGCGAAAGCACTCATTGCGCCCATCACAAGGGCGAGAATCAAAAATAACTTTTTCATGTCGTTTGAAATTTAGTTGGTTGATATTGATGTTGGTTACTGTTTCTGATAGAGCATCAGCGCATGGCCGGATTTCAGCCGCACCTTCTCCTGGCGCATCTTCTTGGAGATATACTGCGACACACCCTGAATCGCACCCTTGCCGAGTTCCGACAATAGCTGGTCCCCGGCGGACTGGTTGGTGATGGATATGGTGGTACCGAGGTTCTGCCCCATATTGGCCGCCATCTCCTTCACGGCGTTCGCCTCCATAGAACCGGGGATAAATATGCCAGGCTGACCGTCGTTGTCATACACCGCGAGTTCAACAGGAATGATATTTCCCGAATATTCCACCTGCGAGATTGTGATGTCAAGACGCTCCCCCTGTATCCGGCAGTCGCCCGTAATGAGCGAGTTGCGCGGCAGCTCGTGTCTTCCGACACGCATAGGTTCCAACAGTCTCAGACGCACACTCTGGCCGCTTATAACGGTCTGGTCGCCATGAACGCACACGCTGATCGTGTTCCTCTCCTGTGAGACCGTGCCGCCGACAGCCGTGTTGAACCCGAAATTTCTGGGTTCCGACAGCCGTGCCAGCATCACGGAATCGCTCAAAGGCTGTGCGAGAGACGACACCACCGTGACAGACACCCTGCCGACAGGCACCGCCTTGGCCTTACGGCCGTTGTCCGGCTTGTCCTTGTCCACATCCTCACGCCTGACATTGCCGTTGTCCGAGTCAGGCATATACTTGGCCGCAAGCTCATAGGACTTCTCCAACAGCGCTACCTGCTCTGCATACGATGTCCCCGGAGCCTGCTGCTGTTGGGCCACAGACTGCCTTAGCTGCTCGATTTCCTCACGCATAGCCTCCCTCTCCGGGTCTTCCGTCGGTTGCTCATAGAAACTGCCGAGCGTCTCATTTATCTGCCGGTAGGCGTTATGCGACGAAGAGAAGGAACCGCCACGGGACGAAGTTGCCACAGGCTTGCCGCTCTCATCATCCACAATCACCACATCCGAAGGGATATCCACCGTGGAAAGATTACCGGATACGGAAACCGGCTTCGGATTGGATTCGGAAGATGTCATTTCCTCAAGAGTCCGCATCTTCTCCTCGCGTTTCTTGCGCATGGACTCCTGTTCGTAGGCAGTCATCTTGTCATCGACAATACCGGCGTTCCTCGGGTCAGGCAGCTCGGTATTGAAGCCCTCCTGCTTTTCTTTCTCCGCACGCTCGGAATCCGACGGGGCGAAAATGAACCACATGCAGGCGGCGAACACGAGGAACATCAGGGCGAAGACCAGATATTTCTTCACTGCCTGACGGCGTTTCAGTTTTTCGGCATCGCTACTCATCTTCTTCCGTATTAAACTTGTTAAAGAACTCTTCCATGCCGCGCACCATCTCCTCCTGCGAGTCCGGACCGGTGAAATCGGGAACCTCAATCGGGGTGATCTCTATGACCTCACGGGGAGCGTCATCACGCCCGATGTCGTAAATGGCACGGAA
>LUJR01000007.1:4224-49946 GCA_001689515.1 Bacteroidales bacterium M7
GCGCAGGCGGTCGTCGGCCGCGTCCTTGATTCTGATAAATGTTTCCTTTATTTTCATGTCGTTTCTTGTTTTATCGGTCAGACACCCTAAGGTCGCGGTTCTCCACTACCCGGAAAGACTCAAGGATGAAACCGTGTGGATTATTGTCACTTCTTGTGGAGTTGATAAGCCGTCCCCGTGTCACAAGGGAGCGCTCGGTGACGCTTTTCTCACGGATTATGGAGAGGCGCGAGTAAGCCATCACATCGTAAGGATAGGAATGGAAATCGCATTTCACACTGTCTATCTCTATGCGCTGTGTGATATTGCCCGATATGACGCGGTTGTAGTACCCCTGCTCGGCAAGATCGCGGTAATGGCCGTATGCCGAGCGGTCGGCAAGGAACAGGGCACGCTGTATGTTGCCCTCGATGGCGCTCTTGTCGGGAGCCAGCGAGAAGAACAGCTCGTGGAAACGCTTCACATGCTCCCGTGCCTCCACGGGGCGGTTCTGCGAAAGATCCTGCGCCAGAGCCAGCATCAGCGACTTCCCCTCGTCAAGCACATATATCTTCTGCCGCTGCGCCTCGGCAAAACGGTATGCCTTCCATACCGAATACCCCACAAGGAGCGTGCAGGCGCACAGATAGACTATGCCGAACAGACGGAGCTGCCGGAAGCTGCTCTCGATGTTTTTTAATGATTTGAACTGCATAAGAACACTGTTTTAATGGTTTTCACTTGATAAGGCGCCCGGCCACGTTGCCTACAGCCGCACCTGCCGCACCGCCGGCTATGGAGCCTGTCTTTGAAGCGGTCTGGTTCACGTTCTTGCCGTAGTTTCCGGCACCGCCGCCTGTCTGCACAATCCATCCCGCCACGGTGGGTATGGTGAAATACCCGATTATTCCGATGATGAGGAAAGTGATGTACACGGCGTTGGAGCCGTCGGGAATGAAATTCGGATCCGTGAGCTGCTCTATGTCCTTCTGGAGCATGAGCACCTGTATCCTCGCAAGCACGCTGCTGAACAGGTCGCTGACCGGAAGCCACAGGTAGATGCTAATGTATCTCACGAACCACTGCGTAAGTGTGGCCTGGAATCCGTCCCATACCGATATGGCGAAAGATATGGGACCCAGTATTGAAAGCACCACTCGGACGAATAACGCCAATCTCTCCTAACTCTCAACACCTTACCTTATTCCCCATTTATTGCCATAGTCTCGCGAATTCTATGTATCTTTGCTGACATTTTATAGTATATTAATGTCTATGAGTTATATTAACGTTAACAAAAGACTTCAGTTTCTGTTAGCATCATATATCATCGCGACCATCTATGGAGGCATCGCCTATGCTCAGTCAAAGAAAGCCGCCTCCGAAAATGTATCATCAGCGAATGTCATCACAGAAATCCAGCGGGAAATCTCGGATTACAATCTTGACAAAGCCGAAGAACTGATAGAAAACGCGGAGGCAGCTAACCGACGTAACAAGCGAAAGAATCCACTCCCTGAAGGACTGGATGCGGCAAAAGACGAAATTGTCAAAATGCGCGAGATGCTTGACAGAGTGGAGTCAATCGAAATCATCGACAGCATAGCCGTGGCAAAGAAAGACGCGTATAAGCATATACCATTGTCAACGGCAGCCGGGAGATATCTTGCCCCGACAGTGCTCCCCTCTGTATTCCCAAGCAAAGACGCATCAGCAGTTTATGCCACCGAAGATTACTCTATGATCATGTGGGGTGCACGCAACCCACAGGGAGCTATGAGCATCTATCAGAGCGACCGTCTATCGGATGGAACCTATGCGGCACCTGTGGCAATAGATGGTGAATTTGGAACTGCCGACATAGATTTCCCCTATCTGTCGTCAGATGGTGTCACCTTATATTATGCGTCAAAGCATCTCGACGGTCTTGGAGGCTACGACATATACATGACGCGCCGTGAAGATGGCAAATTTCTGTTGCCCCAGAATATCGGCATGCCATACAATTCAACTTCCGATGACTATATGCTCGTCATAGATGATGTGAAAAATGTGGGATGGTGGATGACAGAGCGCAATGCGGCTCCAGGCATGGTGACGATATATACTTTCATACCTCAGGAACTCCGCAAGAATTATACCCCCGATACACCCGGGCTTGCCTCCCTGGCTAAAATCAAATCATACAAATCAAGCTGGCTGCCGGATAAAGACTATACCGGCATCATAGCCACTGCACGACATGCCGTTACAGACAATACCGCCAAGGAGTCAGCTTTTGAGTTCTATATCCCAAGCAAGGGCATCTACAGAGCTTTTTCTGACTTCAAGTCTCCACAGGCTTGTGAACTGATGAAAGATTATATAGAACTGACCAATAAATGCACTTCCCTTAAAAGCCATATAGCCCGTATGAGACTCTCTTATTCATCAGGAGACCAGTCTGTTACAGAGGCTATAGTGAAAGGAGAAAAAGAAGTTCAAACGCTTGAGAAGGATATCAAAACTCTCAGCAACGAGATAGTCCGCACCGAACAATCGATCGACTAACAAGATTAAAATATATTCCAATCATGACTTCATTTCTTATAGCGTTCGCAGTGCTTATAGCAGGCTATTTCATCTACGGCGCATTAGTAGAAAAAGTATTTGCCAGCGACAAAAGCCGCAAGACCCCTGCCAAGACCATGGCTGACGGAATCGACTATGTGGAGATGCCCACCTGGAAGGTTTTCCTGATACAGTTTCTCAACATAGCCGGTGTGGGTCCGATATTCGGAGCAATCATGGGTATCATGTATGGTCCGGCAGCGTTTCTGTGGATTGTACTAGGCACAATCTTCGCCGGTGCTGTCCATGACTTCATATCCGGCATGATTTCGGTACGCATGGGCGGAAAGTCCCTGCCCGAAATCGTAGGCACAGAACTCGGCAAGAAGATCAAACTCATCATGGGCATATTCACATGCGTCTTACTCGTGATGGTTATCGCAGTTTTCGTGCGCACACCTGCCAATCTTCTCGCCACCCTCACTCCCGAACATCTCAATGCCACATTCTGGGCTTCATGTATCTTCATATACTATATCCTTGCCACACTGCTCCCGGTTGACAAACTGATAGGCAACCTCTACCCCGTCTTCGGCTTCGCATTGCTGTTTATGGCTGCCGGTATAATGGGCTACATGATAGTCAACGGCATCAACATCCCTGACGGTTTCGCCGAGGGGCTTGCCAACCGACATCCTGGAGGCGATATGGCACCGATATTCCCGATGATGTGCATTTCGATAGCCTGCGGGGCTATATCCGGTTTCCATGCAACCCAAAGCCCTATGATGGCACGTTGCCTCAAGAACGAGAAATACGGTCGCCCTGTGTTCTATGGAGCCATGGTATCGGAAGGTATCGTCGCCTTGATTTGGGCTGCAGCCGCCATAACCTTCACAGGTGGATATGACAAACTGGCTGGATATATGGCAGAAAACGGTCAGGATGCCGGCATTCTCGTACATGAAGTCTGCGTCAGCTGGCTCGGTACGTTCGGAGGCATACTTGCCATCCTCGGTGTCATTGCCGCGCCAATCACCACTGGCGATACTGCCATGCGCAGCCTCCGTCTCATCATCGCCGATTCTATAGGCATGAGCCAGAAGAAGTTTGTCAAGCGCATCCTTGTGACTCTCCCCATAGTCGGTGTGAGCTATCTGCTCATAAACATCAATTTCGATGTGCTGTGGAGATATTTCGCATGGTGTAACCAGACGCTCTCCATATTCACATTGTGGGCATGCACCGTATATCTTGCGCGCCACGGCAAGGCTTATGTCATAACCATGCTTCCGGCGATGTTTATGACAATGCTCTGCGTGACATTCATCTGTTTTGCTCCCCTTGGCACATACGTAGCTGGCATAGGTCTGCCTCTTTTCGCCAGCCAGGTAATCGGAGCATTGGCGATGACTGCATGCACAGTCAGCTTCTATATATGGAAAAGAGGGCTACAGACTTCACCCGAAATCATAGTAAAGGACTGATACGATGACAGCAGCCGACATTATAACAATCTGTAGCAATACCGACCGCTACAATTTCCACGGTCACACGCAGTACTGCGACGGACATGCCGACATGGAAGATTTCGTGACGGCAGCCATCGCAGGCGGTACACTACACTACGGCTTTACGCCTCACTCCCCTATACCGTTTCCATCGCCGTGCAACATGAGTCGGGAGGCTGTCACAGACTATATGTCAGAAATCGGCAGGCTGCGTGAAAAATACGGTGAGCACATATCACTCTATGCCGGCATGGAAGTAGATTATCTTGATGGCACATGGGGACCATCATGCGATTATATACAGTCGCTGCCGCTTGACTTCCGCATCGGCTCAGTACATTTCATCCCGGCAGATAATGGATTTGTGGACGTTGACGGACGCTTTGACAGTTTCAAAATCAAGATGGAGAAATATTTTTCCAATGACATAGAAGCAGTTGTGAAGCTATTCTATTCACAATCTATCCGCATGGTCGAAGCTGGCGGTTTTGACATCATAGGTCACTTTGATAAAATCGGACATAATGCATCTCACTTCCGCCCTGGAATAGAGTCCGAGGAATGGTACAAGTCCGAGGCAAACCGTCTTGTGGACTGCATAATTGACAACGGTTGCATCGTTGAGCTCAACACCAAAGCTTACCATCAGCATAATCACAGACTGTTCCCGTCCGAACGGCTGTTGCGACGCGTGATCAACGGGGGGACGAAAGTAATCGTCAACAGCGATGCCCATGATCCGCTGCTGATAGAAGCAGGACGCCCTGAGGCTTTTGAACTGCTGAAGAAGCTTTACGTATCATAGATTTGTAAATCTGATATTAATTGCATAACTTCGTGATGGGTGTATTCAGGATTTGCGTCCTAATCCCCATCACGAAGTTTCATATATGGATACCAAATCAGAGCCAGCAAAATCAATGCTTATCGTCAGTGACAGAGCATTTATGGAGAGCTACCTCATAGAGCAGTTCAAGCAATCATATGATGTGAGGCTGCTGCATGTGGATGATCTGCAACATGTTGCATCATTGTCACGGCATTATGATACGGTCATATACAGTCCTGTAGCTGCGGCATCCAACATCTCTCATATCCACCGACTTTGTGATGCAATGGGGACTGACATCCCCGACAATCTTATGTTCATATCTTCCTATGAAGTATATGGATTTGAAGCCTATCGCGGCATGACTATAACCGAAAGAGACGTTCCTCACCCTGATACCCCTTATGGGCGAGACCTGCTTGAATGCGAGCGGCATCTGATTGAATGGACTAAAACTCACACCCCTACATCGCTGACCATACTGCGACCTGGCGAAGTCATAGGTAACGGCATGACCGGACGGATACGCAAGATGACCTACAGAATAGCCAACGGCATTTACATGCACTTACCCGACTATGACGGCACGATACCGCTCATCCATGCCGAAGACTTGGCTAAAGCTGCTTCATGCCTCTGCGGCAAACGCGGCATCTTCAACATCAATGACGGATGCATGCATCGCCGCCGAGAAGTAGCCGATGCTATAGCTCATCGTCTCAACGACAAACGAATATTTGTGCTGCCCCGCAAATCGGTGGCTCTGCTAAAACTGATTTCACATATGACTCCCTCCATAAAGAAATCGCTTGGAGCAAGGTCATATGAGGCTATATACGACACTGCATCAATGACAGTAGCTACCGACAATTGCTTCACGCCCAGAGATGTATTAGCTTATCTCAACAGCAAATCCTAATCCCACATAAATCTGCTTACAAAATTGGCTTCAATCTCTACACTGATATCGGATATAGGACATACGATGGTGGGAATCGTCAAGATTTTGGCTCAATCTCGATGTACCCATGGATGCAGCAAATCCGTGTCAAAGGATGAGTCGCTTATCATCCTCGGCAACGGGCCGTCGCTCAACGACTCCATCCGCGATGACATGGACATATTGCGGACACATGCGTGTATGGCTGTGAATTTTGCTGCCAACAGCGATGAATACCTCCGGCTGAGACCGCGCTATTATATACTGGCTGACCCGCATTTTTTCACGGCACATGGCGCAGACAATAATGTGACGCGTCTGTTTGAGCGCATCGCCTCGCTTACCGACTGGCAGATGACCCTGTTTGTTCCTGCTGCATATGTGAAAAATTTCGCCTTGCCGTCACCCAATGAACACGTAACAATATGCTCTTATAACTGCGTGGGGGTCGAAGGTTTCTCTGCATTTGAAAACAGCATATATGCACGAGGACTTGCAATGCCACGTCCACGCAATATACTCATCCCAGCTCTTATGACCGGCATACACCTTGGCTTCCGACATATTTACATATGCGGAGCTGACCACTCATGGACCCGCACGCTCAGCGTAAGCGAGGACAACAAGGTGGTCACCGTGCAACCCCACTTCTATAAAGACAATGCCGATGAGCATGCGCGTGTTACACAAGTCTATGACAACGTGAAGTTGCATGAGATATTAAACAGTTTCTACATCGCATTCAAAAGCTATCATACCATAGCACGATATGCCGCATCAAGAGGCGTTGAAATATTCAACGCCACAAAGGGAAGCTTCATAGACGCGTTCCCTCGTCGCAGCCTTTGTGATATATCTGCAAACCACTGATAATATTATGAGAACACCAGACCAACTTCAAGGAGTGACCCATCTCGGAAGCAAAGCCACTGAATACCCTACGGACTATGATCCATCATTGCTCCAATCATTCAAGAATCTGCATCCTGAGCGTGATTACCTCGTCACTCTCGACTGCCCGGAGTTTACATCTCTCTGTCCTAAGACCGGACAGCCCGACTTTGCTCGCATCATCATCAATTACATACCCGATCTTGAGATGGTCGAGAGCAAGAGCCTAAAGCTTTACCTGTTCAGTTTCCGCAATCATGGGGACTTCCACGAGGACTGCGTTAACATCATATTGGATGACCTGCGGAAACTCATGCAGCCGAGATACATCGAAGTCATCGGACTGTTTACCCCTCGGGGAGGCATCGCCATACATCCGTTTGCTAACTGGGGTGACGATGCGCATAGCCAGCTCGCCCAGCAGAGGTTGATAGCATGTATGCCTACCCACTGACATCCACCTCATCCGCATGTCTGACAAGCCATTGCTTATAACACGGATCTGGAGATTCTACCGTGACGGTTTTCGGGAAATGACAACCGGAAAGAGTCTGTGGGCGTTAATAATCGTGAAGCTTGTGCTGATATTCGTGATCATGAAACTGCTGTTTTTCCCTAACCTGCTGAAACGGGACTATAATGATGACGACTCACGAGCTGACGCTGTCAGGACATCCCTCCTTGATGAACGCCGATGAAGCAGATAAATTCTTGCGACCTACTACTGATATTCCATAATACATAATACTTAAAAATACCATGAATGATTTGATTAACGTTGTCGACTGGTCAAGAGCCCAGTTTGCACTGACAGCGATGTATCACTGGCTTTTCGTCCCGTTGACTCTCGGACTGTCTGTCATTGTCGCTGTCATGGAATCAGCCTATGTGCGCACCGGCAGTGAAAAATGGCTTGCGCTCACAAAATTCTGGATGAAACTCTTTGGCATCAATTTTGCCATCGGAGTGGCTACAGGCATCATACTGGAGTTTGAATTCGGAACCAACTGGTCAAACTACAGCTGGTTTGTAGGTGACATCTTCGGCGCTCCATTGGCTATAGAAGGCATCTTCGCCTTCTTTATGGAAGCCACGTTCATTGCGGTCATGTTTTTCGGCTGGGGTAAGGTCTCCAAGAAGTTCCATCTCGCAGCGACATGGTTCACCGCTATAGGCGCTACCATCTCTGCCGCGTGGATTCTCGTGGCTAACGCCTGGATGCAGTATCCAGTAGGGATGCAATTTGACCCCGCGCAGATGCGCAACATCATGGACGACTTCACCGCTGTCGCACTCAGCCCTGTAGCAGTGCATAAGTTTTTCCATGCCGTTTTCTCGGGCTGGACTCTCGCCGGAGTATTCGTGATTTCGGTAAGCTGCTGGTTTTATCTGCGCAAACGCAATCATGCCATGGCTCTCCGCTCCATCAAAGTGGGCGGATGGGTAGGGCTTGCAGGCATCGTCGGCACCCTCTGGAGCGGTGACGGGTCAGCCGTAGATGTGGCTCGCGTACAGCCGATGAAGCTTGCCGCAATGGAAGGTCTATACCATGGCGGACGAGGCGTCGACTTGGTGGGAGTGGGCATCCTTAACCCCGACAAAGAGTTTGACGATGAGAATGACCCCTTCCTGTTTGAAGTAGGCATGCCCAAAATGCTATCCCTCCTCGCCACTCATGATTTTAACGGATTTGTCCCTGGCATCAACGACCTTATTGACGGCATATCCATCAATGAAAACGGTGATACCGTAAAGACAGTCAGCTACGCCGAGCGTATCGCTATCGGCAAGCAGTCGCATGAGGCTCTGAGAGCTTACGATTTGGCAAGGGCTGCAAATGACTCGGCAGCGATGAATAAAGCGGCTGCCGATTTGAAAGACACATTTGAATATTTCGGCTACGGCTATCTGGACTCGCCGTCAGAAGCTATCCCGCCTGTCGGACTGACTTTCTACTCATTCCGCGTGATGGTAATCGCTGGCGGCTATCTGGTGCTGTTCTTAATCGCATATCTTGCCATAGCCTATAAGAAATCGTCATGGCTCACCAATCGCTGGTGGCAATGGATAGGCATGATTTCGCTTGTGATAGTGTATGCTTGCAGCCAGGCTGGATGGATCACAGCCGAAGTCGGCCGTCAGCCCTGGATCATACAAGATCTGATGCCTACGCGAGCCGCCATCTCATTCATCTCGTCAGGTATGGTGCAACTGACATTCTGGCTGTTCGCCGCCATCTTCACCGGACTGCTTGCTGCCGAAATAGGCATCATGCTCAAAGCTATATCCAAGGGCTCTAAGATTGACTATGACAGCCTCCCAGATTCATCTTCCTCCCATCCGTAAATTCATAATACCATGGACGAATACATATTCCTTCAAAACTACTGGTGGCTCCTGATTTCCATACTCGGAGCCCTGTTGGTGTTCCTTCTCTTCGTGCAAGGAGGACAGACATTGTTCATGTTCTGCAGCAACGACACCTACCGCAACATGATGGTCAATTCGCTCGGTCAGAAATGGGAGCTGTCATTTACGACCCTCGTGGTGTTTGGCGGTGCATTCTTTGCTTCATTTCCGTTGTTCTACTCCACCAGTTTCGGCGGTGCCTACTGGCTGTGGATGCTGATACTGTTCAGTTTCATCATTCAGGCAGTGAGCTACGAATACCGCCGCAAACCGGGCAATCTTTTCGGCACAGGTACCTATGACACATTCCTGTTTATCAACGGTTGTGTCGGCTGCATACTCCTCGGGGTGGCTGTGGCGATGATGTTTTTCGGAGGCGAGTTTGAAGTCACTCGTAGCAATCTGCTTGACGCGCCCTCGCCTGTCATATCCCGATGGGTAGCAGGCAGTCATGGCATCGAAGCCATCTTCAACTGGCGCAACCTGTTGTTAGGCTTCACAGTGCTGTTCCTTGCCCGTACTCAGGCGAACTTATACTTCATGAGCAACATTCATGCCGAGGACGGCGGTCGCTTTATGAACGCATGCAAACGCGCTACCCTCGTCAACGGCATCATATTCGTCATTTTCTTCTTGGCATTTATGGCTGTGCTGCTGACCTCCGCAGGTTATCGCACAGGCATGTCGGGCAATGTCGTAGCAATCGAACCATATAAATATTTTCACAACTACATCACTATGTGGTGGGTGGGTATCACCCTGCTCTTAGGTGTAGTATTGGTGCTCTATGGCGTAGGTCGCGGTGCCCTTGACCGCACCTGGCGCAGCGGCATATGGTATTCGGGCATCGGCACAGTGCTTGTAGCGCTGACGCTCTTCTGGGTAGCAGGCTACAATGACACAGCCTATTATCCGTCGCTTGTAGATGCCACAAGCTCCCTTACCATACGCAACAGCAGTTCATCACTCTTCACCCTCAAGGTAATGAGCTGGGTATCCGTAGCCATCCCCTTCGTACTCGCCTACATAGCCTATGTATGGTACTCGATGAACCGCAAACCCATCACCCCCAAATCCGTAAAATCCCCCACCGAATCCTACTAACCAGATATACCAATGAAGGGAGGGACCATGGTAGAGTTTATGCCATGAGTCCGTCCCTTCTTGATTTATCAGAGGGCGTAATCCCCTACTGCGCATCGCGGAAGGCGACATGATGTGCTATACCTATGATGCTTGCGGGGCAATTTTCCCCATTTAATGAACCTACGGGTGTCCTATCTTTGAGGATTATAGTCTGATGCTATATCTTCAAAAAAGAAAGGATTATAATTGTTACCCTGGTGATACGGATTCTTCCTATTGAAATACCCTTTCTCAGTGATTTTTTCCGTTAGTTCAGGGTCATCGGCAAGAAATGCCTTAAGCCAGTCACGAGTCCTTTTCGGTGCCATTAGATTAATAGGAATCATAACGGCAACATCTGAATCTCTTTTTACGAAACAATGAGAATTATCACTTATCTGATACTTGATTTTGTCAGGTTTCAGTATAATCTTTTCAAACCATATCCAGTAATTCAGATGATTTCCAGCAGATTGCAGTGCCATCCATCCCATCTGCTTACGGATGTCCAAATAGTTTTTCTTATGTTTATACTCCCCTATAAAAAAGGGTTTTATCAAAGCCTTTTGATCCGGATTATCGCAGTGCCACAGCTCAAAATAATCAACATCTCCAGCCATCAGAATCTCTTCAATGTTTCCAACTTTGATCTTCAGTTTTTCCACCCAGCCTTTCGGCAAATTGATTTCAACGTTTTCCTTTACCGTCCCGTCTTTCATCACAATCGTGGCGCGTGCATCGTTTTTGGCATTGCACCCTAATACGGCAAAAACGCCCATGAATATGGCAAATATTATTTTCATAATCCTATATTTTATTTCACTGGTATAAAAAGTCTATAAGTTTTTATCAAGAATCTCAAGAAGCAACATCGGATTCTGATTAATCTGCTCGGCAGTTATGCCCTCTGCTTCTACAGTTTCTGCAACAAATGGATACTCTTTGAAGTCCTTTTTTAGATTCTTAATGAATTTCTTGGACGTTTTTTTAGACGGAATGTAACTCCAAAAGCATCTGACCCTCTCCTTATCAGTATCAACTACATAATAATATAGCCATGCGTCCCTTGTACGCGTATAACTTTGGAAATAGGATGACGGCACAGCTGCTGATGTTTGTTCATAAAGGCTTGGATAGGCATATCCGATGACATGATTACCTTTGAAATCTACAACTGCAAGCATGGGCTCTTTTTCGGCTTTCTTTTTATATTGATCCCATGTATAAATCGGGATGTATGTTTCGGCCGTTCCATCAGGCATAGTGACTACCAGAGATTGTATGTCTTTGGTCTTATAGTTGATCTTTTTGCCATCCACCGTCTCGCTTATAGGGACTTTGTGATACACATGATGGATATTTTCGCGGAGATAACCGTTAATCACGGTGCCATCGCTCAAAGTCAGCATGGCTTTAGGGTAATCGCTTCCGGCAAATGTCATATTTACACCCAATAATATGACAGACAATAGTAGAAGTAAGGTTCTCATTGGCTTTATGTCATTAAATTAACATTAGTATAGACTGGTTGATACAAATTTAAGGGAAATGGACGATTTATAATGTGACATTTGTCACAGCTTTACATATTAGAAAGATTTATGCCCATAAGACAGCTGCAATCCCAATGAAAAGCATTATATTTACGCTATGGAAAAATTCAATGACTTTGAGCGAGATGTCGATTTTTCATTTTGGCGGGAAATCTGTGAAAATCATGGCGAATTGCGACATTACCGTCGCGGAGAATATTTTGCTCATTGTGGCAATCTCTTGAAATGTTGCGGATGGATAACGAAAGGGGGCTTCAAACACACTCTGATTGACAGTGATGGAAACCGCAAAACGGTAGGCTTCGTGTTTGAGAACGCTGTGCTTGCTAATTATTGCAGCACCTTGTATGACCGGAGCATGCCCACTGACATCATCGCTTTAGAGGATTCAGATGTTCTCGTTGTCCCGGTCCGTCTCATCCGACAACACATAGAAGGCAATCCGTCACTCCATCTCCATATCGTCCGCTCCCTGTTTGATCAGGCACACCAAACCATACTCAACGGTTATCGCGACTCACCATACCAGCGTTACACGAAGCTGATTGAACGGTTTCCGCGCATTCTCAGACTAGTATCGTTAGGCGAAATCGCCTCCTATCTTGACATATCCCGCCGACAGCTCCACCGTTTCCGGGAAGCGAGGACAATGTAGGTGACGGTGCGGCAACTACAGCAGACATGGCATATCGTTTAACTTTTTTTAAAGCGGAGGTAAGATTAAATTGATGTAAATTTGTGGAGTTGCGTGTCACAGAGTTGACGATGCAGCTCCCTTTTTTCTGTCTAACCGCAGTGGGGGTGTCCGGGAGAAGGTCTTCCGGGCTGAGATTATACCCATGGAACCTGATGCGGATAATCCCGCCGAAGGAAAAACTGTCATAAGATGCAAAAGCACTATCTAAACGTCCTGGCGATTGCCGGGAGCGATTCGGGTGCAGGTGCCGGCATACAAGCCGACCTGAAAACCTGCATAGCCAACGGCGTATATGCCACCACCGTCATTTCGGCGGTCACAGCCCAGAACACATGTGGAGTAAAAGATTTCTGCCGCATCGAGCCATCCATGATTGAGGCTCAGATTGATGCAGTGGTAAGCGACATATATCCCGATGCCGTAAAAACGGGGATGCTCCCCGATGCCGAAAGCATTGCCATCGTCGGGAAGATGCTACGTAAATTCGGACTGAAAAAAATTGTAGTAGACCCGGTCATGGTGGCTACATCAGGCGACTCCCTGACATCGTCAGACACAGCCGAGGCTCTGATGCGCCATCTCTTTCCCATAGCTACAGTCATCACTCCCAATATCCCCGAGGCATCTCAGTTATCAGGCATCACGATTACATCACAAGACGACATGCTCGCCGCAGCCCAAGCCATCATCTCTAAGACAGAGGTGGCAAATGTCCTCGTCAAAGGAGGACACAGCGTAGCCACAGATGGCATAATCACCGACATGCTCGTCGGCAAGGACGGCGATGTGATACTGTATGAACACGAATTGTTGCCGAGCCATAATACCCATGGCACCGGATGCTCCCTGTCTTCAGCCATCGCCGCCAACCTTGCCAAAGGATACGAAGTCGCAGAGGCATGCCGACTCGCCATCGACTGGCTTTCGTCAGCCATCAGATCAGGTCAACATCTTGTGCTCGGACATTGCCACGGTCCAATCAATCATATGTGGGAACTAAAGGATTTTTGCACCAAAGAAATTTGAAATACAATGGAAGTGAAATTAAACGGCAAGCCACAGGTCATCACAGACAATCAGTCTGTCGCCGAAATGATTGCCAACCTCTACGATACCGACAAAGGCATAGCCGTCGCAGTCAACAACACCCTCGTGCCACGCAGCAAGTGGGAACAGCACAGGCTTATGCCTGCTGACGATATAGTCATCATAAAAGCTGCCTACGGAGGTTGATGCCATGCTGTCGAATTTCTGCCACATAGCCATAACACCAGAGAAACCTGTAGCTGACGAAGCGGCGAAAATCGCGCATCTGCTGACCGGTGGTGGTTTCCAGCGAGTGCATCTTCGCCACCCAGGGTTAGATGCCGAAGAGGTTGAAGCGATACTGCGGGATGTGCCGTCAGCACTGCTCCACAAGGTTTCCGTGCATTCATGCAATGCACAGCCTGGCCACCGACACACAGGCTTGCACCAGTCATCCACCGATACGGGAGTTCTCCCATCAGAGGGGTTGCTCTCCAAAAGCTGCCATTCGATTGACGAAATCACTGCCTTAGGTGGACAATATGACTACATGTTCCTCTCCCCCATTTTTGATTCCCTGTCAAAGGAAGGCTATAAATCAAATTTCACACTTGATGCACGGTTGAAAGATGCTGTAAGCCTACATCAGGTCATAGCCCTCGGCGGCATCAATTCTCAGAATCTCTACACAGTCAAGCGCGCAGGATTTGCTGGCGCAGCGATGCTCGGCGCGATTCCGTGGGAGATGGAGATAGACCAGTTCCGTCACTTCCGTCTGACAGACCATATGGTGCAGTTCATCACCGACGGCACACCAGAGCAGTGCGTTGAGCAAGCTCGCGAAGCCATTAAAGGAGGTGTCCGATGGGTACAACTTCGCATGAAAGGAGCGTCTCCAGAAGCTGTTAAAGCTGTAGCAAACACCATCAAGCCTCTCTGCACCCAGTCGGGCAGCATATTCATCATCAATGACCATCCCGACATAGCTCTTGCAATCGGTGCAGACGGAGTGCATCTCGGCAAAAACGACATGCCACCCGCCGAAGCCCGCAAACTGCTCGGACAAGATGCCATAATAGGTGCGACAGCCAACAGCCTTGAAGATATAAAGATGCTGGCACATGCACCGATTGACTATATTGGTCTCGGACCACTTCACTTCACAGGCACAAAGAAAAACCTCGCCGATGTCCTCGGCATCGGCGGCGTGACCTCCATACTGGACTACATGCGCCATAACAATATTGCCATCCCGGTAGTAGTCATAGGCGGCATCACTCCTGCTGATGTCCCGGCAGTCATAAAAGCCGGAGCTGACGGCGTAGCTGTAAGCGGTGCGATAGCACATGCTGATGACATAACTGCAGCTGCCAAGAATTTCATAGATATTATTTAAAACTACATATCAATACATCCCCTCATGGAAAAGGATATTCTCAAAATAGGCGACCGTGAATTTTCATCACGCCTTTTTGTCGGCACAGGAAAATTTTCATCGCCAGAGCTGATGCTGGAATCCATCAAGGCATCAGAATCGCAGATGATCACAGTAGCGATGAAGCGCATCAATATGCTCAACGAAGCCACTGATGACATGCTCACCCACATCAACCGCGAACATGTGCAGTTTCTGCCCAACACATCAGGGGTACGCGATGCCAAAGAAGCCGTACTCGCTGCCCAGATGAGCCGTGAGATTTTTAATACACCGTTTATAAAACTTGAGATACATCCCGACCCCCGCTATCTTCTTCCTGACCCTGTGGAAACACTCAAAGCTACCGAACTGCTTGCCAAGGACGGATTCATAGTCCTTCCCTATATCCAGGCAGACCCCGTGCTGTGCAAACGCCTTGAAGAAGTCGGTGCCTCCGCAGTGATGCCTCTGGCTGCCCCGATCGGCACGAACAAGGGGTTGCGCACGCGTGATTTCATCGAAATCATCATAGAGCAGAGCTGTGTGCCTGTAGTGGTCGATGCCGGACTCGGTGCACCGTCACACGCCGCCGAGGCGATGGAGATGGGTGCAGATGCCGTGCTTGTCAATACCGCAATAGCCGTGGCTGGCAACCCTGTGGCTATGGCTGATGCTTTCCGACTCGCTACCATCGCCGGGCGCAAGGCTTACCTTGCCGGATTAGGCACTGTATCGTCATGCGCCCAAGCATCCTCGCCTCTAACCTCATTTCTTAATGACTGACCAAATCCAAGCCAAGTAACACACATGGAAATTTCAAACATAGACCTCTCCTCATACCCTAACTCCGAGAAAATATACGTCAACGGCAAAATATATCCCGACATCAAGGTGGCGATGCGCCAGGTACGTCAGTATCCTACCGTCAAAATTGAGGACGGAAAGCGTGTCGAATATCCCAATGCCCCTGTTACTGTCTATGACACAAGCGGACCTTACACCGACCCAGCCTACAATGTGGACATCAACAAAGGGCTGCCTCGGGAGCGCATCAAGTGGGTCGAACAGCGTGATGACACCGAACTGCTTCCATCAATAACAAGTGAATACGGCCGTCAGCGTCTTGCCGACCAAGCACTGGATGCCATCCGATTCCCGGTACAGCAGCGTCCGCGCCGAGCCAAGGACGGACACCGCGTGACACAGATGCACTATGCACGCAAAGGCATCATCACTCCTGAGATGGAATATGCAGCCATACGCGAGAATCTCAACAACGAGGCTCTGGGCATACAGTCATACATCACTCCCGAGTTCGTGCGTGACGAGATAGCAGCAGGACGTGCAGTCATCGCCGCCAACATCAATCATCCCGAAGCAGAGCCTATGATCATAGGCTCAAAATTCACCGTCAAGATCAACACCAACATAGGCAATTCAGCTCTCTCGTCAGGCATAGAGGAAGAGGTGGCAAAAGCTGTGTGGAGTTGCTACTGGGGCGGTGACACATTAATGGATTTATCCACAGGTGACAATATACATGAGACCCGCGAGTGGATCATCCGCAACTGCCCTGTGCCCATGGGTACCGTGCCCATCTATCAGGCATTGGAGAAAGTCAACGGCGATGTGCGCCGTCTGACATGGGAAATCTACCGCGATACACTCATCGAGCAGTGCGAGCAGGGAGTTGACTATTTCACCATCCATGCGGGCGTGCTGCGCGAACATGCCCCGTTGGTTAAGCAACGTCTGACTGGATGCGTCAGCCGTGGAGGCTCCATCATGCTCCAGTGGACACAACTCCATGACTCAGAAAGCTTCCTCTACGAACATTTTGACGAAATCTGCGAGATTCTCAACAAATACGACGTGGCGATTTCTCTCGGTGACGGCATGCGCCCCGGCAGCACCTATGATGCCAATGACCGCGCCCAATTCCTCGAACTGGAAATACTCGGACAACTCGCCGAGCGAGCCTGGGAGCATGACGTGCAGGTGATGATCGAAGGACCGGGACATGTGCCGATGTACAAGATACAGGAAAACATGGATCTGCAGAAGAAGCTCTGTCACGATGCTCCTTTCTATACCCTCGGACCGTTGACCACCGACATTGCTCCTGCTTATGACCACATCACATCAGCCATCGGCGCAGCCAACATCGGTGCCATGGGCACAGCGATGCTCTGCTACGTCACTCCTAAGGAACATCTGTCGCTGCCCACCCTCGACGATGTGCGTGAAGGCGTCATAGCCTACAAGATAGCAGCGCATGCCGCCGACCTCGCCAAGCGTCTCCCCGGAGCAGAGGTGCGTGACAATGCGCTGAGCAAAGCCCGCTTCGAGTTCCGTTGGAAAGACCAGTTCAATCTCTCCCTTGATCCTGAGAAAACACGTAAATATTACCTTGAGTCGCGACGCAATGCGCCTGATGCCGATGACAAATTCTGCACCATGTGCGGACCCAACTTCTGTGCCATGCGCATCTCACAGAATGTAGCCGACTCGTGCGACAAATAACCCAAATCATAATTTACACATCGTGTAGGGACGCGGCGTGCCGCGTCAACGTATCAGACATAGCTGTTTGCCCTTGATGACGCGGCACGCCGCGTCCCTACATGTTGATGGAATCAAAACATATTTTTTAACAAATGAGTTCAGAGCCAAGATTCGGACACGGCTTCAGCGAAGTCGTGCGCCAATGGGACTGGGATGAAACAGCCTCACGGTTTGATACTTTCACGGAGCGTGATGTGCTTCGCGTACTTGCAAAAGCCTCAGGCGGCAAACAGCTCACTCCAGAGGAGTTCATGGTGCTCATCTCCCCGGCTGCCGAAAACCATCTTGAAGAGATGGCGCAGCTGAGCCGAATGTTCACACGCGAGAGGTTCGGCAAGACCATATCGATGTACATCCCTCTCTACGTCTCCAATGCCTGCACCAACAAGTGCGTCTACTGCGGTTTCAACCACGACAACCCCTTCAAGCGCACCACACTCACCATGGAGCAGGTCAAAGCCGAGTGCGAAGCGATACGCCGCTTGGGACCCTTTGAAAACCTGCTGATAGTCTCTGGCGAATTTCCATCGATCAACGGTGCCGACTACATGGAGGAGGTGTTCAAGACGTGCCGACCCTATTTCCATAACCTCACCCTTGAAGCCATGCCTATGAAGCAGCGTGACTACGAACGTCTTGTGAATGTCGGGCTCAACGGTGTGGTATGCTTCCAGGAGACCTATAACTATAACCGTTACGGACACTACCATCCCCAGGGCATGAAATCGTTTTACGATTGGCGCATCAACGGATTTGACCGCATGGGTCGCGCCGGAGTGCACAAGATAGGCATGGGAGTGCTGATAGGACTTGAAGACTGGCGCACAGATGTCACCTTCATGGCGCGTCATCTGCGTTATCTCCAGCAACACTACTGGCGTACACGCTACAGCATCAACTTCCCGCGTATGTGTCCCAGCGAAACGGGGTATCAGCCCAATGTGGTGATGACAGACCGCCAGCTTGCGCAGCTGACATTTGCATTCCGCATATTTGATCATGATGCCGACATCTCATACTCTACACGTGAAAAGCCTGAATTCCGCAAAAATATGATGCAGCTTGGCGTGACATCGATGAGTGCCGGTTCTCAGACCGAACCGGGCGGATATGCCTCATGTCCCGATGCCCTGGAGCAGTTTGAAGTTACCGACCACCGCAGTCCTCAAGCGGTCACACAATCCATCCGCGAAGGCGGCTACGACGTGGTCTGGAAAGACTGGGATCGTATATTTGATTGATCCATATGCCACTGACTGAAGAACAGAAGCGGCGTTACAGCCGCAATACGATGCTTGATGGCATCGGCATGGACGGCCAACAGAAACTGTTGGCGTCACATGTAGCAGTAGTAGGATGCGGTGCTTTAGGCTCTATAGTGTCGATGTATCTTGCCGGAGCGGGTGTAGGGTCACTGACGGTGATTGACTTCGACACAGTAGACATCAGCAATCTGCAACGTCAGCTCTCTTTTGCCACCTCACAGTGCGGACTGAAAAAATCCGCAGCGACCGCCGACAGGTTGCGTGAAATAAACCCTGACATAACCGTGCGAAGCGTCGACCGTCTGCTCACCCCCGGCAATATCTCCGAAATAATCGGCACTGCCGATCTGATCGTAGAGGGAAGCGACAACCCTGCCACAAAATATATGGTGACCGATTATGCCGTAGCGACAGGTATACCTTATGTCATGGGTGGTGTGGAACAATGGCGCGGACAAGTCATGTCATGGTCACAAGGGCACAGAAGCTACCGTGACTTCTTCCCTGAAAGTGCCGAAGAAGGAGGGTTCACCCCATGCGCACTCGGCGGAGTACACGGACCATTGCCAGGAATCATAGGCTCCATCATGGCATCGGAGGCAATCAAGATCATATGCGGATGCGGAAGACCCCTCTATGACCGCCTGTTTATGATTGACACCAAGGAGATGACCACGATGGTCATAAATATATGAGGGACAACAGAGGTGTCAATTGAGCACTACCCCGTTGAAATCATCGGGGAGAACGGAAGCCACATGATATGCGCGCGCAAACTGGCGGATGAATTCTACCGTCATCCTCGAGGGCATGACGCGTCGTGACTGTGCATGACGCGAAGAGCCGCAAGTAATCTGGCTGACTCTGATGTGGATACGTGATGATATGCGTGATAATTCAGGAGTAGAGGTATCTGCCATAAGCAATGAATGGGATTGTTAAAAATACGTCATGTTGAGGTTGAGCTGTCTGCATATAAAACGCAGATGATACGCTATTATTATAAACTTATGGGGTGAAAATGTGTTAATTAATATAGAGGCATTTTGTGTATCAATATGATTTGTATAACTTTGCGTTGTTAAAAGCTATATATTATTGCTTATATACCGTAATATCAATCACACATTCACAATTTCTGCCTATCGAAACATAATTACTTCAATCATTCAATCTGAAAGTCATGGTAGAAACTTCACAGATGACCGATAACGGCCTGGTAGAAGCTTATGTCAACGGTAATAACAAAGCGTTTGATGAGTTGTTGAAGCGTCATCAAGCGAAACTTTTTGCATATATAATGCGCATCGTCAATGATGCCGATATCGCAGACGATATATTTCAGGAAACGTTTGTCAAAGTCATAACCAATATACGCCACGGTAAATACGTCGACACCGGCAAGTTCTCGGCATGGCTGATGCGTATAGCCCACAACATCATCATCGACCACTTCCGCCAGCTAAAGATTGAGAAGACCATCTCCACCGATGAAGACAACTCCCCCATCCTCAGCAGCGCAGATCTCGCCGAGGCAAGCATAGAGGACAGCATGGTCAACACACAGATACATGACGACATACGCCGCATCATCGATGCTCTCCCCGACAATCAGAAAGAGGTGCTCAAGATGCGGTTTTATCAGGGACTTTCATTCAAGGAGATTGCCGAAGCCACCGGCACAGGCATCAACACCGCCCTCGGCCGCATGCGCTACGCCATCCTCAACATGAAGCGTCTGGCAGATGCCAACCATATCGAGCTTACCGTCTGATTTGGAATATCCCGATTAATTTGCTACCTTTGTAGACACTAACACATACATCTCCTCACTTCCGGCAACCGAATGCCTAATGTGGATCTCATGTCGCTTCATGGCGTCATCGAGATTCAAATTTTTTTCGTGCGTCCGGAAAATGTAAATCATTGATTTTATTATTTAACTACTTAATTATCAATATCTAAAACAATCTTTTAGCCATGGCAATAACTTTCATGACCAAAGAAGGCTATAAAAAGAAAATGGACGAAATCGCCTACCTCGAGTCGGTGAAACGTCCTGAGATTTCGCGCGCCATAGCCGAAGCGCGTGACAAAGGCGACCTGTCAGAAAACTCAGAATACGATGCAGCCAAAGAAGCCCAGGGTCTGCTTGAAATGAAGATTTCACAGCTCAAGGATCTCGTGGCTAACGCCCGCATCATCGACGAAAGCACCCTCAACGAAAACGAGGTGCAGATACTCAATACCGTCACAATCAAAAATACCGCCAACGGCATGACGATGGAATACACCATCGTGGCTGACTCCGAGGCTAATCTCAAAGAGAAGAAAATCGGATCAAGCACCCCCATCGCCCAGGGACTCCTCGGTCACAAACTCGGCGAAGTTGTAGAAATCAAGGTGCCCGCAGGCATAGTGAAATTTGAAATCGTCAAAATCAGCTTCTGATAATCATGGCAACTATATTCTCCAAGATAGCATCGGGCGAAATCCCTTCATATAAGATAGCCGAGGACGACCATTTTTTCTCGTTTCTCGACATCAACCCCGTCGCTCCGGGACATGTCCTCGTCATTCCGAAGCGCGAGGTCGACTACATCTTTGATCTTGACGATGACGAGCTTGCAGCCATGCAGCTCTTTGCCAAGCGCATAGCCAAGGCTATCGGCAAAGCAATGCCCTGCCGCAAGGTAGGCCAATGTGTCATCGGACTCGAAGTGCCACACGCCCACATCCACCTCGTGCCCATGCGCACCGAGGCAGACATGGACTTCCGCAAGCCCAAACTCAACCTCCCACCCGAAGAAATGCAGCGCATAGCCGAAGCCATCCGCGCCGCCCTCTGATTCCATCCTACTAAAACAGCTAATCACATCCACCGCAGGGTCACAACAACATCCCTACGGTGGATTTTCGTCCATAAGATTCTGGATCAGACGTGTCAACGGACGTTTGTGCATATCATCGCTATCGGGGTATGTACCATAGATAAAGCGTCTGACTTCTTCATTGCTGAGCTTCTGTCCTTTGTCTGAAAACAACTGGTTAAGCGCCTCCATGCTGCTAGTATTATACGCCATTTTACGCCATATGGTTTCCTCGGCCACATCGATGTGCTCCCGATATATGCTGGTGATATGGAGCCTTTCATCCATGTTGTCACGCAGTGTCTTGTAATCCGGAGTGGCTTCAGATAGACATATTTCAAGCTCATCGGCATCATGGTTCATTATGTAGCTCGCCATACTCTTGGCTGAGACCCTCAGATACAGCACATCACGGCCGACATGCGGGTCATCTTCGTAAAGGCAGAAATATTCACCTTCATCGTCACCCTTATTGCGGTTGCATGAGAAGCAGCATGGCACAAGATTAAAGAACGATATGGCAAGATGCGGATAGCGGGACTTAGGTTTCCAGTGATCAGCCGTGTAGTATGCAACCCCATTCCTGTCGGTGACGCAAAATGCAGCGTTGCAATATACACACGCCTTGATGCCGAGCCTACGTATATATTGAGGATAGATGTATTGCCGTATGTCATCATACCTGAGTGCCTTTATGATTATGTCATTGAATTTTGCTACCTTCTTGTTGCGCACCTTTACCTTGAGATAGTAGAATGCAGGATCTCCTATTGCGTTGTCAAACTCCGTATTAAGTGACTTAATTTCGCCAGGCGTGGCATCCAAGAGATCGTCTTTGTATTTACGCAAAAGCAGTGATGTATATCGCTGCAAGTTCTCGGCAACGACTTGTGGGAGCGGAGTCCCGTCATTGGATGTCACGTCCCTTTCATTAAATGCTTTCAGCAGCGCATCGAGCCGCCTGGAGGGGTTGATGAGAATATTGTCATCCCTCCCATAATGGCCGTGGGAGTGTACCTCCTTTCTGTAATTCTCGGCAACGGCCTTTACAAAGCCATCAATCAGTATCTTTCTCATCTTTTATCTTTTTTTCAAGCCGTGCCACCTCTTTCCTTAGCATCCTTAACCTCTCTATGTCGGACTGTCCTGTGTCCGCATGGGGAAATTTGGCTATAAACAATCGGCGCATGTGATGGAGGTGCGACCTCAGCAATGGGTCACCTATCATGTCTATCAGCCTGTCGGCCATTGTCATGTCATATGAGCCGCGCTTCCCATCGTCTGATGTGAAAAACCTTATCAGCCCCTCTATCTTTTTCTGTGCATAAGCCCCGATAAATCCATTGTCAAGGAAGAAACTATTGCGAAGTATGTCACATACGTTGGCTGCAAACGGATTCCTCTCAGTGTGATACGGCGCTCCATCCTTAAGATATAGCACATGGTCAGCGGGAATGTCCGACAGCAGAAAGGGTGAGTGAGTGGTCAGGATAATGTTGAGGCTGCAATCAGAGGGAATACACAGTGATTTCAGCACTCTGAGCAGTTTGTTGATAAACGTTCGTTGATATTCAGGATGGAAGCATAGTTCAGCTTCGTCAAACACTACATTGATCCCACGGTATTTTGGACGCTTAGTTTCGTCGACTGACCTCAGATTGAGTATGTGGTAAATGACTGCCGAGATGGTAAACAGAAACTGGCGTTCGCCCGAACTGAGCTGCGTGAACGGCATCTGTGCTCCGCTGCTATTTCTCAGCAATATACGACGGCTGAAGATCGGAGGCGGCATCCGGCGCAATATCTCCCCGGGGGTATCTCTATCGTTGGAATATCTTACATATTTTTCATAATCGGCATAGCTAAAGGGTTCATCTAATCTTAAATGGGTGGCCATCATACCATACCGCTTCAAGAAACGGCAAGCCTGAGTCACTTTCACGCCTATATGCGATGTGTCATCTTTTACTTCCTTGGCAAGATGCTTGAAGAGTACTTTGAGGTTGCTATCGGTCGCTGGATCTAAGGCATATCCGGGCTTCCCTATGGCACGGTATTTTCTATAGACAGGGTATTTCGCGGCTATGGCAAGCACTTTCACCACCAGGTAAAGCCTGGCAAACCACAGGATGTCATCGTCAGCATCACCCTCTTTAGGGAGACGGAAAGTCTGCAATATCATATATGACGGACTTCCTGACGTGCGGTAGGCTATTTGAAACATCCCAATAATCCTTTTGGATTTTTGTACTAACGTTTCTTCAGGCGAAACGCCGTCAAACCATTGTAGCACCTTGTCATAGTCAGGAGTGTATTCAATGTCCTCGAGTTCATACCCCTCGATAAGCGAATATTCAGGAGACTCGTCAATAGGGCGTTTGCCTCTCTGTTTCTCAGTGTGCACCATGAGTGCTGCGATGCGGCTGCGTGTCAGGTCCGTCTCCACACTCATGTCTATTATACCTCCGTCGCGATAAGGATTGAGATTGACCGGACACATATAGCCGTCATTCTTATGAAACAGGCTGTCGATCCACGACCCATAAGGGTCATCGCACCAGCATCTCTTTTCCGGCATATACTTCATGCACCCCTCAACCCTGTAATCGTCAGAAATATATGACTGTAGGGAATAATTGGTTACGATGGTGTAGAAAAACCTTGATGCTATCTCTCTGACGTCATTGTCATTCGTGACATCACACATTCTGCATCCTTCAAAAACCTTTTGGCAATCCTGTCCGAAAGCATATTCCACGTCGTCATATTTAAGGGCTATAGCTTTTCCTCGGCATCTCAGCACACCTTTTTTACCCGACAGATAATAATCAAGATCTGCATAGATGTCTTTTACATATCTTAATGGCTGATCCATGAGATACTGCGTCGCACGATATAGCATCGCACCGAAGTTGTTGACCATCCTGATTATCACATCTATCAATGAGGATTTTCCAGCTCCATTTTCACCTACTATCGTCTGTATGGTAATATTATTGCCGAAGAAAGCTGACAGGCGGTCAGAGGTAAACAGATATTCCACAGCGTCATCTTCTACTCGGAGGTTTTTCAACAAAGCCCTTGATGTCTGGGGATATATGACAAGTCTTGTTATGACAAATGACAGGTTGCTGAGAGGTTGCATTGACTGGCTCACAGTTTTATATGATAATTTTGGAGGCATAAGCTATATTGCAAATATATTAATTTTTGAAAATAACACCAAAATAGTATTGACACGTATTAAGATAATACGTATATTTGTGACATCAAGTAATCAACTTAGTTTTACCAACCATTAATCAAACTTTTAATCCAATCACTTATGAAAAAGACTCTACTCTCTTTGCTCTGCTTAGCAGGAACGGCATCGCTGGCTTTTGCCGCCGATGTGACTGAGGATTTCAACAACTGGACCACCCAGGTACAGGATGCAAACAATCCTCAGACCGTCAGTTCTCCCAATTCCGGCTTGAAATGGACGTTTACTGGCTCAGCCTACACTTCCAATCCTAACTATAAGCCCATATATGTGATGCTTAAATCGGGCGCAACAGCAGGTGCCGTAGCCACTGAGATCAACTTTGAAGTCACTGAGATTCAGATAACGACACCTGGTCAGCCGTCAACTAATGCTGGCAATACCATCACAATATCTATTGGCGATAAGGCCATAGAGACAAAGTACCAAATCAACAAAGCGAATACAACATTTAAAATTCCTATTGCTGCTGCAAATCGTGTCCAGAACGGAACATATAAGTTCCAGTCTGACGGGACAAAGAACTCTCAGATCGCAAAGATAGTATTTGTGGGCGCATCTGCTGAGCCATCAATTTCTCTGATCACAGAGACTCTCTCGTTTGCTGCGCCTGCTAACGTGGCTATCACCAAGAACGTCGAACTGGCTGTAGAGAATATCTCTGACGACATCAACTTCACCACCACAGGCGAAGTATTCTCAGGCAGCGGCTCTATTGGCGCAAGCGATGTAGCCGAAGGATTCCCCATCACAATGAAGTCAGCTACAGCAGGTACATTCACTGGGGAAACCACAGTCAGTGCCCAAGGTGTCACTGCAAAAGTTGCTCTCTCTGCCATAGTAGTAGAAAATGAAGGCACGGAAGCTAATCCGCTCTCCGTAAAAGATGTGCTTGATCTCAAAAATCTCTATGCAGAGACAGTCTATGTCAAAGGTATCATCAATGACAAAACTGCTGCAAATGCAAAAGACGGTGTAATCACAGAGGCAGAAACACCTGGAAATACCAATCTTATTCTTAAGGACTCGGAAGGGAATATGATTCCTGTAGCCTTACCTACAGGTGATGCTCGCGAAATCCTTAATATAGTTTCCAACCCCAGCAATATAGGTCAGACAGTGGTTGTGAAAGGCTCTCTTGAAACCTATTTCGGAGCTCCCGGTGTGAAGAATACAGAGTACGTTTCAGGTCTCAACGGTTCTTCCATAGATGATCTGAATTCTGATGCAGAAAACGCAAATGCCATCTACTACAACCTTCAGGGCGCACGCGTTGACAACCCCTCAAACGGCGTTTACATCCGCGTCATCAACAACAAGGCTGAAAAAGTAGTCCTCTAAACTGCCTATCACTATCCAACATATAGCCTCTGACAGAGCCATTCTGCCAGAGGCTATTTTTTATGTAATGTTAGCCCTATCAATCATACAGTCATCACATTTACAAAAAATGCATGATTACATATTGAATAGTAGCCATTTTTTCGTTCTTTCTTATAAAACATTTGGGTTCAAAAACACCCAAAAAGTACTGAAAGTTTGTGAAAATAGGTATTAATATGGTCGGATTTTGGTGCAACAGGGCATAATAAAAGTGCTAACAACTCTCTGATTGTTAGCACTTTATCTTATTGGAGCGGTAGACGGGGCTCGAACCCGCGACCCTCGGCTTGGGAAGCCAATGCTCTACCAACTGAGCCACTACCGCATCAGCACTTTTACTGATACAAATGTAGGGATAAATCGGCTTTATTAAAAGTTAAAAAAAGTTTCATCAGCCGATTGCGACAACAAACGGCTGAAAAAAGGTTTATATTTGTAAGTCTAAAAGACATCACATCAATTATTACTTTTGTAACTATGAACATCTACTCCAAATGCTCGTTGCTGACGCTGGCTGTGGGATCAATGACTCTCGCAGGGTGCTCGTCAAAGATGAAAGATTTCAAATCCGAGTATTTCTCATGCAATCCGCAGCCGCTTGAGGTGGTCGGACAGAACGTGCCTGCTACTGTGACAGCCCGCGTGCCTCAGAAATTCTTTGTGAAAAATGCCGAACTGACAGTTACTCCTACCCTCAAATTTGCCAATGGCGAGTTGAAGTCAGCCCCTGTCATGTTTGAGGGCGAAAAGGTGCGAGGCAACTACCCCACCATAAGCTACGACAACGGCGGCACAATGACTATCCCAGTCAACTACGTCTATCAGCCCGAAATGCGTCAGAGCGAGTTATATCTCGATTTCAATGTGCGTCAGGGCAACAAGCAATACGTTCTCCCGTCAGTCAAGGTGGCTAACGGCGTAGTGGCAACAGCCGCTCTGACAGACGCCGGCACAGTGAATCCCGCAGCTGCCGCAGACAAATACCAGCGCATAGTCAACGAAAAATACAAAGCCGATATCCACTTCCTCATCAATCAGGCAAATGTGCGTTCTGGCGAGACGAACTCCGAGGGGATGAACGCATTCAAATCTGACCTTAAGAAAGCCGCTCAAGATACTGCCCGTGTGATTGAAGAAATCAACATCTCCTCGTATGCTTCGCCTGAAGGCTCTCTGGAATTTAACACCCAGCTTGCTGAGAACCGTGAGACCAACACCTCAAAGTATCTCAATGACCAGCTCAAGAAGGACAAAATCTCAAGTTTCGGCGAACTGACCGCCCAGTTTACTCCCGAGGACTGGGAAGGTTTCCAGGAACTCGTTGCCGCCAGCGACATCCAGGACAAACAGCTCATCCTCTCCGTGCTGTCAATGTATAAGGATCCTGCCCAGCGCGAACAGGAGATACGCAACATGTCAAGCATTTTTGACCAGCTCGCTGAGACCATCCTGCCCAAGCTGCGTCGCTCTCGCCTGACTGCATCTGTCAACGTAATCGGACGCAGCGACGAGCAGATCAACGCAACATTTGACAAGAGCCCCAAAGAGCTCTCAGTCGATGAGCTCCTCTATGCAGCAAACCTGACAAACGACAAGGCTCGCAAACAGGCTATCTACGAAGCTGCCATCGCACAGTATCCCAATGACTACCGCGCATATAACAACCTCGGCAATCTCTACTATGCAACCGGAGAATACGACAAAGCTAACGCCCAGTTTGCCAAAGCCAAGTCTATCAATCCTACCGCCAAGGAAATCGCCATGAACGAGGCTCTGCTGGCACTCGTCAATAACGATATGCAGACTGCACAGCAGAAACTCGGACAGGCAGCCGATGTCGACGGTCTCGGTGGTGCATTAGGTACATACTATCTGATGGAAGGCGACAACTCTCAGGCTCTCCGTGCTTTCGGTGATACTCAGAGCAACAATGCCGCCCTGGCACAGATTCTCAACAAGAACTACAGTGTAGCCCAGAAAATCCTCAACAACATCACTCCTGATGCTACCACCTACTACCTCAAAGCCATAGTAGGAGCCCGCACCAACAACGAGTCTGAGGTAATGACAAACCTCCGCAAGGCTATCTCACTCGACCGCAACATGGCAGCTCAAGCCGCTACCGACCTCGAGTTTTCCGCATTCAATCTTAGCAATCTCTGATAAGCGATTCCATCCTAAATATCACAAGGGGTGTCTTGAAATCAAGACATCCCTCGTTGTTTTTTTATTGTATCTCCCCTTAATCTATGCGGTAAACGCTAACAATGTCAATGCGCTTATCCGAGTCGTAGGGAGGGTGTTGCAGAACAGTCAATTTATACCAAAGTAGGGTCGCGACCTGTCGCGACCGCAATGACGAAGCATTTATAATCAGCGTGTTCGCGGTCGCGACAGGTCGCGACCCTACAAATTTGACGGTGTTTGTTGCATTATGTCTGAGTTCTGTAACACCCTCATCTTTCATCGACATATGTCAAAACAATGCCTGATAGGCGGACATGCCATGGCATGTCCCTACAAGCATCGTAATATACAGGTATTTGTTTGCCTTCAGAGGAGTAACTGGTAGTCGACGACATCGAGGTCACGACCGAATTTGTGGCCTACGGCTTTGAAATGGCTTACGAGCTTGAAACCAAGTTTTTCGTGGAAATGGCAGCTGTCAGCATTGTCTGCCGTGATGCAAGCAATCAGTGAATGGTAACCCATATGGCGGCAACGGTCAATCAACAGTGTCATCAACTCTTTGGCGATGCCTCGGTGCATATACTGCCTGTCAAGATATATGGTGGTCTCCATAGTACCGCCGTAGGCAGCCCTCTCCTTCCAGGGATGCACATAGCAATAGCCAGCGATACATCCGTCTGCCTCACATACGATATAGGGATACTCCGAGGATATCTCTTTGATGCGCTGCCGCATGGCATCAATGCTAAGCGGTTCCTGTTCGAAACTTACAGTAGTATCGGTCACATAGGGATTGTAGATGCGGCATATCTCCGCTGCATCATCAGGGGTCACATTGCGGTACAGTATCATATGATGTTCAGTTTATATCACTATGCTCATCAAGCAGCTTCAGTGCTCGGTCAAGGTCGGAAGCATTGACCATCAGCCTCGTCTCTCCGAGAGCGTTAAAGCCTATCGGATACACTGTAGACATAATTTCATTATCCACGAAACTCGGTATTCCATATGAATCCAGCATGCCTTTGGCTATGGCAGCTGCCTGTATGTTAGGGAAAGTGGCAGCAAGTACGATTTCTGACATAATGACTTCTATTACTATAATATTACAACATCACTGTTTTAGTGCATATTTACATATTTTATGATATGTTCACCAAATACGGATATAAGATTTACAAAGTGGGTTAAAACGCTGAACCATATTTGTTTAGCTATTGTATCCTTGCTAAATTTGCAGTGGAATATTAGTGTTCATATCTGTTACTTTTAACTGCCTTGAAGAAATACCGCTAATGAAACAACACAAATCCAAGCAGTGACGTTCACTTATTCTTTAAAGCCAATCAGCGATGATGCAACGATAAATGATATTTGAAACAACTGCTGATGCAGTGAAAGCGTTAAGTCCATCACCACTGGGACAACTCCCTTATGATGATGATTTCACTGAATATGTACTCTCCGATGCCTCTCAGACATCGGAGAGTATTATTTATATCTATGGGTCAGAAATCATTTCACTATGCCCTTTTCAAGAAATTCGGCGAGGTTGGTGCGCACACGCTCTCCTTCTCTCTCCGATGCAATCTTGAGCATATCAGAGTCGGTCATGATTCGGACGAGATCCTCAAACGATGTCTTCTGGGGATTCCACCCTAACTTAGCCTTCGCCTTGGTCGGGTCGCCCCACAGGTTGACGACATCTGTAGGACGATAGAAATCCTGGCTTACCTCTACCAGCACCTTTCCGGTCTTCTCATCTATACCTTTTTCATCCTCGCCTTCGCCTTCCCAACGCAGATTGATGCCTACGTTTTTGAATGCCAGCGTGGCAAACTGCCTCACCGAGTGTTGCTGCCCGGTAGCTATTACATAATCCTCAGGCTTGTCTTGCTGGAGCATGAGCCACATGCACTCCACATAGTCACGTGCATATCCCCAGTCACGCAGCGATGACAGGTTGCCGAGATACAGCTTATCCTGCTTACCCTGCGCGATACGGGCTGCAGCAAGAGTGATTTTACGTGTGACGAATGTCTCTCCACGTCGCTCGCTCTCATGGTTAAAGAGTATGCCCGAGCAGCAATACATGCCATATGCCTCACGGTATTCCTTGACGATCCAATAACCGTAGAGTTTTGCAACGGCATAGGGGCTGTAGGGATGGAAAGGAGTGTTCTCGTTTTGAGGCACCTCCTCCACTTTGCCATAAAGCTCGCTGGTAGAAGCCTGATATATGCGGCACTTGTCCTTAAGCCCGCACAGTCTGACAGCTTCAAGTATGCGAAGCACACCTACAGCATCCACATCGGCAGTGAATTCGGGCGAATCGAAGCTCACCTGCACATGGCTCTGGGCAGCGAGATTATAGACCTCGTCAGGTCTGATTTTCGATATCACCTGCATGATGCTCATCGAATCGCCAAGGTCGGCATAATGGAGGTGGAAGTGCTTATGTCCCTCCAGATGCGATATCCTTTCGCGGAAATCCGACGAGTTGCGACGTATGGTACCGTGTACCTCATAACCTTTGTCAAGCAACAATTCTGCCAGAAACGATCCGTCCTGACCCGTAACACCGGTTATAAGAGCTGTCTTCATGATTATCTGTATCTATTGTGTGGTAAGATTTATATCTGTATTTTAATTATCTCCATTGTCATAAACTTTCAGCCTTACATCGTGTCCGTCAAAACATGCATAGCTGAAATGGTTGATCCAATCGCCGAGTATTATCACCCGAGCCCCGTCTGCAAGCGACTTGTCCAGCATGGCATGACGATGACCGAAAATAAAATAGTCAATCCTCGGATGAGACCGGTCAGCAATGTAATCCCGGGCATACTTGACCAATGGCTCTTCCTCTTCATTAATTATGCGGATCGAATGCTCTGATGCCGTCCCTGATTTGCGGCTCTGCGCTGACCAGCCATGAGCGAGAGCCAGAGTCCAGCGTGGATGGATAGTGGCATAAAGCATACGGCAGACAGGGTTACGGAATATTCTGCGTAGAATCCTGAATCCTGCGGGACGCTCTCCTACGGCATCGCCATGGTCAAGCAAAAAAGTCTTGCCCCCTATTTCCTTGACCACAGGACCATCCACCACCTCTATACCTATCTCCTGAGGCAGATAGTCGAATATCCACATGTCGTGATTACCCTTGAACCAATATATCTTGACCCCGGCATCAGCAAGCTCAGCGAGAGCACCGAAGAAACGGACAAAACCGCGAGGGACAACAGTACGATATTCAAACCAGAAATCAAGCATATCCCCCATCAGATACAGCTCGGTTGCATCCTTGCGTATGCCACGCAAAAACTCCACGACCCTCGCCTCGTGAGCCTTTGGGTCGCGCATGTAGGATGCACCTAAGTGAGCGTCAGACAAGAAATACACCATATTTCATTACTCAGGAGTTAATCAAAGAAAACCGAGATCCAATTTTGCCTCCTCGCTCATCATGTCTTTGGTCCACTCAGGCTCAAAGACTATACGTATATCGACACTTTTTACGCCGTCGATGCTCTCAAGCTTTATCCTGGCATCATCCACGATGAAATCAGCTGCCGGACAGTTAGGGGCAGTCAATGTCATATCTATGGCAAGGTTGCCCTCATCGTCAAGGTCTATCTTGTATATCAGCCCAAGACTGTAGATATCCACAGGTATCTCAGGGTCAAATACAGTCCGTAGCATTGCCACGACCTTTTCTTCAATTTGCAGACGCTGTTCTGGGGTAAGCATTATATACTCATTTTTATTTTATACTGAATCTATGGGCGGTTATTGCCTATCACTGCCGACAGACGATGCTCAAGCTCGGCAGTCGACAGACGCATATGGAGCTTGCCACGGTACGCCACGGAAATATTGCCGGTCTCCTCCGACACCACTATCGCGAAAGCATCCGTAGCCTGGGCTATACCGAGAGCCGAACGGTGACGCAGACCGAGCGAACGAGGCACATTGCTGTCATGGCTGACGGGCAGGATGCATCCGGCACTCATCAATCTGAAATTGTCGATGATAAGCGCACCGTCATGCAGCGGTGAGTTCTTGAAGAATATGTTTTCAATGAGCCGGGTATTGATCAGAGCCTCTATGATATCGCCGCTCTTCTCATACTGATCCAGAGGCATGCTCTGCCGCAGCACTATCAATGCTCCTGTCTTGCTCTTTGCCATGCTCATACAAGCATAAACAATGGGTAACACGTATTGTTTGCCTTCCGAATACTCCTCCGCCTTGCGATGATGCTTGAAGAAGTTATGAAGAAATCTCCACCGCTTGTGGTCACCTACCTCTACAAGAAAACGCTTTATCTGGTCCTGAAAGAGGATGACAAGCACCAGCAGACCGATACTCATGAACTTGTCAAGAATAGTCCCCATCAGTCTCATCTCCAGAATCTGCGATGTAAACACCCACACGACTATCAGTGACAATACACCTATGAAGATGTTGATGGTGCCGCTCTCTTTCATTATCCTATAGAGATAGAAGAGCAGCAGACCCACTATCGCTATGTCAAAGGCATCTCTTAATCCAAAGGGTTCCATAGTCTGATCATTGCGGTAACATGGATACAATCCTGACAGCCTCCGCGCAGGCTTTCACATCATGAACTCTCAATATCTGCGCCCCCTTGAGCAGAGCGATAGTATTCAATGCGGTAGTGCCGTTCAGAGCATCCGAAGCAGGCACGCCTAAGCACCTTGTCACCATGGACTTTCGTGAAATGCCAACCAGCACCGGAGCATCAAGAAGCTCGGCAAACATAGGCATATCAGCCATAAGACGGTAGTTTTGTTCCAGCGTCTTTGCAAATCCGAAGCCTGGATCCACTATCACATCGTTGACGCCTGCCAGTCTGAGTTTACGAAGCTTGACCGACAGATCCCGCAATACCTCAGCGGTAACACCGTCAGGGTAATCGGTCAGGGTCTGCATGTCAGCCGGAGTACCGCGCATGTGCATAAGTATATAAGGGACATTGAGAGCTGCGACAGTTTCAAACATACCGTCATCAAGATCACCTCCTGAAATATCGTTTATAATATCAGCACCCATCTGTTCTATCGCAACCTTTGCCACGGAAGCACGGAACGTATCCACTGATACCACTATGTCAGGTGAGACTTCACGCAATGCCGCGATGCCCGCTGCCAGACGGTCTATCTCTTCGGTTTCGCTCACAGCAGCCGCTCCCGGGCGTGAAGAATAGCCACCGAGGTCTATCATGTCGGCACCGTCATCCATCATATCACGCACACGCCTGCCTATCTCATCAGCATTGACACGCGAGCCTGCATAGAACGAATCAGGCGTCACATTGATGATGCCCATTACTGCCGGACGGTCGTATTCGATCAGCCGCCCATGTATGTTGAGAGAAAATGGCTTAAACATTTATGCAAATTTAATAAAAAATCAGATGATATCCGCTTTTTCTCCTCTTGATATAGTTATATTGCATTTCAAAGGAATATTTCGTAAATTTGCGGTGCTTAAAACAGCCTTAACGACTGGAATCAGTCAGTCACATAAAGTATCTCGCCATGGTGTCAGAGCCATGGAGCTTTCCATCTGATAGATTATGGACAAGAAATACAACGTCTACGACAAATTCAACCTTTCGGACATAAACAAGCGGGGACTTGCCCGCTGGAAAGAGCAACAGCTCTTCCAGAAAACCCTCAAACAACGTGAGGGATGTCCTTCTTTCGTGTTTTTTGAGGGTCCGCCATCAGCCAATGGTATGCCTGGCATCCACCACGTAATGGCACGTACCATCAAGGACATCTTCTGCCGCTTCAAGACCATGAAAGGTTTCCAAGTCATGCGCAAGGCAGGATGGGACACCCACGGACTGCCAGTAGAGCTCGGCGTGGAGAAATCTCTCGGCATCACCAAAGAGGATATCGGCAAGAAGATTTCGGTAGACGAGTATAACGCCGCATGCCGCCGCGAAGTGATGAAATTCACCCGTGAGTGGGAGACTCTGACCGACCGCATGGGCTATTGGGTCGACATGCAGAATCCCTACATCACCTACGACAACCGTTATATCGAAAGCGTATGGTGGCTCTTGAAACAACTGTATAAGAAAGGTTACCTTTACAAAGGCTATACCATCCAGCCATATTCTCCTGCAGCAGGCACAGGTCTCAGCTCTCACGAGCTTAACCAGCCTGGATGTTACCGTGATGTCAAGGACACCACCTGCACCGCCGAATTTGAGGTAATAAACCCGACAGCTGACATGCAGGGATGGGGCACCGCCTTCTTCCTTGCCTGGACCACCACGCCTTGGACTCTGCCGAGCAACTGTGCCTTGGCTGTCGGCCCGTCAATCAAATACAACATAGTCCGTACCTACAATCCCTATTCGGGAGCTAAAGTGACCGTCGTTCTTGCCGATGCTCTGATGGGCAGCTATTTCAACCCCAAAGCTGCCGACATGAGCCTTGAAGATTATGACGGCGGCAAACTTGTGCCCTATCAGGTAGTGGCATCGGTTGAAGGCAAAGACCTCGTCGGTATGACCTATAAGCAACTTATGCCGTGGATCAATCCTGGCGAAGGCGCATTCCGGGTAATTCCAGCTGATTATGTCACCACTGATGACGGTACGGGCATAGTACATATTGCCGGCACATTCGGTGCTGATGACAACCGCGTCAGCAAGCTCAACAATGTTCCTGCCATGCTCCTTATAGACAAGGATGGCAACCAGCGTCCGATGGTTGATCCGACAGGACGCTTCTATAGATTGGAAGACCTTGATGCGGATTTCGTAAAAGAACGTGTCAACGTTGACGGCTACACCCAGTGGGCAGGAAAATACGTAAAGAATGCCTTTGACCCGGCATCTGACGCCGAGCAGAAGGAAACTCTTGACGTAGAGCTGTGCATGTGGCTGAAGCAACAGGATCGCGTATTCAAGATAGAGAAACACGTACACAGCTATCCTCACTGCTGGCGCACGGACAAGCCTGTACTCTACTATCCCCTTGACAGCTGGTTTATACGCACCACAGCTGCCCGCGAGCGCCTGATGGAGCTGAACAAATCTATCAAATGGAAACCGGAATCAACCGGTTCGGGCCGCTTCGGCAAATGGCTTGAAAACCTGCAAGACTGGAATCTGTCACGCAGCCGCTACTGGGGTACTCCGCTGCCCATATGGCGCACAGAGGACGGATCAGAGGAAATCTGCATAGAGAGCGTACAGCAGCTCTATGACGAGATAGAGAAATCCGTGGCAGCGGGTCTGATGAAATCTAATCCCTACAGGGACAAGGGCTTCGTCCCTGGCGATTACACCAAAGACAATTACGAGCGCATAGACCTCCATCGCCCCTACGTTGATGACATCGTCCTTGTCAGTGCGAGCGGAAAACCGATGAAGCGAGAGACCGACTTGATAGACGTATGGTTTGACAGCGGTTCGATGCCGTATGCACAGATCCACTATCCGTTTGAAAACAAGGAAGGTCTTGACAGCCGTCGCCTCTACCCTGCTGACTTCATAGCCGAGGGTGTGGATCAGACACGCGGATGGTTCTTCACACTCCACGCCATAGCAGGCATGATATTTGACTCTGTCGCCTACAAGGCTGTGATATCCAACGGTCTGGTACTCGACAAGGACGGCAACAAGATGTCAAAACGTCTTGGCAATGCTGTCAATCCCTTTGATGCCATCGAAGAGACCGGCAGCGACCCCCTGCGCTGGTACATGATAGCAAACTCATCACCTTGGGACAATCTGAAATTCGACATCAACGGAGTCAAGGAAGTATCGCGTAAGCTCTTCTCCACACTCCACAATACATATGGGTTCTTTGCGCTGTATGCCAATGTCGACAACTTCGACAACTCACTGCCGCAAGTGCCCATGGACAAGCGTCCTGAGATAGACCGCTGGATAATCTCGCTGCTCAACACTCTTATAAAAGATGTGGATAGCGCGCTTGAAGACTATGAGCCTACCAAAGCCGCACGTGCTATCAACGAATTTGTCAATGACAACCTCTCCAACTGGTATGTGCGCCTCAACCGTAAACGTTTCTGGGGCGGAGAGATGACAGATGACAAGCTTGCTGCGTTCCAGACTCTCTACACATGCCTTGAGACGGTGGCTCTTCTGATAGCACCGATAGCACCATTCTACGCTGACCAGCTTTATCTCGACTTGACCTCAGTCACCAAAGGCGATAATGCCACCAGTGTGCACCTCGCAGACTTCCCCAAAGCCGACGACAGTCTGATTGACAAGCAGCTTGAAGAGAACATGAAGGTAGCACAGACCATCACCTCAATGGTGCTTGCCCTGCGTCGCAAAGTCAATATCAAGGTACGTCAGCCGCTCACATCCATAATGATTCCCGTAGTGGATGAAAAGCAACGTAAAGCTGTCGAAGCAGTCAGTGACCTGATACGTTCGGAGGTCAATGTCAAAGAGATAAAGATAGCCGACAACAGCGAGGGCATGCTCGTCAAGCGTGTCAAGCCCGACTTCAAGAAGCTTGGTCCTAAGCATGGCAAGGATATGAAACTTGTGGCTGCAGCTATCCAGCAGATGACCCAGACACAGATAACCGAACTTGAGCGCAACAACACCATTATGCTTGACATTAATGGCATGCTTAAGCCTGTCGACCTGGCTGATGTCGAAGTCATATCCGAAGATATACCCGGATGGCTCGTAGCCAATGAAGGCAACATCACCATAGCTCTGGATGTCACCGTCACTCCCGAGCTCAAGCGTGAGGGACTTGCACGAGAACTCGTCAATCGCATACAGAACATCCGCAAGAGCCGTGACTACAATATCACCGACCGCATCAAGGTAGTGGTGGATGCCGACGGCGATATAGCAGATGCTGTCAAGGACTTCAACGACTTCATTCGCCGTCAGATTCTGGCATCCGCGCTCAGCGTAGGCAAAGTCGATGAGAACGACCAGGATGCTGAAAATCTTGATATAGACGAAAACAACATATTTGTGAGCATCACCCGTTGATGCCCACAAATATTTTTATAATCCTTACCTTATCATAACCATACCTCGAATAACTTAACCGTCACATTATGAGTGAAAAGACCCGCTATTCCGATGAAGAGCTCCAGGAGTTCAAGGAACTGATTCTTGCCAAACTTGACAAAGCTAAAAAAGAATATGACCTTCTCAAAGCTGATGTCACCAACACCGAAGGCAACGACATTGCTGACACATCTCCTACATTCAAGGTTCTTGAAGAAGGTGCAAGCACTCTTGGCAAGGAAGCGTCAGGCCGTCTGGCAGAACGTCAGATGAAATTCATTCAGAACCTGCAAGCCGCCCTCGTCCGCATAGAAAACAAGACTTACGGCATCTGCCGTGAAACCGGCAAACTCATACCCAAAGAACGTCTGCGCGCTGTGCCTCATGCCACTCTGTGCATAGAAGTAAAGCAGAAGAAATAAAGGGTATCATCCATATTGTACCCTTTGAAACGAAACCAAAGCATCCCTTTTATGACATTGACCAAAGGCCGTCTTGCCGCTCTTATCATCATCCTCGTCATAATCATCGACCAGGCATTGAAGATATGGGTAAAGACCAACATGTATCTTGGCGAATCAATCCGATTCACATCCTGGTTCCAGCTCTTGTTTGTCGAAAACAATGGCATGGCATTCGGGATAGAACTCGGAAGCAAGATTTTCCTCACCCTGTTCCGCATCATTGTGGCTGCCGGTGTGATATACTATATCGTCAAGATACGTAACAGAGTCGATGTCTCCAAAGGATTGATGGCTTGTCTGGCACTGATTGCCGCCGGAGCTGCCGGCAATATCATTGACTGCATGTTCTACGGCATGCTATTCAATAATCCTATGCCCCCCGAGGTTGCCGTCATGTTTCCTGAGGGAGGAGGATATGCTCCGTTTCTGATGGGTAAGGTTGTGGATATGCTCTACTTCCCTCTGTTCAGTTTCGACTGGCCGACATGGATTCCGTTTGTAGGCGGCAGCCATTTCCTGTTTTTCCAGCCCATTTTCAATTTTGCCGATGCTGCCATCTCGGTCGGATTGATAGCACTCATCCTGTTCCATAGCAAATTTTTCTCCCACAAGGAGGAGGCGGTAGCGGAATGATGAAACCATCATGGCTACATATCATACTTGCGTCCGGGGCGATACTGGCTTCAGCCACAGGTTGTTCCAACCGACCTGACGGTGTATTGTCAACCGATGACATGGCAGCAGTCCTTGCCGACATCCATGAAGCCGAAGGAGTGCTCGAACAGGATTATAACAACTATAAGGGTGACTCTGCCAAAATCACACTGCGACAGTCTGTCTATCATAAACACGGCATTGACGCAGCTACTATGGATACCTCCCTCGCATGGTACGGCTATCATATGGATAAATACCAGGAGGTCTATGATGAGGTCATTAAAATACTTGACAAACGCCTTGCCGGCATAAAGGTGTCACCCGGACAAAGCGTAGACATGGGTTCATATGGAAATGTGGAAGGCGACTCGGCTATAGTATGGCGTGACCTCCAGCCTCGTTATTTCCACACGCGCTTGTTCAACAAATACATCACCGCATCCCTTTCGCGAGACAGATACTGGGAGGACGGCGATGAATATGAGTTGCGTTTTCATTCTACTGACAATCGTGGACCAGTAGAGGTGACCACCGCCATACTCTACGGCGATGACACAAACGATATGATACACCGCCAATTTGGCACCACCGGATGGCATAGTCTGAAATTCACAGTAGATACTGCCAAATTCGCTTCCAAAGTAACCTTCGCTATCGGTTACAGACCACAGTCAGGCAGCGTGACAGCCGCCATAGACTCCGTAACCCTTCTGCGCACCCGCAATCCGTTTATCAATCGCGACAAAGGGAATAAACAATGATAGCATATGGCACGGAAAATCCTCGTAAGCGCAGTCATAACCACACAAGGAGTCAAATATAACCAGTTGGTACAGTGCGCTCCTGACGGACAACTGTCGATACGTCCAGCAGATGCCGAACTATCTGAAACCAGATATATCAACGGCATCCTCTTCTGCTGCTGCCCACAGCAGCTCCTTGAAATACTCTCTACTATAAAAGGAACTCAGACAGGCATATATGAAATCAGCACAAATCTGCTGGAGCTGCATCACAATCAATTATTATCCCCTATCACCGCCGAGAACCTCCATATCTACGACCTCCACACGTCATCTTTGCTGACTGACATAAAGTGGTCATGATTTAAAACAATCTACATGTAAGCAAACATTTTTGCTACAGCATTGTTTCTATATTACAAACGGCATTTTGCTGGCTTCATTAAAAAAGCCTAAGACCAAATTATTAAAATGGCCCGTTTATTCGCCCGCGTCACACCCTTAGACGCGGGCTTTTATTTTGTTTACCATATCAAACCATAGAAGCCATAATGTTGTTACCCATTTAGAAATCTCAGATTTTAACACTGCAACATCACATTTACATATAGACATCCCATGAGTGACCTGATTATCATCGTCATCCTGATTCTTCTCAACGGCATTTTTTCCATGTCGGAGGTCGCGCTAATATCTGCCCGCAAATCCCGACTGTCATCTGCAGCAAAAAAAGGAAGCCGCAATGCAGCCACAGCATTGAGATTGGCTGAAGAGCCTGACCGTTTCCTATCAACCGTACAGATCGGCATAACCCTTATCGGCATCTTGACCGGTCTGTTTTCAGGAGCAGCGCTATCAGGCGAATTTGCTGCATGGCTTGCATCCTTTGGTTTCCCGGCAGCTACAGCAAAAGCTGTAGCACAGACGGTGATAGTCATTATCGTGACGTATCTGTCTATTGTAGTAGGTGAACTGTTTCCGAAACGTATCGGACTCAATGCCTCTGATCGTGTAGCCATGGCGGTAGCACGTCCGATGCATTTCCTGTCAGTATTGACCCTTCCGGCAGTATGGCTGCTGTCACGTTCAACATCGCTTCTGGTCAAACTGTTCGGACTCAACAAGGAGTCAAACCGAGTGACAGAGGAAGAAATCAAATCTGTCATACGCGAAGGCACCGATGCCGGGGAAGTGAAAGACCTCGAGCAAGACATCATGTTCAGAGCACTTGCCATGGGCGATCAGCGTGTCAGTTCCATCATGACTCCAAAGATTGACCTCGTCACTCTGGATCTGGGTATGTCAACAGAGCGTATAAAGAATGTCATACGCCAGGATACCCACAGCTGCTACCCGGTCTATGACTCAGACCATGAAAACATCATAGGTATAGTACATCTCAAGGACATGATATTTGATGTATGCAGCCACAATTTCCAGCTTGCTGACGCAGTCAGACCAGGAACATTCATACCCGAAATCATGCAGGCATATGACACACTGGAGATACTTCGACATAAAGGCGTACACTGCGGACTGGTATGTGACGAATACGGCGAAGTGCAAGGCATGGTCACCCTTTGTGATGTGCTGGGCGGTCTTGTAGGATCAGTCGAAGTCGGCACTGATGATGCATTTATCATAGAGCGCGCCGACGGACAGAGCTGGCTTGTAGACGGGCAATGCCCCATATATGATTTCATGCTGCATTTCGATATTGACGAAGAAACCATCCCCTCAGGCTATACGACCATAGCCGGACTCATACTTGAACAATTAAGAAAAATACCACATCCAGGTGATTCCATCAATTATAAAGGAATGACCCTGGAAGTGGTAGATATGGACGGTGTCAGAATAGATAAAATACTCGTGACACGCACATCATGATGTCTGCTATATCATCAGAAGCTGACCTGTAACATCGCCTGGATACGATTGTCGTGACGTGACTCCCCATCCATATTGACTCTTCTGCCGTAGATATACTCCACGCCGGTCTGTATGATCGGAGTTATGTTCCACATCACGTTTGCCAACGCATATTGGGCATACTTATATTGTCCGCTCCAAGGAGTATCACCGGAAGCATAATCTGGCGCATAGTTGCGGACATGGCTGTAAGTGGTGGTAGCGAACACATTCTTTGACAGATTATATTGCAGACCTACATAGCCGCCCCATGCCTTGACGGTTGTGAGCCGTCCGGGTCTCCCCTCTTCGGGAACCATGTCAAGTCCGCCTTCATAAAGATCCTGGAAATAGCTTGTGATACCCTTGCCGTAGGCAGCCTGATAATACGCCGTCACGAATGGGCAGAGCGTCGCGCTTCCGCTCATCTTGATGCCCCATCCCACATTGTTATGGTTCTTATCCTCTACGACATCCCTGTACAACATGTTGCGGACGATTGCTGAAAATCGCAGCCAGCTCTTGCCTCCGCCCCATGCATACTGTACATAAGCAGGGATGTCAGGAACACGCTGATTGACCATATAAGTCTCATCGCCAGTGGTCGCCGATGCCATGGGCAGCTCTATACCTGCACCGATGCTCCAGTGACTGCCGAATGAATGCGTATAGTCAATGACTCCGTTAGGTATGGCTGTGAATCCGCAAGGACCTTCGTTGTCTATGCTCGGGGGTGCTGCCGCCATATCTGAGAACAAACTGTAGTTATAACCAGCTGTTATGCCACGATACTTGATGTAAGCATACTGCAGGTCAAAGGCATAATCATTATTTCCTGTCAGATTGGCATTGAAATATGCACCGATCTGGTTGTCAGTGCCAGGTAGAGCCACAAAGTTGATGTAAAGGCTGCTTGAAGCCGCGCTGAACTGCACTTTGCCACCATCGCCCGGACGCTGGTTCATAGGAATAGCGGATGTAGTGAAGTCAAAAGGATTGTCAATCGGATTGCCCCAGTCATATGACACAGTGGCTTTGACAGTACCGCCAATGCCGAGATAAAACTTATGGTCTTTGCCCACTATAGCAAAGCGGGGAGCACCTGGAATATTGTATGCTTTAGGAGCATTCTCGACAAATGTTTCATAGACATTTATCTCTGTCACTCCGGAAGAATCCTTGTCGTTGAGGATTCTGACCTCCTGATATGTAGGCGTGGTAGGATGCCGTTGAGCCATGACAGGCACGGCAGCGCATCCGCAGAGCATGATACACCCAGTTGTACGATATAGTCGAAACATGTTGATAGGGTATTAATAGTAAGTCTTGTTAATGGCGAAAACAAACGATTTGCGGAAGATTATAACCACTACTGTAAACGCCAACATGACAATGGAATTGAATATAAACGGAAACGCATTGTTATGCGCCTGATGGAAAAGATCAGCAAACCCGTCCACAATAAAGGGAGTCGCACTGACCGAAAGATAGTTGGCGGCAAGCACGAACGCCAAAGCCAGCGTGGATTTACCGGGAATGGTGATGACCTGCGTCGCCTTGTCGTAAATAAGGGGCTGGAAGACTCCATAGCCGGCACCCACGAGCATCGAAGCGATGCAGAGCATGCCGAAATGGTGGCTGACAGTCATCAGGAATATTCCCACAGCCATAACAACAGCCGAGACAATCAGAGTACCCTGCTTCAGACCCTTGATTACATAGGGCAATACAAAGCCGGGCAGGAAAATAGCGAGGAAGAACAGAGCTGTCACTGTACCGACATCCGAGTCTGACAAGCCGTAACCTTGCATCAGGAACGGCGAATAATAGCTAACGATGACACCGCAATAACATACCATGAAATATACGGCAATCAGCCACCAGACACGTGACACGATAAACCCGTCCTTGACATGACCGAACTTACCGAATATATCAGACGTGGGAGTAGGAGGCTCTGCATGGATTGCCTTTGCGGTCACACCTGCCATAGCTGCCCTTGATGCCACCTTGGCAGTCGCCTTCATCTCTGGAGAAGGAGACGCCACAGCCATCTGTGGATAGAGGTCGCTCTTAGGTATACCTCTGAGAAATACTGACAGAGCCAAAGGTATGGCTGGTATCAGATAGACAAGAAATGGCAGATGCCAATTGCCGTGGCTGAGCCAGCCTACAACAAATGTCGCTATAACAAGGGCGATATTGGAGATACCCGATTTGATGCCGAGCTGCTGCATGCGATACTTGCCAACGAATGTGTCAGCAAGCAACCCGGCAGCCAACGGTATCAGCAAGCCGCATCCCACACCGAGCAGACAGCTGATTACTATCAGTGCCACCATGCTCCGAGCGAAAAAATAGAGGATGCCACTCGCCAGATAAATGACGAGTGCCACCACTACTATTGAAATCTTGCTTTTGGAAAGCGACAGCTTACCCGAAAGAAGTACGAAAGGTATGATAAAGAGATTAGGCAACACGGTAAGGAGCTGTATCTCCAGTTCGGACGTGTCGGGAAAAATCTTGTCAAGATTGCCCAGCATAGGTGTGATTGCCAGTCCTGGCAGATTCACCACGAGCGATATCGACCATATGGCGATGAGTGTCATAAGGGATATAGACCCCTTACCTGTGTTGATTCTCATGACTTTACGATATTTCGGTTAGAAATTATTATAATATCACACCTTATCTTCCTGTTTCATGGCATTCTGAATTTCTTCAGGCGTGGGCTGATAACCCTCAGGCCATTTTGAATCCTCGTTAGGCTTGCGACCCTCTATCATCCAGTTAAACGGATAAAAATCAGTGTCAGGATCATGCCAGCTGGATTTACGCTTGGCATATACTATAAACGGTATAGAGAATAGAACGACTGTACCAATGAACAAAATGCCTATGTAGACGATAGGATTACCAGTAGAGATCTGTCCAGGAGGGAAAAAGCTCAATATCATAGCTGCACCTGCGCCGATGACACCGAATATGGTGACAAACCACTGACCAAACTTGCCGCCAGGGACACGGAAACCACGCTTCACATTAGGCTCGGTACGACGCAGACGGAAGAAAGCACAATAGATTATGATTACAAGCAGCAGATAGATAATGGTAGCCATCTGGCTCAGAATCTGATAAGCACTCTGCACCGAAGGAAGCACCACAAGAACGAGTGCAAGGATAGTGACTATGATACCCTGAATCCAAAGGATGTGGGTCTGCACACCGTTTTTATTACATTTCTGAAGGCTGCGGGGCAGATAACCAGAGCGACCCACAGCAAGTATACCTGTGGAAGGACCTGCGATGATAACGCTCACCTGACCGATGACACCGAAAGTGACAAATACAGCCATCACATTGCCGAGCCATGGACATCCGAGATGTGCCCAAAGGCTGTTGTAAGCGACAAGAAGGCTCTGCAGAAGGTTGATGTCTTTTTCAGGCATCACAAAGCCGATAGCGAGTGTACCAAAAATAAACACAGCCAGGATAATCGCCACAGCAATGAGCGCCGCCTTAGGGAATGAGCGCTGAGGATCCTGCATCTGATTGACATGCACACCCTGCATTTCCATACCTCCGTAGAACAGGAATATGGATGCGGCAAGCACAATAGTGCTGTACTTAGAGAAGTCAGGCCAGAACGAATGGTCGGTAGGGATGAAATTCTCACCGCCGGTGCATACATATATTATACCGAGGATGATAAGAATCGCACCCGGGATGATGGTGCCGAACAGACCGCCGTAGGTCGACAACTTGTTGGCACTCTTCAGACCGCGGAAACAGTTAAATGTGCTTAGCCAGTAGACTGCCAGCACTATTATGAGTGTATATATGACATTAGATGCCAGATGCTGGTCAAAAGTCTCGGGCCAGAACACATATGCAAGTGATACGGCACCGAACATCAGTACCGACGGGAACCATATGACCACAGTCATCCATTCGAGATACATCGCTGCCCATCCCCATCGTGCACCGAAAGCCTCTGCACACCAGCGGAACAGACCACCGCTTTTGGTGTAGGTAGAACCTAATTCGGCACAGACGAGAGAAAACGGGATAAGGAACAATATGGCTGATAGCACATACCAGAAAATGGATGTGTAGCCATATTCAGCCTGTGATGCCAGACCACGGAGACTCAATACCGTCGTAACCATCATAATGGCCATCGCCATCATGCTCAACGTGGCTTTCTTGGAGCCCCCAGCGGGTTTCGTGGCTGCTGCATTGGAGGCAGGAGTCGCGGATTTGTCCGTTGTTGCCATTGTTTGTATTTTTAAGAAGATTAATAAACAGTTGAACTCATGACAGCTTTAAAGAAAATGGAGCCGATAAGATGTGATTATCGGCTCCATTTTTCATATTGCTGAAGCTCGAATGAGCTTATTTAGGGTCAATGTAAAAAAGTGGTTGTT
>LUJR01000008.1 GCA_001689515.1 Bacteroidales bacterium M7
GTTCTCCTTCGCCCGACCGGCAACATCGGCATTATTCAGCCTGTGCAGGTTATCCGCCCCGACAAGGAGTATGTGTATGCAAACTTCATGAACGGATGGGGTATCATTGAATACTTCTATGACGGTCGTCAAAAGACGCAGGAGTGGATTTCAGAGGTGTCTTTCCTCGCAGTGCCGACCTGCCCCAGCGACCTCTATTACGTCGAGGTCGAGGAGATTGCATCGGGATCTACAACCACTCGCGCCAAGAGCGCATAATCCGACTGAGCTATGACGGTAGAGAAGTGGCTTAGAGGGCAGTTCCAAGGCATAGGCGAGCAGCTTGAAGCGGATGTGCTTGCCGTGGCGGCGGATTCGCCGGGCGATGTAAACGACCCTCGTTTTCGGGCATTGAGCCTTAGCGAGGATAAAAATGATTATGTCGGCGACGAGGTGTTTGCCAACAGCTTGCAGTATGCCCTCTCCACTTTACTCTACGCCATGTCCTCGGCGACAAGCACGGGGTCAAGGAGCGAGAAGCGTGGCAACCGTCAAGTGACCCGCGGCGGACATTCGTTCACCACCCGTGACCGCGAGGCTTTCCGCAACCGTGCCGACCGAATCCGCACCAAGTTCGGACTTGACATCGAAGAACCCGATGCGGACGAGGGCGGGATGTTTGACGCAACCAACAGGATAAACAGACCTCCACGAAGATGGCAATGCTGAGCTACCCCGACCACTGCAAAATCACACGCGAGCAGAACGGCTACGACGAATACGACGAGCCGCTTGCTCCCAAAGTGATTTATGACGATGTGTGCGACTTCCAGCCCGGAGAGCAGACGCGCGGCATGATAGCGGTGCGGACAAACGACAAGATTTATTTACCCGGAATAATCAGAACCGCTGACGGCGAAATGATTTCCAACGGCGATGTGATAGACTGGGTAACTGAATCGGGTCGCAGATTCCACGGAGTGATTGACGAAGCCAACGACGTGAAGATTGAGCTTGACGGCAGCTGGGTGACAGAGATTGAGATAAAGCAAGGAGCAGGAGATTGACAATGAGCGGCTACACAGCACATAACAGCAAAGTATTCAAGGTTGGTCTGAATAACTACGCAGAGCGTGTTATCAAGGTCAAACTTGAAACAATGTTGCGTGGTGTGGCGGAGAAATTGGTTGCCTATATCGACGGTGGTTTCATCCCACCGTATGGCAATATGCAGTTCCCGGTTGATACAGGCAATCTCCATGATGCCACCGGCGTGGGCGTGTATATCGACGGTCGGCTAAGTTCCTATTTGCCTACAGCTATTGCCGTAGAGCAGCAAACGAATCAGGGCGAGATAGGCATTGATGGCTCTATCGCTTTGCGAAATGCCGTGCAAGCAGCTGCCACGCAATTCTCAAAAGGGATTTGGATAGTGCTTTTTTCTACTGTGTCATACGCTTACAAGATAAACACGCAAGGCTCAAAGCGTGGGCGAGGCGTTGGGTTCTTTGATGGACTTGGTGAGGTGCTTTTCCAGAACGTGATAACAGGTTTGCAGCCTATTAATCCATCCGCAATATGAACCTCTCCGACCTTACTCCCGACACGGCACTTGCGGCATTGCTTGACGGCAAGGTGGCGGTGCAGACCTCGGCGACAGCGAGCCGGACAGTCAAGGTGTATGCCGAGAACGCCATGCCCGGCACCGGACTTGGCGACGAGTTCATAAGGCTACGCTCCAACGGCAATCCGCGACCGCGCACAAGAGGCTCGGACGGCTTCGGGCTGTGGGACGGCAATATTGCCCTTGAAATCCTCTGCAAGAGCAACAGCGACAACACCATCAAGCGCAACCGCAACAATTCGCTGATTGCGCAGGTGGAGGAGCGGCTGAACAGGGGAGCGGCATCGGAGCGGTTCTTTTTCAGACTTGACGCGAACAATCCGATAACGCCCCCGACACCCAACCTTAACAACGGCTACTACACGACGATACTGAACGTGTGGTGGCGAAACAGATAACGAATTATTAACAATTAAAACCATAAAATCATGGCAGGAATTAAAAAAGCAACCCCGACCTCGGTCTTTAACGGTCAGAGCATGATTATCGTCTTTGACGAGGTGGAGGACTACTCCACAGCAACCGTGGGCGACATCACAGCCGACGGCTTCGACGTAGGTCAGGTGTTCCAGGGTTCGACCACATGGAACGGCGAAGACCCCTCGTTTGAGGACAAGCTCGACGAACAGGGCGACATCATCGTTTCCAACCCGACCAAAGGCTCTTACGGCTACGACTTCGAGATGGCCGACTTCTCGGCAGACAAGTTCAAAACCTTTATGAAAGGCAAGGACATCACCACCGCCAACTTCGGCACAGGCAGTGCTTTCGGCACAGGCGCGACCGCAGTGGCAACTACCGAGGAAATGCCCGTCATCGAGCGTCCTATCGCGCTTGTCAACGACACCGCGAAAAAGGCAATCTTTTTCCCGAAAGCGCGCATTCTCACCGGCCCCACTCCCGAGGACGGTCTGTTTACGCTGAAAGCGATCTGCAAGGCTCAGGACTGCAACACCGAAAAGCTGGGTACGATGATGCTGATTGACAAAATCAATCTCACCTATGCCACCGGTGCGTAACTCATAACAATCTTTTTAACGAGGGGCGGTAGCTTCAATGCCGCCGCCCCTCTTAACACACCACCACGCCAATGACTGAAAGCGAAAAAGCAAAAGACCGAGTTTTGGAATCCATTTGGGACAGCCTTGGATTTATGCCCCATTCGGAACGCCGTGAGTTTGCCGAGAGGATATTATGCCCTCCGCATCAGAAGTCCGACATGGAGCTTATGATGGAGTTGCAGCGCAAATATGACGAACCGCAAGCTGACTGCAAGGACTTGTTAAGTGTTGTAGTAAATCTTGCACAGGGAAAAGAAGAACCCCGCATGGTTGAATTTAACGATTCCGACGGCTATCCGAGCATGGTGCTTGATTTCATACGGCAACACGCCACATGGAGCAAAGAGCCGATAAATAAAGAGTGATATGACCGAAGACAAAGAAAAACCGCAGGAGCTTACAACCGAGGAGCTTGACCGCATGGTAGCGGCAAAGGAGCATATCAAGCACGGATTTCCGCGAGTGATAGCCGTCGGAGGCAAGACTTACACCGTAAGACAGGTGAGCAAGAAAGTGAGAGAGCGCATCCACACGCTTGAACTTGAAGCCTACGCGCTGTCGGGCAAGCAGAAAGAGGCAATGCCGCTGCGCAAGGCTAAGAAGATACAGCGCAAGCTCGACACGCTCCACGCCAAGACAGCCGCCTACTATCTGTTAGGCAACAAGGCTCTGTTCGTGCCGTTTCTTTTCGCCCTGACATGGCGGCGGCTCATGCTGCGATACGAGGAGCATACCGCCACAATCAACAACGCCGCCTTAAACGATGAAGAGGTGGGTTTTTCTTTAGCCAATTGGGAAAATACAAAGCATCAACTCGCGCTCTCTATGAAACCAATTGGCGACGGCGTAAGAGAGGCGCTGAAAAGATGGAGGGCGGCGGAGGCGCAAGCGGCGGAGGACGCTACGAAGAAAAAGGCGGAGGACAGCAAGTAGGCAGTCTGTTCGCCGAGGCAACCGACAACGAGAAGATAAAGGCGATCTACGGCAACTACAATCTATGGAGCTGGCTTCGGTATTGGTTTTTAGATACCGAAAATTGGGTAACGTTTATGTTGCTTGACAAGGGCTATTACGACTATGACTACGAGAAGCCGAGCGAGCGGACAGAGGCGGCACTGACAGCGGCAACGAGCGATGATGAACTGGAGGCTAAACTTCGCGGCATGGGACTGAACGTAAGACCCAAGAAGAAACCCCTCACGCCGGAGGAACTGCAAGCCGAGGTGATGGCGGAGGAAAAGAAAAGGGCGATGCGGTGATGCGTCGCCCCTATATTTCATTATTTAATAATTTCAGGATGGAGTTCAAGGTATTTGTCTCTCAATGGAAGTGACAAAACAAATATCACATCGTCTAAATCAACATCCTGCGTTTTTGTAGAACCATTGGGGTTCTTAAGTTCTCTTGACGGAGCATTGTAAACCCAACTTTTGAGTGGAATAAACATATCCTCATTAGTATGGGTTTGCAGAATAGCCAAAGCCATATCCTCAACATCAAGAGCTGTTTTGGGTTTTAACTTCTCCATTTTGTCTATGAAGAAACTCATATTGGCTTCAAGAAAATCCTTGCCACCGCAATCGTTTAATAGCTCTATGCCATTCCCATTCAACTGTCGTGGACTGTGTTTTGCACTAAACGCAAGCCCCGATTTTTTCTTTATTTTACTATTGCTCTTTTCTATCGAATTTTGCACCCATAATTCAAGTTGTCCCTCCATTCGGCTCATTAAAGCACGAGTATCTGCAAATTGCTCATCATGCCTCTCTATTTTGGATGTGTGGTGAGGGCACGGTACATCATCAATGCGCTTTGACACGTCTTTATGCTTATTGGTTAGCTTGACAGCCCAAATTGTAATCCATACAATTCCGCTGATAACAGTTCCAACGACTATCACTCCTACAAGAAATGACAGTCCGAAGTTTTGCTCTATGAAGCGAGTGACAGGTTCCATAAAAGCTCAAGGGCTTTGGGTTTACTATTTCAACGCAAAGTTAGTGTAAAAAGTTGACAATAGCAAATATAATCGTCTATTCCATAGGTGTTTGTGTATTATTCAAATATCTAATTCAATATAGACATGAACATTAGAACAACAAACCGAGCAATTTGCTATCGATTATATTTTTTACTATCTTTGCACAATAAATATGACCGTTAGAGCCAAAGAGCCATTCGCGAGGAATCGCGGGTGGCTCTTGTGCTTTAATGGCTATTCAGATACTTGTCAGCTGCCTCTACGCACTTGGCAAACGCATAACAAAACAAGCAACCAAGACAACCTGAAAGAATTACGGCTATGGATATAACCCAACCAAAATCATCGGCCAACACAAGCCCTAAAATAATGGCGGCAAATATGTTTACCACGCCGACAATCCGTAGGGTCACGGCTAACGCACAAGGCTTATGTGTAAAATCGGGACTTGGCGTAGATGCAGATTGTATCGGTTCAATATCAGACGTGGGGTCAAAAGACAAAGTTTTTTCAAGGTTTGCCGTCCCATCAGATTTGCGATTACGAAAAATACTGAAGCCGATAAAGCCGACGAAAATCAAAAGGACGGCGAGGATTACAAGTTGCGCCATTTCAACAGAAAAGTTTGACGATGAATAATGAGATTGACAACACCACAATTAGCCCAACAGCTATGCCCCAAAACCATTTGGCAGTGTCGGGAGAGGTGGCTAAATCTTTAAGTCCACCAAATATATCTTCCAATAGGGTCAGCCCCATAAAAGTGTCGAAGTAGTTCATAAAACTTGATTTAATCCACAAAGATACAAAAACAACAACAAACAAACGCCTGAATTGGCTATGTTTTACAACACAATATAAGCAATGGCGGATAATTTGATATTTCCGATAGGGTTTGACCTCCAAAAAGCGGTCGAAGAAGCAGGGCAAGAATGGGATAAGAAGTACGCGGCTAAGTTGGAGTCAATCTTAGCCAAACGAGCTGTCAAGGTGAAACTCGATTTTGAGAATTTGACGGATGTTAAGACCCGCCTTGCTCAGTTAAAGATTGAGCCAATTACTCCCGAAACGAAATCCGCAATCAAAGAACTTGCGAGGGAATTGACGGTTCTCGCCAAAGCTCTTGAACAAGTGCAGAAATATTCAAGCAGAAGTGTCGGAACTGCGGAGGTACGAGGTGCAAGAGTTGATGAAATTGAAGCCAAAGCAGCAGCAGCCCGTGAATTGGCTCGTCAGAGAGCAGCAAAAGCGGAACAAGCCGAGCTAAAATTAGCCGCCGCAAGAGAAAAGTCTGCAACAGCGGCTAATAAAGCGACCACTGCGGTTAATAATCTAACAAAAGCATACGACTCTCAAACTTTTTATATTGAACGCCTCCTAAAGAAAATGGTGGCAGTATGGAGCGTTCAGCAAGTACAGAATTTCCTAACCAATATCAGAGAGGTCACGGCTCAGTTTGAATTGCAGAGGGTTTCTCTCGGTGCAATAATTCAAGATACGAACAAAGCCAATCAGCTTTTCTCCGAAATCAAGACATTTGCTTTGAAGTCGCCCGTGTCAATTATGGACTTGACAAAATATACAAAGCAAGTAGCGGCGTATGGGGTTGAGACAAAGAAGTTGTTTGACACGACTAAGATGCTGACAGATATTTCCGTCGGATTAGGTACGGATATGTCACGTGCGACATTATTTTTCGGGCAGGTTTTCGCAACAGGTTATCTTCGCGCGAGTGAATTAAGGCAGGCAACTGAAATGGGAATACCCCTCGTTGACAAGTTGGCGAAGAAACTCGAAGAACTGAACGGACGAGGATATACAGCCGCAGAAGTCATGGACTTAATATCCAAACGAGCCATTTCTTTTGAAATGGTTGAGGAGGTATTCAAGGATATGACATCCGCAGGCGGTCAATTCTATAACATTCAAGAGAAGCAGGGCAACACATTGTTCGGTCTATGGGCGAAACTTGGTGACGCTGCTTCGGTAATGTACGATGAAATCGGTAATACAGAGAGCGTAAACCAAGGCATGAAAACAGCCATTGGTCTGCTGACGGAATTGATGAGGAATTGGAAAGCCGTTGCAAATACAGCTCAATATTTCATTCTCCCCAATGCCGCCATCCTTGCGCTATACAAATATTCAACTGCAAGTCAAAGGGTCGAAGCCGCTCAATCCGCAGCAGCGGCAGCAACCGAGCGAAGAAAAGCTGCTGTCTTACAGTTGGCGAAATTGAATGAAAAAGCAACTGTTGATGAAATAAACGCAGCATGGGCGACCTTGCAAAAAGCAAAAGCGGATGAAGTCGCGGCGCAAAAGGCCACTACCCGAATGGGCTTGCTCAAAAGCGGATTTGTGTCAGTTGCAAAATCCATTGGAGCAGGGTTAGGCATCGGATTGGCTATTACAGCGGTTACAACACTCGTATATAAATTGTTTGAAGCCTACGAGAACGCACATCGTCTTGACCGTAAGTTGAACGAAATAGACGCGGAACGTATTACATTGGCTTCGCAGTCAGTCCGCAATTTTGAATATCTTGCTGATGCTGCAATCAAGGCGGCAGATGGGTCAAAAGAACAGAAAGACAAACTCGATGAGCTGCACCGCACATTCAAGGATATGATTCCTGTTGAAGATATGTCAATTGAGAATCTACGGAAATTAAGAAGTGGAGCAGATAGCGCAGCCGAGGGATATAAAAGTCTAACTGAATCCATACGAAATTATATCGCCCAACAGCAAAAGCAGAAAGCATTGGGTGCTATTGAGGAAGAATTTGGGGCAAAACGTATAACCGCAATGAAGAACCTGTATGATTGGTTTGATAAACAAGGTTTAGGGGTTGAGGAACGTACTCGATTCTTTGCTGAATTTGAAAAGCAAGCACAAGACACCTCAAAGTCGCTCAAAGAGCAGATTGTGGCCGCGTTTAACGAAGCCGGGATTGAGGGGGGAGAAAAACTTGCAAACTCAATCGCCGAAGAAAAAGGCTTTTGGAATAAAGCCCTTGAATGGTTTGGAAAGAACCTGCCATTAATGTTTGGCACAACTGCGATAACCTACAAGGCTTTATTTCCCGAAGATGGTTATATCAATGACCTTGCGAATGCAACCCGAAAATACAACGAAGAAGTTTCAGGAACTTTAAGTTATTATGAAGGATTAGAAGGGGCTCTTGGCAAATATACAAAGGCTATGGAGGATGCCAAGAAACACATGGCTGACTTTATTCCACAAGGGTTTAAAAGTGATACATTCGCATATCAACAGGAGGTAAATGCGGAGCAGATAAGGACATGGGGCGGTGTTATTGTTGATGCTCTTAAAGCCGAGAATATCAAGATTGAAAATGAATGGTTCAACATAGATAACGACAAAGCATTCAACATTGCCGATATAGCCACAATCAATATTCAGGCAATAAAAAATGCCCTCGGTAGCGGTCACAGCGATATAAAAAAGTTACTTGATAACATTGCAAAGGGATATAATGAAATTGTGCCAAAAGACGCAGTTGTCAGAAGTGTTCGCAGTAAGTTTGAGGAACTTGCCAATAGCATGGGGCTTATCGATAAAGTCAGGGGCAATATGATGGGTGCAACAGAGGGGCTGGAAGCCTATCGAAAGAAAATAAATGATACCGCTAAGGATTATGCTAAACAGGTTGAAAACCTTACAAAAGTTTTAGCCGCCACCCCTGTGATTTCATTGGCATACAAGGAAATTGCAGATAAATTGGAGAATGCAAAAGACCTTGAAGAATTTTATTCAAAAATGGCTGAAATTCTTGGTAAAAGCACGTCTGGTGGTGGCACTCGCCAATCCGACCCGCGTCTGCAAATCCTCAACGACATTGCCAACAAAATGGCGCAAATCAACAAGGAGTATGACGACTTGCTGAGAAAAGAGGGGCAGACAAAAGCGTTGGCAGACACTCAAAAACTGTTCGCATCATCTTTTGCCGATATGCAGAAAATGGCAGACAAATACAAATTCAAGCTCCCTGCATTTGAAGTGCCGCAGACCATCGAGGACGTGCAGAAATGGTATGATGCCATTATCAAGGAAATCAACCGCCTCGGCATCAAAAACGCTGACAAGATACTTATTGAGCTTGGGTTTAAGCGCGACAAGAGCGCAATTGACAAGCAACAAAGAGAAATCGAAGCCGAGCTGAAACGCCTTGCCGACCGCATATCGCGCACCAAGACTGCGAAGGAGTTTTATGAGAAGATACTTAGTCAGACGGGGGATGTGGAGTTGGCTAACCGTGTGTCGTTGAGCATCTACGGCTCTACGGGTGAGGAGCTGTTTGAGGACACGGTGGCGCAGATTCGGGAAGTGTTCAAGAGTGGCAAGGAGGATGTCGTGATTGACCTTGAACCCGTATTTGACATGACGAATCAGCGCATCGACTACAAGATGCTTGCTGACATATACGAGAAGTATCAGAACGACATCATTGAAAAGAACCGTGACACGGCGCAGAAGATAGCGCAGGAGGGTCAAAAAGAGGTGGCCACCAATATATCAAATTGGCAGAAAGAGCTGGCAAAAGCGCAGAGCTATGAGGAGCAGCGCACGGAGATTATACGGCGAGAGAGCGAGAAACGTGCAAAGATAATTAAGGAAACGCGTGACCCACAGGAGCGTAACCGTCTTGTGTCTTTGTCCTATGACAAACAGGCGCAGGAATTGGCTAAACTCGCTGTTGACGAATTTAAGTCAAGCGACGATTATATAAAGGTGTTCCAAGATCTTGACCGCGTTTCCACTCAGACTCTTGACCGTATGAAGAAGCGTTTGCAGGAGATGATAGCTACGGTCAAAGACACTGAGAATGTGGAGGGCTTGAAATCGCTTGTCGAGCAACTTGACAAGATAAACGAGGAGAGAGAAACGAGGAACCCGATAGAGGGAATAATCGACAGCTTCAAGGAGTATGCAAAAGCCCGTAAGGACTACCGAACAGCAGAAGCCGAAGAAGCAAGGGTAAAAGCCGAGTTCGCACAGCAAGAGGTCGGTCTGAATATGGCAATTCAAACCGCCAAAGCTGAGCAAGCGATAGCACAGCAGCGTGTTACTGACTTGGAGGCTCAGGGAAAGCTGAATACTGACGAGGGGGTTGCGGCTCAACTTGCCCTTAACGATGCCACAACCAAAGTAACGCAAGCTACCGAAAAGCGCAACAAGGCTGTTGAACAGGTCAACAAAGCGGAACAGAACACCACAGACGCCATTGACGCTCAAAAAGCAGCTATCGCCAAACTATCAAAGAACGTCAATGCAATGGCAAACGCTTTCAGCTCTGCGGCAAGCTCAATACAAACAATCGCCGACATGATGGGTGTTGCGGAAGATAGCGAACTTGGCGATATTGTAAACGGACTTGTGTCGGGGCTGAACAATGCGGCAACAATAATGACAACCATACTCGCTATTGCAATAGCTATCGAGGCGGCTTGTTGGTGGCTATTGGCAATCGGTGGAGCGATAGCAGCTTTCTCTGCCATAGGCTCATGGCTCACGGGGTCAAAAGTCCGCAAGGCAAACAAAGAGATTGAGCGTCAGGAGCGGATACTGGAGGAGCTGGAGTATGCTTACGGTCGGCTCGAAAAGGCAATGGAGCGTGTGTTCGGGTCAGAAATGGTGGGGAACATCAAAGCCCAACAGAAAAATTTACAAGCTCAGGCCGAAGCGTACCGAAAACAGGCAGAGGCCGAGCGGAGCAAGGGGAAGAAAACGGACGAGGATAAGCTGAGGGATTACGAGAACTCGTACCGCGAGACGATGGACAGGCTGGCGGAGCTGCAAGGAAAGGTGGCCGAGCAGCTGATAGGGTCAGACCTGTCATCAACGGCGAGGGACTTTGCAAAAGCGTGGGTGGAGGCCTACAGGGAGTTCGGGAACACGGCGGATGCGATGGGGAAGAAATTCAGGGAGATGGTGGAGAACATGGTGACTGAGGGGCTGATGGCGCGGGCCATGGAGCGTGCGCTGAAGCCGACGTTCGACATGATAGACAGGATGGAGGAGGGGGACTTCTACGACCGGGGCTTCTGGGAGAGGGTGATGGAGACGGCGGACAAGGGTGCTCGCGACGCGAACGCTGCCGGAGCCGCCATCATGGCGTGGGCTGAGCAGTGGGGCTACCAGAGCCGTGGCGATGCGGAGGAGGCACGCGGAATAGCGAAGTCCGTAGGGTCGGCGACGAGCGAGGAGGTTAACGCGAACACGGCAGCTCTGACGACGCAGACGCACTACATGGCGATGGTGAACGAGAATGTGTGGGCTATCAGGCGGCTTATGGAGGCCGGGACTACAGGAGCAGGGGTGACTGGAACTATAGACTACACGCCGATGATGGAGACGGCGAACGCTCACCTGAGCAGTCTGCCGAGGATAGAGCACCACATAGCGGAGATACACACCCTGCTGGGGAGGGTGGTGACGACGAGGGGGGGGAGCTGGGCTGTCAACTCGCGATACACGACATGATGGCGGGATATGAGATATGATTACTCAACACACTAAATATCAGTTTGCATTATATAATCAAAAAGAATATTAACATACATAATAACGAATCATGCAACAGACAACAACAGCAAACGGCATGCGCAAACTCACAGTAGCCGACGGATACCGCATCGTATATCTCGGCGACCTCTCCACGGCCACCACGACGGCCTATCTGGGGCAGGGGGACTCGCCCGACAACTACTCGGAGGTCACTGATTCCGAGGTGGAGGCATGGGAACAGGAACAGCGCAGACTGGCACAGGAGGCCGAGGAACAGGCCGCGAACGGCGGCACGGCCACCGGGGAGGGCGCGGAGTGAGCCTTTCATACGGCGACGCGCTGACCGACAGCATAGCATTAACACCATTCATACCATATTTTATGAGAAAGATCAACAACATCGTCGTCCACTGCACCGCAGGGGCGCAGACACAGAGCGCGGACGACATCGTCCGCTACCACCGCACCCAGCTCGGGTGGAAAGCCCCGGGCTACCACTACATAGTGGAACGTGACGGACACACCGTATGCACCCTCGCGGAGGACAGGATAAGCAACGGGGTGAGAGGCCACAACGGAGACAGCATAAACATAGCATACGTGGGCGGCATAGACGGCAAGGGGCGCGGCACAGACAACCGCACGGCGCAACAGAAGGAAGCCCTCGTGCGTCTGCTGCGCGAGCTTCGCATGCGCTATCCCCATGCCCGCATCCTCGGGCACCGCGACATTGCGAGCGTGGACCGCAACCACAACGGTATCATCGACCCGTGGGAACGTGTCAAGGAATGCCCCTGCTTTGATGCTATACCTGAATATAAAAACATCTGACCATGCCACGAGACAGATTTGACATCGAGAGGGAGCAGCGGACGCAGAACCGCGTGATGGGCGGCTGCGTGGCGGTCATCATCATCCTGTTGGTGCTGATGATAACCCTGGGGGGATGTTCCTCTCAGAAGCACACACAACGCACGGAAAGGGACAGCGCAGCTCAGACGGTGGACTCGTCGGTGGTGCGTTACACTCGCACAGATAGCGGCGTGATTAACTGGCTGACGCTGGCCATGCGGCACTTGAAGATGCAGCTTGTGGCCGACAGTGTCACCCTCCCGTCAGGCGCGGTCATACACGCGCCGCGTATGATGGCCGAGGCCGACAGCCTGACCGCCGGCAAAGGCAGCGCGGAGCTTCACCACGCCGAGACCGCCGACTCGTCAGCAGTCATGTCCGAGAGACGCACCACCCACGAGGCTACCGAGGACGAGGCCAAGGAGACAACCGCCGTCAGCAAGCCGCCCGATGCCTCAGCAATCTGCCTGGCCGCTGCGGTGATTGTCGCTGCGGTCGCTGCAACAGGTTTAGTCATAAAGAAATTCAGGAAATAAGCGATGGAAGTATTACAGACAATAGTGTTGAGCGTGCTGGGCATCGGTTTTGTCGGGGACATAATCATGCACTTCGCCCTACCCCACCGAAAGCGCAAGGACTATGCCGAGACCGAGCTTGCCGAGCATGATGCCGACAAGGCCGAGGTTGAAAGGCTGCATATGCAGATAACGCACCAGCAGCAGAGCCTTGACATCTATATCAAGATGGAGAAAGACAACGCCGAGCGGATAGCCGAGCAGAACAAGGCTCTCGACGGCAAGACCGAGCAGATACGCAAACTCACCTCACAGCTGATAGACTCCGAGCACGGACGCAATGCCGACAAGGACGAGATAGCGAGGCTCGCCGCAGAAAACGGCTACCTCAACACACTCGTTGAATATCTGAAACAATGGCGTTGTGAGCGCACTGACTGCAAAGACGAGCGCGGGCGCAAGCCGCCGAACAACAAACTGACCGGACTGAAATACGAGCCTCCGAAGCGGGCAGTAAAATAGCCCCTGCAACCTCTGAGCCGTCTAACTCTTCCAAACCTAAACTGGAAAAACTCAGTTAAATTAACCCCG
>LUJR01000009.1 GCA_001689515.1 Bacteroidales bacterium M7
ACCTCCTTTCCAAACCGGAAAGTAAACTAAATGCTTTAGAAAGAGCAACTTATGCGAGGAATCCGGTCATTTTGACGTCATTGGTCTCTGGGTTTCCTCTGATGCAAAGGTAATAACAATCAGCGACATACGCAATAGCTAACCCCCTAAAAATCTGACAAAATCCCAAAATCCGGAGCGGCGATTAGAGGGCGTCCGAGGTACGCATTCGTATCTTTTTTCAACTTAAATCCGGACTATCAACCAATTGCTCCTTTCTGCGGAAATCCCACCTGTCGGCAAATTGTCAGGCTCAACCTATCATAAAATAAGTATTTTCCATGATTTTCTAAATTATATGTAGTGTTGAAAGATGACCGAAATAGAATTTAAGGCTTGATATCCATTGGCAATTATGACAATAGACCCCAACTGGTATAAATTACGTCAAAACAAATTATTTTATACCCTAAATGATATAAGTTGGGAAATTTATTGTATCTTTGTAGCCGAAAGAGTATAATTGACGATGAACAATATCTCAGCAACAGTAAAGGCGCTTCGCAAGAAGTATAATCTGACGCAGGAAGACCTTGCGCTTAAATCCGGCGTAGGCCTCCGCTTCGTGCGCGACCTCGAACAGGGCAAAGCCACCCTGCGCCTCGACAAGGTCAACCAACTCCTCGACCTCTTCAACTACGAAATGTCCCCAACCCCCAAAACTAGACATGAATCATGAGACAGGCTCAAATATACTATAAGAATCATCTGGCAGGAATACTCACTGAGGGTGAAGATGGTTATGAGTTCAGGTATTTGCCAGATTATCTCGGTTTGGATGGTGCCCGGCCAGTCAGCCTGACTCTACCGTTACAAGAGAAACCATTTCTGAGCAATGTGTTGTTCCCGTTTTTCGACGGCCTGATTCCTGAAGGCTGGCTATTGGATGTGGCGATGAGAAATACCGACATCAGCATTCTCGACAGAATGTCCCTGTTGATGCTCTGTTGCAAAGATTGCATCGGAGCAGTGAGTGTTGTTCCAATAAATGCCGATGACCATGTGTAAGTGTCTGTATTGTTATAAGCCATTAGCCGACGGAGAGAAAGATTTTCATCCCGCATGTGCCCGCAAGTTTTTCGGTGAGCCCCAAGCCCCCGTATTGGATTACACCACAGAACAGCTTGATGAGCTTGCCGCTAAGGTAATTCAAGACCAAACATCGCTGACAGGCGTTCAACCTAAATTGTCATTACATCTTCAGAAACATCAAGGCTGTTCGCGGCTCACGATTGTGGGTTTGTGGGGCGGATATATCTGCAAACCACAGACTTCGCAATACCCACAGATGCCGGAGGTGGAAGATCTGACCATGCACTTGGCTGAGGCAGCTAAAATCGAAGTGGTTCCGCATACCCTTATGCGTATGGCAGATGACAGCCTTTGCTATCTTACCCGGCGCATCGACCGTGTAGGCGAAGAGAAAATCGCTATGGAGGACATGTGCCAGCTGACTGAGAGAATGACCGAAAACAAGTATATGAGCAGTTATGAAAGGGTTGGCAAAACGATTGCATCATTTTCGACAACCCCGAAGATGGATGTCGTCAACTTCTTTGAACTGGTGCTATTTTGTTGGCTCACCGGCAACAACGACATGCATCTCAAGAACTTCTCGCTGTATGAGCCACACGACAGCGAGATTCGACTGACTCCGGCCTATGACCTGCTTAATGCGGCGATAATCAATCCCAAGGATGATGAAGAGCTGGCTCTGACTCTGAATGGTCGTAAAAAACATATAAATCGGAATGACTTTATCAAAGCAGCCGGTACACTTGGCATAGACTCTAATGTCGTTGAACGGTTGTTCGCTAAATATCAACGGTTAAAACCGAAATTTGAAACTATAATCGATGTCTCATTTCTCGGTCAAGAGTTAAAGGATTCTTATAAGACACTTTTGGATAATCGTCTGAAACGGTTGAAGTAAAACTATGGCAAAGAACACCTTCGGCACCAAGCTGCCGAGAAAACTTGAGCAGAAGATGAAGATTGTGGGCGAGCAGATCCGGCTGGCCCGCTTGCGCCGCAATCTTACAATGGAACAGATAGCCGAACGTGCTACCTGCTCCGTCCTCACTCTCGCACGTATCGAAAAGGGTGCGCCGACTGTTTCAATCGGCATCTATCTGCGTGTGCTCTACGCCCTCCAGCTCGACGACGACATTCTGCTCCTCGCCCAGGAGGACAAGCTCGGCCGCGCCCTCCAGGATCTGCAGCTCAAAGAACGGCACCGCGCATCCACAACGTGCCATTCCGCGCCGAGGCCAAAACCTTTGAAAATCCAATACGCCTCCGACCTCCATCTGGAGTTTAAGGAGAATAGTCAGTATCTTAAAGAGAATCCCTTGCAAGTGGCTGGCGATGTGCTCGTCTTGGCCGGCGACATCGGTTATCTCGGTGACGACAATTATTCGAAGCATCCCTTCTGGAACTGGGCCTCACAGAACTTCCGGCAGGTAATCGTGGCCCTCGGCAACCATGAGTTCTATAAGGGGTATGATATCTCGACCATTCATGACGGCTTCGACCTCGAAATCCGACCGAATGTCCATGCATATTACAATAAAGTCCTTAACATCGACGGCGTAGATATCATTGTCAGCACCCTTTGGGCGCGCATCCACCCCGCGGACGAATATCACACCGAGCGAAGCGTCTCCGACTTCTACCGTATCCGTTACAAAGACCACCGGTTCAACGCCGACAACTTTAACGCCGAGCACCATCGCTGCCTGAGCTTTATCCAGAAAGCGGTCGCCAAGAGCACCGCCCGAGCCAAAGTCGTCGTGACCCACCACGTCCCATCCTTTGCCCTCTCGTCAAAGGACTTCGAAGGCAGCCCCATCAACGGCGCTTTCACCGTCGAGCTCGGCAACTACATCGCCACCTCCGGCATCGACTACTGGATCTATGGCCACTCCCACCGCAACATCGCCGCCACCATCGGCACCACCCAATGCCTCTCCAACCAGCTCGGCTACGTCTCCCACTCCGAGCACACCACCTTCAACCCCGCCGCTGTGATCGAACTCTGAAGCCAAAGGATGGTCCAAATTAGACCCTCCTTTACCATAGCGAAAGGGGTAACCAAAACGGCCACCCCTTCTTGTTGGACTGAACTTGTACGGTAAAACCGATCAAGTTGACCGAACAAGATGGAATGCCGTTATGAAACTAGATTTTGATTTTCCTGTAGAATTTTGGCCATAATCCTTGGCAATGTCAGAGATTATGGCTAAATTTGCATAATAAATCAATTTATTGAGTTATGGATATAATAAACACCCCCATTGAAATTGAACGCATTAATCGATTGAAAATAGTTCTTGCTGAAAAAAACCGGACTGGGAAATGGCTAGCAGAGCAAATCGGAAAGAACGAGGCAACTATATCAAGATGGTGCTCAAATAAGGTGCAACCTTCAGTTTCTCAACTTAATGAAATTGCAAATATTTTAGGCGTCGATATTCGAGATTTACTCAAATCGAGCAAACAAGAAATTAATGGCTAAGAAAAAAACAATTATAAAGGTATTTGAAGGATTCGCTGGATACGGTGGAGCATCATTCGCTATGAAGAGGCTTAATAAACAGCTTAATAATATGCGATTTGAGGTTGTTGGATATTCAGAAATAGATTCTTCTGCCATTGCCTTATATAATGCTAATCATACACAAAAGGATGGGACAACCCCAATAAAAAATTGGGGTGACATCTCTAAAATCGATGAAAAAGATTCCTCTTTATCATTTGATATGTTTACAGGAGGATTCCCTTGTCAACCATTTTCTACTGTAGGTAATATGATGGGAGAAGACGATGATAAAGGAAGAGGTAGTCTATTCAGAGATATAATCCGGATATGTGAAAAGGTAAAGCCCAAGTATATACTATTGGAAAATGTTGTGACGTTATGTCGTAGCAAAAAATTCAGTTCAACATATACTCAAATTTTATCTGAATTAGACCGGATTGGCTTCCATGTAGAAGCCTTAACCTTAAATTCAAAAGACTATGGTACTCCTCAGAACCGCGAGCGACTTTGGTTATTTGGTATTCGCAAGGATTTTATGAATAAGGTTCCAGATGAATTTGATGTTGTTCCTCCAAGTGTTGAGCTTAAGAATTTTATAGAAGACTATCTTGACGATAATCCTGACGAATCGTTATACAGAACCCAGCAGCAGATTGACCATATAAAAGAGAAATATGGATTGGCGCAAGATTTTTTTGATGTCGAGGAACGATTTTGCTATGACTACTACAATCAAAAAATTAGACGGGATCGTATAAGCATGACAATAACACCGCCAAATCATAATGTAGTGCGTATAGTTGAACCCAGAGTCGATGGAAAAGATCGAGTAAGGAAGCCTTCTATTGATGAACATTTTAGACTAATGGGCTTCCAAATTGATGATAACAGAAGGGAAATCGTTTACCCCGAAGGTTTAACTTACAATCAACTTGGCGCCCGTGCCGGTAATGGCTGGGAAATTAATGTAGTAACCGCATTATTAGGTCACATATTCAAAAGTCTGAAGTTATGAAGTATGATGATTCAATCCAAACTCATGAGGCAATTCCAGAAGCAGCCTCTATGATAGAGACATTCAGGGCTATCGGTTATAGCCTTGAAACAGCTATTGCTGACATCATTGATAATTCCATAACAGCAGGAGCGGATACTATCACAATTCAGCGTGTTTGGAATGGTGGAAATTCCTATATTGCTATTACAGACAATGGCAAAGGCATGACTAATGATGAATTGAAGTTCGCCATGCGTCCCGGTGCAAGAAATCCTTTGGAAGAAAGGGATGAAAATGACCTTGGCCGATTTGGTCTAGGACTCAAAACAGCGTCTTTTTCTCAATGCCGTAAACTGACAGTCATTAGTAAAAAAGAAGGCTATGTTTCTTATTGGACTTGGGATTTGGATTATGTCGCTGAAACAAAGTCGTGGAAATTGATTAGGTGGATGCCCAAAGAATGCAATGGCTTGATAGATGCTTTGGAATCTGGCACAATTGTGATTTGGTCATCTTTGGATCGCATTGTTCCCCCAAATACAAGCAAGGAAAATGCTTCAATGCATGAAAAATTTTCAAATTTGCTGGATAAGGCCATGAGACACCTAAGTATGACATTCCATCGTTTTATCGACGAAAAGTCTGTGTCGATAATATGGGGAAGTCACCCGATAGAACCATGGAACCCATTTTGTCCCTCAGAAACTAAAGGTATACCTTTTTCGTCGGATGAATTACCAGGAGGCGTAATGGTAAAAGGGTATGTACTCCCACATAAAGCTGCGTTTTCAACAGAAACTGCATATCATAGAGCTGCTGGGCCATCTGGATGGAACACTCAGCAAGGTTTCTATGTATATCGCGGCAAACGATTACTTCTTGCCGGTGATTGGCTCGGAATGTTCAAAAAGGATGAACAGAATAAACTCGCAAGGATAGCTATTGACCTTCCTAATAGCCAAGATATTGAATGGCAGATAGATATTAAAAAATCAAAGGCAAATCCGCCCGCTAACTGCCGTGAGCAACTTGAACAATATGCAAAAAAAGTTCGCTCAACAGCAGAAAACGTTTTCCGCCATCGAGGAAAGATCTTGAAACAACGTGCTGGCCAGGAATTTCATCCTCTATGGCTCGAAAAAAATAAAGATGGGAACTGGTCTTACGTAATAAACCGTACACATCCTATAATCTCCCATTTTAAGGAGCATGCATGTGATTTCTCCGATAAGTCGTTAGAAACATTGCTTAAAATCATAGAGACGACTGTACCGACAAAAACGATTTATATCAATGAAGCTAAAGATGAAAAGCGTTCTGAAAACGTAATCGTTGATGCGGCCGAAATAAAGACACCGATAACTATTTTATATAATAGTTTTCTTAGCAAGGGAAAATCTCCTAAACAAGCTAAAGCTCTATTGAAAACCATCGAACCATTTAACTTGTACGAGGACTTAATTGAACAATTATGAACGCTACAGAGAAACTTATAACCCTATGCCGAGTTGAAATCGGAGATGAGCTAACTGCAACAGACAAACAGATTGATAATGCAATTGCATTGTATCAATCTGCTTGTCCCCAAGCTGACATAGAAGCCGTAAAAAAATTTCTGCTATCTCAATATAACGTACCCATGGAGCTTCCTAAGACCCTGTATGATTCGAATAATCCTGGGGCAGGCTGGTATAGTGCAAACAATTTCGCAAAAAAGGATGAGATACAATGGCGGTTCTGGAATAGATATGCGTCATATCTACGGCAAGTTGAATGCTATAAGCCAGGCGTAATTTATCAGTTGGACAAATTGACTGATGACATTCTTGACAACCTTTTTGACCCTAGAGAAGAAATTTCTGGATGCGCTAAAAAGGGACTCGTTGTCGGACAAGTGCAATCCGGGAAGACCTCAAATTTTACGGGCTTAATTTGCAAAGCAGTTGATGCCGGATTTAATGTTATTATTGTCTTTGCAGGAATCTTAGATGATCTGAGGACCCAAACCCAAGAAAGACTTGAAAGTTGTTTCCTCGGTTTTACGACCAAGGATATTCAAAAGATTAAGGATTCTGAGAAAATAGGTATTGGTGTGGGACTTTTAGATAAGTCTCCAATTGCTCATGCCTTTACTACGGTTTTATCTGACTTTAAGGAGTCAACAGTTAACTCGCTTGGCACCAATTTTTATACACAAGAGCCTATCCTATTTGTTGTCAAGAAAAATGGCCGTATTCTTGGCAACCTTAAAAAATGGCTATCTAAGAAAAATCTTAGTTCCAAGTCAGTTCTTTTCATAGATGACGAAGCTGATAATGCATCGGTTAATACTGCAAAGGACAAGCGCAAAGCTTCATCGATTAATAAAAAGATTCGAGATATTCTTAATCTTTTTAACAAAAACGCTTATGTCGGTTATACAGCCACGCCGTATGCAAATATATTCATAGACAGAGAAAACGCTGAGGATTTGTTCCCACGACATTTCATTGTTAATCTTCCTACTCCACCCGCTTATTTGAGCCCGGAAAAAGTTTTTGGAATAGATAATGACGATGATCAGCCACTACCGATAGTCAATATAGTCAATGATTATAAAACCTTTGTACCCGATAAGCACAAAAAGGACGAAATAGATTCATTGACTTATGACAATCTCCCTGAGAGTCTTAAGTATGCTATAAGAAGCTTTATATTGGCTTGCGCAGTCCGGATAGCGAGAGGACAAGGGAATAAACACAATTCAATGCTTATACACCTGTCTCGTTTCCAGATTTGGCAGAATACAATCAAGGAGATTATAGAACGTATCTTTAATTTTTACAAGAGTGAAATCTTCTCTGATGATGCTGATATTTACGAGCAATTCCGGAAAGACTATGAGGAAACTTTCGTTCTCAACGGTGATACACGCAAACTTGAGTACAAGTCCTTTGTTGAAACGACTGACGAAATAATCGATTGTAAGCATAATGTAATTAAGGCTGGTATACAACCTGTCTCATGGAATGATGTCAAAAATAACCTTTACAAAGTGGTTGACAAAATTGAGGTCAAGGCATTGAACGGAGCTTCTGCTGATGTTCTTGCATATTCCGACCACAAAGATGACGGCTACTATGTCATTGCCATTGGCGGAGACAAGCTTTCAAGAGGATTGACTCTTGAAGGATTGACTATCAGCTACTTTCTACGAGCTTCAAAGATGTATGACACACTTATGCAGATGGGCCGTTGGTTTGGCTATCGTCCTGGTTATGTTGACGTTTGTAGGCTATTTGTAAGCGAGGAAATAAACAACTGGTTTAAGGACATCACCATTGCCAATAATGAACTCCGTGCTGATTTTGATTATTTATGGGAAAGTAAGGGTAGCCCTCAACAGTTTGCAATGAAGGTCCGCACAAGTCCTGGGCTACTCATTACATCACCACTTAAGATGTTCTCTACCAAAGATGTTCAAGTCTCTTGGTCATCTACGTTAGTCGAAACATACTCACTGGTGCGTGAAAAGAAATCTATTGAACATAATTTCAGATTAACTTCGAGATTCATTCGCAGTCTCGGAGAAAGGTATTTAATCGACGGGAAGGATGATAATCAGGGATTTCTTTGGACACATATTCCAGTTGACAAGATTACTAATTTCATCAGCAAGTTTCGAATAGCAGAAACCTCAAGAATTAAACTCAACTTTGAGAAAATGGTTGAGTATATTCAGTCGTGTGTTAACAATCATGGGGAACTTAAATCATGGCGTGTTCTGGTTAGAAACACAACCAATCCGAAGGGCGGCTCTTTCCCATACTCATTTGATGCTGACAATATCCCCAGTGGAACATGCACAAACCGTACCCGCGTTGGTATTCCTGACCAAGATGACCAACTCTATAATTTGAAGAATTATCACTTGATTTCGGGTCCCGATGATGAGTTTATAGATATGCATATATTGAATGAGGAGGCTCAATATCTTGATCCTGCTCTTGAGGAGACACGACAAATGAAAGCTGCAATGCACGCTAAAGATTCCCATGTTAAATTATGGGAACACAACTACCCGTCTCCCACCCTGGTTCGACAAAAATATCGCCCATCTGACAAACCTCTTCTGATTATCTATCCTCTGAATCCCATTAAGGCCAACATCTATACCGATAAAGAATCGAAAATGTTGAAGGACGGGATAGAACAATATGCAGAGAATTCACTTCCATTCATTAGTTTTGCTATAGTGTTCCCACAAAGTAAAACTTCGACAGGGGTGAAATACAAAGTAAACGATGTTATAAAGAGTTTGATAGAGACTGAGCTTAACTTCGATAAAGAAAACGATAATATTTATCCTGATGAGCAATAAGGTATATGAAATTTGGTCAATGCAAGACATTGATCGAACTCCTGGTCAAGTTAAGAGGCTTTATTCCTCCGACATGGCATTAAAAGTGTATTGTACATATAGCTATCCAGATGGTAGCTACGGTATAGCATTGTCCTTTCCTAAAGCGATAAAATTTAACCTTAAGCCGTTTGAAGGCCTTTCAATACTTAAGGTAACTCTTTATGAAGATTCCAGCTATAAGGAAAACCATATGGTTTGTGCATCTATGGCTGATGCAGATAAAAAAGAGGTTTTCTCCTACCTTTGCGAGAGTGTTATCTCCACGATGTCCGAACAAAACTCTATAACGGATACTGTAAGGGCTTTTGGCAATACTTTACTGCGTTGGAAAAACTTATTTGACACAGAGCGTAATCCTGGATTATCTAAAGAAGAACAACTTGGACTATACGGAGAGTTGTATTTGTTGCGTAAATGCATCTTGGCAAATCATAGCAAATCAGAGTTTGATGTAGTCCAACATTATGTTGGCTGTGAAAAGGCCCTAAGAGATTTCCAAGGTGAAAACTGGGCTATCGAAGTAAAGACTTCGGCTAAAAATAATCCACAATCCATAACAATTAATGGAGAAAGGCAACTTGACGACTCTAAGATTGACAACCTCTTTCTATACCATTTGTCAGTTGAAGTCTCACAATTCACTGGGGAAACTTTGCGAGAACTCATTGTAGACATAAAAAAACTCTTGGATAAAGATTTGGCAGCGGTAGCTTTACTCAATAGCAAACTATTTGCTGCTGGGTATTTAGACGAGCACCATTCGATGTATACGGCTCGCTATCAAACACGTGGTGAAAAATATTATCTTGTTGAAGATTCATTCCCAAGAATACGAGAGGCGGATCTTCTGCCGGGAGTAGGAAATATTACATATTCCATTGTAGTGGCAGATTGTATACAATACCAAGTCGATGAGTCAAAAGTCATCAATAAATGCATTAATAATGACGGAATTAGAGAAATTTTATAGCTCATTCAACCAAGATATAGCATCCCGCCAATTGGCTGAAGAAGATGGACAAACCCAAGAGCAGGCCTTTACCCGGGTTTGCTTAGATATGCTTGGAGAATCCAATGAGACGGAGAATCCTGTCGTTGCTTATGATGAGAAGGCTCTTGGTACGAAGAATCAGCACAAGATTAATGGTTACGCAGTATCTGACAATTGTGATACTATTGACTTATTTATCTCAATTTATTCTCCTTCGTCAGAAATAGAAAGTTTAGACAAGGAGAATCTTATGAGAGCGTGTACGAGAATAACAAATTTCTTCACCAAGTCATACCTTAATAAATATGAGAATGACGTGGCGGAAACATCTGATGTTTTTGAATTTGTTCACTTGCTTGCATCTGACAAAAAGATAAAGGATAATCTTATCCGAGTAAATGCTTACATCTTGACCAATAAGCGATATAATGGCGACCCGTTGCCATCCAAAGATATAGCAGGTTGTAAAATATTTTACAACGTGATAGACCTCAATAAACTTTTCAGCGTATCAGCGCAATCCAAGTTGCCAATAGCCCTAAACTTAAATGAGTTCGGGGTGGAGCCGAGTGCTCTTAAAATACCAACTGGGACAGAAGAATATGATGCGTACCTATCGTATTTTCCTGGTCAATTTCTTGCGTCGTTATACGAACAGTACGGATTTAAGTTATTAGAACAAAATGTTCGCTCGTTTCTTCAATTCCGAGGTAATATCAATCGTGGTATTAAGGAAACAGTTACAAAGCGACCCAATATGTTTTTTGCATATAACAACGGTATCTCTGCTACTGCGGATGCAATAGAATTTGATGAGGAAAAAGGGACTATCTGCAAAATAGATAATCTACAAATTGTAAACGGAGGTCAAACGACAGCAACGCTTTATTTTGCCTCCAAAGACGCTAAAGACCAAATCAATAATGTCCTTGTACCTGTGAAAATTTCGGTTATCCGGGATAAAGACAATGCATACGGGATAGTGAAGTCTATTTCAAAATATGCCAATACTCAGAATAAAATCAATGATGCCGATTTGTCCGCAAATGACCCTGTACTGGTAGAGATTGAAAGAATATCTCGCTATATGCTTACCCCAATTACGCTTGATTCTAACAATCAACATTATTGGTTTTTTGATAGAATTAGTAAGCAATATGACAATCTTTTATCTCAGAATAGCAAAAGCAAGTCCAAGAAGAAAGCGTTTGAGTTGAAATACCCAAAGGCCTGCAAGTTTACAAAATATGAGTTAGCGAAATATTATAACGCATTCTGTGAAATTACAGATGGAGATAAAATCATTGTCGGTCCACATTGCGTTGTTGACGGCAACGAAGTTAACTTCCGGGCATTTCGTGACTATGTTATGCCAGACCTTAGTATAGATCAAGTTTTCTATGAAGATTTAATCGCGAAGGCAATACTATTCAAAGAAGTGGATCGTCGTCATGGCACAAAACGAAGCAAGACACCACCAATTGGTGATATGAAACAGCTTCTTGTACCTTATAGTATTGCCCTACTAAGAATCGTTACTAAGGGAAATCTCGATCTGGGCAAGATTTGGCGTAATCAGCGTTTGTCACCTGCTTTGTCGGATTATATGTATAATCTTATGGTTGAACTAAATAAGTTCATGAAAGATAATTCGCCACGTTCAAATATTATTGAATGGGGTACGAAAGAGGATTGCTGGAGAATTGTTAAAGAGAAATTCGTTATGCCAGATGTTAAATCCATAGCTGATGATATAGCAGATTCAAATACTCTTAAACAACGTTATGAATCACATTCGGCGACTAATCCAGAAATAGAGCTTGCTCAAAAGCTATTGATTAAAGCAATAGGAGAACATTTGTGGACGAAGATAGCCGAATGGGGTAAGGATTCTGGTTGTCTTCCTTTGATTGATCAAAATTCTGCAAAGAACATTGGTCATAGGATAAAATTTGGCTACGAGCTGAATAGAAGGGAGATAGAGAAGGGATTCTCTATTTATGAGATAGTTTGTCGGAATAATGTAGAACTCTTGAATGATGGTTGTATCAATCCTTCATCGATTGACCCTCTCGATATAGCGGAAGCTGTCAAGATGCTTTCTTGGGAAAAAACATTATTAATCTTAGATGATTGGCAGAAGAAAATATTACAACATACATTGTCTCAAAAGCCCTGCAATAGAGAGTTAAGACATTTTGAAATAATTCTGATTCAGACAATCCTGAAAAATCATGGATATGAACCTGGATGTTAATATCTTATTATAAAGTGAACTATCCAAGCTAATATCGTTTTGGACCAATCTTTCATCATATTAGTATAATGAAAGGGATAAAATACGAGGAATATAAGAGGTCTAAGCTGGAGTGGGAGCAAGAGCCTGAGGGTGGCTCCTATGACGTAATTGAGGCTGATTCGGAGGAGGAACTTCGTATGTATGAAACTAATATGAGACTACGGCCTAAACTGTTTGAGCAGAATCCTGAACTTAAAGCTAAGGTGGAGGCGCGTATCCGTGCCATCAGGTTGAAACTTTATGGTGCGGAGAATAACAGAAATGATGCGTCTGACGTTAATATAGAATAGAATGGCAAAGAAATTTGAAATACGAAATAGCACGGCTGAGTTCCTGATGTTCGTTGCCGAGGGCAAGGAGGACGGGATTCAGGTGATGTATCGCGATGAAACGATTTGGGCCACGCAGAAAGCGATGGCTGAGTTGTTTGATGTCGGCGTACCCGCTATAAGCAAGCATCTTAACAATATTTTTTCTGACGGAGAACTGCGTGAAGAAGTGGTTGTTTCCAAAATGGAAATAACCACTGAGCATGGTGCCATTGAGGGTAAAACCCAGACAAAAGAAGTTAAGTTCTATTCCCTCGATGCCATAATATCAGTCGGTTATCGCGTCAATTCGACCCGTGCAACGCAGTTTCGCCAATGGAGCACCTACATCCTTCGCCAGTATGCAATTCGTGGGTATGTGATTGACCGCAAGCGCATGGAGAACGGTAGCTTTATCGGCGAGGATTACTTCGAGCATTTGCTCTCGGAAATACGGGAAATCCGACTCAGCGAGCGTCGTTTCTATCAGAAGCTAACCGACATTTACGCCACCAGCATAGACTATAACCGCGACGCTCCGACAACTCGTGAGTTCTTCAAGAAGGTGCAGAACAAGATGCACTACGCTGTGCATGGTCACACCGCTGCCGAGCTGATTATGGATAGAGCATCCGCCGAGCGTGAGCACATGGGTCTGACTACGTGGGAGAAAGCTCCTGATGGCAAAATCGTAAAGATGGATGTCGTAATCGCCAAGAATTATCTCAAGGAGAACGAAATGGAGGCAATGGGGCGCATTGTCAACTCTTTCCTTGACCTTGCCGAGGATATGGCGAAGCGTCATGTCCCCATGACTATGGAGGATTGGGCCAAGCGCATCGACAAGTTTCTTGACCTTACTGACCGGCCGATTCTCACCGATGCTGGTCATGTCAGTGCTGCAGAAGCTCAATTCCATGCAGAAACTGAGTTTGAGAAATACCGAGTCATTCAAGACAAGCTCTTCCGTTCTGACTTCGACCGATTCAACGACGACAATCTTCCGGCTCTGGATCTTCCGGTGGAATAAACATAACAACGACTGCCTTGACAGGGCGGTCGTTGCAGTTTCTGCGGTTTTGGAGTATGGGCTGAGGGGGTGCGCATTTCGAGCACTCCCTCGCCTAATGCTGAGGGAGGCTATTGGTTAGCCGGGGTTTGGTTTGGGGTATATAGTTCATAGACCCTTTGGAAGGGGTTAGTGATTCGCTAACCCTTTCGGAAGGGGTGTTCGTTTTTAGCACCCCTTTGTGGATTGAAGGGAGTCTGATTTTAAGATGGGTGGCGGAGGAGTTCAATTTGGGCTTTTTGGTGGCCGATTTGCTCTTGCTGGGAGAGGATGAAGTAGGAGGAGATGACGGCCATGAGGAAGATTGCCACGAAAATAAGGGCGAGGAGCCAAGACGGGAGGATGTTGAGACCGCGGATGAAGAGGCCGGTGTGGCGCGGTTTGAGCGATTCAATGTCGAGAGCGCGGCGATAGTCGGCACGGAAGGTCTGGAGCTCTGCGGTGAGCTTTTCGATGTGGGTATCGAAGGCTTTGTCGCGGGCTTCGAGGTCTTTGAGTCGTTCAAGCATGGCATTGTGTTTGACGCAAAAGTCGTGGTTATCGTCAGTGCGGAAGTCGGCAAGTTGCTGGCGCTCTTCCTCCAGAAATTCCAAGAGCTTGGGGCGGATAGAAGGTAGATAATTGGACATTACACGACTTACTTCCTCCACGCAGAGCTGGCCGATTGCCTTGTCGCGATAGAGATTCGTAACCATCTTTAGGTGTTGCTCCGGTGTCTTGGTGAGCCAGCGTGGCAGATCGGGATAGACTTGGAAGAGGTATTCTTCGTCGGACATAATGCCTTCGGGATTGTCATCCATGTCAATCGATACTTCATGTTTCTGATAGACGCATGAAGGGGTCATCGTTTCAGTGACCACTTCTGAAGAGGTGGTCACTGAATCAGGGTAAGAGGTTTCTTCGAGTTTTGCGACTCGTTCTTCAAGGGGATTGACGGCCTGGGCGACTGCATGGTTGACGTAGTCGGTGGTGGCCGGAATTAATTTTTTTGCCATAGTTATCTGCGGAATTTACGATATGATTTTGATTCTTGTTCTTGTTCGCGGGCGCGTTTGCGGAAGGTGTCGAGGCTGGTGTCGGTGCCTCCGAGCGAGGGGAATTGTGCCTCGTAGGGCTGGAGAATGAGGTCAAGGGCGACGCTGACAGGAATGAAAAACTCGTTGCCGGAGTCGTCATCGGAGGGGGTGGGCGTTTCGCCAACACCCTCGGAAAGGCTGAACGATTCGTTCACCCCTTTTGAAAGGGTGGGTGAAACGCCCCCTCTATTCCTTAATGCGCGAAGCTCCGGATTATCCGCCAGTCCCAGTCGATGCGGGCAGACATCCCATACCGACGGCAGGAGTTTGCGATTGATGTCAGGATTGTCGGCGCAGAGTTTGTCGAGAAATTTGTCGTAGCGGTGACTCGCCTCGGTCTCGGCTGCGACTTCAATTGTGCCGAATCGCTCGGCGAGTTTGCCGTAGGTGAACAGCGTCTTGTCGAGTTTCGAGCCGGTGATTCTGAACTCGCCCTTAGAATAGCTGACCCCTTGGATGACTCCGGTGCGTGAGATGGCTAATGACAATTTCACGCCATCACGTTTTAGAAGAGTTTCGAATGACCTCCAGTCGCTGGCCGACTCCAGAGCCTTGTGAGCGGCCATCAGTATCTCATGGCGATGCAGGGCATAACCGCATAGCCGGTCGGCGTTGATTCGTTTGCCGTCACGTTTGCCGAAGGTCAGTCCATACTTCTTCTTCAGTCGCTTGCAGATGGCCACGTTTCGCCAGAGGTCATTCTGTGTGTTGAGCAGCTTGCCGTCGTTGTCGACGAGGTTGACAATTAGATGCGCGTGGGGGTGGGCATGGTCGTTGTGGCGAACAAGCAGCCATTGCGTATTCGCATAGCCCATGGCCTCCATCCAATCCTTGGCGACGCGGAGCATGAGCTCGTCGCCCTCCTCGTTATTCGGAAACTTCGGCGCATCGTCGGGGTGAAACGAGATTGAAAAATGTCGCACCGGATTCGGTGCATCGGGTCGCATCGCGGCCTGAAGATTGAATGAATCGGCCACCGCTTGATTGGTGACGGTGCACACTCCCTGCGACCCGAGGATGCGGGCCGCAGTGTCGCGGTCATCTCGATTTGCGTAGTTGACGACCCCGATGAAATCGGAGCCGCTGGTGAAATTTACTATCATGACATTCGGATTTTGTTGATTAAACTTAGGACATCGTCGAGCTTGCGACGCACCTGCGTGGCGAGTCCCTGAAGGTTGTAACTGTTGGCCAGATGCATGGCCTGGTTGAGATTGTTGGCAATTCCGAAGAGCTGGCGAAGCTGTACCATCATCTCTGGCGAGATTCTTTCAGCCACGGTTTGCTCCATCGCGGCCTGATTGAGATAGGTCGCCAACGGCAATCCGGCACGGTCAGCTTGTGCCTTGACGAAGCTTAGTTCCGCATTGGTGAAGCGGACCATCGCCCGGTTTTTGAGCCGTTCCGACTCTTCTTTTGTGGGTCGGCCACCTTTATTCTTTGACATATATATTGATTTTGAAATGAGTGAAATAGGGAAGCCTTGGCTTTCCGTTATCCGCCAACAGCTCGCATCCTTGGATGTGGTTTGGCGGGGTTTTCAGCTGCTGAAAACATAACCTCGCTAACCCCTCCATTCATCCCTATGGGATTCACGGAGTGCGACGAAGCTGGCTAAGCAATTACCCGCAAGCGGGACCGTCGCGGGTTTGCTCCAATAGGAAGTCGGCGATGTCGAGCCCCCGGGCCCGTTGTTCATCTGTAGCTCGGTCGGTCAGCGTCGTCAGCACCTTGACCGACTTGCAAATGGGCCGGAGCATCTCGGCTTTCTTGTTCCATTCATCCTCGGCACCGAGGTCGGGCATTAGCATCACATCCCGGCCACGAAGCACTTGCGAAGCCTCGACGTTGAAGCATCCAGCTTTGCCGCCGGTGGCGATCCAGACAAATGAAGGGAAGAAATGAGCGCAGATGATAGCGGTTTTCTCGCTCTCAACGATGACTACTTTTGCCTTCGGATTTGTCAGTAATAGATGCTCACCGAAGAAACATTGACAGAGGTGGAAGTCGGGTAACTTCAGCAACGAATGTACCCATGACACATGAGCGCGTTGCGGATCTTTGATTCTGTGACCGTCCTCGTTGTAGTGCATGACCTTGCCCGCACGAACTAGGCCAGCCGAATCGATTTGCCAGAACACAGTCGCTCCCGGCCACTGGTCTGAATGGCCTACATTATATAATGTGTAGAGTCGCTGGGCTTCATCCTGACCGAATTGTCTGGCAAGGAATCGGAAGAGATTGTCATGCTCGTAGCCGGATAATGTCGCCGTCATGATGTCGGGGGATATGTAGGACGGCGGCTGTTTTGGCGGCGCGACTTTACGAATCGGGGTACATCTTCTCGTCAAATCGGCAGGATGATTTTTGAAGAATTCGGCCGGGGTATAATGATATTCGCAATTGTTCTCACGGTCACATCGGCCGACGTTGGCGTCGTGAAATCGCTGGGTATATTCGCCAGTGTCATCTACATAATATGTCAACTTCCGCTGGCCACACCAAGGGCAAATTCCCTTGCGTTTGGGCTTGGAGTTTTCGAGATGAAAATTACTTTGATGCATAAAATCGCTGCTGAAAAAGTTGGTTGGTTGAGCGGGAGTATATATATGTACGCACCCACTCAACTAACTTTCGTTTAGTCTTTATAATCGGGAATTAGGCGGAACGGATTGCCTTTGACAAGGCCGGTTTGGACTTGCTCGATCATCCGTTTGTTTGTGTAGAACTCAATCAGTTTCTTGATTCGATGCTGGGTGATATTGAGAAATCCTTCGGCGAAAAATTCCAATTTCAGCCCTTCGGACAGTTCTCCACGTTTCAGCTGTTTGTTGCCGTCCTCGAAGATTTTGAAGAGTACTCGGCGGTGGGTGTCCGAGGGAATGTCGGAGAACGGCTCCCATTTTGGATCAGAGGAGGAAGTTTGCTTGAAATCCTCAACTATCTCCGGCAATCCAAGGTCATTGATTCGGAAGGCAAAAGTCTCGAAAGGAATATCACGAGTAGCTCCGGCTTCAACGGTACTATAATCCTGATCCTTGACCTTTTCAATTTTCAGAATTGTCTCGGCTTTGTTGATGATTTCTGTGCCGATATGGCCACGGGCATTGTTGTCATTCTTGTTCTGATGAATGATGGTGTGGAGATGAAAATTGCGCTCCTCGGTCCACTTCATCAACTTGTTGACAACATCGGTCGCCTCCTTTGGTGAATTAATATCGAAGAGCAAATCTCTGACACCATCGATTACCACGAGACCCACGTTAGCAGTATCGTAGATAAGCTTCTCAATAATAGCCATTCGGTCATCGACGGAATACTTGCGAAGAGCACAGAAGGTCACACGTCTACCGACCTCGGTATCCGACATTCCCGACAGCCGGGCAATGCGCTTGAACACCTTCAGCGCATGATACTTACTCTGCTCCGTGTCGAAGTAGAGGACATTACATTGATCGCCAGGCAAACGACCTTGGTATTCCAGAATCTTACGCCCGCTCAGAGCCGCGGCTACTATAGCCGACCCGTTGAAAGTCTTCTTACTCTTGGCGGATCCGACGGCCGCGCTGAAGTTGCCGAAAGTACAAGACGGCGACTCACCGATGAGAATGGCCACCGGCGGTGGCGGCACATTCTCAAAGATGTCGAGCTGGCACTCCTTGGTGATTACTTCCAGCTTAGTGGGCTCAGCCATCTCCGCCTGCAGTGCGTTGTAAATCTCCTCGTTCATATCGCTCCCCAATTGTTACGCGGTTTGCGACGCTGGCCTTCCTGCATCTTGGCAATAAGGTCTTCCTTGGTCTGTTCGGTAGTCTTGCGGCGACCGTTTTCCATCCATTCGATGAGTTCGCCACGCTTAAAGAGAAGCTTCTTGCCGGGGCGATAGTGAGGGATTTCACCATTCTGCACTTTGGCGTAGATGGTGGATTTTTTCAGATTGAGAATCGCACATGCCTCGTCAATTTCAATCATGTCCTCGATGTCGGCAGGTCGGTCTTTCTCCAGGATTTGGCCAAGCATCTCCTTGAGTTGCTTGACCTCGGCGGTGAGATTCGCAATTGCTTGCGGCATCGCCTCAAATGTCAGTTGTTGTTCCATAAAAGATTTGATTAAAATTTTTTGATGGCACGAAGTTCCTGAAATTTGATATTTTTTGTGGGTTATAAATAGAGTAACCACCACATAACCAGCGAATAACCATAACCTCATCTAACATCAGCCACAAAAACGTGGATATAATAAATGCCAGCCCAGGAAAAGAGACTGGCATTTGAATCGGTTATTTTCGTTCGCTTAGAAGTGTGACTCTGAATGTTCCACCGTCATAGGTCAGTTTTGAGTTGATTGTCCCCTCAGCCCAGTTGGCGAGAATCTTAGGGAAGGCTCGTTTGAGAAAGCTTGACACCTGTGGACCGCTCCAGTTATTGTCGGCTAATGCCTTCAGGTTCCTTCCGAAATGAAGAACATCCATTGGGGTCAACTGCGAGGTTTCCCTATCAACTTCAAGAGCAGTTGGCATCCTCTTCTTATTAGCGAAATCCTCGGCGATTTTTAGAATCGTCGGATATCCTCAGCTCTGGCATATTTGCTCATCTCATTTTGAGTGTAACTGATCACCTTTTCAAGAGCCTCGCTGTTGTTCTCCGGAGGTGGCGAAATCACTTCCAGCTTTTTCCGTGCCTGACGGATCTTTGGATAAGCATCGACAACCATCCATCGGAGGGTGAAGTAGATCATCACCATGAAAACGCTTGAAACGATGAAGGCGCAGATGCCAACGAAGGTGTCGGAATGGAGTTCGGTAATGACATAAATGTAGGTCACCACTCCTACGAGAACGGTTAAAATGGCGTAAACCGCTAAGGAGATAATTTTGAAGATGTTCATATCGTAATATGTTTTTGTTTGTTTCTGCTTGCAAAGTTATTGAGGGTAAATGTACAATACAAATACTAAACTCCAGCTTTACAGAATATTAAGGATATCGGAATATCGTCACTCATTTTTGTCACTCGTTTTCTTTTAAACGAATGAAGACTGCATCTTTCGCCAAAATTGAACGACATTGAACAACAATGAACGCTTCGATACGCTTTCCTACAATGTTTAACGCTGTATTCGAGACTTTTACAAGGGCCAGTAACAACATTCCCCGTAAGCTGGACATAAGGTAACGACATTCCCCATGATCTGGACATAACGCAACATAAGCTGCTCTGGGGGAAATGGCCATTTGGCCCGGACGATGTAATCAATTTTGCGATTGTCATAGATGTAAATTTTGGGTTCGTATCAGAAAAACGTATGAAATCGCAGATAAACCGACCGCCTCCCACATTCTCCCAACTATTCCTAACAAATACAATATTCTCCCATCTTCTCCCAACTTGGAAGGGAGGACGCTGCTCTTGTATGATGTAAATCTCTGTTGCCATAATCATTGAAATTTGAAGTTTTGTTGACTTTATAGTATAACAAATTCAGAGGACATTTCAATGCTATATTACAGATATTTAATTAGTTAGGTTTCTTGAGATTACATTCACGAACATTGTCGCACTCAAAGAGATTCAAGCGCACTCAAACAGACTCTTCCTCCATCCCAAGCCCCGTTAACGATTGTTTGCATGACACAAAAAAACGCCAGCCGAAGCTAGCGTTAATAGTGGATTGATGGAGCTGTTTATCCGAGTATGTCTTCAGCTTTGACAACTGGATCGCCGTATTTTTCTCCTGAAGATTTCAACATGAATCCGACAAGGAAGTTGTGGATGAGTATACAACCGCCTCGCCATTGCTTATCATCGAGTTCACATAGCGCATCATTGGCTACAATGCTATAGCTCTGCTCAAGCAGATCAAACACCTGGTTGGCCTGCTCGCGGTTCTTGCAGGTAATTACAATGTCCTTAGGAAAGCCATTGTGTTCCATATCAGTTGTTCTTGTTGATGAGATTGACCACTACTTTTACCATGGTGTCTTTCTCTTCGGTGCGGCTTTCGGCAATCATGAGGGTGAGCGCCACGAGGGTGTTGTCGGCGATGCGCTTGGAGCCGTCTTCGTTGTAGAGTATGCCGTTGTTGTTGAGAAACCAGAGGAATAGCGTGGCGGCAATGCGTTTGTTGCCGTCGCTGAACGAGTGATTCTTGGTGACGAGATAGAGCAGCATGGCTGCCTTCTCTTCAACGGAAGGGTAAAGGTCAACACCACCAAAGGTCTGATAGATCTGACCGATGGAGCTTTTGAAAGAATCGTCCTTCTCGTTGCCGAACAGGTCACTGCCGCCAAATTTCTCATGAAGACCACGGATTACTTCAATGGCATTTTCATAAGTAGCATGGAATGGTTCGTTGCCGGTAGTGTTTTCGATTGAGAGCTCTTGATAGTCGTAGCGGTCGAGGGTGTCGAGGGCATAAGTATAATCGACGACCACGTTGAACAGAGAGCGACTGTCCTCGGTAATCAGCTCTTGGTGCTGAATGGCACGACCCATCACCTTGACGAGCTGGCTTAACTCGTCAAACTTCTCGGCCCGGATGCGCTCGTTGACGGCATAACCATTGAGCAGGTATTGCTTCAGAACCTTAGTAGACCATTGACGGAAGGCTATGGCGCGTTTTGAGTTAACTCGGTAGCCTACAGAGAGAATCATATCGAGATTATATATTTCAATTGCCTCCGTTACAAGCCCTCGTATGCCTCGATTCACGACAGTTTCCATTTTGGAAACTGTCGTATCCCGATCCAGTTCTCCGCTTGCGAAAATATTCTTAATGTGTTTGCTTATTGCAGGAACTTTTACTCCGAAAAGGTCTGCCATGGCTTTTTGGCCAAGCCATACTGTCTCGCCCTCGACGGTGACGTCGATTGACGTGCTCCCATCGGGACTCTGGTAGATTACCAGTTGATTGTTGCTGGGTTGGTTGTTCATGTTATCTTCTTCTTTTGCAAAGTTAACAATAATATTCTGATTCACAAAGGGTCAGCAACTATTTCTAAAATGGAAACAGTTGGAGTTGTTTCCATTTTGGAATGAACTGACGGTCATTTCAGCGAGAGCTTGTTGATTGCTTCGGTGGCGCGGGGGCTGAACTGGTCGAGGTAGATTTCGGTAGTTTTGACTGATGAGTGGGTCATCAGGTCGCGCAGGGTGTATATGTCTGTTCCCTCGTAGATCTGCAGTCCGGCGAAGGTGTGGCGGAAGCCGTGGAAGGTGAACGGCTTCGTGATGCCAGCATCTCTTAGCCATTGCTTGAATGGATGCTGAGTCATGCTGCGGCGGAAACCTTTGAACACCAATCCTTCGCCTTGTTCCCCGCAAAGCTCAAGCGCCTCCTCGTTGAGCGGAAGAATCGCCGGTGTGCCGGTCTTTTGTGTGACAATGTCGAGTTGCCAACCGCCGCTTATTGACGGCACAATGTTTTCCCACCTCAGTTTCTCGATGTCGCTGATACGCAGTCCGGTGAGGATGCCGAACAGGGCAACTCGCTTCAGCACCTAGTGTTTGCATGGAGTGGCTACCAGTGCTTTGGCCTGCTCGAGTGTCAGAGACGGCTTCTTGACCTTTTGCAGGGGGATTGACTCGATGTAGTCGTTGATGTTTTCCTGCAGATACTTAGCCTTGTAGGCTTGCTTCAGAAGTGCGCGGAATGTGCAGAAGAAGGCTGCGGCCGAGTTGTTGGCCAGATGACGTTTGCCATGCTTGAGATCCTTGGCTTCAACGAGCAGATAGGTGGCAAACTTCTCGCAAAGCGTTTGGTTGATGTCGCCGAAGCGGCATTTGCCCTTGACGAAGTTCTTGAAGTGTAGATAGGCCGACATCCATTTGTCGCGCTTCTTCTTGGCGAATCCCTCGAAATAGGCGAGAAAGTCCATCTTCAGCTTTTCGTGGTCGAGGAATCCGAATTGCTCGTTGAGCAGGGCGTTGAAACGGATGTTGCGGATTGCCTCGGCTTTTGCCATCATGTCGGCATTGTATTCTCGTTCGGCCACGGTCTTGGGCTTGGCGAAAATGTAGATGCCGAGAAACTCGCGACGCGTGAGCTTCATGGTTTCCGGGTTGCGGACTGGTGGATAGAAGTCGAGGTAAAGCGTAAGTTTACCGTTCTTGATCGGTCGCTTCAGGAGCGACACGGTGGTACATGTTTTGTGTGGCATAATTTTATATTTATGGTTTGGTGGGCAAAAGTAATAGATGGTACTTGCATGAACTGGTTATAATTGGGATAACCTGCAATAACCAGCAAATAACCATAACCTTAGGCTACAGAATGGGTGGCGCAAGCAGATTGTCGAACTCCTCGCGTGAGAATTTGGTGAATTTGCCGACCTTCACCTTCTTGATTTTATAAGTCTTGAGATAGTGGCAAACCTGGTCGTGGGTCAGGCCATATTTCTCCATGGCCTCGGCGTAGGTGTACCATCCGATAGTAGGGTCGGGCACATCGAGTCCTTTGGCGATGTCAACATCTCGCTTGGAGTAGTAAGTCACGCCGCCTACCTTCTTCTTTGGAATAGCCTTCTTGCTGACGAAGTTCCAGATGGCTGAATCGGTCATGCCGAATTTCTCCTTCATTTCGGCGGCAGTGTACCACTCGGTGATTTCCGGGTCGGCCTGCTTTTTGGCGAATACCCGGTCGCAGTGACTTTTGCTCCAGTATGTTCGGCCAAACTTCATCACCTTTGGAATGCCCTCCTTCTTCCCGGCTTCAAACACCCAGGAATTCGACACTCCAAACTTCTCAATGATTTCCTTGGTAGTGTACCACTCCTCGACAGAAGGGAAAGAAGATTTATGTCGGATTTGGTAGTTGCTGCCAGCAATCATAGCTTCCACATCACTCTTGCTGATAAGAGTCATACGATTGCTGAGATGAGCAGCTTTCAGCTGTCCACGATAGATAAGATTATAAACAGTCCTGCTCGTCATGCCCAACAGGACTGCCACCTCCTTGGGCTCAAGATACTCGCGGAGATTTACAGCTCCGACGGACTGATTTTCTCTGTCGGAAGAATCAGCAGATTCATTACTCTCGACAAGCTGGATGCGTTGTCGCTTCTTGTACGCCCGTTCTGAGCATCGCTTGCTGCAGTAACGCGTCGTTACCTTTTGTGCCTCGAATTCCGCACCGCAGAACTCGCAGACCTTTTTGATTCTGATGTTTGTCGTACTCATATTTGCTCTCTTTGTGAGGTTTCATTTCGTCTGTTGGAGAATTATCTTGAATCATCTTGAACCATGTTGAAAGATGTCCATTTCCTCTCTGATGGAAACCGATAGTAAGAGGGCGAGGTACGAAAAAGGTCGGAAAAGCATAACAAAAACGGTCACAATCGCTTAGAAACGAGAGTGACCGCTATTGTTTGCGCTCGCAGAAAGTGCTTATTTTCTAGCATTTAGTGTGTAATATTCTGATTTACAACGTGCTATCTATTTGCCGATGCAGAAGTGGGAGAAGATGTGGGTGAGGAGGTCGGGGGTGGTGATGGAGCCGGTGAGGGTGGAGAGGTGGTGGAGGGTTTCGCGGATGTCTTGGGCTACGAGGTCGCCGGGGATGTTGGCGCGGAGGGCGTCGATGGCGCGGCTGATGGATTGGGCGGCGGCGGTGAGTGACTGGTGATGGCGGATGTTGGTGACGGTGATGTCTCCGTCGGGGGCGGTGGTCTCGGCGGCGATGGATGTGAGGATTTTTTGCAGACTTGTTATGTCGGTCTCTGACTGTGCGCTGCCTGTGAGCCAATGGGTGTCTGCGGGCAGTGTGATGGTGTTGGCGAGTTGCTGCCTGAACTCTGAGAATGCGGGGTTGATGTCGGATTTGTTGATGAACACGACAATGTCTGTATGGCTTTGGAGCTTTGGGGTGATACGTGCCCAAGACTCTTCAGCTGCCGAGAGGGTGGAGGTGCTGTCGACCATCCAAATGACTATGGATGCCTTGGCGATATTGTCAATGGCGCGCGATATGCCTATGCTTTCTATGGGGTCTGAGGTGTCGCGGAGTCCTGCTGTATCAATGAATCTGAACAGGTGGCTGCCGATTGATATGGTATCTTCGATGCTGTCGCGAGTGGTGCCGCGTATGTCGCTGACTATGGCTTTGTCCTCGCCGAGGATGCTGTTGAGCAGGGTGGATTTGCCCGCGTTCGTTTCTCCTGTAATAGTCACCGGGATACCTTCTTTGATGACTCTCCCACGGGAGAAAGAATCTGCCAGACGTGTCACGTAGGCATGTATTTCTTCGGCAAGGGATATGAGTTTCTCGCGTGAGGCAAATTCAACGTCCTCTTCGCTGAAATCCAGTTCGAGTTCCAGCAGAGATGCCATTTCCAGCAGCCGGTCATGAAGCTCTCGGATGCGTGACGAGAATACTCCTCTCATCTGAGACATGGCTACGCGGTGGGAGGCTTCGTTGCGTGAAGCTATTACATCGGCGATACCTTCTGCCTGCACCAGGTCCATGCGGCCGTTGGCAAATGCCCGTCGAGTAAACTCTCCAGCTTCGGCAAGACGTGCGCCGTTGGCAAGCAGCAATTCCAGCACACGTTTCTGTATATATACGGATCCATGCACGCTCAACTCGATGACATCCTCGCCAGTAAACGAGCGCGGACCACGGAATACGGTCGCGACAGCCTCATCGATGGTGTCGCCGCTCTGGTCAATGATGGTGCCGAGATGCGCTGTGTGGGTTGCGGATTGTGCAAGGTTTTTTCCACGCCAGATTTTGGATGCTACATCTATGGCAAGAGATCCGCTTATGCGTATCACGGCTATACCACCGCATCCGTGAGGCGTGGATATGGCGCATATGGTGTCATCGTTTGTCATCTGCGGGTATGGCTCCATTGTGGAAAATTGCATTGTGATTCTACTTGTGACTCTATATCGTCGGGGAGCGCCGAGAAGAAGTCATAACCTGTCAGCGATTCGATGCTGTCAACACTCACAGCGCACCGCTGCATGCCTCCTTCGACATATCCGTTAGGCATGATGAACCCTATCGCTTTCGGCGGACGGGCTGCTGGTGAGAGTATGACCTTGAAAAACCGTTGCGGCACGGCTACTCCTGTCAACCCGATATGAGCTATCGGCTCTTCATCAGGGATCGGTCCGCAGACTATTACGACAATGCTGTCGGCAACGGCTCTCTGACGGCATTTTTTTTCGAGTTTGCCCCAAGAGCCGCTATTGAGGGTGTGGGCTTGAGGGGCGATATTTGCGAGGGAGAAGCATTCGTCCATCGCAGTCTTGTCCCATTTCATGTCACCAGCGGGAGCCATGTGCCCACGGTCATATCCCGTGTTGCGGTAATCGGATGTCTGTGCGCATCCTTTGACTGATTCGTCAGTCCAGAATTTGTTTGACCGTTTCACCTGTCCGTTGGTGTTCTTCCCTTCAAGAGTCCATGCCACCCAGTTGGGTATATGTGTCTCTGAATTGAATGAAACCGTATAATTCGCGTATTCCTTAATCTGAGAAGGTATGTCGGATGGCATCTTTACAAAAGTCAGATCCGATGCATCGGTCTGGCATCCCTCCTGTCCCTGATTATCGTAATTGCGCACTGTCCATGCCACTCCTATGGCGATGGCAAGCACGAGTATGAATTTTTTCATCGCTATGGTTTGAAGCTGTTGATGATGTCGCAGATCTCTTTTATGTCATCGGTAGATGTCATCTCTGAGATGGGTAGAGATAAGATGCCCTCAGCCAGACGGTCGGTGACCGGGAAATCATGGCGGCATTCAAGATGTGAGTAACATGGCTGGTGTAGCGGAGGGGTGGCGTAATGTATATCCGTACCCACACCTTTGGCGGTCAGATATGACTGCAGGCTGTCGCGATGTTCGCCGGCGTAGATGACATATTGATGCCATACATGCTCACGTGGCTCTGAAGGTATGACAGGCTTAGTGATAAGCGGATGATTCAGATGGGTCTCGTAGGTAGCCGCGTTTTGTCTGCGTCGGTTATTGATTTCATCGATATGGCGTAACTTGACACGTATCATGGCTGCCTGTATCGGGTCAAGACGGCAGTTGTTTCCGCAATATATATTGTGATAGCGGCGGTCAGATCCGTAGTTGGCTAATGCTCTGACAGTCGAAGCCAATTCTGCATCATCAGTGGTGACCATCCCTGCATCTCCGATGGCTCCTATGTTCTTGGTCGGATAAAAGCTGAATCCCGATGCTTGTCCGAGAGCGCCCGTAATGTGTCTGCCGTTGATTCCTGCCGCAGATGCATAAGCGCCTATCCCTTGGGCTGAGTCTTCGATGACTAATAGTCCTCGTGATTCTGCAATGCGGCGTAGTGACTGACTCCATGCCGTTCGTCCGTATAGATGCACTGGCATGATGGCTTTTGCTTGGTCGAGAATTTCTGATGGGATTGCTGCCGCATCAATGTTCATGGTCATCTCGTCACAATCAACCGGCAAGATTTTCAGACCTGCCTCCGTCACAGCCAGCATAGTGGCTATATACGTATTTGCAGGGACAATCACACCATCGCCATATTTGAGATGCCCGAGCTTGACGTATGCCTTTAATATAAGTGTAAGGGCATCCAGTCCGTTGCTGACACCGACAGCGTGGGCTGTGCCGCATAGCGTAGCCATGTCTGACTCCAATGCTGTCACTTCATCGCCGCCTATGTACCTGCCTGATGATATGACACGGCATGCTGCCTCTTTCAGTTCGTCAATCCAGGGGCTGTTGATGAGTCCGAGGTCAAGAAATGGGTATCTCATGGTGTGAGGTTTCTTATCTATGTCTCAGTGGTGTCTCTGTGAGTATGCACCCACTCGAGAAATTCGTTGAAATTCCTTATATAATCTCTCTCATCGTAGAGTATGGAGTCAAGCACCATACAGACACTGCCTGATGAAAAATTCTCAAGAGTACGCCAATAACCCGGCGGTACGTAAAGGCCGATGAAAGGGCGGTTAAGCGTATAGGTGGTCGATTTATGCCCGTCATGCAGTGACACGTCAAAGCTCCCCCCTGTAGCGACTATCAGCTCATGAGCTTCCCTGTGGCTATGGCTTCCGCGCACAGCTCCTCCAGGCACGTCATATAACCAAAATACCCTTTTGATGTCAAAGGGTATCTGGTCACGGTCTTGTGCAAACGAAAGACTGCCGCGCGGGTCATAGATGCGCGGCAGTTCTATAAGTCGTGGTTTAGTTGATGCCATTGTCAGCAAGCTCGATGAGATACTGGCCGTAGGCATTGTTGCGCATCGGCTGAGCCAGTTCGCGCAGTCGGTCAGCATCGATGAATCCGCGGCGGAAAGCTATCTCTTCCAGTGCTGCCACCTTGAAGCCTTGGCGCTTCTCAATGGTCTCTATGAAGTTTGATGCCTCCATCAGCGAGTCGGTGGTACCGGTGTCAAGCCATGCGAATCCGCGTCCGAACTGCTGTACGTTGAGCTTGTCACGATCCATGAACACCTGATTGACAGTCGTGATCTCAAGCTCTCCGCGAGCCGAGGGCTTGATTTCATGTGCTACCTTTACCACTTCGTTGGGATAAAAGTACAGACCCACCACAGCATAGTTGGTCTCGGGATTGGATGGCTTCTCTACGATGTTCACAGCCTTACCGCGGCCATCGATGGTGACTACGCCGTAGCGTTGCGGATCCTTGACCTTATATGCAAATATGGTGGCTTCCTGACTGGAGGCTGTGCGTTCTACTGCCTGGCGCAGCATTCCCGTGAAGCCCTGGCCATAGAAGATATTGTCTCCGAGCACCAGACAAACATCGTCATCACCGATAAAGTCCTTGCCGATGATAAATGCCTGTGCAAGGCCTTCGGGACGAGGCTGCTCTGCATAAGTGAAGTTTACCCCCATCTCCTTGCCGTCGCCAAGCAGGCGCTTGAATCCGGGGAGGTCATGAGGTGTGGATATTATCAGGATGTCGCGTATGCCGGCAAGCATCAGCACCGAGATGGGATAATATACCATCGGTTTGTCGTAGATGGGTACGAGCTGCTTCGATATGCCGCGTGTGATAGGGTAGAGACGTGTGCCGGAGCCGCCTGCGAGTACTATACCTTTCATGTTCTTCTGTATGATTTCGGGTTAGAAAGTATATGTATGGATGAGTGGTGGTTCAGAGCTTAGCGGTTGCCATACATCTGGTCATAATACTTCTGGTATTCGCCGGATGTTACGCTTTCCACCCACTCCTGATTGTCAAGATACCAGCGCACGGTCTTCTCGATGCCTTCGGTAAACGGAGTCTCGGGATACCAGCCCAGTTCGGTTGCTATCTTGGTGGGATCTATAGCATAACGCATGTCGTGACCGGGACGGTCGGTAACGTAGGTGATGAGATCTTCGGTGATTTCGTCGGGAGTGATACCCTTGAGCAGAGCCTGATATTTCGGCTCCTCATGCATGATGCGGTTGATGATGTTGATCACTAAGCGCACTATGCTGATGTTCTGCTCCTCGTTGAAGCCGCCGATGTTGTAGACCTCGCCCAAGCGTCCGTTGCGGAGCACCATATCGATACCCTTGGCGTGATCCTCTACATAGAGCCAGTCACGTACATTGTCACCCTTGCCATATACAGGGAGTTTCTTGCCTTCAAGTATGTTCTTGATGATCAGCGGTATGAGCTTCTCGGGGAAGTGGTAAGGACCGTAGTTATTGGAGCAACGGGTGATGTTGATGGGCATGCCGTAGGTCTCGTGATAAGCCTGGGTGATGAGGTCGGCTCCGGTCTTGGCTGCCGAATAGGGCGAGCGCGGAGAGAGCGGAGTGTCTTCGGTGAAGAATCCGTGGCCGAATGTCTGGAGGTTCTTGCGTCCCTTGACCACTTCCTTGACATCGTCAGTCAGATGCAGGGGCTGAGCCTCGTCGAAATCTTTGGGCAGAGAGCCGTAGACCTCGTCAGTGGATATCTGGAGATATTTCTTACCCTCCCGGTAACGGTTATGGCCGTTCTCATCCTTGCCCTCAAACCATGCTTCGCGTGCACAGTCGAGCATGTTCTGTGTGCCGAGGATGTTTGTCTCCAGGAACAGACGGGGATTTTCGATACTGCGGTCCACATGGCTTTCAGCAGCGAAATTAACCACGAAATCCGGGTCAAACTCTTTCATTATCTTGGTTACGAGCCCACGGTCACCGATGTCACCTTTGACGAATGTCACGTTGGGCAGCTCCATCTCATCTTTGATGGTCATGGGGTTGCCTGCATAGGTGAGGGCATCGAGAATTACGATTTCTACATCGTTGCCCCATTTCTTGAGTAGATACTTCACAAAGTTGGCGCCGATAAATCCGGCAGCTCCGGTAACGAGATATTTTTTCATCTGTGTTTTGATAACGTGTACGTGTTATGGTATGAAACTTCGCGCAAGTTACAAAAAAAACATGTAAGTTCCATAATGTATGGAGTAATGGTGCTCAGGTGTGCATCAGGATTTGGTGGGAGGAGTAGCCGACGCATTGTGCACGATATACTCCTTGACCTGCTTGAACAGGTCTGTGGCGAATACGAAATCGTTGAGAGCCTCGTTGGAAGCGGTGTAGATTTCCTTCATATTGCCCACCCACTCGCGGCGCCCGTTGCGCAGATAGATGATGTTTTCACCGATGCCGAGCACCGAGTTCATGTCGTGGGTATTGATTACTGTGGTGATGTTGTACTCGTGTGTGATGTCGCTGAGCAGTTCGTCGATGAGGATGGAGGTATGAGGGTCAAGACCAGAGTTTGGTTCGTCGCAGAAGAGATACTTGGGATTCAGTGCGATGGCACGCGCAATAGCCACACGCTTCTGCATACCGCCCGAAATCTCCGATGGATATTTGTTGTCTGCGCCTTTGAGGTTGACACGTTCGAGGCAGAACTGTGCGCGGTCTTTGCGTTCGGCGGGTGTCATGTCGGTAAACATCATCAGTGGGAACATCACATTGCCAAGCACCGTCTCTGAGTCAAACAGTGCAGACCCTTGGAAGAGCATGCCTATCTCCTCGCGGAGCTTTTTGGTCTGGTCCACCGACATCTGCAGCAGGTCGCGTCCGTCATATAGTATCTGTCCCTCTTCGGGTCTGAGAAGTCCGACGAGCGATTTCATCAGCACGGTCTTGCCCGATCCGCTCTGTCCGATAATCAGGTTGGTCTTGCCGGTATAGAATGTGGCATCCACGCTGTGGAGGATGGTCTTGTCGTCAAACGACTTTGTCACGCCCTTGACTTCTATCATTGGAGCAGGAGTTTGGTGAGTATTACATCGAGAAGCAGTATCATGATGCTGCTTGTCACTACGGCGTTGGTGCTGGCTTTGCCTACTTCAAGTGCGCCGCCCTTGACATAGTAGCCGCAGTAGCTCGCTACTGAGGTGATGACCACCGAGAAAAACAGCGACTTTATCAGTCCGTACCACACGTACCATTCCTGAAACTGGGTCTGTATGCCGTAGATGTATTTCGATACGGAGATGATGCCGGTGACCGCGGCGATCAGATAGCCGCCGAGCATGGTCGTGAAGATGCAGAACACGACAAGCACAGGCATGAAAAACAGGAAGCCCACCACTTTGGGCAGCACGAGGAAGTTGCACGAATTGATGCCCATGATTTCAAGAGCGTCAATCTGCTCGGTAACTCTCATGGTGCCTATCTCCGATGCTATGTTACTGCCCACCTTGCCTGCAAGGATAAGGCACAATATGGAGTTGGAAAACTCCAGTAGCACTATCTCGCGTGTGGCAAGTCCTGTCGAATAGCTCGGTACGAGAGGGGAGGAGAAGTTGAGCTGCATCTGTATGGTGATCACCGCTCCGATAAAGAGGGCGATGATGATGACCAACGGTATGGAATCCACTCCTAATTTCTGTATCTCGAAAACCGTTCGGGAGAAAAATACCCTCCACTTGTCGGGCACGCTGAACACCCGCCGCATGAACAGGCAGTATTTGCCGAAATTGGCTATGGATTTTGTGAAAATCATCTGTCAGTATATTGATAAATATATATAGGTGGCTTATTGACCGTCGCAAAGTTACTGAAAAAATCGCCATCTCTCACTTGAATTATAAAATTTAATGGCTAACTTTGCCAATATATGCGTCCAAAAGGCGCAATAGGCAGCTCTGTTACCTTAACATCTTTTTTCAACCGTCCATATTCCCCAAGTCAGATTACACCATGTTAGTCATAGGCATAGCCGGAGGCACAGGCTCTGGTAAGACCACAGTGGTCAACAAGATTATTTCAGCTCTTCCTCAGGGCGAAGTGGCTGTCATTTCACAGGACAACTATTATAAAGATTCAAGCCATGTGCCGCCCGAAGACCGACAGAAAATCAACTTTGACGAGCCGGCTGCCATAGAGTGGTCGCTGCTGGTTGACCAGATCAAGGCGCTGCGTGACGGACAGACTATCGAGATGCCCACATATAGCTATCTGACATGTACACGGCAGAAAGAGACCATCACTCTGGAGCCTCGTGACGTGGTGCTTGTCGAGGGTATCCTGGTGCTCACGCAGCCGGAGCTATGTGACATGATGGACGTTAAGGTGTTTGTCGATGCGGATGCCGATGACCGTCTTATCCGCGTCATCACACGTGACTGCGTGGAGCGCGGACGCACACCCATGATGGTCATAAACCGCTATCAGGAGGTGCTGAAGCCCATGCACAACATGTATATAGAGCCGTCAAAAAAGAAAGCCGACCTCATAGTGCCTCAGGGAGGAAACAACATTGTGGCAGTCAATCTGCTCACTGACTATATAGAATCACGATTGAGAAAATAATGGAACAGCAGGAAGATATCGCCCCCGTAACTGCGACTTCTCAGGAGCATGTATCAACTGATGACAAGATGGTGCTGCGCACTGATAATCTCGTCAAGAAATATGGTAACCGCATCGTGGCTAACCATGTATCCATAGATGTCACGCAGGGCGAGATAGTGGGGCTGCTTGGTCCCAACGGTGCCGGCAAGACCACGACATTCTACATGACCGTGGGGCTTATCACCCCCAACGAAGGGCGTATCTTCCTCAACGATCTCGACATTACCAAATATCCCGTATATCGCCGGGCACAGAACGGCATCGGGTATCTCGCCCAGGAGCCGTCGGTGTTCCGCAAGCTGTCGGTGGAGGACAACATCCTCTCGGTGCTTGAGATGACCAACACCTCAAAGGAATACCAGCGTGAGAAGCTGGAATCGCTGATTGAGGAGTTTTCTCTCCAAAAAGTGCGCAAGAACCTTGGAGACCAGCTCTCAGGTGGCGAACGCCGCCGCACGGAGATAGCCCGCTGCCTTGCCATCAACCCCAAGTTCATCATGCTCGACGAGCCGTTTGCTGGAGTCGACCCCATAGCCGTCGAAGATATCCAGTCGGTGGTCTACAAACTCAAGGAGAAGAACATAGGCATCCTCATCACTGATCACAACGCTCCCGAGACTCTCAGCATCACCGACCGCGCCTACCTCCTCTTCGAGGGCAAGATCCTTTTTAAAGGCACCAGCGAAGAACTCGCCTCCAACCCCATAGTCCGCGAAAAATACCTCGGCCGCAACTTCATCTTCCACCGCAAACAATTCGACTGACCTGCACTTAAGAGGTGGAGTAAATTGCAGATACAAGATTTCGTACAAGCTTTGTAGGGACATGCCGTGGCATGTCCGCCAGTCAGGGTTTGCGTTTGCGTTTGCGAATGTTGCAGAGAGCGGACATGCCACGGCATGTCCCTACATACCTGACGGTTTATCAGGATTGGGCAATTTTGGATTCGGCTCCTCTGACATTACATTTGGCTTGCGGCTGCGTAGACGTTTGAGGTATTTTTGCTGGCGTCGGAGCAGGGTGGCTTCACGGCGCATTATCCGTTTTTCTTCACAAGTGGATGGTCGTGGCATGTCTGTCACGATAGACTCGGCGGTAAGCGATGTGGCTTGATTAGTTTCACCAGGCTTGCAGCATTGGCGTCGGCGCGCAGCGGCTTGGCGCGCCCGCTCCGAACGTCGCATAACCTGGTCTATCAGAGGCTGCAGGAGGGTGAATACAACTGTCTCGGTTTCGGTGAAGTCGGCAGTGGCGGTGCGGTTGGTCAGGTAATCGTCAAGACAGCGTATCACATTGTCGGCATTAATGTCTTCGCTCAGTGATGCGACGGTGTGTATCTGCTTTATGATGGTTTCATAAAATTTACGGGACACAGGGCGATTCCACTTCTCTTTCCGGACGCTATGGCTTGATTTTGTGGTCATATGATGGACTTTAATTTTGTGATTATGTCACAAAATTACCCTCAATCCCACTGCTCTATCATGCGAAAATATCAGCAGTACTCTATGCCGTTTTAAGGTTCTGCAAGGTTGTGTGACCTCACTTGTAGGGACATGCCATGGCATGTCAGCCGATACCCCAATTATATACTCCGCTGCCAGACTGCATTTTCTGACATGCCATGGCATGTCCCTACAAGTAGGCAAAGACTATCAGTACTCTGGATACGTTGTGATTTTGCCGTATCCTCTGCATGCGGCACACTGGTAGGAGACCTCCGCGCTGTCTGACAATACCGTCACTGCGCCTCTGCCGTCACATATACTGCACGTTTGTGGCAATATCGCCGCGTACTCGTCGTTTGACGTTGATGAGGGTGTGTCTTCGCCAGTGGCAGTCGGAGTGAGCGAAAACGCTATTGCCGCCACTGACACTACTGAGGCTATCGCCATAGAGTGATATATTTTCATGTTCAGGACGCAGATTAATCAGTTTTGGAAACCGGAGCTTCACTTTCAGGTTTTACATTATGGATAACAACCATCCACATAGGATAGTTTTTGAGTAAATGATATAAAACACTCCGTGCCTGCCGCCACTGAGGCTGACAGGCACGGGAATGTATGTATATAAGGTACGATATCAGATGGCATCATAGGCGGCGAGGGCTTCTTCGAAGCGGTTCTCGAGGTCGGCGAGGTTATAGAGCCCGTCGGCGTTTTTCTTCAGACCTTTGAGGCTGATGGGATAGACCATGGGAGGATTCTCGAGGCTGAGGAGTTCCATGTTGCGGAGCTGGTCGATTGACTGGTACACGAGGTTCAGGTCGGCGTACTCCTTGCCGTCAGGACCGACGAATTTCTCGATGACGAGCTTAGAGCCGATAGGGGTTTTGCGCTCTATGGCGTTGGGCAGCTCATATTCTTCCACTCCGAGAGCGGTCAGCACACTTGACAGATTGGAGTCGTGGCCTACGAGGAATGTAAATTTGCGGTCGGGCGAGCGCAATTCGTCATACATGTACTGGATGAGCGGATTGGCAACGTTGGCAGCCACGATGGGAGCTGTGAAGAGCATATCCTGATAGGTGTCCTTGATCTGTGCGATTTTTGCCCAGTCTTCGCGAGAGAGGTTCTTGCCGAAGCCTGCCTTGATGGAGTCGGGCTCCTCGTAATACTGGAGGATGAATGCATCGCTGGCTGCATTGAGGTCTTTAAGCGCGGAACCTTTCTTCATGGAGGGCTCTGCCCATTTCTCAAGCACGATTTCGGTGTTGTAGTTCGTGAAATCCTTGAGTTTGGGGTCGTTTTCCTTCGCCATGGGAGAGTTGGGCACGTCAAGTACCTCCTGGATCAGAGCGTAGTTGGGTGCGATGGCTTCATTGACACCTACTATGCCTTTCTTGCCGCCCATGGCATTGATCTGCTCCATGGCAGTGGCTACAAATTCAGGTGTCACCTTGGTCAACTGAGGATTGAAGAGGGGATCCATCTTTGACGGAGTGTAGCGGTGGTTGACGGTAACTCCGCCAACGGGCATGAATCCAGATGTGAAGTATTGAGCCGTGGCGATGCAGCGTTGCATCGAGTTGGCGATTACATTGAGATCGTCGGCAGTGGGGACATAGTTCTCGGGGAACATGCCGGCATCGACGAGCCATTTGCGGAAATACTGTCCCATCATGGTCTCCAACGCACCGCCGCGGCTGGTAAGCTCGCTCTTGCCTGCGCTCCACTTGGTCCACTGGTGGGGTGTCATGCGTCCGAGATCGCTCTTGCTGTCGCTAAGCGGCGAGCGGATGTTGTGGCGGCTGAGCACCACGGCTTCTTTGAGCTTATATTTATCCTTGAATTCCTGGCTTCTCTGTGCTTGGGCGAGGCCTGTAAGAGGCAGAGCAAGCAATGTCAGCAGCATTGCTACGGAAAACAGTCGTTTCATTGTGTCGGTAGTTTTTGGTGGATTAGATAGAGTTGTAAAGTTAAAGGTCACTTGAAGAAAATAAGCATCGGTAAGGTCATGCCTTATCATTTTGTAGTATTAACGATTGTTGGCTAAAAATGTTCTGACACAGATGCAGGATAATGTTTATTTACAAATTTTCATGTTTGTATAAACTATTTTTCAAGTCGTGATGTTATTACTCCGAAAATAAGCATCAAGGCCTCCATACCTTGGAAATTGAACACTGAAACATTAATTAAAATGTTAAAGCACGATGCCTTTGGCTATGAAAAATACATGTATCTTTGTGCCGTGTTTCTCATGCCGCAGACATTTACAGTCTTTGACATCCACGTTTCTCCCCTAACAAAAAACTTCCATTTTTCACATCCCCAAACATCCCAAAGGTATGAAAAATTTCATCACTCTCGCTGCTGCGTCAGCCTTAATGTTAACAAGCGTGTCTCCGGTATTTGCCGCTGACGATGAACCGAAATTCTCCATCAAACCTACAGGTCGAATGCTCCTTGACGGGGCTGTATATATGCCTAATGAAGACGGCTTCAGTGACGGAGTTGCTATGCCCGACATCCGCATGGGTGCCAAGGCAAGCTATGGCAAATGGGCTGCCAAAATCGATGTGGGCTACAGCTTCAACAAGCTCAGCATGAAGGACGTGTACATGCAATATAACCTCAATGACAACATGTATCTGCGTGCCGGCTACTTTGTGCATCAGTTCGGACTCCAGGCTGCTACCTCGTCATCGATGAAGCCCTCGATGGAAGCTCCCATCACCGATACATATTTCAATGCCACAGGTCGTAACATCGGCGTGGAATATGTCTATGACAAGGGTAATATCTTCTCCAGTGTCAGCGTATTCTCTGACGGCGAAGCCATGAAGAAGCATGCCAATGAGCTTGGTAAGACCAGTTTTGGCGCTATGAACCGTTTCGTCTTCCGTCCATGGCATGACACTGGTAAGGTAGCCCAGCTCGGTCTGTCACTCTGGTATCAGGGTGCCCGCCATGTTGCCGTGGAAAACGACGAGGGCAAATCGGAGGCTTCTGAAGGATACTTCGAATATTCTGCTACGTTCCCGACTCGCGTATGCAGCGTGGATATGCTCGGTGCCAACATCAGCAATGCCCGCAGCGTGTTCAAGCTCTCGCCCGAATGGCTCGTAGCTATGAACCGCTTCGCTTTCGAGGGTCAGTATTACTACATGAATGTCAACCGTAAAGGCGGTCTCAAGCACTATCAGGCACAGGGTGTCTACGGATTGCTCCGTGGCATATTGATCGGCAAGGACTATGGCTATTCTCATGGTGACGCAGGTCTTGCCACTCCTGGTCCCAAGACCCTTGAGTGTGTACTCGGTTACAACTACACCGATGCCACATATGCCGATGCCGGTATCTATGGCGGCCGCACTAACGATGCCTCTATCACCTTCAACTATTACTTCAATAAGTATTTCCTGGCTCGTCTGCGCTATAGCTACACCAATGTATCATCAAGCGCGGCTATGTACAATCGTCATGTCAACACCATCCAGGCTCGTCTCCAGGTGATATTCTGATATCGACTGTCATTACTTAACCCATATACAGCGGAGTGCCACGGTGCACTCCGCTGTTGTTATATCTTTAGGGTTGCATAACGGCTGCAAAGTCCGTAACTTTGCACTCCGATTATTCTTACGTCATCCGACCATCATATGATTTCCATACAGAACCTTTCGGTGGAGTTCTCTGCCAAAGCTCTTTTTGACAATATCAACTACGTCATCAATCCGCGTGACCGCATAGCTCTCGTGGGCAAGAACGGCGCCGGCAAATCCACGATGCTCAAGATCATCGCCGGTATTCAGTCGCCCACGTCTGGCTCTGTGGCAGTCCCCAAAGATGTCACAGTTGGATATCTGCCACAGCATATGCAGGTCAACGATACTCTGACTGTGGAGCAGGAGGTGCGCAAGGCATTTGCGCATATCGATGCCATGCAGCAGGAACTTGACCGTTATACGGCTGAACTGTCGGAACGCACTGACTATGAAAGTGCCGCATATCAGGATCTCATAGACCGCATGACCACCCTGACCGAGCGGCTTACATACGAAAATTCCGAGAACCACGATGCGGAGATGGAGCGTACGCTGATAGGTCTCGGATTTCGTCGCGATGACTTCACGCGGCCGACGTGCGAGTTCTCGGGCGGCTGGCGCATGCGCATTGAGCTTGCCAAACTGCTTCTGGGACATCCCGATGTGTTGCTGCTTGACGAGCCTACCAACCACCTTGACATTGAATCTATCCAGTGGCTCGAGTCGTTTCTGGTCAACCGTGCCAAGGCTGTGGTGCTGGTCAGCCACGACCGTGCATTTATCGATAATGTGACAAACCGCACCATTGAGATATCGCTGGGCAAGATCTATGATTACTCCGTCAATTACTCTAAATTCGTGGAGCTTCGCAAGGAGCGCATCGAGCAGCAGATGCGTGCCTATCTCAATCAGCAGAAGCAGATACAGGATACGGAGGACTTTATAGAGCGTTTCCGCTACAAAGCCACGAAGAGTGTGCAGGTGCAGAGCCGCATCAAGCAGCTCGCCAAGATAGAGCGGATAGAGGTGGATGAGGTAGACAAATCGCGTCTCAATCTTCGTTTTCCGCCCGCGCCGCGTTCGGGAGATTACCCTGTGATAGCTGATAATGTAGGCAAGGCTTACGGCGACCACCAGGTGTTTGACCATGCCACGTTTACCATCAAGCGTGGTGAAAAAGTGGCTTTCGTGGGCAAAAACGGCGAGGGCAAGTCAACTCTGGTCAAGTGCATAATGCGTGAAATTCCCTATACTGGCGAACTGAAGATAGGGCATAACGTCCAGATCGGATATTTCGCACAGAATCAGGCTTCGCTGATGGACGGCGAGCTGACCGTATTTGACACCATCGACCGAGTGGCAGTGGGGGATATCCGCACTAAGATACGCGACATACTCGGAGCCTTTATGTTTGGCGGAGAAGCATCTGACAAAAAGGTCAAAGTGCTCTCGGGTGGCGAGCGTACCCGACTGGCGATGATACGTCTGCTGCTACAGCCGGTCAATCTGCTTATTCTTGACGAACCTACCAACCATCTTGACATGGCTTCAAAGGATGTGTTGAAGCAGGCGATAAAGGACTTTGACGGCACAGTCATCGTCGTGAGCCATGACCGTGAATTTCTTGACGGTCTGGTGGAAAAGGTCTACGAATTTGGTGACGGCAAGGTGCGTGAGTGCCTCGGTGGCATATATGATTTTTTGGAGAAGAAAAAGCTTGATTCACTTGCCCAATTAGAGGCTGCGAAACCGTCTTCACCGACTCCGAAAGATAAAGAAGCTCCCAAGGCTGAAACTCCCAAGGCTGAAACCGGGGCTAAGGAAGCGTCGGCGCCTAAGCTCAGCTATGCCGAGCAGCGCGAGCGTGACAAGGCTCTGCGCCGCGCCCGCAAGAAGGTGGAAGATGCCGAGAAGGATGTGGCGCAGCGGGAGCAAGCCATCAAGGATCTTGAGGCGCGTATGTCATCGGGCGAAGCGTTGACCGAGGAAGATTATGCTCTCCATGCCTCCCTCACCAAGCAGCTCGAAAACGCCATGAGCCTGTGGGAGCTGGCATCCATTGAGTACGAGGAGATGCAGTAAGAATAATGCCATATTCTACCCTTGTAGGGACATGCCGTGGCACAATGTCACTAACTTAAGCTAATCTTATTCTTCCCATGTACGCGCCCGAAAGGGCGCTTCTCTCTGTTAGCCGAGGGGCTTGCCCCTCGGTAAATGTCAACCTATGCCACGCGCTGCGCTTTGCCGCAGCGCATTAAACACCGTGATGCTCAACATGATAGCGACTGATGCGCTGCGGCAAAGCGCAGCGCGTACATTCTCCATTCCTTACCGAGGGGCAAGCCCCTCGGCTAACAGAGAGATGCGCCCACAAGGGGCGCGACTTGCTTGCAAATCCTTAAGGTTGTGACATTGTGCCATGGCATGTCCCTACGGAGAATATGGAAACAAATGGAGATTAACAAGAAGCTGTGGGCTATGCTGTAGGGATGGATGTCATCGGGATGGTAAGGATGAACCGCGATCCATTATCATAAGTGGTGTCGAGCTCGATATGGCCACCCAGCAGTTGCGCAAGTTGTAGTGCCAGTGCCAATCCGAGCCCCGCTCCTTGTGAAGAACTGTCAAGTTTGCTGAATCTCTGGAATATCCTGTCCTGGTCCTCCTCGTTTATGCCTATGCCTGTGTCGGTCACGCTTATTTTCACAGTATTGACAGCGGGCAGTATCTGGTATGACAGCTCGATAGAGCCTTCGGTGGTGAATTTGGCTGCGTTTGACAGCAGCTGGTATAGAATCTGCGACAACCTATGGGGATCGGTGTCTATCTGCACGTCCGGTAGGTCAGGTGCTAATCCGACACGGACATTTTTGCTTGCGTGGTGACGGATGACGGTTATTGCGTTGTCGCATATCATCTTCAGGTCGATCTTCTTAGGGTGTACTGACAGGGTCTTATTGTCAGCCTGTGCCAGCGTCAGCACGTCAGAGAAGAGGTTGAGGAGCAACTCGGAGTTGAACTGTATTTTATTTGAGAAATCGCGCAGATAGGGCTTGTCTCCTGTATCCACACAGTCTATCAGCAGATTGGTGTATTCATTGATAACATGCAGGGGACCTTCCACTTCGTTACTCATGTTTTTGATGAAATCAGATTTTGTGCGGTTGGCAGCCTGTGCATCGTCACGGGCTTTCACAAGGTCAGCCTGTGCTTTCTGTATGTTGGCTTTCTCGATTTTCAGGTCGGTGTTGCTCTTCTTAAGATGGGAAGCGAGTTTGCGCATGCGATGATACATGAAAAACAGGACCACAAGCAGTACAAACAGGACTATCGTACCCGTCATCAGCATCATCGTGCGAGTTCTGGTGGCTTGATGCTCGCGTTTGAGGTTCTGTTCCTTCAGCTCATTGATGTCATATATGATCTGGAGTTCCTGGGCTTTTTCCTGCATTCGGGTCTTGATGGTCTTTTCCAATACGCTGTTATATCCTTCCAGCCCGTCCAGCAGTGCCTCTTTATTGCCTGTCTTACGCCCGCACTCTACCATAAGCCTGTACAGGATGTGGAGATATGAGCGGTTGTAATAGTTGTCTTTATTTTTATATATGAGTTTCAGGGCTTCATCATAACGTTTATGATGCATCGCATAGTAGATTTCGGCGCGTCCGGAGTGTGCCTCTGTGTTGGCTGCGAGGTCGTTTGTTTTCAGCAATGCCTGTATTTTCGCATATATGCTTTCTACCTCCTTGTCCGACAGCAGGGGGTAGTTGCTGAGCATGTGAGTGTAGATGATATAATAGTGCGCATTGTAGTTGCGGTATTTGCGTCCCGCTTTTGCATTGCTTTTCTCCAGCATTCCGATAGCTTCAAGCCGCTTGCGGTCTATCTGTAAGCCTTTTTCATAGTCATCGTTGAGACGGTATATGATGGCTGCCTGGGTGTAGAACGCATTACGCAGGGGTGTGTGGTCTTCTGGAAGCGATTCCACCAGTTCTTCCAGCTTGTTCATGTAGTGTATCAGCATATCTCCCTGCGAAGTGTTGCCTATATATAGGCATAGAGCATGTAGCAGCACGATTTTCTCATATATGTCGGTCGGAGGGTTGGCATTGACCATATCGAGCAACTGCTGCAGGCGGTGGGTACGTGTCTTTTCGTCAGCGTACCATAGACCGTTGTGGTTACGTAGCATCCTTAAAAATGTCACAGTCATGTCGCGTGTCGGCGAGGGCTGGAATCTTTTGGCACGGTTGATATCTATTGCCAGCAACGAATCCTCTTTGACATGCAGATTGCCGAGATGACGCAGAATGTTAAGCCCGTCTTCACTGTTGCCGGTCTGTAAAGCCAAGTTGTATATGACGGAGCCTACGGAGTCTTTCAGTGAGATGCTGTTTGTGAGGTCGAAGATGTCGGTCAGCATGCTGATTCGCTCGGTGGAATTTACCTTATTGGTTAATCCGGCTTTGATGCTGTCTATTATCTGTTGTTTCTCAAATGCTGACAGCTCGGAGGTGGCTCGGGCGCATAATGCTGTCAATATGAGGACAGCTGCTAAGATGTGTCTGGTTATGGATTGCATGGATGTGATAAGATATGATGCAAATATAGCGATTTTTATTTGGGATTGTGCCAGCTTCGTTAAAAAATGTAATATTCCAGTATGGTGAAACCATTGTTGCACAGTAGGGATTTTTTGAGTAACTTTGCCCCGATTATAGGTTTTTCAATCAAACGGAAAAATTCTCCACCATCTTTACAGACTATGCGTGAAACGAAACGCGCTGTCCTCACTCTTGAAGACGGCACAACCTTTGAAGGGAAATCATTCGGCTATGAGGGTTCCACAGCCGGTGAAGTAGTTTTCAACACCGCCATGACGGGTTATCCTGAGAGTCTGACCGACCCCTCCTATGAGGGACAGATACTGGTCACGACTTACCCCATCCTCGGCAATTATGGAGTGCCGCCGAGACGGCAGAAAGATGATGTCAGCGAATATTACGAGGGCGACCGCATACATTGCCAGGCAATAGTGGCGCAGGACTACACCTATGACCACAGCCACTGGCAGGCTGACCGCAGCCTTGCCGACTGGCTCAAAGAGGAAAATATAGTAGGCATCTACGGCATAGATACACGCGCCCTGACAAAACATCTGCGCGAGCACGGTTCGATGCTCGGAAAAATTGTGGTAGAGGGTGCAGAAGACGTGGATTTCTACGACCCCAACAAGGAGAATCTTGTAGCCAAGGTGTCATGCAAAGATGTGGAATACCATGGCGAGGGTGACAAGACAGTCGTGCTCGTGGACTGCGGTGTGAAGCACAATATCATCCGCTGTCTGACACGCCGCGGAGTCAAAGTGGTGCGTGTCCCCTGGGATTATGATTTCACCACCATACCTTACGACGGGTTGTTTATATCCAACGGCCCTGGCAACCCCGATATGGCGGAGAAGACCGTGGAAAATATCCGTAAAGCCATAGAGATAGGCAAACCCATCTGTGGCATCTGCATGGGCAACCAGCTTCTTTCGAAGGCAGCCGGAGCTACGACTTACAAACTAAAATACGGACACCGCAGCCATAACCAGCCTGTGCGTCGAGTCAATTCCGACCAGTGCTTTGTCACTTCGCAGAACCACGGATTCGCTGTCGACAGTTCCAAGCTTCCGGCTGACTGGGAGCCGCTGTTTGTCAACATGAATGACGGCACCAACGAGGGCATACGCCACAAGAGCAAGCCGTTTTTCTCGGCTCAGTTCCATCCCGAGGCATCAAGCGGTCCCAAGGATACAGAATTCCTGTTTGACGAATTCATAGCGTTGCTCTGACACCGAGATCGAGTTTATCCATCTAACACTACATATCCCACCACAACATCATATTCACATGTCGCAGACTAATAGATTTGACTTCCATAAAGTGCTTCTGCTCGGAAGCGGTGCTCTCAAGATAGGCGAGGCTGGCGAGTTTGACTACTCCGGCTCCCAGGCTCTGAAAGCGTTGAAGGAGGAGGGTATCGAGACAATCCTCATCAACCCCAACATTGCCACCGTGCAGACTTCTGACGGTTTCGCCGACAAGATTTATTTCTTGCCCGTGACCCCTTATTTCGTTGAAAAGGTCATAGAGAAGGAGCGTCCTGACGGCATCCTGCTCGCTTTCGGCGGTCAGACAGCCCTCAACTGCGGTGTGGCTCTCAGCGAGAGCGGTGTGCTTGACAAGTACGATGTCAAGGTGCTCGGCACTCCTGTCCGTGCCATCATGGACACCGAGGACCGCGAGCTGTTCGTCAAGAAACTCGACGAGATTGATGTCAAGACTATCAAGAGCGAGGCAGTCAACTCTACTGCTGATGCCATCAAGGCTGCCAATGAACTTGGTTATCCGGTCATCGTGCGTGCCGCTTATGCTCTCGGCGGTCTCGGCAGCGGTTTCTGCGACAACGAGGAGGAGCTCATAGCTCTTTGTGAGAAAGCTCTCTCGTTCTCGCCCCAGGTGCTTGTGGAGAAGTCGCTCAAGGGATGGAAAGAGGTGGAATATGAGGTGGTACGTGACCGTTTCGACAACTGTATCACCGTCTGCAACATGGAGAACTTTGACCCGCTGGGCATCCATACCGGCGAATCTATCGTGGTGGCTCCCTCGCAGACTCTCAGCAACGAGGACTACCATTATCTGCGCCAGCTGGCGATCAAGATCATACGCCATGTGGGCATCGTCGGCGAGTGCAATGTGCAGTATGCCTTTGACCCGCAGTCCATGGACTACCGCGTCATCGAGGTCAATGCACGTCTGAGCCGTTCGTCGGCTCTGGCATCCAAAGCCACTGGCTATCCTTTGGCTTTCGTGGCTGCCAAGCTGGGTCTGGGATACGGTCTGTTTGACCTCCGCAATTCTGTCACCAAGGAGACATCGGCTTTCTTTGAGCCGGCTCTTGACTATATCGTGTGCAAGATACCTCGCTGGGACCTTGGCAAATTCCACGGTGTAAAGCGTGAAATTGGCTCGTCGATGAAATCAGTCGGCGAGGTCATGGCTATCGGACGCACCTTTGAGGAGGTGATCCAGAAGGGTCTCCGCATGATAGGGCAGGGCATGCACGGGTTTGTCGAAAACAAGTTCATGAATGTGGACGATATCGACAAGGCTCTCTCTGCTCCCACCGACAAACGTATATTCGTAATCTCTCAGGCGATGCAGCGCGGATACACCGTTGACCGCATCCATGAGCTTACCAAGATAGACAAGTGGTTTCTTCACAAGCTCCACAACATCATTGACACTGCCAAGGAGATGGAGCAGTATGATGAGGTGGAGAAACTTCCCGAGACGCTCGTGCGTCAGGCGAAGTCGCAGGGATTCAGCGATTTCCAGATTGCGCGCTCTGTGTTTGGCGACTGGATGAACGAAAATAGCGAGGAGGGCAGCGACCGTGTGCGCACCTACCGCAAATCACTCGGCATAACCCCTGTGGTCAAGCAGATTGACACCCTTGCGGCTGAATATCCTGCGATGACCAACTACCTCTACTTGACCTATAACGGTTCGGAGAATGATGTCCATTACCTCCATGACCACCGCTCTATAATAGTGCTCGGCTCCGGTGCCTACCGCATCGGCTCATCGGTAGAGTTTGACTGGTGTTCGGTCAATGCGCTTCTGACCGTCAACAAGGAGGGCTGGCGTTCGGTGATGATCAACTACAACCCCGAGACGGTCTCGACCGACTATGACATGTGTGACCGTCTCTATTTTGACGAGCTCACCTATGAGCGCGTGATGGATATCATAGAGTTGGAGCAGCCCCACGGTACCATACTCAGCGTAGGCGGTCAGATACCTAACAACCTCGCTACGCGTCTTGACAAGAGCAATGTCAACATACTCGGCACATCAGCCAAGAGCATTGATAATGCCGAAGACCGTAACAAGTTCTCGGCGATGCTTGACCGTCTGCACATCGACCAGCCTCGCTGGAGCGAGCTGACCAGCTTCGAGGATATCAACAAGTTTATCGAGAAGGTCGGTTTCCCGGTGCTCGTGCGTCCGAGCTATGTGCTCTCAGGCGCGGCGATGAACGTATGCAGCAACAATGACGAGCTTGAACGTTTCCTCCGCCTTGCCGCCAATGTCAGCAAGCAGCACCCTGTAGTGGTCAGCGAATTTATCCAGGGAGCCAAGGAGATAGAGATGGATGCGGTGGCTCAGAACGGTGAAATCGTGGTCTACGCCATCTCGGAGCACATCGAATTTGCCGGTGTGCACTCTGGCGATGCCACCATCCAGTTCCCGCCGCAGAAACTCTATGTAGAGACCATGCGCCGCATCAAGAAGGTGTCTTCGCAGATAGCCAAGGCTCTCAACATCTCGGGTCCGTTTAACATCCAGTTCCTTGCCAAGAACAACGATATCAAGGTCATAGAGTGTAACCTGCGTGCATCGCGCAGTTTCCCCTTCGTCAGCAAGGTGCTTAAGATCAACTTCATAGACATCGCCACCAAGGTGATGCTCGGCATCCATGTAGACCGTCCTGCCAAAAATGCTTTTGACCTCGACTATGTGGGCATCAAGGCATCGCAGTTCAGCTTCTCGCGTCTGCAAGGGGCTGACCCTGTGCTCGGCGTTGACATGTCGTCCACTGGTGAGGTCGGCTGTATAGGCACCGACACCAATGATGCCCTGCTCAAGTCGATGCTCTCCGTAGGTCTTCGCATCCCCTCAAAGGGTGTGTTGCTCTCTACTGGTACCCCGAAGCAGAAAGCCGACCTGCTTGATGCAGCCCATAAGCTCAATGATGCAGGTTTCAAGCTCTACGCTACTGGAGGCACTCACAAGTTCCTCAACGAGAACGGCATCCCTGCCATCTGCGTACACTGGCCCAGCGAGCCTGACAAGCAGCCTCAGGCACTCGAATTGCTCCACAACAAGGAGGTGGACCTCGTGGTCAACATCCCCAAAAACCTCTCCAGTGCCGAGCTTACCAACGGTTACAAGATACGCCGCGCAGCCATCGACCTCAATATCCCGTTGCTGACCAATGCCCGTCTGGCATCAGCCTTCATCGAAGCCTTCACCAGCGTCCCTCTCGACGAAGTAGAGATCAAGCCCTGGCAGGCTTACTGATTTAGAGCCCACTACAAATAATAAGCGCCGTCGTCCAATCATGGACGACGGCGCTTATTTGATAGCAGTTTGTTATTTGCGGTCAAAGCGGATGTAGCTTTGTGGAAGGGGGTGGTAGGATGGGTCAGACCATAGGGTGCTGGAAATCATCAGGTCGGCACTGATGCGGTTGCAGGCGATGGGGACATTGTGGAGTCGGCACTGGCGCAGAAGCATCTGTATGTCAGCCTCATGGGGTTGTGCGTTGAGGTCATCTATGAGGAATACGGCAAGGTCTATCTCTTTGCGTACTACCATAGCTGCTATTTCGGCATCGCCTCCCATAGGTCCTGACTGCATACAATCTACCTCTGCCTCGAGATTTAAGTCATTGAACGCCTGGCGTATGAGCGAACCGGTTGTGCCGGTGCATACGAGATGGTGCTTTGACAGATAAGCGGCGTTGAATTTCACCCAGTCCACCATGTCCGCTTTGCGGTGGTCGTGTGCCACGAGTGCTATTGTCAGTTTCTCTTTCATAGCTTATGTTTGATATAATGTGTGAATATCCTAAAAACGCTTGTGACGGTTGTAAGGTTTTTGATTGATCGCCAATAAGCGGATTTGGATGCTTGGCGGAAGTTTAGTACATTTGCATTAGGATACGGACTGTAGATTTTGTGACAGATGAACAACGCTACTAAATTTCGCATGGCTTGCATAGTGCTCCTTTGGATTGCCCTGTGCTATCTCGTGGTTACATCGCGTCCGTTTACATTCATGACCCTGTTTGTCATTGTGGCATCAGGCATCATAGTTTTCGTGCCTCTGTATAAGAAGCATGTCAGGGGCAAAAGCAACAATACCGACGAAAAGCACAACAAAGGCAATGGTAGAGCTTAACGAAAGTGACTATCCTATATTAAGCAAGATCCAGTCTCCGTCGGATCTGCGCAAGCTCGACATCGAAGGGCTTAAACAGGTGTGTGCCGACATGCGTAAATTCCTGATAAGCGAATTGTCACATAATCCAGGACATTTCGCGAGCAGTATGGGAGCCATGGAGCTGACGGTAGCACTGCATTACGTGTTTGACACTCCTGACGACCGCATTGTATGGGACGTGGGGCATCAGGCTTATCCCCACAAGCTCCTGACGGGTCGCGCCCGTCAGTTTGATACCAACCGCCGTCTCGGTGGACTCAGCGGATTTCCCAACCCTGCTGAAAGTGAATATGATACTTTCACTGCCGGACATGCGTCCAATTCCATCTCTGCAGCTCTCGGTATGTCTGTCGCCTCGGCTCTCAAAGGTGAACCGCAACGTCATGTCGTGGCAGTCATCGGTGACGCTTCGATAGGTGGAGGACTCGCATTCGAGGGACTTAACAATGCGGCTAACTCGGCAAGTAATCTGCTTATCATCCTCAACGACAATGATATGTCGATTGACCGCAATGTCGGATCGCTCAACCGTTACCTCACCAAATTCAACACTTCCAAGAAGTACAATAATATACGCTACAAAGCCTATAAGTTGCTCCGGCGCATGGGGCTCATAAGCCGTAAATCAAGTAGCCGGATACTCAGGTTTAACAACAGCATCAAATCGCTGCTCGGAGGCGAGCAGAATATATTCGAGGGGCTGAACATACGTTATTTCGGTCCGTTTGACGGTCATGACATCGAGCGTATGATCAGAGTGCTGACTGATATCAAGGATATGAAGGGTCCCAAGCTGCTCCATCTGCGCACGGTCAAAGGGAAAGGTTTTGCGCCTGCGGAGCGCGACCCTGCCACTTGGCATGCTCCGGGGAAGTTTGACCCGGTAACCGGTGAGCGTCCTGCACCAGCGCCAGGACCGCATCCATTGAAATATCAGGATGTGTTCGGTAACACTCTTGTAGAGCTTGCCAGAGGCAACGACAAGATAGTCGGCATCACGGCAGCGATGCCATCAGGCACTTCTGTGAGCAAGTTACAGGAAGTATTTCCCGATCGCACCTTTGATGTCGGCATCTCCGAGGGACATGCCGTCACATTCAGCGGCGGACTTGCCAAGGAGGGTCTGCATCCATTCTGTGCCATCTACAGCTCTTTCTTGCAGCGCGGATATGATCATATCATCCACGATGTGGCTATCCAGCATCTGCCTGTGACGTTCTGTATAGACCGTGCAGGTCTGGTAGGGGAGGACGGTGTCACACATCATGGATTATATGATATAGCATATATGCGCACTATCCCCGGCATGGTGGTGTCAGCTCCACGTGACGAGCATATGCTTCGCCGGTTGATGTACACTGCGTCGCTTCATGACGGACCTTTTTCCATCCGCTATCCCCGCGGGGCGGGAAAGATGACCGATTGGGAGTGCGATCTCAAGCAGATACCTATTGGTTGTGGCGAAAAACTCGCTGAGGGCAGTCAATGTGCCATACTCGCCATAGGTCCGCTGGCTTTGCGCGCATCGGAGGTTGCAGCGAACCTTCGTGACAAGGGTATATCGGTAGCTGTCTATGACATGATTTTTGCCAAGCCACTTGATGAGGACATACTCCGACAGGTCGGTGACATGAAAGTTCCGATTGTCACCCTTGAGGACGGCACCAAAGCCGGAGGTATGGGCAGTGCGGTGGCTGAGTGGATGTGTGCCAATGGCTACCATCCATCCATCACGATGCTCGGCGCACCTGACCGCTTTATCGCCCATGGCACGGTGGCGCAGCTCCATGAAATAGTCGGCATAGATTCGCGCTCGATTGAGGATGCTGTGACTAAGGCTGTGACGGCTGGTAAGTGATATAATCTATAGAAACAGTAAGAATTATGAAGATAATAATAGCCGGAGCCGGTGAGGTGGGTACTCATCTTGCCAAGATGCTGTCAAGCGAAGACCAGGATATAATGGTCATCGACAAGGATGCCGCGAAACTTGAGATTCTTGATGCCAATTATAATCTCATGACCCATAAGGGCAGTCCCATATCGTTTGATGCACAGCGTGAGAGCGGTGTGGTCGGTTGCGACCTGTTCATAGCTGTGACCCCGTCCGAGACCGAAAACATACTTGCGTGCCAGATAGCCAAGAAGCTCGGGGCTGGACGCACGGTGGCTCGCATAGACAACTACGAGTATCTCCGGGAGAAAAACCGTGGTTTCTTTGATGACCGTGGTGTGGATTTCCTCATCTATCCTGAATTGCTTGCTGCCCATGAGATAATGACCGCCCTGGAGCGTTCGTGGGCGCGTCACTGGTTTGAGCTTCACGACGGCCAGCTCATACTTATCGGGGTGAAGATACGTGATAATGCTCCCCTGACGGGTAAGAAGCTGCGAGACCTGACCGGAACTATCCATAACGTGCATGTGGCAGCTATCAAGCGCAATCATGAGACCATCATCCCTCGAGGAGATGACGATATAGAGGCTGGCGACATAATATATTTCACCACCACCAAGGATCATGTCAAGGACATACGCGAGATGTGCGGCAAGAAAGACAGTGTGATCCGTCGCGTGCTCGTAATGGGCGGCAGCCGCATCGCCATGCGTTTTGCCAATCTGGCTGTCGACAAGTTCAAGATCAAGGTTATAGAGATTGACCGTCAACGCTGCGATAAGGTGGCTGAGAAGTGCGAAAACGTGCGCGTGGTCTATGGCGATGCCCGTGACATTGAAACGCTCCGCGATCAGGGCATACAGGATTTCGATGCATTTGTGGCTCTTACTGACAGCTCGGAGGCTAATATCCTTACCTGTCTGTCTGCAAAGGAATTAGGCGTAGAGAAAACGATAGCCGAGGTAGAGGACATACAGTTTATATCTCAGGCTGAAAATCTCAACATCGGCACGATTATCAATAAGAAACTCATAGCTTCGAGCAAAATATTTCAGATATTGCTTGATGCAGATACTGACACAGCCAAATGCCTCGCGTTGGCAGATGCGGAGGTCGCAGAGTTGGAAGTGCACAAGGGCGCGAAGGTAGTCGGCACTCCGGTCTACAAACTGAAGCTGCCTCGGGATATCACTTTTGCCGGCATGATACGTGACGGTCGCGGTATGCTTATTTCGGGTCAGACGGAGTTGCAGCCAGGTGACCATGTATTGGTATTCACATTGGGTGGCGCAATCCATAAGCTTGACAAATTGTTTTATTGACAGATGGCATTTATCAAGCCCTTTCATCTTGGCATAAAGGCACCTGTAGTCAATATTTCCGCAGTCTGCCGTCTGCTCGGTTGGCTGTTGCTGATTGAGGCTGCATTCATGTTGATACCTCTGGCGGCATCTTTGATCTATGGTGAAAATGATGCTATGGCGTTTGTCGAATCGATTGCCATCACAGCTGGAGCTGGGCTGATAGCGATACTGTGTTTCCGTCCGCGTCTGGCAAATATGGGCAAGCGTGAGGGATTTTTGCTTACGGCTCTTGTGTGGGTGGTGTTCTCGGCGTTCGGCATGTTGCCGCTGCTGATAGGACCGACACCTCTTACGGTCTGCGAAGGTTTCTTTGAAGCGATGTCAGGTTTCACCACTACCGGGGCTACTGTTATCAGCCAGGTTTCGACACTCACCCACGGCATACAGATATGGCGATGTCTAATGCAGTGGCTTGGCGGTATGGGTATCATCATGTTTACGCTTGCTGTGCTGCCGAAGTTCAACCATTCGGGCGGCTTGATGATGTTCAATGCCGAGGTGACGGGCATAACCCACGATAAGATTTCGCCCCGTATATCCCAGACTGCCAAGACGCTGTGGATGATATACCTGATTTTGACAGCAGTTCTTATATTCCTGTTGTGGCTCGGACCGATGAACCTGTTCGAGAGTATCTGCCACGCTATGAGCACTATCTCTACAGGTGGTTATTCGACGAGCGACGGCAGCATCGGCACATGGGATGACTCGTATTACACTAAAATCGTCATAACCATCTTCATGTTTATCGGCGGTATCAATTTCGGACTGCTGTTTGCCACCGTGCATGGGGGAGGATTGCGCACGCTTTGGCGCAATGATATATTCCGCACATATGTCTATGTGGTGCTGGGCATGTTTGTGCTGTTCGATATAGCAATCATAGTCCGCGACCAGTTTCATGACATTCAGGATATAACCATCGAACCGATATTTCAGATAGTTTCAACCATCACTTCCACTGGATACACGGTCACAAATTTTGAAAACTGGGGTACAACCGTGCTGGTGCTGGTGTTTCTGCTCATGTTCACTGGTGCTTGTGCTGGCAGCACTACGGGTGGTGCCAAGCTTGACCGTATCCGTTGTGTGATAGTAGCCACATGGCATCAGTTGCGTCAGGTGGTCAATCCCAACGAGGTATATGCGGTGCGTGTCAACGGACGCTTGATCAACCGCACCATCATCAGCAAGATTATGGCATTCATGGTGATATATATGGTCACCATATTTATCAGCGCTCTGCTACTAACAGGTATGCATGTGCCTCTGGTAGATGCCTTCTTCTCTACATTCTCCTGTATGGGTAACAATGGTCTTGGAGCAGGCATTACCGGCTATGGCAGCAGTTATGATATAATCCCTGATGCAGGCAAATGGGTGCTGTCTATAGTGATGCTTATTGGACGTCTGGAGATTTTCACCATCTTCGTGCTCTTTGTTCCGGAGTTCTGGAGGAAGTAAACGATAAGAGCGCGGCATCCTTGGTAGAGCCGCGCTCTTATATTAAATCTTATAAAACTTATAAATCTTATAAATCTTATAAAACTTATAAATCTTATAAATCTTATAAGACTTTCTATCCTATGTTACTTGTTGAATAGCTGCTTGATGGAGCCGAGCGAGCCGAGTACGCCGGAGGCTTCGTAGGGGATGAAGACAGTCTTGTCGTTTTTGCCCTTGGTCATCTGTTCGAGAGCTTCGATATACTTTGTTGCGAGGAGGTAGGTGGCAGGGTCGGTGTTTGACTGGCGGATGCTCTCGGTTATGCGGCGTATTGCTTCTGCCTCGCCTTCAGCCTGGAGCACTTTGGCGCGTGATTCGCCCTCGGCTTTGAGGATTTCAGCCTGTTTGGCAGCCTCGGCGCGGTTGATCTGTGACTCCTTTTCGCCCTCGGAGCGGAGGATGAGCGATTTCTTCTCGCCCTCGGCGTTGAGGATATCGGCACGGCGGTTACGCTCTGCCTGCATCTGCTTTTCCATGGCTATGCGCACGCTCTCGGGAGGGGTGATGTCCTGAAGCTCGACACGGTTGACCTTCACGCCCCACTTGTTGGTGGCATCGTCAAGGATGGCTTGGAGGCGTGTGTTGATGGTGTCGCGCGAGGTGAGGGTCTCGTCAAGTTCGAGTTCGCCGATGACGTTACGCAGCGATGTCTGTGTCAGTTTCTCGATGGCGTTGGGGAGGTTGTCGATTTCGTAGACTGATTTCTTCGGGTCTACGATCTGGAAGTAAATGAGTGCGTTGATTTCGGTCATCACGTTGTCGCGGGTGATTACCTGCTGTGAGGGAAAATCGTAGACCTGTTCGCGAAGGTCGATAGACGATGACTGCGACATGCGCACGATGGTGCGTCCGCCTACTGCCGTCTCGATGCGGCGCGTGTACACCACTTTGGGTTTGTCGATAAATGGCCAGATGATGTTGAGCCCTGGACCGAGAACTGAATGGAAGCGTCCGAGACGCTCGATGACTTTGGTTTCGCTCTGTGGCACCACTTTGACGCCGGCAGATACGATGATGATAGCGGCAACGATGAGAGCCACTGCGAGGATTAATGTTCCTGACATGTCTGTGTGATTAATGTATGTGGAAATGAAAAATGAGTTTGGCTTGTCACTCTGCAGGTATCACCTTGAGGATGATGCTGTCATAACCGACCACCTTGACCTCGGTGCCGACGGTCACAGGCACTGCGCATTGAGCCTGCCAGTTATCACCGTCAAGCTTCACACGTCCTAACCCTTGGGCTGGTATGTCCACTATGACTCTGGCGTTGCGTCCGATAAGGGCGTCCATGTTGCTGACGCCTCCATGGTCTGCTGCAAGTTTCCTCCGCTCTATTCTGCGCTTGAAGAAGGGGATGAAGCATACGAAGCCGACGATAGTGCCTATGGCGAGCCATACAAGCTGCCATACGACCGATGCGCCGCACAGCTCGGCTATCATGGCTGCGATGCAGCCGATGGCGAGGCAGAATGCCGAAATCCATTGTGTCAGCAGCTCGACTATCACGAGTGCCGCGGCAAATATCAGCCATATGATCCAAACTTCCATAGTGTATCGGATTGTCAGTTAATGATTGGTTATTAATTGATGTTTGATATCCAAATTTAGCGATTTTCATTCAAATATCCAAACAGTGGCAATGCCATAAGATAGATTCAGTAGAAAACTTTTTCAATTTAAGGTGAGGGAAATGTTTTATTAAGTTGGTTATTTTCTTAACTTTGCAGATAACCAACTTGATAACACATCATCTGACTGATATAATGAGAAAATTTTTCATCGCATTTCTGGGTTCGATGGCTGCTCTTTGGATCACAGGAATACTCGTAGTGCTGGGCACTGTGGTGCTCGTGATTGCCGTAAGCTCCTCGTCGGTTTCCGAAGAATATGCCAATATGGAGACCAAGGACCACTCGGTGCTGCATCTGAGCCTTGACATGTCGATTGTCGAGCATAACAGCGACCGTCCTTCGCTTCAGGATTTCATCATGGACGATATCAAGACGCCGTTACCCCTTGCCAAGGCAATCAAAGCCATAGAAGAGGCTGCCAAGGACAAGCATATCGACGGCATGTTTATTGAAGCCAAGAGCGGAGGTTTCGGCGCCGCTCAGGCTGACGCGCTGATCCGTGCCATCAAGAAGTTCAAGAAATCGGGCAAGTGGGTATATGCCTATGGCGATGCCTACTCGCAGAGCGAATACTATATAGCTTCCGTTGCCGACAGCATATTCCTTAACCCTATTGGCATGGTCGACATCCACGGTCTCGGCACCGGCGGCATGTATTTCAAGGATTTCCTTGACAAGACAGGCGTGTCGTTCACAGTAGTGAAAGTCGGCACATACAAGAGCGCGGTGGAGCCGTTCCTGCTCAACGGCATGAGCGAAGCCGCCCGTCAGCAGGATGCCAAATTCCTTGGGACGATGTGGAGCTACATGACCAAAAACATAGGGGATAACCGCGCTGTGACACCCTTGAAAGTCAACCAGTGGGCTGACTCGATGCTTGCATTCCAGGATCCGCAGTATCTTGTGCGTGAGAAGGTGGTGGACCGTCTGGCTTATCGTCACGAGGTCAATCAGCTCCTTGCCGATCTGACCGACTGCGATGAACCTGATGACATACAGCTGCTTGATGTCAAGCAGTATGCTGCCACCAAGGCGGTGCTTGCCGAGACTAAACCCAAGAAGAAGCATGTGGCAGTGCTTTATGCCGAGGGCGAGATTTCGGATGACGGCACTTCCGGCATATCAGCAGAGCGGATGGTGCCGGAGATAGAGGCTCTGATGAACAATGACGATGTGGCAGGTCTGATACTCCGTGTCAACTCTCCCGGCGGAAGCGCATTTGCTTCGGAGCAGATATGGGAGGCTCTTGACCAGTTCAAGAAGGTCACCGGTAAGCCGTTCTATGTATCTATGAGCAATTATGCCGCATCGGGCGGTTACTACATATCATGCGGTGCTGACAAGATTTATGCCGAACCGCTGACTCTCACCGGCAGCATAGGCATCTTCGGTCTCATACCCAACGTGTCGGGTCTGATGAATGACAAACTCGGCATACACTATGACCAATATATGACAAACCCCCAGGGTGAGCTTATCAATGTGTTCCAGAAACCGTCCACCCGTTCGGTGGCTGCATTGCAGCGTTCGGTTGACCGCGGTTACGCCCTTTTCACGAAGCGGTGTGCCGAGGGTCGCAAGATGCCTTTGGCTAAGTTGCAGGCTATCGCCGAGGGGCGTGTATGGGATGGCATGACCGCTCTGAAAATCGGTCTTGTAGACAAGCTCGGCGGTCTGGATGCTGCTGTGGCTGACATGACCAAGCAGCTCGGCATGAAGCGCACGGAGGTGATGGCATATCCCAAGTCGGAATATGATTTCATCTATGATCTGCTGCTGATGCGCAATGCCATAGAGGAACGCATCACCATGCACCAGCTCGGAGCGGCATATCCTGTGTGGAAGCAGGTGCAGCAGCTCTCGGAGATGGAGCCGATGCAGACACGTACCATGACCGTCATGGACTTCTGATAATTCCTCACGCAACCTGAATCCCGATGTCGAGGAGCAAGATATTAGACATGCTGTTGCTTTACCCCCTGTCGAAGATCTACGGGGCGGTGATTACACTGCGCAACAAGATGTTTGATACGGGCATACTCAAACAGCATGAGTTTGACGTGCCGGTCATCGTCGTGGGCAATATTGCCATCGGCGGTACCGGCAAGACTCCCCACACCGAGTATCTTATCGAGGCACTACGCTATAACTATAATATCGGTGTGCTGAGCCGTGGGTACAAACGGCGCACTAAGGGATTCGTGCTGGCTACCCACCGCTCGCGTCCAGAGGATATCGGAGATGAGTCATATCAGATATTCCAGAAATATGGCGATGACATCACTGTGGCGGTGTGTGAGGATCGTGTACGTGGCATCAGACAGCTGCTTGACATCAACAAGGACATCAATCTGCTGATACTTGATGATGCTTTCCAGCACCGATATGTCAAGCCGGCTGTGTCGGTGGTGCTCACGGAATGCAACCGCCCTGTGTTCTATGACAAACTGCTGCCATTGGGACGGCTCCGCGAACCTATGTCGGCTCTGAACCGCGCCGATGTGGTGGTGGTCACGAAGTGTACCGACGACATGAAGCCGATGGACTGCCGCATATTCAAGGAGAATCTCAACCTGTTTCCGTTTCAGAAACTGTTCTTCTCCAAATATGCCTACGGGCATCTGGTAAGCGTTTTCCCCGAGAGCGTGACATATATCCCATATCTTGACTGGCTCACTGAAAACGATTCGATACTGACGCTGACCGGCGTGGCAAATCCGCGCCCGTTCGTACAGCATCTGCGCAATTACCGCGCCAAGGTCAAGATGCTCCGCTTCCCTGACCACCATGCTTTTACCCAGAGCGACATGACTCTGCTCAAAAAGAAATTTGAGGAACTGCCAGGTCAGCGCAAGTTCATAGTCACTACCGAAAAGGATGCCGTGCGGCTTTCCAACAACCCGTATTTCCCTCATTCGCTCAAGTCAGCCATCTTCTATCTGCCCATCAAGGTAGAGTTTATGCCACAGAACGAAGAAGAGTTTGAGCCGACCCTGCGGCAGCTTATCCGCAACATCCGTTTGGCTAAAAAAGCAAATTTTAAGGCATGACATGTCATCATGTCGCCTGTGAATTTTGTTATTACTACATATCCCCTTAAAACAAATCTTACCATGCTGCAACAGATTAAACAGACTGCTGATTTCCTTCGCGGAAAAGTTACAGGCGAAATGCCTCAGATTGCCATAATCCTTGGGTCAGGACTTGGATCGCTCGTTGACTATATCGAGGACAAGCAGACTCTGCGTTATGCCGATATCCCCAACTTCCCTGTATCGACGGTAGAAGGACATTCCGGCAACCTCATATTCGGTACGCTCAATGGCAAGCGTGTAATGGCTATGCAAGGACGTTTCCACTACTATGAGGGCTATGACATGAAGAGCGTAACCTTCCCCGTCAGGGTTATGAAGATGCTCGGCATCAAGACCCTTTTTGTCAGCAATGCTGCCGGCGGCATGAACAAGGAATTTAAGGTAGGTGATGTGATGGTCATTACCGATCACATCAATCTTTTCCCCGAAAATCCGCTCCGCGGCAAGAACTACGAGGAGTTAGGTACACGCTTCCCTGCCATGACCGAGGCATACGACCACAAGCTCATAGCACTGGCTGATGCTGTGGCTCTCGAAAAGGATATCCGCCTGATGCACGGTGTGTATGTGGGCACTACGGGTCCGACATTCGAGACACCGGCTGAATATGAGTATTTCCGCGTTATCGGCGGCGATGCTGTGGGCATGTCTACCGTGCCCGAAGTGATTGTAGCCGTGCACGGCGGCATGAAGGTGTTCGGCCTGTCGGTTATCACTGACCTCGGCGGCAAGGACATCAAGCAGGTACCTACCCACGAGGAGGTGCAGCAGGCAGCCGTCAATGCCCAGCCTAAGATGCTTGCGCTTATCCGCGGCATGGTGGAGCAGATGTAAATAACAGATAATCATTTCCCCTAACATTCATGACCGAAATATCTCAATTAGGCGAGTTCGGGCTTATCCACCGCCTGACCGAAAAACTCCCAGTAGTCAACGCTTCTACTAAGAAATCTGTAGGCGATGACGCTGCCGTGCTTGAATATCCCGACACGGAGGTGCTCGTCACCACAGACCTGCTGCTTGAAGGTGTACATTTTGACCTGACATATGTGCCGTTGAAACATCTCGGCTACAAGTCGGCGATAGTCAATTTCAGCGACATCTATGCCATGAACGGTACTCCGAGACAGATCACAGTGTCGCTCGGCATCAGCAAGCGTTTCACGGTGGAGCATATCGAGGAACTGTATGCTGGCATACGCCTCGCCTGTGAGATATATGGTGTGGATCTTGTGGGTGGCGATACCACTTCGTCGCGCCAGGGACTTGTCATCTCCATCACATGTATAGGTGACGCACCCAAGGACAAGCTCGTGTATCGTGACGGAGCTAAGGATACTGACCTGATATGCGTGTCGGGCGACCTCGGCTCGGCATACATGGGTTTGCAGCTGCTTGAGCGCGAGAAGGTTGCTTCGGCAGGGCAGAAGGATTTCATGCCCAATTTTGCCGGCAAGGAGTATCTGGTGGAACGTCAGCTCAAGCCTGAGGCTCGCCGCGACATCATCCGCGAGTTGGCTGAAGCCGGCATAGTGCCCACGGCGATGATGGATGTTTCGGATGGTCTGTCGTCAGAACTGCTCCACATCTGCAAGCAGAGCCATACGGGTTGCCGTGTCTATGAGGACCGCATACCCATCGACTATCAGACGGCGGTCATGGCTGAGGAACTCGGCATGAATCTCGTCACGGCTGCCATGAACGGCGGCGAGGACTATGAACTGCTGTTCACGGTGCCTCTCCACATGCACGATGCCGTCAGCAAGCTCGAAGGCATCAAGGTAATAGGCCATATCACGAAGGAAGATCTCGGCTGCATGATGGTTACCCGCGATGGTGCCGAGCTTCCCATCAAGGCGCAAGGTTGGAATCCCCTCGCCGATGCAGCCCAGACCCCCGAGAATCCGATGTGATATTGGGTTGCATGTAGGATATTGAGTATTGTCTCCGTAGGGGACATATTGATTAGGCAGTGGTCAGCCAAGTTGTAGACTTGGCTGACCACTGTATATATGAAAATGAAGGAAAAGTCACCTCTGTAGGAGGTGCACATCACACGATAGTAAGTGCGCCTCCTACCGAGGTGATTTCGTGTGTGGATGTATGATAACAGTGGTCCTGCAAGCTCACGGCTTGCAGGACCACTGCCTAATTTGTTTGCCTCCTACGGAGGCACGATGCGTCCCAATGCTGTTCATTTAAAGAATTGATACGTGCGTCAGAACAGATGCTTAAAAATTGTAGGGACATGCCATGGCATGTCTGAATGTGTTGTCTGATAGTGGGTTAAGCATGTGATTCATCGGCTGACATGCCATGGCATGTCCCTACAATATCGCGGTTTTGCGGCTCTCCCTTCTCATGTTTTATGCTTAAGAAAACAGCATTGCATCGCGTCCATACATTTTCAGATTGATTTCGTTTTGTTCTGGATCAGAGGCGGGATTTTTCGGTGGCGCCGGCTCCGCGGCCGCGGTAGCGGTCGTTGGTGGCGTTGAAGGTGTACTGGAGGGTGAGCCAGTATTCGCGGTTGTTGGTGGTGTTAGCCATGTAGACGGTCACGTCGCGGCAGTAGGTGGTCTCGTGGTAGTTGCGCTTGTTGAAGATGTTGTAGGCTTCGAGGGTGACGCTGAATGTGTTGTTGAAAAACGCTTTGTAGAGCTTGGCGTTGAGTCCGAAGTCCGAAGCCGATTTTGCGAAGCGGTTTTCTTCGTTGCCGTCGCTCATCCACTCCATGTCGATGTTGAGCCATGTGTCCCAGGGGAGGTGGATGGCGTTTTGCCACTGGAGCATCACCCTCGGGTTGTCGAGCTTCTTGCGTCCGCCGTCATAGTCGACGGTGAGCCACTGCTTGCGCAAACCCACATTGACGTTAGGCTCCCAGATGCCTACTTTGAATCGGCTGCCTACGAATGCCGACAGATAGTGGATGTGGGGGAAATTCAGCTTTGTGTAGAGCTTGACGTCCTCGTCATCCTGGTAGGTCGACGCATAGTCGAGTATGGGGTCTTTCTTGTAGGTGTATGACAGTTGGGCGAAAAACTGTCGCCACGAGCCTGTCAGTTCCACGGTCTGGATTTTCTCGGGTTGGAGGTATGGGTTGCCGCTCTCGAGGGTGAAGCGGTTGATATATCTTACAGCTCCGTCAAGCGAGGAGTATGACGGTCGTTGGGTCTTGTAGGAGTAGTTGAGCGACAGCTGTACGTTGCGGAGGGTGGTCGAGAGGGCAAAGGAGGGGAAGAAATTGTTGTAGGAGCGGCTCTGCTGGTCCTGGAGGATGTCACCCTCGAAGTATTTGTAGTTGACATGCTCATAGCGCAGCCCTATTTGTGCGTTCCATTTGCCGAACTGCTGCGAGAAGTCAACGAATGCGGCGATGTTGTTTTCGTCAACGCGCGTGTCTGCATCCGTAATCTGGGAGGCATCGGTGTCATAGACGCTTTTAAAGCGAGTGGTGGTGTATTCCTCGCCGACTTCCACACGACCCTTCCACACCGGGTGACCCACTATGAATTTCTCGGCGAAGAGGCGGCTATGGGTGGTGCTTCGGGAGTTGATTTCCGCATTGTCGGCGGCGAGGCTCGTCTCGCGATCAAGGAGGGTATTGCGGTTTTTGTCCCAGCGGTAGTCCACGTTGAGGTCAAGATCGGTCTTGCCGACGGTGCCGTTGTAGTAGACGTTGGCGGAGTGGTAGGGGTAGTTGTCATTTTCGCGTTTGCCGTTCATGGTCAGACGGTCGGTGAGCATGTCGTTGATTGACACTTCGCTGTGGGTGTTGAAATTCTGATCTTGAGTGCTGTATGAACTGACGTAGCGGGTACCTATGGAGTGCTTTTCGTTGAAAAGGTATGACACTCCGAGCGTGCCGAAGAAATCTGTGATGCCCATCTTGGAATCTATATCCATGTTTTGATGCAGCACATGCGAGGCGGTGCGTGTGTATATGTCGTTGGTATTGCCGTCAGAGAAGTGTCCGGTGGCGAAGCCGAAATTGCCGAAAGCCTCCAGTCCGCCTGTGCGGTACTTGATGTTTGCCTGGCTGCTTGAGAGGAAGTAGGGGCGGAACCCGGCACGCTCGCGCAGCAGTCCGCTCCATCCCTCGCCCTGCGGACGCTTGGTGGTGATGCGTATGACCGACTTGACCGAGGCTTCGTAACGTGCGCCGGGGTTGGTGATTACCTCCACGTTTTTGATGTCCTCGGAGCTGAGTTCCTGAAGCTCGTGTACATCCTGCATCTTGCGTCCGTTGATGTAGATGAGTGGAGTGCCTTTGCCGAAGACGGTAAACTTGCCGTCATGCCCGAGCACCATCGGCACCTGCGCGAGCACATCGTTGGCAGTGCCGGCATGGGCAAGCACGGTGTTGTCGATGTTGGTGACCAAGGCATTGCCGCGGATGGCGGTGACGGGGCGGTCGCTTTTCACCACCACCTCGCCCAGCATCAGCGTTTGCGGAGCCATGCTGACGGTGCCGACATCTCCCGACGGAGGCACCGCGCATGTCACGGGCGTGAAACCTACGGATGTCAGCCTGACCAGCACATCCGCCGAGTCAGGCATATTATGAAACAAAAACCGACCGTCCGCATCGGTCACGCACCCCGTGATATATGCCGAGTCAGCCCTGTTTATTGCCACGGCATTGACATACTCCATGGCAGCATCGTCATCATCAACGACGCGCCCCGTGATGTCACGCGCCGCCATCCCCAACACCATGATGCCACCAACTGCTGCAACTACTATCCTTTTCATAAACTCAAAGTATCTGTAATGAATTAAAGTTATACTGTATATTTGACGCTGTTGATTGTATTGTGGTTGCATCACAATACAAATATTTTATGTTTTTAGTGTGAAAGATGGATTACATTACACTCTATCATTGTGCGTATGATTCTGTCTAAAAACAGTTTCTCGTCATTGGAGTCAAATGTAACTCCGATTTTTCCTGATAGCTGTTTGGCCAAGATTGTAATATCCATTTTTGCATTTAGCCGACACATTATATCCAAAATAGTGGCTTTAAGACCTTGAAATACGAATTTTACCACTTTCATCATATCAGTGTCAGGCACGACAACTAAAAAGATTTTACTACGGTTCTTATCATGTGTGATTCGAGAAGATATATTGGCATGATTGGAATCAAACAATGAGTTAAGCTCATTGATGTCATTGACTTCTGCAAAATATATCTTTGGATTAATGGTGAATTGATGTTTTTTATCCCATAGGGATTCAATGCGCCATAAGTCTTGTGTACCTCTTTCTCTTTCGGATGCCAGTTGCACCGATTCATTCGTCAATTTGGTTTCCAACCCCCTGATTACATCTTTGCAGATGGATATATCTATCTGCTGACTGTCGGGCATATCTGGATGGCTATGCAACTCCGATTCAGGTTTATAGGATTGGCTATATATGCCCCATTTGGGGAAACTGAGTAGTGGCATGATGCCGTTGTCGTAGCATATGCGGGTGATTCTCTCATGCAGGGCGGGATCTAAATGGTCAAGATATTTTGTCACGAATGCATATGGTTTCAGTTTGCGCTTGATGCCAGCTAACAAATGCATATACTGATGTTTTGGCGCAATATAGAAATCCAGAGGCAGCCATTCGAATGTCGTGCTGAGGCGGTCACCTTCGGTACATACTCCAATCTGCTTATTTTCTTTTTTTGCTAAAAGATACAGAAACAACTGCTCGTAAATCATGTTGACATAACCGTCAGCTATGGAGCGCAATTTGTCTTTGTTGCGCCCGATGAACTCTCTGACCATGTCGACATATTCACGTATCAGCTCCATGTCGTTACCGCCAAGAATACCTGCATTTATAAGCCGTAACACTGGCTCTCGGCTATATTCTTCAAATACGCATGGATCAAATTCACAGTCTGCGGAAATAAGCCGTTCTAACATCCTGCGGTTACACATCAGTCCGTCATATTCGATATTTTGTCCTATTACATCGGCATTGAGCACCGAGTCAGACAATTTCTCAAACATAAACCAATCGGTATCAACATGGATAAACGGCTCATGCTGTTGTGAGTAAGTGTATATTTTGGGTAATGCCCAAAGTTCACACCCGTTATATTCCTCCATGAAGTCAGGTATTTCTATAAACTCGTCATATGGCAGTCTGAACTCATCACGCAGCAGAGGTAAAACCTTGCTATTACAATAGAGGGATACTTTGCCGAAATGCATCTTTAGAAGCAGACAGCTCAGTGCCATGCTCTTCCAGTTCATATCAGGCGATAGAAATCCAGCCTTGTCGTGTATGGGATTTCCATCCGATGAATAGCTATAATATGTCTGTATTATGTTCATGGTATGGATATTATGCAAATGTTATGATTCCGTCAAACAGGCATTGTCTCAGGAACATTGAAATCTGTTCCGTCTTATCGTCATGATTTGGGTGGAATAGTATCTTGCTTGTATTTGCATCAGCAATCAGAGACTGGAGCAGTCGGTATTTTTTACGAGACCAGATGAATTCATCAATGTGATTGTATATTGCATTGTATTTCCGTAACACCACCTTGTCATCCAAATCGGTCATATTCGTTCCATAAAGGAGCAGCTGTATCAATGTAGATGATGCTTCGGTCACTTGCAAATCATCTGTAAATCTTAAGGGTTGTCCGCTAAGGCTGATCCCATGATTGCGCAGTCTGTCTAATTTGGCAAGATGCTCCTTTTGAGCAGATATATGTAGGTCTTTTGCCCTTTGATATTGTGAAAGAAGCTCTTTGTTTTCCCGCTCGAATTTGACGAGTTCTGACAACTCATTATCCGATAGCCCTTGGCGTTGTCTAAGGCGGTGGCTCCTGAAAGATAATGCGATGTCATTGCTGTCGGCATCATTGATCAGAGTGTTTTGTATGCCTTTATCATGGCATATTTGGAGAATCCTCTCAAATATTTCAGGATATTCCATAGCCATGTGATATGTGATAAATCGGTTGCATCGGATGTAATCTTTATACTCCATGACATGAAGATACTTCAGGGGTGATGTGGGTAACACCTGACGCGGGACAGCCTCGCTGAGCATGTCAAAATTGTTGACAGTCTGCGGATAGAAAGTCTCAACCTGTCTGTCTTTTTGTCGTGACAGTCCATATAATCCCCATTGCTCAAACACAACATTATATAGAAACTTTCGATCGGATAGGGCTATAAGGGATTTATTAGAGTCAACAAACTTGTAAAGATTATACAGGTATTCTTTGAGAAACTCTATGTCGTTACCTCCAAATAATCCTGCATTATAGGAATGTATTGCAGCCCCGTCAAAACATGGTTCCATGTACGGAGGTAGACAGACCCCGTCTTTTTGCAACTGATTATATACTCTCATGTAGAAGGTCGAGTCCTTCTCTTGGTGCTGGGCTACTAAAGGTGCATTTAGGAGCCGTGAAGGTAATGGTTCCCATGTGAATATGTCATGGTCGATATGGATGAAAGGGTCTTGTTGGTCCTGATACACATATATTTTGGGCCATGCATAAAACCAGTCAGCATAATCACCCTGACAATCTATCACGCGGTATTCGTCATACGGCAGTCTGAAGCCATTTTCTAATAAATTCACTATAGACCTGTTGCCATAAAACGCAAGTTTACAGTCTGGATTATGTCGCTTGAGGCAAAGAGAGCTATATGCCATGGCAAGCCAATTGATTACCGAGGATTGATAGCCTCCCCGAAAATCAATGTCGTTGTCTGTGATAAGCCTATTATAGTATGTCTGAATTAGATTCATTGCTGTTTTTGAGCTTGTTTCTGTCTTTGCTTTACTAAGAAATCCAAAAACATAAGATCCTCTATATTATGGATAAAAGAGGGGCATCGAGGAGTTCCCTCCATCAGAGCCAAAGGACACAAACCGCCACATAGAGGATAAAACTTACACTCACGGCATGGCTGTATCTCCTTGTTAAGGAGCATAGAGGGTATGCGGTTGATATCACTGCGCTTGGTGTGGGTCGTATCATCATGCATGACATTTCCCAATACTAAACCTTTATCTACATAATAATCTGAATAAGAAGTTTCGGAACAATCGAATATATTTCCCTCCGCATCATACATCTCCGCATCCATATCAGTGCCCAAACACATGAACGGAGGGCATCTGCGGGGTAATACTGATACATGAAATCCATTTTGTATCATAAATGCAAATATCTCAGTTGTCGCTTCTCCAAGGCGTTTGCGTGCATCATCGCTCCCTGCACCATTGTGTGCCCATGATATCACAGATGCCGTGTAGAAGTTGATTTTATCTTGTATTTCATTCTCGACTATGAGATTGAGCAGCGGCATTACGCCATCCACGTTGTTCTCATCCACATTGCATCTGACGCTAAGCAGGCATTTATCTTTGTCATAACAGTCAGATGTAACCACTGACATGAGATTGTCAAATATCTTGTCAAAACTTCCCTGACCGTTACATGTCATCCTGTGGGTGTCGTGATGTTCGCGGTCTCCGTCAAGGGTGATTTCAATCTTATTTATGTTGAAATCTTCTTTTAGCTCCTTATATAAATCTATCGAGAGCATATACCCATTGGTGGTGAGGTTTCCACTATATGGAAGATTATGCTTCTCGGCAATGTCTTTCAATCCCTGATTTAGTATTCGCATGTTTTTGAGAGAACAAAGCGGTTCGCCTCCAAACCATCCGATTCTCAATCCTGAGAAAGTTCCATTATCCAATTTTTTTGAAACTCTTGCAAGGATGGTTTGTATGATTTCGGATGTCATGTGCTTATTGACATGCTGTTGTCCGCAATATACGCATGCTAATTGGCAATATGCCGTCGGCTGCAAAGAGATATAGAGTGGTTTCTCTTTTTGGGACTCTAACATTTCCCGATTTTCTTGGTTGATGCTTTCTAATTCATCTTCTGTGTCGGGAACGATAATCTTATGTTTGATTAGAGTGTCACGGGTGTTTTTACTGAGATTGGACCAGTTACGAGACATGATATGGTCATATGCTTCTTTTGATACATATGTATTTTGTCCAGTACGTCCGGAAAACAATAAACCGAACGACTTTTCACCTATGGCTCTATTGGTGGCGAAACTATATTTTGATAAAGTATAGTCCATAATTTTAACTATAGTGGTGGAAATGGGTTTGTCACAGGCTAATATAGTCTGTAACAAACCCAAAATCATGCTCACTTATGTGAGCAGTTGTTGTTAACGCAATTGTTGTTGGTGTGATCCCACCAGCCTCCGTAAATGCTTTCAGCGTTCTCGTCGTTGAGCGCGATGCAGTCATCGGTCGATTCATCAGGTCTACCGATTCCGTCAGTTTGGTTAAGTCTTTCTTGTCCATTGTAGTTGGATTTTAAAAGGTGAAAAATAATGGTTAATTATAGCGTTGATAAGGTCAACGTTTTTCGTTTAGAAGTCCAAATGCCCAGTGAATACTTGTCCCCCGTCGGTGATGCAGGTTATGGTATGCTCTCCATATAGATATGGGATGGCAGCGGAAGGCTCATCTTGTGTGACTGTGCCAGACCAGACAGGAATCTCATTCTCGCTGATGGTGACATCGAGATATTCAGAGTAATTGAAATCAAGATCTATGTGACCGCGCGAGTATGTGCATATTATGCGTTGGCGCGATGGCATGGAGGGCTTTTGTTGATGGCGTTCTTGTCCATTTAGTACTGTTGTCTGTATAACTTCTTCTGCTTGTAATCTTGGTGATTGAAACAGGAGGATTGTCAGGCAAACCGCTACGATTGCAATGCATTTTTTTGATGTGCTCATACAGTCTGTGGTTAATGTTTTCGCCACAAAATTACGAAGCAGTGTGTACATTCCCCTAAAAAATCAATGAAATTCGTTTGGCAGATGGAATATGCAATGTGTTTATAATCAATAGATTAACGGCTTGCCAAATTTTAAAATTTGGCAAGCCGTTTTTGGGGATGTCAATTATGTGTTTATGAGCCTTGTATCGATTGGTTGAAATGGGCGATCTGCCAAATAATTGACCCAAATGAAGTCACTTGTTAAGCATCGCTATATATCTGTCGCATACAGATGAATCCTGGGACCGGAGTCGGTCAATCAGATGCCTTCGCAGATCATAGATAGAGTTGACTGTTGATTTTCCTAAGAACATGGCTATTGTTTTCTTGGAGAAACCGAGAATGGAGAACAGGAAGAAACGGTATTCATCCTCCTTAAGATTCTTATAGTCATTGTGCAATGCCGCCATTATGCCGTCACAATGCTTATTCGCCATATCTTCGAGCTGCTTGAGTTTCTTGGGGTCGGAGAAAGATTTTATGAGCCTTTTGACTTCATTGGCGATTCGTTGTTGTTCCTTGGGTGTATCGACCCACTCAAAGGAAATTTTGCAAATGGCATCAAATTCTTCAAAGTGGGAGGATAGAAGTTCGGCTATATTGTTTTGACTGTCAGTCACTGTCTGCTCCTTTAGTGACAGGTCTTCTTGTAGTTGCCGGGCAACGTCGGTGTATTGAGAGATGATTTCCCTGTTGTGCTTGTATCTGTCATAAAATAGCCAGCATAATATCACCAGCACCAACAATATGATAGCAATAATCATCCATAAGCGGAACATGGCTTTTTCGTTGTTGGCTTTTTCCAGCTGTTTGGCTTGTTCAAAATGAATGGTGACAGCGTTTGACATGCCTTGGGTGGTTTTTCCACTGAGAACTTCGTTGGTGATGCTGTCAAGAGTCTCAAAGTATTCAAGAGCGTCTTTGTATCTGCCTGATGCTTTGTGGATTTTATAACCGAGGTAATATCGCACAGGTTTCTGTGTCCGTTCAACATATTTGTTGAGTATTGCCGTAGCTTGGGGGATTTGATTCAAGTAAACATATGTCAATCCGAGATAAATCGAATCCTCGGCATTGGCAACAGGCAAGCTGCATACATTTTCCCATGATTGCTTCGCGTGAATATAATCCCTTGTTGATATATAGAACTTGCCTAAATTGGCAAATAGGTCAGCTTCCAGAGCCTGCATGCCTCTTGCTTTTGCTGAATCAAGTGTTTGCGCGATGAGTTCGATGGCTTTTATGCTGTCTTTCATATTATAATACGCCTGAGCCAGCTTTGAGGCTGCGCATATCGTGTGTACTTGTTTGTCGGTCTGTTTGAAATTGTCATATGCTATGATTGCATATTTAAGCTCTTCAACATGATTGTAAGTGAGATTGTAGATGTCTGAGATCTCACGGGCTGACATTGCCGACCAAAATTTATCATCAAGCTCTTGTGCAAGTGCATGAGCGTTCAACATGGATGTCATGGCTTGTGGGTATTCTTTGCGACAATATTCCACGCTGCCTTTATAATAATAGGTGAGCGTTTTTAGATGCTTGTCACTTTTCCCTGAGTAATATTTCACGGCAATAGAGATGAGCGAATCGTCGGTCTCCTGGATATAGTTCCTGAATTTAGCCTGGGTCAGCAGCAGGGCGTAGCGGGCTTGGAGTTCGGAGCCTTGGGGGAGGGGTGTGCCGTCGATGGCACTGAGGATGGCAAGTGCGGAGTCGGGGTGCTCGGACATGAGGGTGTCGGCGCGGTCAAGGGCTGCCTCGGTGGCAGCGTGACGATTGCACGATGTCGACACTGACAGCGCGGCGATTGCGATTATGACGAGTATGGCAAGATTTTTCATCGGATGTGTGACTGATGGCTTGGGTCGCGGACATGCCACGGCATGTCCCTACAACCGGGGAACAAAGTTACGCAAAAGCCCCGTCAATCACAATGATTCCGCAAATGTGTGCGCTGAAAATATAAAAACCGTAACTCTGCGGCGCAATGCTGTTCATTTAACGATTTGGTAATTTGATGCGTGTATGTGTAAAAACAATACCAGAATTGTAGGGACATGCCATGGCATGTCTGAAAATGCTGTCCGATAGCGGATTGAATGCTGAGATGTTTGCTGACATGCCATGGCATGTCCCTACAAGTTGAGGATTCCCCCCCTTAGTAATATAAATATGATGCAGCGGAAAGTAAAGAAAACAGAATTGTTATGCGTCCCTGCAATGTCAGAAGTTGAAATCAACCTCTTGCGGTGTCGCTGATTTTGGTTCGGGGTTACACCGCGTCATTTCCATAAATTAAAATAGTTTAGAGGTGTTAGATATCTACCGTTTCGCTGTCACGGTTGTATTTTTTGACTGATTTGCCGCCGTTGAATCTATATAATACTGAGATCTGAAACGTGTTGTTGAAGCGGAAATTGTTGTCAGCCCAATATCGGATGCTGTATGACGGGGATGTGATACCACCGTGTGCCCCACTGTCAGTGAGATGTACGGGGATCAACCACATGCCGAGGAGCTGAAGGCGATTGTTGAACAATAACTTGGAGACGGACAATGCGTATATATCCACACAATCCCGTATATCGGATTGAGGTGTTATGAATGCGTTTTGCTCCATGTATCCGCTCAGATAGAACTGAAGGCTGCCTTTCATGGTCTGATACAGCACATACCAGTCGTACTGCGGAAGGACTTTTGAAGTGACATCATTGCCATACTTGGCTCTCTCGCCGACCAGGGTGCCTGTGAGGGAAATCTGCCAATGGGGTCCGAACGATTTGGAGTAGGTCAGATTGACGCTCCATCGGTCTTTGATGCCGTTGACCGGCTGGCTCATAGTATAGTAGGTGGTGGCACCCGACGGAATCATCCCGTAGGCTGGCGAAAAATGGCTGAACACGCCATCGGATGTATGGGTGTACCGCCCTTCTATGGATATGCTTTTGAGGAATGTAGCGGTCAAGGATATGTCGTGTATAAGCGATGGCTTTAGCTCAGGATTGCCTGACGAGTACATCAATGAATCGGTAAACTGCCCGTAATCCTGCAGACCCGACAGTGCCGGATATCGGGTGGATGCAGAGTAGTTGAGACGCATAAACACATTGTCGGAGGGTATCCACATCGCCTGAAATCCGGCTTTGGGTGTGAAGTGCGTGTCGGATGCAGTGTTGTAGGAATTTCTGAACACCGAGAAACCGGCATTGAATCCGAGTGATAATTTATTGTTGACCTGGTAATCCGCACTGGCGTTGAATGTGTTGCGGAAATCGTTGCTTTCCGAGAGCCTGTTGCCTGTTTCCGCTCTGTCCTCTTTGAAATTTGAAAGGATGAAATCATCTGACGCTGTGAATATCCATTTCTGATTGTTGCTCTGGCGTTTGGCTTCCAGACCTCCTGTAAAATACTGTGATGATACTTTGCGGTTGTCGGTAATATGATAGCCTGAAGATCTGTCGGTCGCATTACAGCGTTTGTATCCGATATTGGTATAGGTGAGGTTGGCGTTGAGTCTCCACCCCGCTCCTTTGCCTCTGTACCATAGTCCGGCAAGCATATCTAATCTGTCTCTGATGTCGCTGTTTTGTGACTCCGACACGATATCTGTGATATTCAGGTCGGTGAAGTCGCGTTTTATCCTGTAGTCATATCTGTCATGGTCAGAGGAAGGTGCGAGCGAGATTTTTGCAGATATGGAGTGGTGGCGGTTGATGTCGTAGTCGGCAGCCACTTCAGCAGAATAACGGTTACTGCGCATATATTTGTAAGGCGATTTGTCTGATGTCTCCAATGTGGTCTCCTTGAGTCCGTTGAGAGGATATTCCTTATCGAAATAGTCGCTCAGTCCCTGTTGGCTAAACGTATAACCGGCGGTGACATCGATGTTGAATTTTTCTCTCGTATATGTGAATTGTCCCTCGTTGCGTGATTTTCTTAAGTTGTCGCCATCGCCGTTCCTGTCTCCGGGTACTATCACTGCTTCAGTCAGCACGATACCCTCATAGCCAGTGTAGAGCGGACGAGTGTGCAGGTCTATGACGGCATCATAGCTCGCATAGATGCCTGTAGGCATATTGGTTATGGTGATTTTGTCAAATCGCTCAGGTCGGAGGCGTTTGATGTAGCCAGCCCCTTTCTCCACTCCATCCACTAAGATGAGGATATTCTTTGACCCCATGTATTGCAGGTCGGTAGTCAATGGATTGTAGAACATGCCGTTTACTCTCCCCAGCAATTCCCCGGCATTACGAGTCCCCTCGCGCATGGCTTTGGTTACAGTGATGATATCCTCGTTGCCCTGACGTTTCAAAATCTTGGCGGTCACCACGATTTCGTCCAATCTCTTGGATGCCAGGGTATCAGGCTCGTTTGTGACACTCCGCGTGGAGTCAGCTATCTCGGCAGTCTCCACGCCTTGACCGTAAGCGGTATTCGCCACCGCTATCACTGCGGCGATAATGATGCAATTCATTAAAAATCTTATCATACAACCTCTGTCCTTTTCAGATTGGAACATCTGTTAATTATAAATCTCTTCATTTCATCATCCTTATCAGCATACTGACAATGCCCTAAACCGTCGTCGTTTAGCATGACAGCCCTTTTGGCCACACATGGCCCCCAGCAGATAGGTACATATCTGCATTTCCTGCATGGAAACGTATGGTTAAGGAAGGCAGGGGTATGCGCACTGATGTCGCCGCTCCATGTGACATCTCCGCCATCAATGCTCCCTTTTGCTGCCATGGGCGACTCATTGTCGCATTTTCCCACATTCCCGTTAGGGAATATGCAATTGAAATTTGTACAGTCGGCATAGCACAGATTGCATGTAGGCAACTGGCTTACGATGCCGATGTCATTGCTCAGCGTAATCAGACTCTCCACTTCGTCATCACATATGCGGTCCTGAGGTTCTTGCCATACCTTGTACAATAGGAATGTGATATTATGCCGGTTTTCGGGTTTGAGTCTCGCAGTCAGATTGTCGACTATGGATTGAGGTCTGAGATTGTCATGTGTGTAATTGAAGCGCAGAGTGCATCTTGTAGTTTCTGTGATGATGTTTATGTTCTCCACAGTGGTGTCGTATGCTGATCCATGATTCAGGACTTTGATGGAGTCGTGCGTCTCTTTGTCGCCATCGATGGTAATCTGGTAACTTGTGACTCCAGCCTCACGCAAAGCCTTGATGCGCTCCCGATTGAGTAATGTGCCGTTGGTGGTTATGTCACAGATAAAAGATTTATCGTAATCTGATGTGAGTCTTTTGACATAGGAAGTTATGTCTATGATGGTATCATAACCAAGCAGAGGTTCGCCTCCAAACCATGAAATCCTGACATCGGTGATTTTGCTGTCCTTTATTTTTTGAGCCAGCATCCCTTTGACTTGCTCCACTGTCTCATCTGACATTGTCATATCCTTATGGTTCTGGACACAATACCAGCATCGTAAATTGCACTGATATGTGGGCAAAATCATGACATGGAGGAGATTTTCAGAAAGCGTAGCTCTAAACTTTTTTTCTAATAGCGCATCTTCGTCGGTATCATCGTCAAGGACAAATCCTTTATCTATCATCCTGTCAAGAAACCACTGGAAATCGTCGGTATAGGATGCCGGGTTATGGATAATTTCGGCATATATTTCCGCCCTTTCGTTTGGAATCTCGAAAAATGATTCCGATATTCCATTGAAGAAAATAGTCTTATCTCCGTTAGGAACGATGTAGTTGTAAGCACTCGCTTTCATATGCCGCTCTTAAAATGATAGATATCCAATGAAGATGTGTCCGTCGTCAGTAATGCACGTGATGGTATGCTCTCCGTAGAGGACGGGAATGTCGGCTGATGGCTCGTCCTGTGTGACTGTGCCTGACCAGACCGGAATTTCATTCTCGCTAATGGTGACATCGAGGTACTCCGTATTAATAGGCATTTCTATCTTAAGATAGCCTTGTGTGTATATGCAGACCAATGACCTTGAGGACGGCTTCATGGGTCTGTTGGATGTGGGATTCTGTGGCTTTAGTACAGACTGTTTGTCGGCTTTTGGGGTCGAATTGTTTTCACTGGCAGCTACTGCCAGAGGTGTGGCCATAGAAATGACGAGGGAGACCAGTATTGAACAGAATGGTTTCATGTGCCATGTTTTTGTGCAAAGTTATGGCACAAAGAGGCGACAAAACGAATTTTTGCTTGTTTTTCGTTTGGTTTTTCGGATCTGTAATTAATTGCATGCCAGTAGATTATGAGCAGGTATGAAAAATATTTTTGGCTTTTTTGTAATGCGCTGTATATCAGTTGTTTATTGGTAATAAAATGATTGATAGGTGTTTATCATAGGAAAGCCTGATATTTCTGGGCTTTCGTGGCATCAAGCTGCTTTATTTTATCTTTGAGGCGACGCTTTCTTTCATAGACTGAATCGATCTTGCCAGCTTTTAGAAACAGTGCAATTGCCTGAGTTGAGAAACCCAACACGATGTAGAGGAACATGTTATGATCAATGTCTTTTATGGATGGCAGGTCTTTTTTCAGTTCTGATACTATATTGCCGTGATGTAAATCGGCAAATTTTCGCAGTTCTTCAATTTTCTTGATGTCTGAAGAAAAGCTGTCTACCATCATATTAAGCTTGCTCGCGATTTGCTTTTGGATTGAAGATCTGTTTGGGGAGCCATACATTTCTTGACACAACATATCGAATTCTTCGTATCTTACATCCAAGAGGCTGTCAATGGTCTCTTTTGCAGATGTAAATGCAGTGTTGACCTGCCTGTACTCATCTTCCTTTCTTGATAAGATATCCCGTAGATTTTCTGCTATTATCGTAGCTGTGTCCAACTCTGACTGTTTCTTTTTCTTATAGCGGAGGATGTATACCAACGATATGGTTATGAGACAAATGAGAAGGCAGAGCATTGCCCAATTTATAATATGAGACCGTTTAATATCCTCCTCTTTTGCGCGTTTTTGCGTATCGTAGTAATCAACGAACACACCTGTCAGTCCTTGATTGATGCGTGAATTAAAAGTAGAGTTTTCGTAATTCTCAAGATTCTCAAGAGCGGTCAGGGCTTGGGGTATTGAATCCAGTTCTTTGTACAACTCATAACGGAACCAGTCGCCCACACCATCCTCATTTATCTTGATTTTGTTCAGGATGTCTGTCGCTTTATGGACTGCGCCAGTACGTAGATACAGCAATCCGAGGTAGAGGGAATCTTCACGAGTAGATGTGTGGTTTTTGCACAGGGTTTCAAACGATGAGATTGCTATCCGGTAATTTTTTGCACCCAGTCCGTTCATGCCGGCAGCTCTTAATGCCTCGATCAGCAAAGGCTCGTCTCCATGCGTCACGGCAGAGTCCCGCGCCTCCAATGCATAGACAATCCCCGACTCGTATTCACCAGCATCACAATAAGCAATTGCAAGATAAAGGAGGCTGTAATCAATAAACGCCTGTTTGCCGTAGCTGGCGAATGCATCTGCTGCGATGTGGTAGTATGCCACTTCCTCTTTGCTGTTGAAAGTCTCTTTATATGCGTCTCCAAGACCGCGGGCTGTCATACCGATCCAAAAACAATCATTTATTTCCTTAGCATACTCGTAAGCCATAAACATATTGAGCATGCAGTTAGGGTAGTTTCTCTGATGATAGAGAATATTGCCTAAATAAAATCGTGCTTTCATTAGTAGAAACTCGTCACCTTCCTTATAATAGTATTCATTAGCAATAGATATCAATGAATCATTGGTCTCTATTATGTGGTTTTTCGTTTTTGCCTGGGTCAGCAGCAGCGCGTAGCGGGCTTGGAGTTCGGAGCCTTGGGGGAGGGGCGTGCCGTCGATGGCGCTAAGGATGGCAAGTGCGGAGTCAGGGTGCTCAGACATGAGGGAGTCGGCGCGGTCAAGGGCTGCCTCGGTGGCGGCGTGACGGCTGCACGATGTCGACACCGACAGGGCGGCGATTGCGATTATGAAGAGGATGGCAAGATTTCTCATCTGGAGTGTGACTGGTCGGGACTGAGAAAGCGGACATGCCGCGGCATGTCCCTACAACCGTGGAACAAAGTTAGCACAAACTGTCTGCATATCCAATCAATACATGTAAAATTATTAAGCGATTTATTAAATCAACTAACATTTTTATTTATAGTAAGGAAATTGATGGCGATTTATAAGATCGTGCTTCAAATTGTGTGTTTAAACAAAAAATCCTCCGACCATAATTTGGATGAATCAAGTCGGAGGAGAATTTTGTAAGAGCCGATTATATTCGGACTCCTTGATGTCGACCTTATTTTGGTGACGAATCAATGGTTCTTGGTCAGGAGAGGGGCTCTTTTTCCTTGGGGTTGCAAGCGCAACCGGGGACACAGTTGCCACTATAAATATGTATAGTGCATGAGGCTAAAGTATAGATGTCTCCAATGGCTTTATTCGCTCCGCCGCGTATCTCAAGAGCTTCCATCTCCTGAAGTAGTTCGGGTGTAGGGGAGATGTTTCTGATTTTAGTTTCTTCCATGATTAAAGTTTATAGTTATGGGATTTCGTTGGTTTTATGGGTTTGTATCTTTTCGTGTCGTTTTAGCAAAGTTATAGCATGAAAGCATATCACGACGAATTTTCACTTGTTTTTCGTTTGGCTTTTTGATGTTGTAATCGTCTGCAATCCAATGAATTACGTATGACGATTAAAATATAATTTGGCTTTTGCGTAATATGTTGTATAATAGATGATTATGCCCAACGGGCTGGGTAATAGATGGTTATAATTGAAATACTGGTTTTATGGGCATTAATTGCATTAAAGGGAGACGCCCCAATGCTGTTTTCATAAGCTCGCGGTGTTAACCGCGAGGGGAGCAGTAGCCACATGCAAGCAAGCCTTTGGGCTTGTGCAGCTTGTGGAAAACGGATTGCAGGGAAACCCGGCGGCGTAGCTGCCGGGGCAACCGCACACATCAGCCCCGGCAGCTACGCCGCCGGGTTTCGAGGGCATCTCACCTACCACAAGCTGCGCAGACCTGACGGTCTGCTTGCATGTGGCTACTGCCCCCTTCGCGGCTCTGCCGCGAAATCCTTCCGGACTCAATCCCCACGTCCACATGATCCATTTTTAATTCAACAGCATTGGGAGATGCCATGGCTTCTCCCAATGCTGTTGATATCTTTTTCCCAACACATATCATATTGCATCGAGGAGGTGGCGGAGGATGGATTCGCCGGCGGAGTAGGGATAGGGGAGGAGACAGACGGCGAGGAGGAGGGCGGCGGTGATTATGGCTATGATGGCGATGCCCCAGCGGACGAGTGCCGGGGGAATTTCGGAGATGAGGTGGCGGACTTTCTCGCTGCGCAGTTCTATTTTTTCATTGTCTGATGCCATGGTGTCAGTTGCCTAATTCAAGTTGGTTTTTGACGAGATTGTAATATACTCCTTTTTGGTCGGTGAGGGAGGTGTGCGTGCCTTGCTCCACGATGCGTCCGCTGTCGACGACTATTATCTGGTCGGCATCTCTGACCGTGGAGAGGCGGTGAGCCACGACCACGACTGTTCTGCCTCGGTAAAATTCGGCAAGGTTTTCGACTATGACGCGCTCGTTACGCGCATCGAGTGAATTGGTGGCTTCGTCAAGAAATATGTAGTCGGGGTTTTTATATACGGCGCGTGCTATGAGTATGCGCTGTTTCTGCCCCTGGCTTAGCCCTACGCCGTCGCGCCCTATGAGGGTGTTGTATTTGAGGGGCAAGCCCATGATATAGTCGTGGACGTTGGCTATGCGGGCTGCGCGCTCAAGCCGCTCTACGTCTATCTCGCCATCATCAACGGCGATGTTGCGGGCTATGGATTCGGAGAAGATTACGCCGTCCTGCATCACCACTCCGCACTGCCGCCGCCACCAGCGCGGATTGTACTCGTTGATGTCATGCCCGGCTATGGCGATGCGTCCTGCCGAAACCTTGTAGTAGCCGAGCATCAGTTTGATAAGGGTTGTCTTGCCGCTGCCCGATGCGCCCACTATGGCGGTCACCTTGCCCTCGGGTATGGTGAATGTCACGCCGTCGAGGGTCTTGCGGAGCGCATGCGGGTCATATTTGAAGTCGATGCCGTCAATGGTGATTGATTTGTCGGGCTGGGTGATTGCCGTGAGCTGGCGGTCATCTCTCTCCTCGTTTTTGCCCTCGTGGATTTCATTGATGCGCTCAAGCGATATTTTCACATCCTGAAGTGAGTAGACGAATGTCATCAGCTGCTCTACGGGCGAGTTGAGCTGCCCGATGATATACTGCACAGCGAGCATGGCTCCGAGGGTCATCTCGCCGTTGATGACGGCGGTGGCGGCTATGACGGTTATGACGATGTTCTTGACCTCGTTGATGAAGATGGAGCCGGCTTCCTGGGTCTGCTGGAGGCGTAGCGACTTCATCTGCACGTCGAAGAGGTCGGCTTGGGTATCCTCCCACTCCCAGCGGCGACGCTGTTCGCAGTCCTGGAGCTTGATTTCCTGCATGGAGGTGATGAACTGGTACACTTTGTTCTGGTTGCGTGCCTGCTGCTCAAACAGCTCGTAGTCTATCACCTTTCTCCGCTTCAGGAATGTCGCTATCCACGCGCCATAGATGCCGCTGCCGATGATAAACACCCCAAAAATCAGAACATCGTAAATGAGAAGAACGAATCCGAAGATGATGAAACTGAGGAATGTGAACACCACGCTAAGAGTCTGGTTGGTCAGGAACGACTGGATGCGCGAGTGGTCGCCGATGCGCTGGAGCAGGTCACCCATCAGTTTGGTGTCGAAAAACGACATGGGCAGCTTCAACAGCTTGATGAAGAAGTCGCTGATGAGCGAGATGTTGATGCGCATGGATATGTGGAGCAGCAGCCAGCGGCGTATGAAGTCGGTGGCGGTGCGTCCGGTCACTATCATCAGTTCGCCGAGGAGCACAAGCCATATGAAGCCTATGTCCTGGTGCTTGATGCCTATATCTACAATCCACTGGGTCATAAACGGCATGATGAGCTGCAACACGCAGCCCACGAGCAGCCCGAGGATGATCTGGGTGAAATAGCGGCGGTATTGCCGCAGATAACCCATCAGGAAGCGGAATGAACGGCGTTCGCTGCTGCCCTCCGACATGGTTTTGCCGAAGTCGGCGTTGGGCTGGAGCATCAAGGCTATGCCTTTATCCGTTCCGTCGGCACACGTACTGCACCAGTGCTTGCAAAACTCCTCCTCGGTGTACTTGACGAGTCCCTTGCCCGGGTCTGCCACATAGTAGCGGTGCTTGCGTACCTTGTAGAGCACCACGAAGTGCTCCTGATTCCAGTGGAGGATGCACGGCAGCGGCTTGTCGGCAAGGCTCTGCGCCGACAGCCGCAGAGCCGCCGTGTCAAAGCCCAGTTTTCCTGCCGCCTCCTTAAGTCCCAACAGCGACACCCCCTGCACCGTGGCGAAACATATCTCCGACAGCGCAGCCAGCGAATAAGCCTTGCCGTAGTGTCGGCACACCATAGCCAGACAAGCGATGCCACATTGCATCGCATCCTTCTGCATCACCCAAGGAAACCTGCGCAAGAAACTCATAGCCACGTCAGAACTTATTTTTCTTTTTCAAGATCCAGAGAATTGTCACGGCTCGTAGACTTATTGTTGCCTAATGACAACGTGGCTGTTACGAGCAGCATTGTCTGGTTGACTTTCTCGTTGCAACGTGTCAGACTGTAGAAATCGGGTATCTGTATCTCTTTCCATGTAGTCTTGGATATGGCATTGACAGGTATTGTTGCCATTACTCCTATTGACAGCCTGTCCTTCTTCAGCGATTTGTTGAGACCTATGGCGAGAGTCTCCTGTTGGGTGTATTCTTTGCCTTGGAGCAGTGGACGCTTGTCGTAGCTGAGAAGATAGGAGGCTGTGGCAAGCAGGCCGATGGATTTGAAGCTGTATGATGCCTGGGTGTCAAGATACCAGGTATGGCCGTGTCGGACTGGTATGTCATCCGAACTGCGCCGATACCATTGATATGATGCTGTGGTGCGCCAATTGAAAGCGTCTGTCAGGTTGAAATCTCCTTCTATGCCTATGTAGCTGTGTTGGAAATCGCTGTTGGCATAGGTTTGTATGACTTCATGTGATGATGGTGTGGTGAGAAAATAGTCAGTAAGGTCATTGTCAGAGAAGCGGTGCATGTAGGTCAGCTTCAACATCCCTTTGAAGTCAAGCTCTCCCTGTACATAGTGCATTGACATGGCTTTGAGCGACGGGTTGCCTTGACGGTATATGTGGTTGCCGTTATAATAACTTACTGGTGATAGTTTCTCAAGGTCAGGGTATGATATGGAGTAATAGTAGTTGGCGTTGAATGACAGATTAGGGATGATTCGCCAGTACAACCGTGCATATGGGAGAGGAGACCATATAGTCCGCTCAAGGCTCTGCGAGCCTGCAATATTGCGGTTTTTGACTGTCAGAAGGCTCATGCCTCCATTGACATACAGAGTATTGCCCTTTTGCCATGATATGTTGATGTCGGCACGGTTGCGGTATTCGTCTGAATCATAATCGCGCTCGCCGCTGGTACGGTCGGTCACGGTGTATTTTCTGAACGTGAAAGTGTTGTTAAGCCCCATGCGTAGCGTTTGGGTAAAGTCGTATGAAGCTCCGATATAAGCTATTGCATAATGCTTTTCTCCGGATGTCGGTGTCAGGGATTCGGCATAAGGACTGGATTTTATAAATGAATAATCATCATGATTGTAGTAATAGTCATAATATGTCTCGGCGTTGAGGTGAAGTTTGTCGCCGATAAGACCGTCATAAAACAAGCCTCCAGCAACCTCGCGGGTTTTGTAGTCATCATGGATTCTCTGCTCTGCGCTATTATTAGCCATGTCATAGCTCTCTGTGTATGATGATTTGGCAAAATTGGCGGTGGCTTGGGTGGTCAGTCGGTGGTAGTAGCTGAATTTGTAATCCCAGCCCATAAATGCCGTGTATATGTTGCGGCGTTGATAGATGTTAGGTCGGTCAGGATTTGCAGTGACGGTTTCATCTGTGTTGCCGAATACATCCTTGATATAATCTTTGGCTTCGTAGAGGTCTGTGTGCTTATAGTCTAAGTTGGCATACAGGTTCCATCTTGTGGTGGAATAGGTATAGCTGCCTCCGGCTGTCTCCGTGTTGGAGTGCTCATTTTTTAGCGATGCCAGCGACCGCGCATGCAAGTTCATGTCCCAGCCTTGGAAAGTGGTTTTGAGCTTGAGGTTGACCACGACAGGGTAGTTGGCATAACGACCGGAAGGGTGGCGCATGATTTCCACTTTGTAAACGCGGTCGGGTGTGATGTTTTTGGCATAGTCAGCATTTACCTCAATGCCATCGACGAGTATTGGCACATTGGAGTCAAAACCGACCTTGATGGTTTCCGACAGACGGTCAAGTGTGATGCCCGGTACATTGCCAAGCAGAGCTATCGCACTGTTTGTCCCCTCGCGCATCGAATCCGTAACTGTGATGGTCTGCGTCACTGCATCCCTGCGGTCAGTCGTAGCCGTCACTGTCACATCCCCCAGCTCTATGGCATCGTAGTCAGGTATGCTGTCGGCTGCCGTCTGTCCTGACACAGCTGTTGAATCAGGAACATTGATTATATTTTGAGCCATCATTTGCCAAGAGCCTAATAATGATAATATAGCTACTATTACTTTCATATTGTGATAATGGATGTGGGCAAATATACGGTTATATTATAGCCTGGACAAAAAATCTGCGAAAAATCATTTGGCTTTTGTGTTTTGTAATATCTTTATAATTAGGGTGTTATGGGAGTGTGAAATTTTATTTTTAGTCTTTTTGTGTGATATAGATTGTATTTACCTGGTAATCAGTAGATTGGGAATTTTTGCTTGTTATCTTTTGATTTATGTTGGTGATTTATAGCAGTTTATAATCTATATTCAGGTTTGAGGTGGTGGTATGTTTGTATATTTTTGTTGTGGGGTGTTGGGTTATTCGATGCCGGTGGTGATGTCGGTGGTGTTGAGGCTGCGGTCACGCTTCACTTTGGAGACTTTGCCGCCGAGGAGGTAGGAGAGGGTCAGACGCAGGGAGCGGGCTGTCGCCCAGTTGGTCTGGGTCATCTCTGCGGTCGGGAGGGTGACTGTGCGGGATATTTTGCGGTGACGGGAAAACGGCATGCTGAGAGCCAGCTCTATGTTGAGACGGCGGTCAAGGAATCCTTTTCTGACCTTGAAATCGTTGATGTACATGGAGTTGACCGATGTGAACGGCTCGGGATGGTTTTTGAAGTAGCCGTAGCTGGCACCAACAGCCCAATCGTGCTTGAAAGCGGCATCGTAGGAGGCGTAAACGTTGACTCCATAGCTGCTTTGCGACAGTGAAGTCGCTGCATTATGGAGCCATTGACGGGAGCCGGAGGCGTTGAGCGACAGGTACATGCCGTTGCGGATGGTCACGCGACCGAATATTGACAGCCCCGCCATGTCGGAGCGGTCAATGTTTGCGTAACGTGATAGCATCACGTAGATGTCTGACATAGACTCTGTCGGCATCAGCATGATGGGATGCGTGGCGTGGCTGTAGGAGGCGCTTGCTGATACCATGAATTTCTGCCACATCTTAAACCACGACAACTGCACATTGTGTATGCCCGACTGGCGTAGCGATGGATTGCCCTGGGTGCAGGTGTGGCGGTTTATATACTCGGCAAACGGGTTGAGCTGCATGATGTCGGGACGCTTGACGCTGTAATCGTAATTGAGGCTGATGTTGCTGCTGCGGCTGATGGCATAGCCCACTGAGAGCGATGGCACGAACGACCAATAATCGTAACGCAGCTTGTCGCTGTCGTAGTAGCGGAGATTGGTATGGTCATACTCCATGCCGGCAGAGGCGTAGAGATTGACTTTGCTGTAGCTGCCGCTGTATGCCATGGCTGCCTCCGTGATGGCGTAATCGTAGCGGAGGTTGGTGTCCCATTCGCCTGTTTCAGGTATGAGATATTTGGCTCTGCCATATCGCAGAGTCTGCCATATGGCGGCTTGGATGCGGTTGTTTTGATTGATGGGATGGGTGTAGATTCCCGATAGCAGATGGTTGTGCTGCTTGCCGCGTGTTTTGCCCTCAGCGATTTGTGGGGCTGACATGTCATTACTGGTCGTGCTTTCTACGTCATATGAGCGCGTATCGGGGTCAAATGTGTAGCGGTAGCCTACTTTCCATCGTTCGGATCGGTCGGAGGGACGAAGATTCTGCCAGATTATGTTGGTCTCTAATTTTGTGAAATTGTTGTAGTCCCTGTTGTGGTCAAAGTATTCATTGGTCGCGATGCCGTCTGGCATGTGCAGGTCAGCTGTTTCGTGCCATGTGGTGTTGAAATGCTGGATTTTTGCCAACACATGCACGTCGGCATAGAGCGTGTTGAGAGTGTCTAACTGCCATGTCGCCATGAGGCTTCCCAGATGGCTCTGCCATGTGCCGGTGCCATCGTCCATCTCTCGCCGTGCCGAGAGCGGGGCGGAGAGGGGAGAGCGGAATGCGCTCGTCCATGTGGCGCGTTGGTTGTTCTGGCGGTCGACGTCGTAGAGATATGAAGCTGAGAGTGTGACGTTTCCTTTGGCGAAGTTGGCGGCAATGTTCCCCTCGCCGCAAGGCATCGTCTCCCCGACGAGCCGGGCATATAGATTGTAGTGGTCAAGAAGCCGCTGCTTGGTATATACGTCAATTACGACATATCCACGCGCCTCGGGATAGCGGATGTCACCCGAGAGGATTACCTCTACTTTTGCCACCGAATTGGCTGGGAGACTCGCCAACGCCCCGGCAGGATCGCTTGCTGCAATGTTCCACGGATTGCCGTTGAGATACAGTTTCACCGGCTTGCTCCCTGTCACGCTCACTCCACCTCCAGACGTAGGAGCCACAAGCGGCACTAATTTGATAGCGTCAGCCATCGACATCCCGTCAGCCAGTTTGTTCCCTGCCATGTCGTAGGATATGCCGCCACGGATTACCTTCGTGCTCTTGCGTTGAGCAGTCACCATTACTTCGTCAAGCGCCAACTCCCTCTCATAGACCGCAACAATGGAATCAACATCTACCTGCGCATGGCAGACTGTCACTGCCTCCGCCGTAAGCACCACTGCAAATAAAATGAAACGTAACTGCATCGGATTATTGATTGTGATAATGAATGTTAAACTACGAAATTAGGGTTTAATTTTTATTTAGCGTGTATTTTGACGGAAAAATCATTTGGCTTTTGCACTTTGTAACTGATTGATAATGAGTGTATTGTGAGGATGCAAAAAAATTAATTTTAGTCTTTTTCTGAATATAGATTGTAATTATTTGTAAATCAGGAGATTATGACACTAATTGTGGAATTTTTAAGATATTGCATTGATTGCCAGTAGATTGCAATCTATATTGCTGCTGTGGTGTTGGGTTTTATTTCATTATGGCTGAGCTGGATTGGTTGAGTTCGCCTATCTCGTTGCGGCGGGTTATTTTCTTGCCGTAGCCGATGGTGTATGTGACGCTCAGTGACAGGGTGGGATGGTATGTGCTGCCGTAGTATGTGCGGTAATAGGAGTATAGTTCGCTCTCCATATCCTGGGTTATGCTTACCCATCCGCGATTGAACAGGTTGGCTGCGTTGAGGCGGACGTTTAGATTGTCATTTGCCCAGCCGGCTTCGATGGAATAGTAATCACGGTCTTTCCAGATGGCATTGTTTGAACCGGCTAATTCACGGCTTTGGAGTTTGAAAGACGCGGAGGCATAGAAATTCGACAGGCTTCCTCTGACGGAGGCGTTGAATTGGAATGCGTTGTAGCATCTTGCCACTGGTCCGCTGATCTGATAGTGGGCAAATCCTGGCGAAGAACTGACTACGAGCTTTCCGTCCAACGGTTTCCACGAGAGCGATACACCTGCCATGATGCGGTCGTAACGTCCGTCGTTGGCATATGTGCGCAGAAGCCTTGTCCCCTCTGCGTAAGGCGCGTATGATTCGGTTATGCGGTCATAGATTCCGCGATAGCTTGCATATCCGCTTAATGTGATGAGGTTTGACGGGATGTATGAGTATCCCAGATTGGCTGTGAGCTGTCGGTCGTTTTTCAGTGACGCATTGCCTGTGACGTACAGATACTCATTTTCCTGCAATATCGCTGATGTTTTCTGAAAGGAATAAGGAGGTGTCGTCTTATACCGTATGCTTGCGGAGAACATGTTTCTTGTATCGGGGCTGTAGCGTAAATCACAGTCGACAAACGGTGAAATGCTGTGGTCACTGCTGTATCCGGCTTTGGATTTGTCCCATTTCATGCCTCCTTCAATAGACGCTGTCAATCCGTTTTTACTGAACGTGTAACCGGCATAGCCGTCTATGGCATCATAGGTGATTGTTTCTTTGCTGTTTTCTCTGATATAATGGAGGGTGTTATGCTCATTTTCATAAGAGACTCCGAGTATGAGCGAATGTGATTGTCCGAAAGTCTTTTCTAAATATCCGTCAATGGCTCCGCTGGTGGCATCTTCGGCTATGTCTCTGATAATCGGTGATGAGTCAGTGACGTAATAGCCGAGATTGTCGGTGTAGTGTGAGTAGGAGAGCTGGGGAACGATGTTTAATGCCCAGCCTTTGGGTAGCTCGAAATAATAAGACCCTAAGAACATCGCTGAGTTTGACATGTCAGGCTCATATCTTCGGTATGCTTCTGAGGTTGCGCCGTATGCTCCTCCATTATAATCTATCAGTCCGCTTTCGTCATTGGCTCGTGTGGCTGTATGTGAAAATGCCACCGCGTTGCTCAGCTGCATGGTGGGAGCATTGTAGGTGGCGCGGAAGGTTATGGGATAGCGGCTGTCACGCAGGTATGATGATTGCGGAGTCTCTTTTCTTGTGACGATACCGTCGGCAAGAGAGTATCGGTCATCGTTGGATGTGCCTGAATGGTGTGTCGATGACTCTTTAAGCGCGGCATATAGGTCAAAAGTCATCCGTTTGTATGCGAATTTGCTGTAGACATCCACGCCTCCGGAGATTTCGCAGATAGTGCGTAGCGTGGATGAAAGTTTGGTGTAACCGCCATATGCGTATTCGGTGACGATTATATTTATGACCGATTTTGCGCCTCTGAACCGCGGATCAGTTGGAGAGGTGAGATATTCGATTTTCCTCACATCCGATGTTTTAAGCCCGGCAATGTCTTCCTTGCCAGCCGGGAGATAATTGAGAAATATGCTGACATCCTCGCCGAAGTTGTCAGTCACTTTGTCATCCACTGGATTGACCTTAATCTGCGGTATAGCCGACATCCGCAGCAGATCCACCGCACTCTGCGCATCCTTCTTGTCAGCCTTAGTCGGTACATAAACCACAGCCTCCCCCGTCACATACTGCTGCTGCGCCCTGACAGTCACCTCCCCCAGCCGCAGAGTGTCACCCTGCTCCCCTTGCGCGAAAGTGTCAATGTTAATTACCAAGTAACATAAAAAGCATATCAAATGTAAAAAGAAACGTACCTGCATCGGATTATTGATTGTGATGATGAATATCAAACTGCAAAATTGGAGATTAATTTTTATTTAGCCTGTATTTTGACGGAAAAATCATTTGGCTTTGTGGTTTTGTAATACACTGATAATCAATATTTTATTGAAGTGGAAAATTTTATTTTTAGTCTTTTTCTGAATATAGATTGTAATTAGCTGGTAATTAATCTGTTATAGTAATATGTGGTGTTTGTTAAATGTTATCTGGTTGATTACAAGTGATTTAATATCTATATCGCATTCCTAAAGGAAAATGCAATCACAGCAAGCTATCTGAGATTGTCAGATGTCTTGCTGTGATTGGAGCTATCATATAAGCGTTGCTATTGGTTGCTTAACAGGGTTGCTAACTTCTTGGAGTCATCACATGATAACATGTACTTGTCTCCGTTGGAGAGAATGATGCAAAATGACTGGTCTTTATCCATAACGTAGCTGAAATATATACCTAATCCATCAGACCTGTACCAGCCGATATTTCCGCATAGTCCACCTGACCCGCAAAGTTTCAATGCGGACACGTCTTTAGGTATAAAAGCTTTGTTAATCTCATCCAGTCGGAATGTCTTGTTTCCGATGACGCGATGGACGGTCAACTCGCCATTTCCTAATTGGATTTTCGTGGGAATCAGTCCTATGAGTCCGATAGAACTGAGGACTACTATAATGAAAGCGATGGTCGCGACATCCTTGATGCCTTTGTGCGTAACTAACAGATAGATAAAGAAGCCCAAAAGAACAAGTCCAGTGATAGCTGTTATCACGATGGAACTTGTGGACCACCTGACGTTAAAAGATTCCATATGCCGCCTTTTGTGTAATGCGTGTCTCTATGAAGATGCTGAGTTTAAGGAAATGGAATTGGTCCTGAAACTACCCAGGATGCCAGGGGATTAAGCAGGTCAGCATCGGTGCTGAAGAATGAGATGCCGATGATGGTCGTGGGCATCGTTGAGCGGGTCGGGGCTTGATCAAGTGCAGTCTGGTTCAGAGCATGCCAGCCTGTTTCGGGGAATAGGATTGCCCACCATGGAGTGCCGTCTGCGATGGTCATCATGTCGCCTGCTATGTAATGATGGGTGGTGCTTCCCTCGTTCATTTCAAGGGTAAAAAGGGCGAAGTTGTAATCCTCGCCTTGGTTGGTCACGGCCTCGTCACGCAGATATGTCGTGGTGAAAGTCCCTTCATGGAGCTTTTGCCCGTCTATGGTGGTAATTACCCACTGGCGCGGTGATGACTGCAAGTCGCAGTCCATATAGAGGATGCTTTGCTCGCCGAAAAATGGGTCGATGGTGTATGAAGGACGGAATTTGGCAAACGATTTACCGACGTTGACGGTGCACTGTGCCGTTGCTCCAGTTGAAGCGTCAGTTACCGTAAGCGTGGCATCGCCAAATGCTTCGGGCGTGAGTCTGATGATGCGTCCGTCACAGGCAGCAGTGACGGAATTACCATTGACCGCAACAGTGAAGTCGCCGCTGCCGCCACTGATGCTTATGGATTGTGTATCTCCTCGAAGGCACATTTTGACTGAACCATCAGACAGGTTCATAGGCTGCATCACATCCTCGTCATTGTCGCTGCCACACGATACTGCCAGCAAGCCGACCAATATAGCAGCAATACTCTTAAAAATTATATTCATGATAGATTGTGTTGAATGATAAAATGCAGAATTTACATTGTAAAGATAACATTTTATTTCCGATGTATACTTGTAACGCACCAGAAATTGTGGTCAAAATTGCCGGCAGAAGTCTCAAAACTTATGGTGAGGTCTGTGTTGACCTTATAAAAACCGTTATTGTTTCCGCCCCAACCCATATTTGCATGGAAATACAAATCATAGTTTTTCACAATGGCACGGGTGGATTTGGGGCAGATGGCATAACCGTCGATGACCCATGCGTGGGTATCATTAGTAGTGCCTGATGTGCCGTTTTTTGTACCGCCCATTAATGCAACTGATGGGTAGGAGGAGTTAGCCCTTATGGTTTCCAGTATCGGATCGGCTGCGAAATAATTGTATTTTGCACCGCAGGTTACATAGTTGCGCATATACGTAATCAATTTATCGATATCCGTACCGCTGCATGTTACTATGGGCAGATTTTTATCCATGTCGGGTTTATAAGTCCCAGATGCATCAATTTCAGGTTTAGAACCAGAACCGTCATAAACTGCCTTTATCAGGGTGGTTACCATTTCCCGTAATCCATCAGGTGCAGGAGGGTAGGCTTTGAACTCCGGATTATTTCTCATATATTCCCAGTCCATGATGACTCCATTTATTGAGATATTGTTGTTCATTACAGCAACCATTGCCTGGGCTCCGGCAACGACCCCACATCCTGCAGGATAATAGGTCTGCTCATAGTCATTTAAGTACGATAGCCACATATAACATTGCGGTAATTTGGTATTATAGGGTTGTTCTTGACTCCACAGAGTTGTGGCCACGGGGGCTACCATGGTGACCACGCTTGAAAGACTGGTACTTGGCTGCGAACGCGTGGATAATTCATTTTCATCTTCCACTTGTATCAGATTCTGGACTTCTTTAAATGTAAGCTGTTGGGAGGGCTTTAGTCTTGCATTTATTTTTGACCATGTTGCATCATGAAGAGTGCTCCTGAGGATTTCTACCTCCTCAATTTCTGCCAATGCTGTCTTTTGGGCTAAGTCCAGCATCATATCGGCTCCACATTCTTTACCGGTCTCTTTATCTCCATAAGGTATGTAAGCGACAACTCCAGGCCGACGCTCGTCGGCACATACCACGGCAAAGCCCGCATTATCCTCTATGTCATAAAAGGTGATACTGTCATTCGTTACAGATGCTCGGGTCAGAGAGGCCGACGCCACAGGAAGACGATATTCTTTTGCGACTGTAAAAGTGTTATTGGCTCGGGATGTAACTCCTTGATTGATTCCGTTGACAAATTCACGGACAGCCTCTATTGCTTCTGATTGTGATATGTTTTGTGGCTCATCGAATGCAATACTTACCACTTCGTCACGAGACAATGAAATAGATTTCTCTGGTTCTGCAATGTTAGATACTACAGCAGGTTCGTCATTGGAAGTACATCCACAGACCAGTCCCACAATGCTGATGAAAAGAAGCGATTTAAATTTTGTCGTTAGCATGATTTAGATTGTGTGTTAGTAGAACTTAGAAAATATAGCTTAGAAATTTAAAGAGCCGAGATAGACGTGACCGTTTTCGGTGATACATGCGATAGTGTATTCACCGTAGAGGATGGGGATTTCAGCGGATGGCTCGTCTTGTGTGACCGTGCCTGACCATATGGGGGTGTCATCTTTGCTGATGGTTACATCCAGGTATTCAGAATTATTAAAGTCAAATTCAATATGCCCCTGTACGTATGTACATATGATACGCTCTCGAGAGGGCATTTCAGGTCTATTGGTTTTACGGTGCTGAGTTAGCACTGTGGATTTGCTGCCAACCTCCTCACCCCGTATATTAATAGAGTGTGTGAGGGTAACGAAGATGGAGAGGATTAAGAGGATGAATCTGAGTCGCTGCATAAGGCTTTTGGCGTTAAATTTTATGCCGCAAATTTACGCGATGAGCTTGCTGATGCCAAATAATTCATTAGGCAAAAGCCATGTTGAAAGTATCCTGTATTACCTTGAGAATCAATAAACTATATTTGTGCAGGACTCATAAAAATTTAGGCGCTTAATTTCTTGAATGTAAATGCTTGATAGATAGTAGGTTACGGGATATGCGCTCGTTCTGTGATTGATAATAGGCTGAATGATAGTGATTTATGGTTTTTGCCTATTAAGCAAATTGATGTATTTTTCAGCTTTAGAGGCATCAAGTTTGCGTAGTTTATCCGAAAAATGACGGCGTGCGCTATATATTGCGTTCATAGTGTGTTTATCCAAAAGCACCCCTTGCGTTTTAATTGAAAAGCCAAGGAGAGAATAAAGAAACAGTCGGAATTCTCCTTTTGTCAGGGTGGGGAAATCACGTTTGATATCGGACATGGCATGGTTATAATGTTTGTCTGCCATATCTTCAAGTTCTTTTATTTTCTTTTCATCAGATGAAAATGTTTTGATTAAGGACTTGACTTTGTTGGAAATCCTTTTTTGCTCTTGAGGATTGCCGTCCATTTCAAATGATTCTGCAAACATTGTATCAAATTCTTTGAAATGATCCGAGATTAGCTCAGAAGCAACCTCATGTGCTTTTAATGCTTTGTTTTCGTTTGATTTAATAACCTCTTGTAATTCGTGCAATGATGTGATGTAGGTGTTTATTGTACGGGTCTGTTGTCTTCTATACCACAAGAAAATCCATCCGATTATCAACAAAACTATTATGGATATGGCTATGACTATCCATAGGCGGTACTGAGTTCTCTCATGATTGGCTTTGGCAAGACGGTTTGCCTGATCGAAATATGAAGTGACTGCGCTTGTAATTCCTTGGTTGACTCTGCGCCGAAAAACAGAGTCTGTCATGCTGTCTAATTGTTCCGATGCTTCAAGTGCCTCCTCATATCTACCGGAATGTTTGAGAATTGTATATGTCAGGTATTGTGATGCTATGCTTATATTGTCGCTATTAGTGTACGTATCTTTTATTTGGCTTGCAGGGGAAATTAGCCTCAGTCCGGCACAAGCAGTGCCTAAGAATATAGAGTCCTCCTCATTAGCTACAGGTGTAGAGCATATTTTTTCCCATACTGTCTTGGCTCGGGTATAATCATCATTTTTTAAATATAATTTGCCCAACTGCCTGTAGAGTTCGGCTAACAATTCCTGGTCGTTGTTGAGTTTGGCAGAATCAATAAGAGTGGTGAGAATTTTCAACCCTGCTTCACTGTCGTTCATATTGAAATACGCTGCGGCGAGGTCTACTGCGGCATATGATAAATGTGGCTCTCGGTCTATTGATTTGAAATTTTCATATGCTATCTGTGCATATTTCAGTTCATCAGCGTGGTTGTAGGTCAGATTGTATATGGCGGATATTTCTCGTGCTGACATCGCCGTCCAGAATGTGTCATTCATGTCTTGTGCGATGGCATATGAATTGAGCATTGAAATCAAGCTAAGGGCATAGTCCTCCGAATTGTATTTTACACGACCATGATAGTAATATGACAGTAGACGGGATGTCATGTCGCTATTATCTGAATAATAGTTGACCGCAATCGCAATCAAAGAATCATCCATGACATGTTCATGGCATTTTATCTGAGCTTGGGTTAGAAGGAGTGCATAGCTGGCGTTAAGTTTGGAACTGTGAGAGAATGCTGTACCGTCTATACTGCGAAGCAGAATCAAAGCCGAGTCTGGTTGTTCAGTCATCAGCGAGTCGGCGCGATCAAGTACGGCCTCCATACTATTATGTTTACCGCAAGAAAATGCAGTGATTGCGATTATGACAATAACAAGATATCTCATTTATGTTATGTAAAAAATGAAAATAATTTACAAATTTAAGGGAAAATTCTCACGCTCCAAGTAAATGTATAGAAAAATCATTTGGCTTTTCGATTCTGTAACTACCCGATATTCAGCGTGTTATTAAAGAATGAAATTTTATTTTTAGTCTTTTCCCTAATATAGATTGTAATTAGCTGATAATTAGATGTTTATATATCTATTTGTTGGTGTAAATAATTTATGTATCTGATTAGCAATTGATTACAACCTATATTGTTGGTTTGATGTGTCAAGCTATTTCTTTATGGATGAATTGAGCTGAGTGAGTTTATCTGTCTCGTTGCAGTGTTTGTGAATTTCTTGCCATACCTCAAAGGCATCGGGAGCAACCTGATAGGCTGGGCTAAGATGATTGATGTGATGAATGTTTTCATAACGTGGGTGAGATGATTTTGCGGCAAAGTTACGGTGTATGGGATGGGACAGCCAAATTTTCGAGGCGAAAAAAGTTGGCAACCTTGATTTTTAAATCGCTGGTAATCAGTAGATTGTAAAGAAATTTTTCTTGCCAAGTTGGCGCGATTTTAACCGCCTGATATATAGTGGGTTAATGAAGCCGTTTGCCAAGTCGTTTTATAGGCGAGATGAGGTGTAGGGTAAATGATGAAGGGGTGCGTGGCGATTATTGATACAATAGGGCGGCTTGTAGAGAGGGTGTTGCAGACCCCGTCAATTGTGGTGATTCAACCTGTATGATATAGGGAGGGTGTTGCCTCCGTGGGAGGCTGACATGTTAGGCAGTGGTCAGGCTGGCTGTAGGTCAGCCTGACCACTGTACGAGCAACGGCACAAGACACACGCCGCTGTAGGTGGCGCACTCTGGTAGTGGGGTGCGCCTCCGACGGAGGCGATAATAATGGGGGGATGAATGCTACACAGGGGTAATGCAAGCCTAAACAGCGTGCATGACCCCTGCCTAATATATGTGTCTCCTACGGAGACATCGCCTTACACATCCACATCCCATAGCACGATAAAAAATCGGGGGATGTTTTGCAACACCCTCTATTCTTAACGCTCGCGGCTATGCCGCGCCTTTACAAGCGGAATAATCTTACGAGAATGAAAGTGTTGCGAAACAATAATGTTGTAGGGACATGCCATGGCATGTCTGATTTGGCTGTCTATGACCGTTTAAACCATGCATATTGGGGGCTGACATGCCATGGCATGTCCCTACAAGTCGGGGAGTTCCAGTTCTGCAACACCCTCTATTTTTGTGGGATTTTTGCTACAGGTATTGGAGGTAGCGGTCGGGGTTGGGGCAGCCGGAGTCTTTGATTTTGTCTTTGAGGTGGCGGCGCGAATCGTAGACGGCTCTCACTTGCTTCTTGCCGAGAAACATGGCGATGGCTGTGTCTGAGAAGCCCAAGACGGAAAACAGGAACAGCTTGGCATCGGTCTTGTTGGCTTTTGGAACATCCGCTTTGAAATCAGTCATCAGACATGACATGTGCTGATTGACCATCGCCTCCAATTCGTCAATTTTGGTTTCATTGCCCTGGATTTCCTTTACGAAATCCGTGATAGTCTGATAGAGCTGCTGGTTGCTAGCCTCGGAGTCCTGCCGGGGATATACATGTTTGCATAGTTGGTCAAACAGGACATATTTCTTGCGGAGCAGTGCATGGATAAGCTGGCGGTTTTGTATGCACTCTGATGATTTGGTCTGCAACGAATCGCTCAGCGATTGTACCATTTCCAATCCTTGCTCTATCTTTTCTTGTTGTCGCTGCCGATACCGTCTGATCCACACATAAATAATGAAGGCAATCAGCAGACCTACTATAGTCATGGCTCCGATAAACATGTATGAAAGATCGCGAGACCGCTCTGCTTCCTGTCGAAGGTTGGTGTGATAATCCAGCAATGATGTCGTAAGATCAATGCTTATGCGGTTTTCTATAATGTCATTATGCTCGGTGTCAAGTTTTAAAAGGGATTTTATGGCACGATATGGAGAATCAATGCGTACATATATCTCAAATTTCAGCCACTCCAGCTGAAGAGTAGTATCTCGGTTGCCTATGGCACGGTATAAGTCAATGGCTTTATCCAAGCGTTTGGATTTTGCATACATGGTTGCAAGGTATGATGAATCTTCAGCGGTGGCATATTCTGACAGGCAGACTTTTTCAAACGCACTGGCGGACTCCGCATACCTTTGTGCCCCCATCAGGGAGCGTCCCATTGTCCCCCATGCTTCATGCTCAAGATATGGGTCATCATGCTTGCGGGCTGAGTCAACAACCTGTTGGCAGATAGGTATTGATTCCTTATAGTGGGCTGAATTATTGTATGCGTTCGCGAGATCTAAGAGTGCGTAGTTGAGGTATGGCTGGGTTTTGTCGCGACGGAAGTGCTCGTATTCTTTCTGTGCGTATCGCACTCCCTCTTCGCCGTTGAAGGTAGCGAGATACACGTCGGCGACTCCGCGGCTCGCCAGCCCCATCCAGAAGTCGGATCCCACTTCACGCGCTAGCTCCAGGGCCTGAAACATCGACATCAGGCTCTTGGCGTAATGCCGGGCTTTATACTGCACACTCCCGCGATAGAAATGCGCCTTGGTCAGCTGCAGCAGGTCTTCGTGGCGGGTATAATAATCAACGGCTATGGATATGAGCGAATCGTCAGCAGACGGCTTGAAGCACTTTGCCTGTGCCTGCGTCAGCAGCAGGGCATAACGGGCGTTAAGCTCTGAACCGTGGGGCAGGGCTGAGCCATCAATGGCACTGAGCAGTGTCAGAGCCGAGTCGGGATGCTCACTCATCAGCGAGTCGGCGCGGTCAATGAGCGCCTCGGTGGCGGCGTGTCTGCCGCACGACACCGACAACGCCGCGATTGCGATTATGAAGATAGCAAGGTGTTTCATAGGGTGTGACTGACGGGGCTGGGAAAGCGGACATGCCACGGCATGTCCCTACAACCAGGGACAAAGTTAATGATTTGTCGGATAATCGCCATGCTTATGCTCAAATTATAAGAATTATATGATTTATATTACGAAAATCCGTATCTCGCAGAAATTTTTTTCAAAAAAATTGCGAGAAAATTTGGTAATTGGGAAAATTGCCGTACATTTGCAGCGTGATAGTGATGCACACTACTACATCACTACATGAGAACAACGATAAAATCAATCAACAATATTCCAAATAAAACTCAAAAAAAGACAGAAATGAAAAAGACAGCTCTTATCATCGCAACCCTCCTCGTAGGTCTCGGTAGTGCCAATGCCCAACTCCTGTGGCGCGTCAGCGGCAAGGATGCAAAGGGTGACAGCTACCTATTCGGCACACATCATCTGGCTCCTGCCTCGGTGATGGACAGCATCAGCGGTTTCGCCCCGGCTCTCGCTTCGGTGGAGGAGATGTACGGCGAAGTGGAGATGCCCGAAAATCCCCAGTCGCCCGAGATGGTGCAGCTTACAATGAAATATGCTTCCGCTCCTGCCGACTCCACGCTGACCAAGGTGATGACCGCAGCACAGCTCGACTCGCTCAACTCTTTGCTCGCATCCTATACCGGCGGCATGCTCAACGCAGCGCAGCTCGATGCTTTCAAGCCTGCAATGGTATCGACACAGCTCGCCATGCTCCAGAGCGCGAAAAATTTCCCCAACTTCAACCCCATGGAGCAGCTTGACACTCAGATCCAGCAGCGTGTAAAGGCAGCCAACAAGCCTGTCAAGGGACTTGAGACGATGGAAGAGCAGTTTGACGTGCTGATGAACGCTCCCATCATGGACCAGGTAGACGACCTCATGGAAGCTGTGCGTAACGACAGCGAGAGCGGCGAGAAAGCCAAGAAACTGGCTGATGCCTATATGACCGAAAATCTGGATGTCATATCTGATGTCCTTTTCAAGGATGAGGATTTCGACCCCGAAGATCCGATGTTCAAGCGTCTATTTGACAACCGCAATGCTGCATGGGTGCAGAAACTGACCACCAATATCCTCCCTAACAGCAAGGTATTTGTAGCCGTGGGTGTAGGGCATCTCGTGGGCGATAACGGACTGATCAAGGCATTGCAGAACGCCGGCTACACCGTGACACCTGTCAAGTGAACATAGATACTGAAATATACTGGTTAAGAACAACTGATGTACACTGAGCAATGATTAAGCTTGAAACCCTTAGCTTTGCCTACCGTAAGGGAGTCGTGACACTTAAGGATGTCACGACCTCCTTTCCTCCGGGCATACATCTGCTTCTCGGTGAGAACGGTGCGGGCAAGACCACTCTGCTTGAAGTGATGGCGGGTCTGCTGCGTCCGCAGTACGGTGAATGCCTGATTGACGGCATAGATGTCGCCACTCACCGCCCCGAGGTGATGCGTGATGTGTTTTTCTTAGGTGACAACATGACTTTCCCGGCAAAAAATATACGCCAGATGGTGCGGTGCCATGCCTGTTTCTATCCCCGGTTTAATGCCGACTTGCTCAAAGCCAATCTCGCAGCATTCGGCATAGACGAGTGGTGTCCGTTTGTCAAGATGTCGCTTGGGACACGCCGCAAGGCTCAGCTCGCTTATGCATTGTCATTGGGAGTGGGCGTACTGCTGCTTGACGAGCCAGCCAACGGTCTTGACATCAAGTCCAAACAGATACTCGGCAATATCATGGCATCATCGGTGGATATGGATCAGACGGTCATCGTTTCGACCCATACGGTGCAGGATCTGGAAAATCTCTTTGACAGCGTGGCTATGCTGTCAGCCGGTCAAGTGCTGTTCAACACCTCTATGGATCGCGTGGCATCGCGCCTCGCCTTCGTTGCTTCGATGCAGCCATTGCCCGGTGCTATCTATAGTGAGATGCGCATGGGTCTGTACCGTGCCGTGATGGAGATGTCGGGTGATTATGCCGATGCTGACGGCAAACCCGACCTGACGATGCTCTACAATGCCGCTTTCAGCCCGGCACGTGACCGTATTATCCACCTGTTAAATGATTCCGAAGATGAATGACTGTAATTCTGTTTCTGCTATGACACCTCCTGTGCCGTCGCTATGGCGCCAGATTGTACTTTTATGCCGCTACTATGGGCCACGCTTGAAGTGGCAGGTCATATGGTATGCGGTGGCATCGCTGGTCATTGCCGCATTGATGGCGTGGGCTTCATGCTACGGATTCAAGGTGCCGTACGTTATGCTTGCAGCCGTCGTATGTTTCATGATCATGTTTGCACCTCTCGCATTTGCCCGCTATAACTCCCGGGTGATGGATGTCACTCTGCCGGCATCATGGCAGGCAAAGAGCATATTCATGATAGGGTATACCGCGATAGTGATACCTTTCGTCGCTATGCTGTTTCCTGTACTCGTCGATAGTTTTTTTCCTGGAGAGATAAACATGAAGATGCTGGTATTGGGCATGAATGGATTTGATAAGGGAAATCTTCCTTCCTATTTTGAGGCTCTCATGTCCACTCGTGGCAATATCTATATGAACGGGGGAGTGCCAGCACTGCTTACCTTGTATTTCGTATTGCTCTTCAAGCACAATGTGGTGTTCAAGACGCTTGTCTGGGATATCGTCATCGGCGTTGGCGTTTATGTTGCTATCATGGTCTATACGATTGTGCATATGATGAGCCTGATGAAGGAGTATTTTGTAGATAATGTTGACGTTACTCCTGAACAAGCAACTGCTTTTGCTGATGGGGTGGTCGAGGGCATGATGATACCGGTGGTGGAATGGTCAATCGTCGGATACATTGTGGCAAGTATAGTGTTGTTGGTCTTGATAACTTTGAAAATCAAAAACCGTCAGATATAGTGGATTTCAACACATCAAAACCGATTTATCGGCAGATTACCGATTACTGCTACAGCCGCATACTCTCGGGCGACTGGCAGACTGACGGACGTGTGCCGTCGGTCAAGGAGCTGTCGGTTGCCATGGCGGTCAACACTCGCACGGTATTGAAGAGCTATGACGACATGCAGGCTCTCGGCATCCTATATCAGAAGCGCGGTCTGGGCTGCTTTGTTGCTCAGGAGGCAAAGGATATAATCCGGGAGCAGCTGCGTGAGGAGTTTTTCGCCGACACGCTGCCACGTCTCCGACATGAGATGTCGATGCTCGGCATCTCGGTAGAGGAGCTGGTTTTGCATCTCAATGACTGATTGAATATATGTAGCCTTTCGCTGCTTCGCAGCAGGTATACGTAGACACACCGGGCATCTCCGACAGCCAGTTGACAGGGTTGTCGGGGATGCTTCCGGTGCGTTTCATATTGGCTTCTTTGCGGGTCCAAAGGCGCGTCATCTCCACAGCAGGAGTGGCAGACTGGAGTATCCGGGCTTGTTCTGCGAGTGAAAACGCCACCTGCAATAGTTCGCTTGTGATATCCGCTGCGTCTTGTATATCTTCAATGTCGCATCCTACCTCCGTGTCTGAGACCGCTCCCATGACAGCCCGAGAGCAGTGCGACAGGCTGAAATGAATATGCGGATGCGTCGGGAAATACGGTTTGCCTGACGGATATGTGGCGATAACGGGCAGCTGCCTGATGCCATACCTGTCGGCAAGCAGACTCCCCAGCACCCCACGCGCCCTGATGCTGAGTTGCGCAGGGCAAAGCGGTTCATATATCTCCTCTATCAGATAGGCAGTCATAATGTGGATATGCAAGATGAATGGGCTGTAGGGACATGTCGTGGCACAATGTCACTAACATAAGGATTCGCAAGCAATTCGCGCCCCTTGTGGGCGCATCTCTATGTTAACCGAGGGGCGAGCCCCTCGGAAAGAGATGGAGGATATACGCGCTGCGCTTTGCCGCAGCGCATCAGTCGCTATCATATTGAGCATCATGGTGTTTGATGCGCTGCGGCAAAGCGCAGCGCGTGACATAAGCTCACGTCTACCGAGGGGCAAGCCCCTCGGTTACGATAAAGATGCGCCCGAAAGGGCGCTGATTATGTTTTATTTTCGCTGCCACTCGATGGTGAGGATGTTTTGGTGGAATAGGTATTCGTATTTTTGGTCGTCGCATGTTTTGCGGACGAGCATCAAGCCGAGTCCTGTGCCTGGGTCTTGCTCAACGGGGTTGAACGGTGTGCCTTCATCGCGGATAACAGCCGTCACTTTGTCGGCTGACAGAGCTATGCGCATGTCTATCGCTGAGTGCTGTGCCTTCTTGCCGAGGGCATGCTGGATGATGTTTTTGATGCTTTCCTCACATGCCAGACCAACGCGCAGACGCAGCTGCTCTGGCAATCCTTGTGTGCGCATCCATTCGTCCGCTTCCACTATGGCATCTTCCATACGGTCGATGGCAGGTGTCACTGATATGTCAAAGAGTTCGTCGGGATTGTCTGTCGGGATGAGTACAAACGGCTTATGGTCACCTTTGCGTGTAAGTGCAAATGGAGCGAGTATCAACACCACAACGAGCTGCCCGATGGCGAAGCCCCACCACGGATTGACCCAGGCGTATCCTGCGCCGACGGCAGCCGACAGCAACCAGTAGCACACCATGGGCATCAGCGGTTGACCGAACGAGATAATCAGAGCCATGTTTTTATGGCTGTATATCTGATAGACAGGTATCAGCAGGTATACGGCACACTGGAGTATGATATTGACTGCATATGCCGGGAGTGCCACATGGAGCATCGCTACGGAGGCGGCATCGGTGATGCCAAACAGATCGGCAATCCATCCGGGGAAGATGATCAGAATGAGGGCAAGCACCGACAGACTGACTGCCAGAAACTGATAGGCTCTGCCGAGCACAAGTGCTACGCCATGGTTATCACCGGAGCCTTTGAGTATGGCAGCTACGGGCTGAAACGATTCAAGTGTACCCGTGAGGATAATCATTGAAAACCTCAGCAGATACATACATATCGACAGCGTGACGATGCCGGCAGCTCCGAGGTAGTTGATTGCCACAAGGTTGTTTCCGAGCATCTGCACGGCTATCAGCACTGTGGCGATGCCGAAAGGCAGTCCCATGGAGGCTATGCGACCCAACTGGCGGATGGTGCGGGGCAACGTGTATCGTAGAGCCTCTTTTTTAAGGAAATGTGGAAACAGGACACACAGAGAGCCTAAGTAGCTGATGACTGTGGCGATAGCCGCACCTGTCATCGCCCAGCCACACCACACTATGAAGATGTAGTCAAGCGTCAGATTGACCACCATGCAGGTAGTCACGGCGGCAGTGACACGTCGCGGTTCGCCGTCAAGGGTCACAAACATCTGCGCCACCACCATCAGCATATATATAGCGGAAGCAGGGAGGATTACGACAAGATATTGCGAGGTGTACCCTTGAAGCGAAGCATCGGGGCAGAGCAGATGCAACAGGGGCGTGAGAAATACCATCCCGGCTATACCGAGCACTATGCCGAGCGTGACAGCCGTGGTTATGACCACTGAGAAGATGCCTGAGGCTTCATCCTTGCGGTGGTTGCCGATAGCGATACCGGCGAGCATCGACCCTCCGACACCTATGAGTATGCAGAGTGCAAACAATGCCTGAGTGACAGGCGAGGTGATGTTGATGGCACTCATCGCCTCCTCGTTGATGAAGCGGCTGAGCATCAGTCCGTCAATCAACGCTCCCACCTGCGAGGCTGCGGCAGTCAGTACCGAGGCGAGGAGGAAACTGCGGAAGGCTTTGCCTACGAGATATGGTGTGCGTGAGGATGCTGTCATAGTTCGAAGTAGTTGAGTGAGGCGATGGCGCGGATAAACTGGCTGACATATTCGCGTGAAGTGTAGTTCCAGCGGAATCCGAGACGATAGAGTATCTGGTTAGTGAAGCTCGAATCGTAGCGAATGAAGGCAGTGCGGGATCCCGCACCAGAGTCGTATGCCATGAGCGGTTGCAGAGCATCGACTTTACGCGGGTCATCCATGGCTTCGCGTTCGCGCTCGGTGAATTGTGCCATCTCCACGGGAGCGACCGGCAGCCCTGTCTCGTTTAGGATATGCAATACATCGCCCAACGGCAGACGGTGGTTGTTACAGGGCTGGAACACTGACATCTCCACAGGTGTACGGCTCAGAAGCAGTATGGCGTGGCATACCTCGTCGATGGGTGAGAACTCGCATGGCGCATCAAGCACTGCGTAGAGTGCGCATCCGAGAGCCACGTAGGCTCGCAGTTTGCCCATGAAGGCATTGCTGCGGAAGTTGATCTGAAATTCGCCGTCAGTGCCACGAGCCGAGAGATTGCCGACGCGCATTATTTTCGCATTGAGTTCCTGGTCGCGTATAGCTGTCAGTATGAGCCGTTCAGCCTCATACTTAGAGTGGACGTACTGGTTTGACAGGCTCTGTCCGAAGTCCATCATGCGCTCAGTCAGCAGCAACGACGGGTCAGGATAGCCGTTGACGCTCTCGCCAGCGATGCTGATGGTGGATACATGCACCAAGCGAGCGGATTTCTCAAGGCAGAAGCCGATCAGGTTGCGTACGCTCTCCACATTGACCTGCTCGATGTCATTGCCGGCGGAGAAATGCTTGACATTGGCGGCGCAGTTGATGACGGTCTGCACCGGCAGTCTGTCGGCAAGTTGGCTGTCAATCGGATCGGTAACGTCACCCTCTATGACCGTGAGCCGTCCCGATGCGAAATCGTCCTCAAAGGTATTGTCAAAGTAGTAGAACAGCAACGTGCGCAGACGGCTCTCAGCCGACAGGTCACCCTTGCGGCGCAGGAGGCAGTACACCCGGGAGGCGGTGGTGGTCAACAGTTCATGGAGCATATGTATGCCCATGAAGCCCGTAGCTCCGGTCAGCAGTACATCGCCGAGAGCCTGTTCCTTGCCGTTGAGAAATGCGTCAAGGGTGTTGCGTTCAAGCACGTTGGCAAATTCTGACACATGTATTTCTGCCGTTACAGGGGTTGCGATGGGTTCTTCAATCGGTTTACCTTCGATCATGGCAGCCAAGGCGCGGGGAGTGCGGGCTGTGAACACATTCTTGTAGGTGATGCTATAGCCCGATGAAGCGAGGGCAGCCACGACTTTGATGGCACTGATTGATGTACCGCCGATGGCGAAGAAGTCGTCATTGGCTCCGATGCGGTCATTGCGGAGGATGGTGCCGAATGCCTTTGCAATCGTTTTCTCTAACTCGCCCTCTGGCTCAACATATGGTGTCAGTGGTGCAATCTCTGATTCAGGAAGAGCTTTACGGTTGATTTTGCCGTTGGGTGTCAGCGGCATTACCTCAACTTCGGTGTATGCGTCCGGCACCATATATTCTGTAAGCGAGGATGCAAGATGCTCGCGGAATTTTGCTTTGTCAATCGGCGAGGTGGCAGTGTAGTAGAGGCATAGATGCTGAATCTTATTGACCTCGCGCACATCTGCGGCGGCATTCTTGATGCCCTCAAACTGCTGTGCCACGCTCTCGATTTCGCCAAGTTCTATACGGAGTCCGCGCAGCTTCACCTGATGGTCAATACGCCCGAGTATGACCACATCCCCTTCGGGAGTCCATCGGGCGAGGTCTCCTGTACGGTAGCCCCTCTCACCATTGAAATCGACGAACGACTGTGCGGTCTTTTCGGGCAGATTGTTGTATCCAAGACCCACGCCGCGACCGAATATATAGAGTTCGCCTACGGCTCCGACAGGCAGTTCCGATCCCCAGGCATCGACGATTCGTTCGCTGGCATTATAAAACGGTCGCCCGGCAATTATGGGTTCAAACGGAGTCACTTCGGCTTGGTTACAACCTACGGTGGTTTCCGTCGGACCGTATTCATTTATAGCACGTCCACGGAAACCTGCAGAACATAGTTTGGCTATAAGGGTGTTCTGGAAACCCTCACCACCGATGTTGAGATGTTTGCAGCGGGCTATGGCGCGTCCGAATTCGGGCAGGTCAAGCATAGCATCCAGACGGCTCGGAGTGATATCGGTAGCGTCGACACCATTGTCGAGCATCAGTTTTGACAACAGCACCACATCCTTGCACTCGTCTTCATTGGCAAGCACAAGACAATGTCCGGAGGTCAGCGAGCCTCCGAGATTGAGCAGCGAGGCATCAAACGAGATGGTCACAAGGAGCATCTGTGTCTTTATGTCAGGCCGCTCTTTGTAGAACATCTTATAGTATCCGTAGAGGTAGTTGGTGATGGCTCTCTGCGGTATCATCACACCTTTGGGTCTGCCGGTAGAGCCGGAAGTATATATCATATAGGCGATATCTTCAGGTGCTACTGCGACATTCGGACGTTTTGTGTCGGTTTCGGTCAGCAGTTCGTCAATATCAACGGCTTTTCCGGGATAAAGAGAAACCTTGTCGGCTGTCGTGATGACAAATTTCGCATCGCTGTCCTCGGTTATGAGGCGTATGCGGTCTGCTGGGTATTCGGGGTCGCAGGGTATATACGTAGCACCTGCCTTCATCGTGCCATAGATGGCAGTGATGAGGTATGAGCGTCGCGGAAGCAATATGACGATGCGGTCACCACGGCGTACACCGCGCTTGATCAGAGCATTGGCGATGCGGTTACACTCCTCGTCAAATTCGCGGTAGGTCATCCGCTTGTCACAAGCCACGAGTGCCGGGGCATCGGGAGTGGCATCGGCACGGCTTTCCATTGCGCCGTGGAATGAGGTGTAGAGCACTTCGCCTGTATCACCATGGCGCATGGTGCGGAGTTGCTCCTCTTGCGCTGCATTGACCATCTGACCGTCGGCTATGGTCGCAGCCTGTGTGAGAGTGAGACTGAGGGTGCGCATCATCTCCACAAATACTTCCATGTCAGCTCTGGCATACATTGACGTGTCGTATTCAAGTGCCAGCTCGAACTCATCGGCAGATGGCTCAAACACGAGCAATGTCAGCGGCACTTTGGCTGTGTCAAGCGAGAGCTGGATCTTCTCGGCTTTGAGTCGGTCATCGGCATCGCCTGCGAGATTGATGCCACCTTCGTAAACATACATGATGTCGGGGCGCACTCCTTTTTGCTCTACCAATGCGGTGAAAGGATAGAAGTCGTAGTCCTGTGATGTCAGGAACTGTGTCTGCATGTCGCGGGCGAAGTCAAGCGGTGTGGCGGTCGGAGCTGAGCAACGTGACACCACAGGCAGTGTCTTGACAAACATGCCCATGTCACCCATGAGGCGCATATCACTTCTGCCGTTGTTGACGGTGACGATTTGCACTGTCTGTTCGCGAGTGAGTCGGTGAAGCAGCTGTACAAACGCACTGAGCATATAGTTGCTGACAGTCACGCCGCCTTTGGAACAGAAAGCTTTGATGTCGGCAGACGGCAGAGAGAGTCTGATGCGTCCCATGCCTCCCGGAATGTCGTTGTCGGGCTGAGTGCTCCGCGGATACGATGTCGGCTCGGACTGGTCAACCAACTTGTCAAACCATTCCGCGGCTTTGTCGGCTTCGTCGCTCTCAAGCAGCTCTTTCTCGTCAAGTGCGTGGTCAAGCGCGGTGTATGTCTCAGCTTCAAGCGCGGCACCGTCATAGGCTTTGACCATGTCCTGATGGAAAAGCATTGCCGACACTCCGTCGTAGATGATATGATGGGTGTCGCGGAGCATGTACACGTTATCGCCGTGGCGGTAGATCTGGCAGCGGAAGAGGCAATCGTTGAGCAGATCAAACGGACGGATGCGGCTCTGGAGAAACTCCTGCGTTGGAGCTTCGTCAAGGTCGGTTATGGTAATCTCAATGGTATCATCGTCGCGGCTTTCCTGCATCACGTCGCCACCGCGCATGACCATGCGGGTTTTCAATGACGGATGGGCTTCAAGCACCTTGTAGATTGCCTCTCGGAGAGCTTCGGCATCGGTACCCTGTCCGAATTTGTATGCCTGAGGTATATTGTATTGTAGCGCGTCACGGTTCATCTCCCAGTCAATGTAGACTCCGCGCTGGTTCTCAGTGAGCGGATAGTAGCGGCGGCGTTTGTGCGAGATGGTATCGTCGGCAGTTTTTGTAGCCGACTCAAGGGATGCGGCGATTTCGCGCACTGTGGGAGTTGACATGACGGTCTTGGCTGTCAGTTTCAGTCCGGTATTCTTGATTACTGATGCTACAAGACGCATAGCCATTAGAGAGGTCAGACCCACCGACAGTAGATTGGTAGTGACTCCGAAGCCTGTGTGTTTAAGAATCTCTGCTGTGATGTCGTATATCGTTTGCTCCATTGGCGATGCCGGCTCTATGATTTCTGCAACAGCTGTCTCAGGGATTGGGAGGGCACGGCGGTCGACCTTGCCGTTAGGGGTCAGCGGCATAGTGTCAAGCTGCATTATGACTTGGGGCACCATGAATTCGGTGAGTGACTGCGACATGAATTCGCGCAGTGTGTCAGCGGTCAGGCTTTCCCCATCTTTGACGGTATAGTAACCGATTAGATTCTCCATGCCTCCAAATTCCTTGACGGATGCCACGAAGGTCTTGACTGTGGGGTGTGCAGTAGCTACCGCTTCGATTTCGCCAAGCTCGATGCGCAAGCCGCGGAGCTTGACAAGTCCGTCCATGCGGCCTAAAAATTCCACATTGCCGTCCGTCATATATCTTGCCTGGTCGCCGGTGCGGTATGCCTTTTTGCCGTCAATGGTGATGAATTTCTCGGCATTGAGTTCGGGGCGGTTGAGGTAGCCGCGTCCTACTCCGTCGCCGAGGATAATCAGTTCGCCTGATACGCCCTGTGGCACAGGGCGCAGATTGCGGTCGACAATAAGCAGCTCATAACCCATGAGCGGTCTGCCGATGATTTTGCCGTCGGTGCCTCCGCTGGCAGGATATGCCGTGGTCAATACGGAGCACTCGGTAGGACCGTAGACATTGAAGAATGTGTAGGGCAGCGGACCGATAGGGGGCAGTTTCTCACCGCCAGCCGACAGGACGCGCAGCGATGTGAAGTCAAACAGCGTTGCCATCTGCCATGCAATCTGGGTGGTCATAAACATGACTGTAACTTGCTCGCGCTCTATGTATTCGTGCATAGCGGTGAGGTCCAGACGCATTTCCGCGTCAAAGATATGCACCGTGGCTCCGCACAGTAGGGCAGGGTAGAGATCCATCATGTGGGCATCGAATCCGAATGCGGCATACGCGCCTACACGGTCACCGGCTGAGAGCTGTGTCATGGATGTGTAGGCGGCACAGAAATTCACCAGATTGTGTTGCTCAAGCGTGACACCTTTGGGTTTGCCGGTAGAGCCGGAGGTATAGAGGATGACCATGGCAGACTCAGGTTGCGCTTCGCATATCTCGCGGTCGGCATCGGCTAATGACTTGATTACTGATGCTGAAATGACGGTGCCGTCAAATTGAGGTATCGTAATATCTGCCAGGCCGTCATCGGCAAGTATCAGTGATACCCCGGCATCTTCTACCATGAACATCAGACGATCCTGAGGGAAATGCGGGTCAAGAGGCATATATGCTCCTCCGGCTTTCATCACAGCCAACGGGTATATAGCCATGAGTTCTGAGCGTTCAATCAGCACACCTACCGTGGTTTCAGTCGTCACTCCATATCGGTCATGCAGCATGACGGCAAGGGCATCGGTTACGCGGTCGAGTTCGCGGTAAGTCATCTGGCGTCCGTTGTACACGAGGGCAATGTTGTCGCCGTGGAGTCTGGCAGCTTCTTTAAACAGCATCGGGATGGTTGCCTGAGGATTGGCGGTAGACGTTGCTCCCTCTCCAAGCATGATGACACGGCTCATCTCTATCGGGGTGAGCAATGGCAGTTCCGTCACTTTCATATCTGTTCCCGACGATATGATTTCTGTCAATACCGTTGCAAATGTGGACGCGATAGACGTGATAAATTCCTGTGAATACAAGTCGCTGCGGTATTCCATCACCATTTTCATCTTGCCACCTTCCATGAAAAGATTGGCAGTGATTTTAGCTCCTGTGGATAACTTCTTCACAGGTATTTCCTCCACATCGCCACCGTTGACTTGTGGCATGTTGAGGAACTCGCCTTGGAAGGCAAACAGGAAATCTGAACTTACACCGAACTCAGAGGCGGCATCGGCAAACGAGTAGATGTCATTTTCACGAGCCGTTTTCAGATTAGCCTTTGTGGCATCAAGCAGTGAGCCTATGGTTGTGGACGGGTCGATGCTTACTCTGACTGGCAGAGTTTTGACCATCATGCCGAAGGTGCGGTCATAGCGGTCGCCTTTGCGTCCATGATATATTGTGGCGAAAGTGACATCTTCCTTGCGTGAAAATGCTTGAAGCACTGCACCCATGGCTGCCGTGGCTGGTACACTCTGAGGCATACTGTGGTCTCGGCAATAGGTCTTGTAAGCATCACTGTCTATATCAAGTGAGATGGTCACTTCATCGTAAGCCTCAGTGGGGGCGGTGACATCGGAAGGCAGTTCCAGCTCCGTGTCAGCACCATCAAGCATCTGCTTGTAGCTGTAATGTGCCGACGCATATTCCGCTGATGTTCTCGCATCGGCTTCTTCTCGGGCTACCTCATAGATGGTCAACGCTTCGGGAGTGACGGGATTGCCGCTGTATGCATTGTCAATTTCCTTAAGGAGCAATTTATGTGAGTGACCATCAAATATAGTGTGATGGAAATCGGTGAACAGATATACACCGCGCTCGGTCCGGATGACTAAGACATGAGCCAGTTCTCCGCCTTCTAATCCAAACGGTCTTACCAACGAATCCTTGTCTGTCATCAACTGCTCCTCGGTCATTTCGACGAGAGCGACTTCAAGGGGATGGGAAGCGGAGGCATCCGACAGTGTAGGGTGGCCGTCGCTGTCGGTCACTATCCTTGCCGACATGCTCGGGTAGGCGGCTATGACCTTGCGCACTGCATCGGCGAGACGCTGTGCATCTGCCACTCCATGCATGCGCGCGAGGTGAGGAGTGTGATATATGGGAGTGCCTTCGTGGCACAGGCTTTCTATGTAGATGCCGAGCTGCGACTGTGTGAGCACAGGCATGGGGGTCATGTTGTCGGTCATAATGGATGTTATCGGATGTTGAATATTGAAGTGAATCCTGTCATGTCGAATATCGCACGTATCGAGGCAGAGAGATTGTGGAGTTCCAGCGAGCGTCCGGCGGCTTTTGAGCTTTTAAGCAGTGTGATGAAAGAGCGGAGTCCGGCACTGCTGATATATTCCATCCCTTCGCAGTCTATGATGATATCTCCATGGGAGTCAGGGGAGCATATGTGGGCTACCTCGCTGTCAAACTGGGGTGCAGTTACCGAATCGAGTCGTCCGTTGATGGATATATTTGTGATTCCGTCATGCTGATTGATGGTTGTTGTCATTGCTGTGATGATTTTAGGTATAATCTAAGATGGTTTTTATTGTCTTTGTATTCATATTCTGCCGATGACACGAGGCGGCTTATCAGGAACAGTCCTAATCCGCCCACAGACCGTTGCTCGGCAGGCATATTTGTGTCTATTTCAGGTACCGATTCCAGAGGGTTGAACGGTGGGCTGCAATCGGTGATGTCTATCTGGATGTCGCCACATAGATCAGTCAGAGCGACAGTTATGTCAGCTTTGTCGTGTGTCGGCACTGAGTGGTTGATGATATTGCTGACAGCTTCTTCGAGTATGAGATTGACCTTCTGTGTCAGATCTGCATTCCACCTATATGTGCATGCCGTACTGTCGATGAAGTTTGCAAGCCGAGTTATCTCATTGATATCATATGACAGAGAGATACAGGGGGCAGAGCCAATGCACATCATGGTGATGTCGTCAGATAGCGGCATGATGCTGTAGTCGGTCACGGATTCATTGACACTTGCGATGACATCATCGGGCTTAGATGTGTGCAACCCCTCCATATGGGAGAGCAGTCTGTCTTCACCAAATGGAATGCCGTTGCTGTTCTCTGCTTCGGTCAATCCGTCAGTGTACAAAAATATCATCGCCCCTGGGACAAACGGGATAGAGGTCTGTGTATAATTCACATCATCCATTACTCCAGCCGGCAAGCCGGGGGGGAGTGTCAGGTATCGGCAGCCATTGCCATCAGATATGATCGGAGGATTATGTCCGCCGTTGGCAAGAGTCAACAGTCCTTTGTTGATGTCGATAACCCCTGTTATAAGGGTTACAAACATGTTTTTTGGATTGCTTTCGCATATATGTCGGTTGATACAGGTGAGTATCTCCCGTGGAGTCTGATGTCGCTCGGCGGTGAAACGGAACAGGGTATGCACTGCAGCCATCACCAGTGATGCCGGCACTCCTTTATCGCTCACATCGGCTATGATGAAATACAGGCTGCCGTCGGCATATACATAATCATACATGTCGCCGCTTACCTCACGTGCCGGTTGCAGCATAGATGCGACCGCGACCTTCGTTTCATTGAAGATTATGCCGTCGGCAGGCAGCGGTCGGGGCTGCATGCCTTGCTGGATACTGCGGGCTATGGCGAGTTCGCTCTCAATGCGCTGCATGTCGCGGGCATTTTGTGCGATAGTCGTTATGTGTTGCTGGATAGCACGAGTCATATAAGCCATGGCATCATGAAGATGTCTGATGTCGGCATAGGGTCCAGACGGAGGAAGGGAAGTGGTAAAATCTCCGTTACCTATGCTGATGGCTGCATTGCTCAGCCTGTTGAGCGGTCGGGTGACATATGGGATTATCAGACGTAGACCTATGAGCAGCAAGATGAATCCGCACCCTACGATGAGGAGAATGGGAAGTTTTATCTGCTTTATAACGGTCAGTGCTGACTTATATGGAGTCAGAGTGGCAATTATGATGTCAGGACCGGCGATGCGCGAACAGCATGCAATCAGTTTCTCTCCGTCAGCAGTTATTTCTCCGTCGGCATGATTGTGCGAAGTCAGTTGTGTGGAAATTTTTGATAGCTGTTCTATGGTCTGTTTGTCAGAGGGGACAGATGCCGTAAGAGGCGCGCCGTCAGCAGACAGCAGCAACGAGCGGCTTGCTTTATACGGCCGTAGTTGGTCAGCCTCGGTTTCAAGATATGATAGGGCGACATCGGCGGTGACGACTGCATAGATGTGACCATGGGAATCCTTGACAGGTATGCTGTAAGTGGTCATCAGGCAGTCGCCTGCACCTGTGTCCATATAGGGTGTGCTCCATGTAGCCTTTCCTGTGCGGATAGGAGCAGTGAACCATTGTTGGGTTGTATAGTTGTAATCGGAGTCTCCTAATTGTTGCGTTGTTAGCCCCGACGAAGTGCGTTGCACGTATATCATCCACTCCTTGGCATTTATAGGGGCGTTTTCAGGAACGTAAGCTATGCTTCCTCCCTTGATGAGCGGATCGCTTTCCACCATTATGCCGATCAGTTTGGCGGCATTTATTTCGTTGATGGACATAGGCATGGAAGCCAATTCACGCACTGTGCGTTCGGTATTCTGAGCCACGCCATGAAGGTCATCTTCTACACTGCGTATCATCTGTCCCTGCAACAGTTCGGTCAGACGGTGGATCTGTTCTTCTTCTTGTGTCGAGGCATACTTCTCAAGCACTATGCTGATGCCTGCGAATATGCAGACGCATATGCACAGCATGTAGATGCACAGACTTGTCGAAAGTTTCATTGCTTTTCCTGATGCAAGAATGGATATAAGTGAAAGCAGCATCCTTGCTGCCAACGGCAAAATTATAAGAAATTTGCCAAAGGGAGTGTTTAAAGGGTATAAAAACGGTTAAAATAATGCGAGTGTCCATCAGGGACAGCCTGATAAACACTCGCATTTGTGCTATGATAAGAACCTGCTTATTCGGCAGATGCCAGTGGAGATGGGGTGGCGTATGTGCGGCTTGCGAGATCTTTGTCGAGCATGTACATGCCATACTGATTGCTCTCGACTGCGCGGAATGCCTGTATCATGGCGCGTGCGGTATCCTCTTCCTCAACCTGCTCGTCAATGAACCAGATGAAGCGGTTGGTTGAAGCGAAATCGTTGTCCTCGCGGGCTATGGCTGCGAGGTTGTTGATGAGCGATGTCACCTTCTGCTCGTGCTGAAGGGTCTGCTCAAACATTGCGAGTACGCCGGGCCATGTGGTGGGCACTTCCTCGATGGGACGGAGCACGACCTTGGCATCGCGAGAGTTCATGAAGTTCATGAATATACGAGCGTGGTCCTGCTCTTCGCGAAACTGGATGTAGAACCAGTTGGCAACGCCTTTGTGTCCCTTGGCTTCTGCGTCAAGTGACATTGACAGGTAGAGATATGCCGACCAAAGCTCTGCGTTGATCTGCTCGTTGATAGCGTCCTGGAGTTTGTTGCTGATCATAATTGTAATATTTTTATGGTTAATTGTATGGTTAGTTGAAATATGGCTTGAGTGTATATGAGTAGTGAAATCGAATCGAGATTAGATGACTCAAAATCGCATAATTTCTACCGCTCTTGTAGGGACATGCTGTGGCATGTCCGCACTTCAGGCGTTGTATTGCTGAGTGTCGTGAAAATCGGACATGCCACGGCATGTCCCTACATTGGATGATGCAAATATACACATTTTTTGGGGAGGTGAATATAAAAAAACATCTCTGAGCATGGATGCTCAGAGATGCAATAATGAAAGTATTTTTGTAGCGGGACCGAGAATTGAACTCGGGACCTCCGGGTTATGAATCCGACGCTCTAACCAACTGAGCTATCCCGCCATGGAGGTTGACAAGGAGGCCGTGCCTCATTTGCGAGTGCAAAGTTATAGTGAAAAAATGACTTTTGCAAGACCTTTGACAAATTTGTAGTAAAAATTTGTGTAACTTTGTCTCCGTACATATATTAATGTTAATACAATAACCGACTATCATGACTCAACCACTCTTGAAGGTAAGCCACGTCAATAAGCGTTTCACGGGGCATGTCGCCCTGGACGATATGTCGTTGGAGGTGCCGCAGGGTTCCATATATGGGTTGCTCGGTCCTAACGGAGCCGGCAAGACCACTCTGATACGTATAATCAACCACATAACGCTGCCTGACAGCGGTGAAGTCATCTTTGACGGACATCCGCTGACGGCTGCTGATGTGGCGCATATAGGTTACCTGCCGGAGGAACGCGGACTTTACAAAAAGATGAAGGTTGGAGAGCAAGCCATCTTCTTTGCCCGTCTTAAAGGCCTCAGCCGTGCGCAAGCCATCATGGAGCTGAAGAAATGGTTTGAGAAGTTCGGCATAATGGATTGGTGGGGCAAGAAGGTGTCGGAGCTGTCAAAGGGTATGGCTCAGAAGATACAGTTTATCATCACGGTGCTTCACCGCCCCAAACTGCTGATATTCGACGAGCCTTTCTCTGGATTTGACCCCATAAATGCCAACATGCTCAAAGAGGAAATCATGGAGCTGCGTCGCGATGGGGCTACCATCATATTCAGTACACACAACATGTCGAGCGTGGAGGAAATCTGCGATGACATCACTTTGATCAACCGCTCACGCAATGTGCTTTCAGGCAATGTCAACGAGATACGGCGCCGTTTCTGCAAGAACCGCTATGTAGTGACTCTGGCAGGTGAAGGTGACGAGTTGTTGCTGCCTTCAATAGAGCCGATGACCATAGAGCAGTCCATAGAGCGTAATGCTGACGGCACATCGACTCTGAAAGTGCATCTTGCTTCTGATGCAGATGTGCGCGAGTTTATCAGCGCAGTCAATGACCATGGCATGATGCTGTCATTCAACGAAGCGATGGCATCAATGAACGACATATTTATCAACGTGGTAGAATCCACACGCATCTAACGTATCACGAAACCTGATCGGACAATGAATCATATATACCTTATAATACAGCGCGAATTTCTGGAGCGCGTATCAAAGAAGAGTTTTATTATCATCACGATACTGATGCCGTTGCTTATGCTGGTGCTGTCGGTGCTTCCGGCTCTCATCATGGAGTTTGCATCGGGCGAAGAACGTAATATCGTGGTTGTGGACGAGACCGGAGTGATAGCTCCTGATTTCCATGACACCGAAGATATGACATTCACGCGGAGCGCGCAGGTGCTCGACTCTGCTTTGACCATGAAGGAGGTGGCTGGCATACTCTATATCCCGTCGGATGCTGTCGCAAACACCTCCGGGATAGCTTATTACAGCAACGGCCCTGCCTCGATGAGTGTAGAGAAAGAGATACAGGGGCAGCTCAATGACATCATAGAGGCGCGCCGCATTGAGAAGAGCAACATCGAAAACCTTCGTCAGGTGATGGATGACATTCATAGCGATGTGCAGTTGCTGACATTCCGCAACGACACTGATGAGCTGTCGCAGGAGTCAAGTGCGTTGAGTTTCGCTCTCGGCATGGGGCTTTCGTTTATCCTCTACATGTTTCTGCTGATGTATGGACAGATGGTCATGTCGAGCATCATCGAGGAGAAGAACAACCGTGTGCTGGAACTTGTGGTTACATCCGTAAAGCCTGTGCATCTCATGCTTGGCAAGATATTCGGCATAGCCAGTGTGGCGGTGGTGCAGATACTTATATGGATGGTGCTTCTTTGCTGCATATCGGCGTTCGTGCTCCCTGCCACTCTCCCCACAGGCGTGATGAGCGAAGTGTCCGCAGTGCAGGCAGGTACGTTTGATGCCGCTACATCGCAATATGATGCTGAGATGGTCAATGTAGTCGCAACTCTCGGGAGCGTCAGCTATATATTCAACATACTGTTTGTGATGCTGCTTTTCCTTGTAGGCGGTTTCCTGTTCTATTCTGCCATTTTTGCTGCAATCGGATCGGCTGTGGAAAATGTGCAGGATGCCTCCCAGTTGTCCATCATAGCCATGCTGCCTATTATCCTCGGGCTGGTGTTCTCTTTGGCAGCCGCTCAGGATCCGCAGTCGGGGCTGTCGGTGGTGTGCAGTTACATACCATTGACTTCGCCGATGGTGATGATGGCGCGTCTGCCCTTTGGCATAGCGGCGTGGGAAGTGGCATTGTCGCTTGCCATACTTGTGGCATCGTTCGTGTTCACTGCGTGGCTTGCTGGTAAGATCTATCGAGTGGGCATATTCATGTATGGCAAGAAACCCACACTCAAAGACCTCTGGCGATGGTCACGTCAGGCTTGATGATATAAAAAAGCATAAAAGAGATGGGCTTGATTGGTCATCACAAAATAAAATCGTAATTTCGCGCGTTAAAATCTAAGCATATACCGTTAGATTAGATGAGACAATTAAAAATCACCAAATCAATCACCAATCGAGAGAGCGCATCACTCGATAAGTATCTTCAGGAGATCGGCCGCGAGGAACTCATATCCGTAGAGGAGGAGGTAGAACTCGCACAGAAGATACGCGAGGGCGACGAGCGCGCTCTCGACAAACTGACACGAGCCAACCTGCGATTCGTAGTCTCTGTGGCAAAACAGTATCAGAATCAGGGACTTAGCCTGCCTGACCTGATCAATGAAGGAAATCTCGGCCTGATTAAGGCAGCCCAGAAATTTGACGAGACCCGCGGTTTCAAATTCATCTCGTATGCAGTATGGTGGATCCGACAGTCGATTCTTCAGGCTCTTGCCGAGCAGTCACGCATCGTGCGCCTGCCTCTCAATCAGGTAGGCTCGCTCAATAAGATAAGCAAAGCTCTGTCGAAATTCGAGCAGGAAAACGAACGCCGCCCCTCTCCCGAGGAGTTGGCGGAGCGTCTTGACGTGCCAGTAGAGAAGATTGCTGACACCCTCAAGGTGTCAGGTCGTCACATATCAGTTGACGCCCCTTTTGTGGAGGGTGAGGACAACAGTCTGCTTGATGTGCTCACCAATGATGACTCTCCTATGGCTGACAGCACTCTGACCCAGGAATCTCTGTCGAAGGAAGTGGATCGTGCTCTTCGTCAGCTTCATGAGCGTGAACGCGAGATCCTCAAGATGTTCTTCGGCATCGGTTGCCAGGAGATGACTCTCGAAGAGATCGGAGCGAAGTTTGACCTCACGCGCGAGCGTGTCCGCCAGATCAAGGAGAAGGCTATCCGCCGCCTCAAAGGCCAGAAGAGCAAACTGCTCAAGACCTATCTTGGTCAGTAAGGACCATACCGACATTTGATAAGTACTACCCATACGGCTTCCGGTCATATTGACAAGGAAGCCGTTTTTTTGTGGATGGGGGATATGTCATAGTATCTCATAAGATAGTAGCGCATCATCTGTAGGGACATGCCGTGGCATGTCCGCCACGCAGGCTTTGTATTTATATAATAATGTTATGGAAAGCGGACATGCCACGGCATGTCCCTACAATCTGATGATTCATCAGCCATAGTAGGTTAAAATTGGCGTATCGGGGGATTGTGGCTTAGCGACTCATTGCACGTTTTTTGCGTTTGTGTGATTTTTGTTAAGTATTTGTAAAAAAGTGTATAAGAGCAGAAGAAATCAGCTATATTTGTATTGATTTATTAAACATCATGACGAAGAAGATGTTTATAAAACATGTTTTTCATCACTAATACGCTATCTGTCATATGCCTAAAATAATTGGTGCAGTAGATATTAACATCGAGAGATGTAAAGGGTGTGACCTGTGCGTTGTGGCATGCCCAACTGATGTGTTGCTTCTCCAGCCTAAGGAGGTCAATGACCGTGGGTATCACTTTGCGTACACGGCCTCACCTGACAAATGTATAGGTTGTGCGGCATGCGCTATGGTTTGTCCTGATGCATGCATCACTGTCTACAGACAGAAGGTTGACTGACAGGCATTAGTTGTCAGCGGTCAGGCAGAAGACATCTCTATGTAGCTTTTTTAACGGAAACAAATTTAAAGTCCACACTATAAGTGTCCTACACACGTAGTGCTTTACACAATTAAAGACATGGATGAAGAAGTAAGATTAATGAAGGGCAATGAAGCCATAGCCCATGCCGCTATCCGATATGGTGTTGACGGCTATTTCGGTTATCCCATCACCCCTCAGAGCGAGATCCTTGAGACTCTGGAGGAGCAGATGCCGTGGGAGACCACTGGCATGGTGGTGCTTCAGGCTGAGAGTGAGCTTGCTGCCATAAATATGGTCTATGGCGGTGCTTCCACTGGCAAGGCCGTCATGACATCCTCCTCCAGCCCTGGCGTAAGCCTCAAGCAGGAGGGCATATCATACATAGCCGCTGGCGAGCTGCCGGCTCTGATAATCAATGTGATGCGTGGCGGTCCGGGTCTCGGAACCATACAGCCGTCACAGGCTGATTATTTTCAGGCAACCAAGGGTGGCGGTCATGGCGACTACCATCTGATTGTGCTTGCTCCGTCGTCAGTGCAGGAAATGGCTGATTTTGTATGCCTCGGGTTTGATCTTGCTTTCAAATACCGCACCCCGGCTATGATACTTGCCGATGGCATAGTAGGTCAGATGATGGAGAAAGTAAAGCTGCCCAAACAGCGTGCGCGTCGCACCGATGCCGAGATAGCCGAGCAGTGTCCGTGGGCGGTGACAGGTCGCCCAGCCACCCGCAAGCCCAACATTATGACTACTCTGGAGCTTGAAAGCTCCACGATGGAGGAGAACAACCACCGTCTGCAAGCCACATATGAGCGCATACGCCAGAACGAGGTCCGCTATCAGGAGTATTACACAGATGACTGCGAATATCTCATAGTGGCTTTCGGCTCGATAGCACGTATATGTCTGAAAGCCATAGAGGAGGCTCGCGCCAAAGGCATCAAGGTGGGTCTGCTTCGTCCTATTACACTGTGGCCGTTCCCGACAGACGCTATCGCAGCTCTGGCTGACCGTGTAAAGGGCATCCTGACTGTAGAAATTAATGCCGGACAGATGGTGGAGGATGTACGCCTTGCCGTCAACGGCAAAGTGCCCGTGTATTACTACGGTCGCATGGGCGGTATAGTGCCTAATCCGTCAGAGGTCATCGACGCTCTTTATCGTGATTTTCCTGAAATTAATCCCGAGAAGTAATTATGACACACGAAGATATCAAGAAACCGGAAAATGTCGTTTATCAGCGTCCGTCGCTGCTCAATGACAACCATATGCACTATTGTCCGGGATGTAGCCACGGTGTGGTACACAAGCTCATAGCCGAAATCGTGGAGGAAATGGGGCTTCAGGACAAGACCATCGGCATCGCTCCGGTGGGTTGCGCCGTGTTTGCTTACAATTACGTTGACATAGACTGGATTGAGGCAGCTCATGGACGTGCGCCTGCGGTGGCGACGGCTGTCAAGCGTCTGAATCCTGACCGTATGGTGTTCACGTATCAAGGTGATGGTGACTTGGCAGCTATAGGTACCGGTGAGACCATACATGCCGCCAACCGCGGAGAAAATATCGCCATCATATTTATCAACAATGGCATTTATGGCATGACGGGTGGTCAGATGTCGCCGACCACTCTCGAGGGCATGAAGACTTCGACATCGCCCTATGGACGTCGCATCGACCTTAACGGTTACCCGCTGCCTATCACCAATCTTCTCGTGGGGCTTGACGGCACATGCTATGTCACTCGTCAGAGTGTGCATACGGCAGCAGCAGTCCGTAAGACCAAGGCAGCAATCAAGCAGGCTTTCAAGAATGCCATGGACGGCAAGGGCACATCTGTCGTGGAAGTGGTATCGACATGTAATTCCGGCTGGAAGATGACCCCGGCGCAGTCTAACGACTGGATGGTGGAACATATGTTTAAGAAATATCCAATAGGCGATTTGAAGAATACTGTTAACCCTGCTCCTGCGGCTCAATCCAAAGGTGCTGAAACTGCCTCTGCAAAATGAAAAAGGAAATCATAATAGCCGGTTTCGGCGGTCAGGGAGTGCTTTCGATGGGCAAGATTCTTGCCTATGCAGGTCTGATGGATGACCTGGAGGTGTCATGGATGCCTTCTTACGGACCTGAACAGCGAGGAGGCACTGCAAATGTCACAGTGATACTGAGCGACCAACCTATCAGTTCACCGGTGCTTGACACATACGATGTGGCTGTCATACTCAATCAGCAGAGTCTTGACAAATTCGAGAGCCGTATCAAGCCGGGCGGAATACTCATCTATGACCCATATGGAATACACCATAAGCCTACACGCTCTGACATCAAGATCTATGAGGTCAACGGTATGGATGCTGCCATAGACATGAGGAATACCAAGACCTACAACATGATATTGCTCGGCGCACTGCTCGCCATAGTGCCGGTGGTGCCTGTAGAGAGCGTGATGAAGGGTTTGCAGAAGGTGCTCCCAGAGCGCCATCACCATCTGCTGCCGCTTAATCGCGACGCAATTCTTCGCGGCATGTCATTGGTCAGCGGCGAGTGATTACGCCTATGCGTAGTAAGAATTAATAAAGGCACATATATCTCACCAGTGGCAAAGAAAATAGTTGAGACACCGCTGATGAAGCAGTACATCGAGATGAAACAAAAGCATCCCGATGCTGTGCTGCTTTTCAGGGTAGGGGATTTCTATGAGACATTTTCCGATGATGCCATCACGGCATCGGAGATACTTGGCATCACGTTGACACGCCGTGCCAACGGTGTCTCGCAGCATGTGGAGCTTGCCGGATTTCCCCACCATGCCCTTGACACATATTTGCCCAAATTGGTCAGGGCTGGGAAACGTGTGGCTATCTGCGAGCAGCTTGAAGACCCCAAACTGACAAAGAAGCTGGTCAAGCGTGGTATTACCGAACTGGTTACCCCTGGTGTGTCTATCAATGACAATATCCTTGACCATCGCGAAAATAACTTCCTTGCCGCGCTCCATATCGACCGCCACGTTACAGGTGTGTCGTTTCTTGACATATCTACTGGTGAGTTTCTGACTGCCCAAGGTGATAACGAATATGTAGGCAAGCTGCTTGCCGCGTTTGCGCCTAAGGAGGTGCTGGTGGAGCGGGGCAAACGAGCTATCCTTGACGAACAGATAGCACCGCATTACCTTAGTTTTGAGCTTGACGACTGGGTGTTTACAGAGACTGCAGCCATGGACAGGCTGCTCAAACAGTTTGAGACAGGCTCGCTCAAAGGCTTCGGCATACACAATATGCAGGCGGCAATCGTGGCTTCGGGTGCTATACTACACTATCTTGACATCACCCAGCATACGCGCACATCGCATATCACCTCCATCGCCCGTATAGAGGAAGACCGTTATGTCAGGCTTGACCGTTTTACGGTGCGCAATCTTGAGTTGCTCAGTTCGCTCGGCGATGAAGGTAAGAGTCTTCTGGACGTAATAGACCGCACGGTCAGTCCTATGGGTGCCCGTCTGCTCCGACGTTGGATTGCGTTCCCATTGCGTGATGTCAAGGCTATAAATGCCCGACTTGACGTGGTGGAATATTTCTTCCGCGACCCTGAGGCGCGTGAATCGCTGCGTGAGGCTCTTGAAAGGGTGGGGGATCTGGAACGTCTGACTGGCAAGACTGCCACAGGACGCATTTCTCCACGTGAAGTCATACAGCTCAAGCATGCGTTGGGTGCGCTTGAACCCATCAAGAACGTGTGTCTCGGAGCTGACAACAAGGCTCTGGCTACCATCGGAGAGCAGATTAATCCGCTCAAGGCAATACATGACCGCATCGAGCGCGAGATTGTGGAGGATGCTCCGGCTGCGGTCAACCGTGGCACTGTTATCAAGCCCGGGGTTAATGCCGAGCTTGACGACCTCCGTGACATAGTGCATCATGGCAAGGAGTATCTGTTGCGATTACAGCAGCGTGAGATTCAGGCTACGGGTATACCGAGCCTTAAAGTGGCATATAATAATGTGTTTGGTTACTATATTGAAGTGACCAATACGCATAAGGATAAAGTGCCTCCCGAATGGATCCGCAAGCAGACGCTTGTCAATGCCGAACGATACATTACTCAGGAACTCAAGGAGTATGAGGAGAAGATACTCGGTGCGCAGGATAAGATTGACTCGATAGAGCTGAGGCTCTACAATGATCTTGTGGCAGATATAGCAGAGTTTATCCCGGCGATACAGCTTGATGCTACGATGGTGGCACGCCTTGATGTGCTCAGTTCGTTTACCCGTGTGGCAATTGAAAACCGCTATGCACGTCCGGTTGTCGATGATTCGCTGTGCATAGATCTTGTAGAGGCGCGTCACCCTGTCATTGAGCGTGAATTGCCCCCGGGGGAGCCTTACATATCCAACACCGTGCATCTTGACAATGACAAGACGCAGATAATGATGATTACCGGTCCCAATATGTCAGGTAAGTCGGCTCTGCTGCGTCAGACTGCTCTCAACGTGCTCATGGCACAGATTGGGTGCTATGTGGCTGCAGAGAGTGCGCGTATCGGCGTGGTCGACAAGATATTTACGCGTGTAGGTGCCAGCGATAATATTTCTTTGGGCGAGTCTACTTTTATGGTAGAGATGAATGAGGCGGCTTCTATCCTCAACAACATGAGCCAGCGGTCGCTGATTCTCTTTGATGAACTTGGGCGAGGCACATCTACCTATGACGGTATCTCGATTGCGTGGGCGATAGTGGAGTACATCCATCAGCACGGCTCAATGCACCCCAAGACCCTCTTTGCGACGCACTACCATGAACTCAACGAGATGGAGAAGTCGTTTGAGCGCGTGGTCAACTACAATGTCTCCGTAAAGGAGATTGACGGCAAGGTTGTGTTTCTGCGCAAACTCTCCAAAGGGGGGTCAGAACACAGTTTCGGTATCCACGTAGCCAAGCTGGCAGGTATGCCTCGCAGCATCGTCACACGTGCCGACGAGGTCCTTCACCGCCTTGAAGCAGCCAACCGTGACAACGGTTCGTCAGTCACCCCTGCCACTATGTCGACGCTCGCTCCCAACCAGCGCATGGAAGATGGCATACAGCTCAGTTTCTTCCAGCTCGACGACCCCGTGCTGAGTGCCGTCCGCGACGAAATCCTCGGCATAGACATCAACTCCCTCTCCCCCCTCCAGGCCCTCAACAAACTCTCCGACATCCAGTCCATCCTCACCGGCAAATAACCCCGAGTGAGTCAACATCCCTCCTGTATTATGAACGAAAATCAGAAACAAGCCATCATAGATAGCGGTAAGAATTATTTCCGCACTATAATTATACCCAACCATCTGAAGCAATTGGCAAAATTGCGTCTCAAAGATTTTAATATCAATCCGTTTCTGATTCATTACCTTGCTGCATTTCTATGTGGTAACACTGATCCTGAGTCTTTGGCTAAGGCTCTGCTGTATCCACGTATTCTCGGTACAAGCATCAATACGAGTTTCGGACAGAATATACAGACGTTCATATCAAGTTTAGAGGAAGTGACAGGATGTGCTTCTGGTATAGAAGGTATTGATATTGAATTTATTGATGCAATAGATGGTCGTCGCAAGTATTGCCAGCTAAAAGCAGGTCCACAGACCATCAATAAGGATGATATCGCCACCATTTTAGGACATTTTAAATATCTTCTCAATAAAGCACGCCTTGACAAATTGCCTTTGCAGATAGATGACCTTATAATCGGGGTATTGTATGGCGATGAACGCTCATTGTCAGCGAATTATAAGATGATAGACACTCATTATCCAGTTATCTGTGGCGCCGATTTCTGGGAACATCTTACCGGTGACAGATTGTTTTATTTCCGTTTGTCCAAGGCATTTGGTGAGGTCGTGGAAGAAGAGAACATTGACGGAAGTAGATTGATTTCGGACAAAATCTTTGAAATAGCAACGGAAATCAAAAACAAGGGAGGCCTTTGATGTTCATATCGGAAAGTAATCTTGCCGCTCTTACAAGCACATCTCTTGCCACTACACATGGGTGGGCTGAAAGAGGTGTGTATCCTTCACGTATGGATACTAATGGTATGCGAGGTTTCAATATGGAAGACCTTTGCGATATCCCAGAAGTACATGCAATGGTTCATAACCATTGGGATGATGAGATGGCTATAAGACCTAACCGTGAATATACATCTATAGAATTGTTTGCTGGAGGAGGAGGATTGGCTTTAGGCATGGAGCGGGCTGGTTTCAGGCATGTCCTTCTCAATGAGTTTGATACAGCAGCATGCAATACCTTGCGAGTTAACCGTCCCGATTGGAACATTATAGAAGGAGATGTGCGGCATATAGATTTTACACCCTTACGAGATAAAATTGATTTCTTATCTGGTGGATTTCCTTGTCAGGCATTTTCTTTTGCTGGTAAGCAGGGCGGTTTTGATGATGTGCGTGGCACATTATTTTTCGAATTGGCTCGTGCTGTGAAAGAAATCCGTCCTAGAGTCTTTTTAGGCGAGAATGTAAAAGGTCTGTTATCGCATGATAAAGGGAAGACATTTCGCACTATCTGTAACATCATCTCTGAATTAGGTTATACCCTTGTCGCGCCTCGTGTGCTCAAAGGGATTATGTATCAGGTGCCTCAAAAGAGGGAAAGGATAATATTGGTTGCCATTAGAAATGATTTAGCCGCACAGGTGGATTTCCGATGGCCATCGCCTTACAGTAGGGTTTTAACGCTTAGGGATGCTTTTTTCAAAAGCGTCATATATGATTCTGACATCGCTGCATCCGAGGGTGCATCTTATCCAGAAAAGAAGCAAAAGGTATTGGAGTTAGTTCCGGCTGGAGGAGATTGGCGGGATTTGCCTGAAGATATAGCGAAGGAATACATGGGTGGCAGTTGGCATCTCGGCGGCGGTAAAACCGGCATGGCTCGACGATTGTCTCTTGATGAACCATCATTGACTTTGACCTGTTCACCTGCACAGAAACAGACTGAACGGTGTCATCCATTATATACACGCCCATTATCAGTACGTGAATATGCACGCATACAGACTTTCCCCGATGATTGGATATTTCAAGGGACTCTGAGTGACAGGTACAAACAGATAGGAAATGCAGTGCCTGTTAATCTGGCATGGGCTGTAGGACGGTCAATAATCCGGTTGCTGAATGATATTGAAGCGATACATCCGTATCAAGCTGTTGATTGTGATGCCGCTGTGAGAGAAATCATGGATGCACAAGCGGAGCTGATCACAGTCAAAGACAAAAAGACTCAGACTTCTACCATATGTAAAGGGTATCGTCAGCTAAATCTTATGGATATATTTGGCGAATTTGCTGATACACCTCTTGTAGAGAATAGTGTAGTGTCGGATTCTTCAGAATTTAAGACAGAGAATAATGTGGATAAACATGTTCTAATTGCTCTTGTAAAATCCGATTATACTGAGTCCTTTGAATGCAGGAGTGCTAATGTGTATTATACAGGGAGGCGTTTCCCTGCATCCGTAGTACTCGCCGATATATTCTATTTCATGCCATATATCAAAGGTAAAGGTATCCGTGATTTGTACATAGTGCGTAAGGCGCGAGTAGGAGTATATAATAAAAACGGGTCAAAAGAATATCGGCTTGTTTTTGACCTGGAGTTTTCAGATCAATTGTTTGATGACTATGTGATGGTTAAATTAGACATTTGGAGAACTTTTACTGATACTACTCTGTCAAAGTTACGGCATGAGATTGATTCGAAAATTTAAAAGGATCTGACGTTAAAACAGTCTTATAGTTATGAATATATTTCTCAATATCTTGTGGGTGGTGTTCGGTGGATTGATGATTGCCATTGAGTATGCCATTTCGAGTGTGCTGATGATGATCACGATTGTGGGCATTCCGTTTGGATTGCAGACCATGAAACTGGCTGCGGTGGCGTTGTGGCCGTTCGGCACAGAGGTGGTCAGCACGGGCTTCCCGTCAGGTTGTCTGGCTGGACTGATGAATATCATCTGGTGGTTTCTCGGTGGCATCCCCATAGCCCTGACACACCTCCTGTGGGGCATCATCTTCTCGATTACTATCATAGGACTTCCCTTTGGCATCCAGCACTTCAAGCTGATGCGTCTGGCTCTGTTTCCCTTCGGCAAGTCCATTGCCTGACCACTTCAAATCCAACAACGCTTACCATCTGAGATGTATGGACGCGGATTTTGAATAGTGGGGGAAAAAGGGTAACTTTGCGCATAAAGACGGCAAGGTCATGCCGTCAGCCTTATTTGTGACATTAACCTTATACCATATTATCTAATCTCTTATTTTTATGGCACTTAATTTTACCGATGCGTCGGTCAGAGAACTTATTGAGTCAGGCAAACCTGTAATGGTTGATTTTTGGGCAACATGGTGTGGTCCCTGCAACCGTCTCACTCCTGTCATCGAGGAGCTCGCTAAGGAATACGAAGACCGAGTGGTCATAGGAAAATACAATGTTGATGAGGAGAATGAGCTTGCCTCGGCTAACCGCATCATGTCTATCCCCACACTTTTGTTCTTCAAGAACGGCGAACAGGTCAAGGAGCTCCGCATGGCAGGCGCACAGCCTATAGATGCCATCCGCGCCAACCTTGAGAAGCTGCTCGCGCTGTAAGACGGTCTGATAGCATATTTAGATACGGACATAGGGACGCGGCACACCGTGTCCCTATGTTGAAACATCCTATTTGTAAAAACCAACCATTAACATACCACTTCACCATATGAAACGCACACTTATCACTCTTACAGCTGCCGCAGCTACTGCGCTTTCGGCTGTCTGTGCGGAGTCGCCTTTGTGGCTAAGAGATGCCAAGGTTTCTCCAGATGGCAACACCATAGTATTCCGTTATAAAGGCGACCTTTTCACTGTCCCTGTAAAGGGTGGCGAAGCTCGACGTATCACCGCCATGTCGGGGATGGAAAAAACTCCGCTATGGTCGCCAGACGGTAGCATGATAGCCTTCGCAAGTGACCGTGACGGAGCCATGAATCTCTATGTGATGAGTGCAAAAGGTGGCGCGGCTCGTCAATTGACTTTCGGTAGCACCAATGTTGTTCCCGAGGCGTTCACTCCTGACGGCAAAGCGGTGTTGTATTCGGCATCCATACAGGATCCTGTCACGAGCCGTCTGTTTCCGACGGCTCGTCTGACGGAGCTGTATGCAGTGCCGGTTGATGGTGGTGCATCTGTGCAGGTTCTTGCATCACCTGCTGAAAGCATCTCATATCTCCCTGACGGCAAGAGTTTCCTCTATCAGGATCAGAAGGGCATGGAAGATGTATGGCGCAAACATCACACATCGTCGGTTACGCGCGATATATGGAAGTATGATGCGCAGAGTGGCAAGCACACCAATCTGACTGCCCGTGGTGGCGAGGACCGCAATCCTGTAGTGGCTCCTGACGGACACACGGTGTATTTTTTGAGCGAACGTGACGGAGGGTCGATGAATGTTTACGCCTTTGACCTGACCTCTCCCGGCAAGGTTACAGCAGTCACTAATTTTAAGGATGCACCTGTGCGTTTCCTCTCAATGGGTAGCAATGGCAATTTGGTGTACACATATGATGGCGAAATTTACACCCAGCAACCATCAGGCAGTCCGCAGAAGCTTGACATTGCTGTGGTAGATGACCTGTCGGAACAACCTGAGTTTGTGGCGTTGGGCGACTATTCGTTTGGAACTCCTTCGCCCGACGGGTCGGAGCTGGCACTGATTTCACGCGGAGAGGTGTTTGTGACATCTGCCGATTATGCAACCACAAAGCAGGTCAGCAAGACTCCGGGTATGGAGATGGAGGTGTCATGGCATCCCGAGGGGCGAAAACTGCTCTACACTTCCCAGCGTGACGGACACTGGAACATCTACGAAGCCTCAATAGCGCGTGACGAGGAACCGAATTTTTCAAATGCTACAATTATAAACGAGCATCCTGTTTTTAAGTCTGATGGTGTTGACCGTACAGGTGCGAAATATTCACCTGACGGCAAGAAAATCGTGTATCTGCAAAACCGTGACTCAATCATGGTGATTGACGTGGCATCTGGGAAATCCAAGGCTCTGACTGACGGTAACGGTATATATTCGCGCAGTCTTGACACCGAATATCATTGGAGCCCCGATAGCCGATGGATTGTAACATTCCTCAACACCAACCAGCATGAGCCTTACTATGATGTGGTGCTAATTAATGCCGAGAGCGGTGAGCAGACCAATCTGACCGGTACAGGTTACTTTGACTACAATCCGCGCTGGGCGCTTGACGGTAATGCCATCATATTTGAGAGTGACCGTTACGGCATGCGCAGTCATGCCTCGTGGGGGTCGCAGTCTGATGTGATGATTGTGTTCCTCAATCAGGAGGCGATGGATCGCTTCATGCTTGACGAGGAGGAATTCAAACTGCTGTCAAAGGCTGAGGAGAAAGCTAAGGAGGCAAAGGAATCAGACAAAGACAACAAGAAAAAGAAAGACAAAAAGAAAAAAGCAGGTAAGGATAAAAAGGCTGATGACTCCAAAGCCATCAAAGTGGAACTTGACGGTATCCGTGACCGTGTGCTCCGTCTGACACCCAACTCGTCAAATCTGGGCGATTTCGTACTCGTTGGTGAGGATGGCAAGGAAGTGCTCTACTATATGAGCAATTTTGAGGATGGCTTTGACCTTTGGAAAGTCGTGCCCCGTAAGGGTGATGTGTCTATTGCCGAGAAACTCAATGGGCGTAATATGAAACTCGCTACGGATGTCAAGGGCAAAACGATGTTTATGATAGGCTCTAACACCCTCAAGAAGATGGATCTGGCATCGGAGTCGGTCAAGCCTGTAAAGGTCAGCGGCAAGTTGCGTGTCGATGCTCCTGCTGAGCGCGAGGCTATGTATGACTTCGCTGTGCGTGAGGTTAAGGAGCGTTTCTATGTGCCTGACATGAATGGTGTGGATTGGGCTGGACTGGCTGCCCAGTATCGCCGCTATCTGCCGCATATCACCAACAATTATGATTTCGCGGAGATGCTGAGCGAACTGCTCGGCGAGCTGAACGTATCGCACACCGGCTCCCGTTTCTTCCCCGATGGGTCCAAGGAACCGTCGGCAGTGCTTGGACTTCTCTATGACATGACTTATACAGGTCCGGGCATGAAGGTTGCAGAAGTTGTGAAGGGTACGCCGTTCAATCGTGCATCCTCAAAACTCCGTCCTGGCATGATTATAGAGAAAATTAATGGCGAAGCATTGACCGACTCGGTCACTATGGACGTGTTGCTCAAACGGGCTGCCAAAACCAATACTCTCGTATCCATCTATGACCCGGCATCGGGTAAACGGTTTGAGGAAGTGGTCAAGCCTATCAGCCGAGGCACGCTCAATGATAAACTTTATGACCGCTGGGTAGAGCGAAATCAGGCTCTCGTTGATAGCCTGTCGGGAGGCCGTCTCGGGTATGTGCATCTGCGCAATATGACTGACGACAGTTTCCGCACAATCTATGCCGACATGCTCGGTCGTTACTACCAGCGCGATGGCATGATTATCGACACCCGTTGGAATGGCGGTGGCAGACTTCATGAGGATATAGAGGTGCTCCTGTCGGGCGACAAGTACATGACCCAGATGGTACATGGCAAAAAGGCTGGTGAGATGCCTTCGCGCCGTTGGAACAAGCCTTCGATTATGCTCATATGCGAGGCAAACTACAGCAATGCCCACGGCACTCCTTGGGTCTACAAGCACAAAGGGCTTGGCAAACTTGTTGGTGCACCTGTCCCGGGCACCATGACCTCCGTCAACTGGATTGACCTCCAGGATCCATCCATGCTCTTCGGTGTGCCCGTTGTGGGGATGCAGCTTGCCGATGGCTCATTCCTCGAAAACCAGCAGCTTGAGCCGGACATCCTCGTGCTCAACGATCCTGCCACAGTGGTCACCGGCACCGACCGACAGATAGAGATTGCAGTGTCCGAACTCCTCAATCAGCTGAAATGAACATGTAGGGACATGCCGTGGCATGTCCGCATAACCGAAAAAAACAATTAAACGAATATAATCTATATGAAACATAGCGTCATCCTCGGCATAGAGTCGTCATGTGACGATACTTCTGCCGCTGTGATAGTTGACGGACTACTCCGCTCCAATGTCATCGCCTCCCAGCAGGTGCATGAACAGTGGGGTGGTGTGGTGCCCGAACTGGCGTCACGTGCCCATCAGCAAAATATTGTCCCGGTGGTTGATGCTGCCATCAAACAGGCTGGTATAACACCACAGGAGCTTACGGCAATAGCATTTACCCGCGGACCGGGTCTGATAGGCTCGCTGCTCGTCGGCACCTCGTTTGCCAAAGGTATGGCGATAGGTCTCGGTATCCCCATGGTGGATGTAAACCATCTCCACGGACATGTGCTTAGCCATTTTATCCGTGAGAAGGAGGATGACGAGGTGCCGGAGTTTCCATATCTCTGTCTGTTGATTTCGGGTGGCAACAGCCAGCTTATCGTCGTTCGTTCGCCAGAGGAGATGGAGATTATAGGTCGTACTATCGATGACGCTGCCGGAGAGGCATTTGACAAGTGCGCCAAAGTTATGGGGCTTCCTTATCCTGGCGGTCCTCATGTTGACCGACTGGCACAGGAGGGTGACCCAGACCGATTCAAGTTCGCCAAACCTCATATCCCTGGGCTTGACTACAGTTTCAGCGGTCTTAAGACATCTTTTCTCTACACGTTGCGTGACGAGAAGAAGAAAAACGAGAATTTTGTTGAGGAAAATAAGTCTGATCTTGCAGCTTCGTTGCAGCGCACCATCATTGACATACTCATTGACAAACTTGACAAAGCGGTAAAGCAGACCGGTATCAAGACTGTGGCAATAGGTGGAGGTGTGTCGGCAAATTCAGGAGTGCGTCAGGCTGTGGCTGACTACTGCGACCGCCACGGGCTGAAAGCATTTATTCCCCCACGCAAGTTCACCACCGACAATGCCGCCATGGTGGCGATTGCCGGATATTTCAAGGCTCTTAACGGCGATTTCTGCTCATTGGACGCTGTGCCGTTCGCTCGTGTAACTGTCTAAAACTCTAAGGTTGTAATGAAATATTCTGTCATAACCATAGGTGACGAACTCCTCCTTGGTCAGGTCACCGATACCAACAGTGGCTCTATAGCCCGTATGCTTGACCCATATGGGTGGAAACTTGACAATGTGCAGGTTGTGGCTGACGATGCAGATGCTATCCGTCAGGCGATTGACCGCGCTTTTGCTGCCACTGATGTGGTTTTGACCACTGGCGGTCTGGGTCCGACTAAAGATGACATCACCAAGGGTGTACTTACAGCATATTTCGGCGGTGAGCTGCATGAAGATGCCGCTGTGCTTGAAAATGTCATCTCTGTGATGACTCGCAACGGACGTGAACTAAATGATTTGACCAGAGCACAAGCTATAGTGCCGACATCGTGCGAAGTCATACAGAACGAAGTGGGTACCGCTCCGCTGATGTGGTTTGACCATGACGGCAAGGTGCTCGTGTCGATGCCTGGTGTACCCCATGAGACACTGACCATGATGCAGCGCAGTGTGATGCCTCGTCTGCTCCAGCGTTTCCCGTCAGATGTAGCCCTTGACCATCGCGTGGCTCTCGTAGCCGATTTGAGCGAGAGCCGTGTCGCTATGACACTTGCTGAGTGGGAGGAAGCACTGCCTGGGCACCTCCATATCGCCTATCTGCCCAAGGCGCGTCTGATACGTCTGCGTCTTGACGGCAAGTCAGCTGATGCGGCGGCACTCGGTGCAGACCTTGACCGTGAGTATGCCAAGATGATAGCTCTGCTTGGCAATCATGTTGTGGCAACTGAAGACATCCCTCTGCCCGAGGCGCTGATAAAAGCAGCCCGCGCAAAAGGTCTGACCATCGCCACCGCAGAGAGCTGTACCGGCGGTAACATAGCCCATGAAATCACCACCGTCCCTGGATGCTCCGACGTGATGATGGGCGGTATCGTCAGCTACAGCAACGATGTGAAGATGCGCGTCCTCGGAGTCAGCCCCGACACATTGGCGCAATATGGAGCTGTCTCCGAGCAGACAGTAGCCGAGATGCTCCGTGGCGCACACGAAGCCTGCGGAGCCGACCTCGTCATGGCGACAAGCGGCATAGCCGGTCCCGGCGGAGGCACCCCCGATAAACCCATAGGCACCGTAGTCATCGGTGCCTCCCTCCGCGGCACCGCCCCCGTCATCGCCACCTGGCACTTCGGAGGCACCCGCACCCGCATCATCGACCAGTCCACCACCACCGCCATCATCACCGCCCTCCACCTCCTCCAATCCTGACCCCCCTATCTCCATGACCCTCTTGGTAGTCATAATCCTCATCGTTTTGCTGCTTGGATGGCTGGGTCGTTTGGGCAAAATTGGGTCAGAGATGCGAAAATCCGCAGCTTCGGTATCATCCAAGCCAGAGGATCAAAAGCCGTTTTCATACACTATTGGCTTCAATTTATCACAACGAAAGCGGACTGATGATGAGGGAATGAAGGGACCAGTGGTTGAGAATGCTTGTGATTTCAGCGGACTGAAAGGATTCTTGCCTGACGACAAAATCGACAAGATAATCCGGAATGTCGAATACATGATTGACCGACATGGCAGCGATAGTTTCTTCATTATAGAACAGGTGTTGAATATTGCTGCTGATGATTTTGTAAGCAATCATGGCTCATTGTTATTAGGCGATGAGTTGCAGTTAGATTTATCTGCTCAGATGTCCGTCCCTGATGGGCGCTTCATACCTATATATTTTAAGGCAGATAAGCAGCTTGTAAGACATATGTTGATTTGGGAGAGAGACGAAGTCTGCCATAAATTAGATACGATGAAGATTACCGGGGCATTCATCGGAGACATGACTGTGTATGCCGATAAATCATGGCGGGATGAAAGCAAAAGCATAATAGTATTCTACGATGATGATGATGACGACGAGGATGACGAAGAAGATGATGATATGCCTGCGCCTCCATCCTCTTCAGAGACGTTTGCTTCGCTTCTGTTAGTTTTGCAGTTGATGAAACAAAGGATCAGAATCCAAAAATAGAATTGTAGGGACATCGCTTTGCGATGTATTCAATGGTCATTAATTAGTTATGAAAGTAAACTTTTTGGGGTGGGTAGGCGTTTAGATTATCCGAATTTGTTGAATTTTTGTAACTATTATGATTGTATGGATAAGAAAAGACTTACCGCTGAAAACGGACGCCTGATCGCCGACAACCAGAATGTGCAGACTGCCGGTGTGCGCGGTCCGATGACGGTGCAGGATCCGTGGTATCTTGAAAAAATCGCACACTTTGACCGCGAGGTAATACCTGAAAGACGCATGCATGCCAAGGGTTCGGGTGCTTTCGGGACTTTTACTGTCACCAATGATATCACGGAGTTTACACGGGCTTCTATTTTTGCCGAAGTTGGCAAGCAGACTCCATGCTTAGTGAGATTTTCTACTGTGGCAGGTGAGCGCGGTGCTGCCGATGCTGAGCGTGACATACGCGGATTTGCCATGAAGTTTTACACTGACGAGGGCAACTGGGACCTTGTGGGCAATAACACTCCGGTGTTTTTCTTACGTGACCCTCTGAAATTTCCCGATCTCAATCATGCTATCAAGCGTGATCCGCGCACAGGTATGCGCAATCCTACTGCCAACTGGGATTTCTGGACTCTGCTTCCAGAGGCACTGCACCAGATTACCATCTCCATGTCGCCGAGAGGCATCCCTGCCTCGTTTCGCCACATGCATGGATTCAGCAGCCATGCCTACAGTTTCATCAACAAGGACAATAAACGCACGTGGGTCAAATTCCACTTCATCACCCAGCAGGGGATAAAGAATCTGACCGATAAGGAGGCTGAAGCCATCATCGCCAAAGACCGCGAATCGCATCAGCGCGACTTGTTTGAGGCTATAGAGCGCGGAGATTTCCCGCGGTGGAAATTGCAGGTACAGCTGATGACTGAGGATGAGGCAAAGAAGTATCACATCAACCCGTTTGATCTCACTAAGGTATGGTATCATAAGGATTTCCCTTTGCGCGATGTGGGCATACTTGAACTTAACCGCAATCCCGAAAATTTCTTTGCCGAAATAGAGCAGGCTGCTTTTAACCCGACCAACATTGTGGACGGTATAGGTTTCTCGCCTGACAAGATGCTGCAAGGACGGCTTTTCTCTTACGGCGACGCACAGCGTTACCGCCTCGGAGTCAATCATCATCTTATCCCTGTCAACCGTCCCAGATGTCCTCACCATTCCTATCATCGTGACGGGCAGATGCGCACTGATGACAATTTCGGTGCCACTTTAGCATACGAGCCTAACAGCTTCGGCGAGTGGCAAGATACCCCACAGCGCAAAGAGCCGCCGATGCAGCTTCACGGCGATATGTACAACTATGACGAGCGTGAGTATGACGATGATTACTACACCCAGCCAGGCAAGCTGTGGCGTCTGATGAGTGATGACGACAAGCAAGCGACATGCCAGAACACTGCCGCACAGATGGAGGGTATCCCCCTGTTTATAAAGCAGCGTCATGTCCGTGCTTGCCACAATGCCGATTCCCAATACGGTCAGATGCTCGCCGAGGCACTGGGCATTGACCTAGCCGAAGCACTCGTTGCTGACGATCCTGCCCATCCATCATGGGACAAGCGTACTGTAATCGATAAAAAGTAGTAGGGCGATTGGACCATTAGTCAATGAGTCCTCGCTTGACGTAGATGCTACGCGCCTTTATCATGAAGTATATGCATGATGGAGGCGCGTGGTTGTCAATTGCATTTCGTCATATGCCGCAGATACATATTACGGACATATGTGCAAGTATGTTGCATTATGACAGCCAATGCTATGACGGCAGCGATGTATACGGCGAGGTCAAGCCAGCGTAGGTATTCGTCAGATGGAGGCATGTAGCGGAAAACCAACTGCCGTGCTATGGGATGTGCGACGAAAATCCACGGTGAGAGTATTCCGACTTCAATCATAAGCCAGCGCAGAGGGCGTGGTAGGAGAGTGCACACCCATATCAGAGCAAGCGGCCACACCGGGGAGCTCAACAGCCATGCCACAGGGTGAGGGTAGACGCTCAGACTGATGGCGAGGACAAACAGCACCAGTCCGTAGAGATGCCAGGAACGCGGATTGAGGTCGATTGAGTTTTGCGCCATCCATATTCCGAGGCAAAATGTCGGCACGGCGATGAATATGTTGGCGCGCAGTTCACCCAGCAGCTGGCTGTCAGCGCCCAGTGTGGCGATGACTGCTAACTGTACCGCGAGAACCACCACAGACCAGAAAAGCAGCATGCTGCTTTTGCGTCGGTGAACCAACGCATAGTAAAATATGTAGAGCTGCAACGTCAACCCGAAATACCAGTAAGGACCATAGGCTATGTTGTTGAAAAGCGAACCTGTGAAATGGGAGAGAAACGTTATTGTGAAGAATGACTGATGGGCGGTATAGCCGAAATCGTGCGAAAAAATCAGGGTCAGCACAGCATAGCATAAGAGTCCGGGAATCATCAACAGCCATAGTTTGGATATATTATGGCGCATGTATGCCCCAAACCGTGGTATGGAACCTGCATGTTTCTTTGCCAACCCATAGCCGCTGAGAAACACGAATATCTCCACGCCGTAGTGACCGAAAAATGCGATGATGTCCCATACGGCATTGAGCGCTCCGCTGCCTATGCTCGTCCACAGATCGGTGATATTGGACGCAGCAAATTTAAATTCGTTTTCGCTTACTCCAGCCCAGCCGCAGAAGTTGTGCATCACGATGGCGAGAATAGCCACCCCACGTAATATATTATTGGTCTCTCTTGATATCTCAAATCTCATCACTTGGAGATTATGGGCTCAGCAGTCAGATAGCCTGACGGTGTCAGCAGGTCTGTCACTGTAGCAGAAGGATGTGCATCAAGATATGCCCTCACCATACGGTAGCCGATGTATCTGCCGGTGCGCCCGGGGGCATGGTTGGCAAACATGAATGTGCCTGGCGATGGTGCAAGCAGCTGTGATATGATTTTCGGGTCGGTGGATTCAAGTATCTTTTTCTCTCTAATGTCTTGTAGCAGCTCAGCCTCGTGTTGATTGAGCCATTGCAGCTCCTCGGAAGTCCAGCCTCCGGCATCGGCGAGGGATGCATACGGGACAGATGACATGATGGCTGCAGTCACAGCTCCGTCATGTATCATGTGGCTCAGAGCTGTGGTAGTACTGTCGGCAAGCATGGGATATGACTGCTGTATGAGCGATTCTGCGACATGATAGGGAGCAAGCCGTGCATCTTTCTGCCGACGGATGTATGGCTCAAAGTAGTTGTAGGCTCCGAAGTCGGCACCTAAATAGTGGTTCAGCCCGATGAGCATCACCGAGTCCACGTTCATTACCGCTTGATTGTAGGGGGTTATGATGGCGTAGATATGTTTTGGCATCATTACGTCCGGCATCAAAACGGTCAGGTTATGGAGCGTGGTGTCTATACGGCACTCTAATTGAGCGTAGTCAAGCCTCTCGTCAACTGCGGGTTTGAAAAATTTAAAGGCTCGACTTTCAGCGTAGTTCTCTAATGTCTTTCGGTCGTTGCTCTCCAATATGCCTATACGAGCCATGGCATCTATTGCCGGACGCAGCGAGTCAAGCATCGCCGTCTGGCGTATGCTGTCACTGGCTGTGGCAGCTACCGCGCTGTCAAGGCGCACGATGCTTGCGGCATGGCAGAGCGGCATCCAATGATAGATAATGGCGACAATCGCAATGGAGATTCGCCAAAAGGCGTTACGGAGCATAGGAGAGGGCTGATTAATCGTTCAATACCTGAATGCCCATCACTTCGGTGGAGCATTCACCTGTCACTGGATTGCTGTTGATGACTCCTGTTGAAACCTTGATATATCGGATATTGTCGACAGTTACGGAGCGGTTTGCGTCATCCACGGCATTCGCGAGATTGAGCCATGCTTCTGCTGAAGCGTTGGGATAGGAGTCGGCATATCCCCATAGAGCCTCACCATAGTAGTTGCCGGTGGCGGTCTCGATGGTCCAGTTGTCGGGAAGGCGTGTGGCTGTAAACGATAATGATGTCACGCCCTCTTCCCACTCAGGGAAATAGGAGTGGTCGGTGTGGAAACCAGGGTTGCGCATTATCCAGCCTGAATGTCCGTTATCGGTAGTCCAACGGATATATTGCTGCGGAGTAGCATTGTCAACGGGGAGGTGATATGTGATCGTGATGTCGCGTTGCGCCTCGTCCCAGTTCTGTCCGGCAAGAGCGTACCATTGGGTGCCGTCTGTTGATACCTCTACCACACCAGGTTCGGCACTCCCCTTGAAGGCGTTGCCCAGCACTTTGAAGTCGTTGCCGTCAGCGCGGTGTCTGATTGGTTGCGCAAGTTCCATGACTATGTATCCTCCGAAAGCTCCGAGCGACACTCCACGTCCTCGTTGCAGGTCGGCGAGAGCTGCCTGCTGTATCTGCTGGCGTGTCATGCCTGATACATAGACCGGCATCTCGTTGACAAACTGACCTGGAGCGGGGTTGTAGTCTACGGCGGTTATCTGGACGGTCTGGGAGCCAGATACGGATGCGCCGGGCATGTCTGAATTGTCATCGCTTGAACATGCGCTCAACATGGCGCATGCCAATAGTGCTGATATAGGATAGATTTTCATATTCATTTTATAGAAAGCATTTATATATTAACGTCTAATTGAGCAGAAATGGTATATGCTCCAAAGCACTTACCATATGATATCCTTTGCCTTTCGTATGCAGCAAAGGTAGCGATCGGTCATAGAGTATGGCGTTCCATCCGGCGCTGATTGCTCCGGCTATATCCGTGGTGGCATTGTCGCCTATCATCAGTTGTGCTGACGGGCGAGTCTGTCCGGACCGTTTCATAGCATGCTCAAACAGTCTGACATTCGGTTTGTTGATGCCGATTTCGTCGCTCAGCACCATTATGTCTATCATCTTGTCGAGTCCTGTCACTTGCAGTTTGTGCTCCTGCACTTCGGTAAATCCGTTGCTGAGGATGCCCACCGGAAGTCCCATCTGCTTCAGTGAGTCAATAAGAGGTAGTGCACCGGGAAGCAGAGTCGATGCATCGGCAAGATAACCGAGGTATACTGTATCCATACGCGCCGACATGGCACGTGCTATTTCGTCAGCCACTTCTGCCTCGGTCAGCGGCAAGCGGAAACGTTCCATCCTCAGGGTTGACTGGTCGACCTGTGCACCGCTGTAGAGCTGCCACAAATGATAGTTGTGTTGCTCATATGATGTCTCCCAGTCTTTTGGCGAGGAGAAGAAACGGTCGAGGCGCTCATCATCGTAAACCTTGCGGAGAGCGATGCGTGATGCTCCCTTGAAGTCAATCAGAGTGTCGTCAAGGTCTATCCAGACCATCTCTATGTCTTGTCCGTCGTATCTCATCGTGAAGCGGATATGATGGGTGTATATTCTATACGCCGCAGCCTCTTGACGAGCATGACAGTCAGAGGCAGAGCTATGATCTCGTATATGGTTTTGAGTACTGTCTGGGTGAGTATGAGAGAGATGATGACATGCCAGGGGAGTACTCCGGCAAATGCCATGGGGAAGAAAATGATGCTGTCGATGCCTTCGCCCCATACGGTGCTGAGGATCGCACGTGCCGAGAAGCGTGATGCCGATATGGCATTTTTGCCTTCATTGGCAGCTGACTGCTTCATCTTTGCCATTACCCAGGCGTTGGTCAGCGAACCAGCCAGAAAGGCGGTGAATGATGCGCACAATATGCGAGGTGTCGCGCCGAAAATTGCCTCCATGGCATCCTGTTGTGTCCATGTGTCGGCACTTGGTAGCCATAGCCCTACATGTAGAAGCAGCACGGTCAGCAGATTCATCGTGAAGCCGAGGAATATCACCAGACGCGCTTTGCGGAAACCGTATATTTCCACCAAGCAATCGTTGATAATATAGGAGAGCGGAAAAACTGCCACGCCTGCCGTGATGGTCATAAATCCCAAGTCGACGGTCTTTATCTCCATAAGATTGGAGATTATGAGGCAGATACAAAAGGTTACGGTGAGTAACAGGAAGGTCAGCGAAAACCGTTCACGACCTAACGAAGAGAGGGGAGAGGGATGGAGTGAATCCTGTAGCATTGTTCTTGTTTTTTACGAGGTAGCAAGCACTCGGGGTTATAGAGATTTTGACGATAACAGGGGCGAGGCTCAAGCCCCGTCCCTGTCAGGTTAGGTGGTTCATGCACCCTGTGAAAGAGTGCAGTATATGGTCTTTATTTCTTTTTCTCGACCTTGTTGTAGCGGGCGTTGAGACCGGCGGTCACCTCCTTGGTGATGTCAAGGGCGGGGTTGAAATATGCACCTGCAGCTTTGAAGAGGATTGCATCGTAGCCTTTGGTCTTGTTGTATTCCTTCAGGAATGACTCGAGGCTGTCGTTGAGTTCTACCTGCTGCTGAGCCATCTCCTGCTGGGATGTGCGCTGCAGGTTTGCCATGTAAGCTTCGGCGTCTTGCTGCATCTTGTTGAGGCGGCGCACGTCGGCTTCATATTCTGATTCTTTGCCCACATAGTAGTTGCTGCGCATGTTCTGCTCTATTTTCTGACCGAGACGCTGTATCTCGGCTGCGCGGCTGTTCTGGGCTGATTCGATTTTGCTGTAGGTGCGTAGTGCTGCTTCCTTGAAGTCCTTTGCAAGATTATAATTGGCACTTACTGAGTCGGCATCGATGTATCGGATGTTGAGTGTCACGCCGCCTTTGGTGCTGTCAGATGCCGCAGCTTTGTCGTTGGCTCCGGCTGTCTTGTCGGCTGCGCCTGAGCATCCGACCAAGGCGGTAGAGAGCATTGCAACCATGCCGGTTGCAGCAATCGCTAAGTGATTTTTCATTGAAATGAATAAGGAATGTCTGAAATAATGTTATTAGCGTTGCAAAGTTATAAAATTTAGATGATTTTTGCAGACAAGTGAATTTTATTTTGTACCTTAGTGTGCTTTAAATTAGAAAAATTAACATAACCCCACTAATATATTCACGTTATGACTATCAAGGACCTTAAACCGGCACGAGTGTTTGAAATATTTGATGAAATCAACCAGGTGCCGAGACCATCGAAAAAGGAGGAGAAAATCCGCCAATACCTTCTCGACTTCGCAAAGAAGCATGATATAGAGGTCAAGACCGATGCCATAGGCAATGTGGCTATGTTCGTGCCCGCGACTCCGGGACATGAAAATGCGCCTATGGTGGTGCTCCAGGCACATATGGATATGGTGTGCGAGAGCAACGATAAGAATTTCGACTTCGACAACAGCCCTATCAAGACCATCGTCGATGGCGAATGGCTTCGAGCCGACGGCACCACCCTCGGCGCTGACAACGGTATAGGCATTGCCGCATCGCTTGCCGCGCTGACCGACAAGGATTATGTGCATGGACCGCTTGAGGCTCTCTTCACTGTCGATGAGGAGACCGGTCTGACCGGAGCCTACAATCTCGGCGAAGGCATGATACAGGGTAGCATCCTGCTCAATCTCGACTCGGAGGATGATGCTGTGCTCTTCATCGGATGCGCCGGCGGTATAGATACCCAGGCATCCTTCCACTACGGGCGCTCGTTTGCTCCCACAGATTTCATATATTTCAAGGCGGATGTCTCCGGTCTTCTCGGCGGCCACTCGGGCGGCGACATACATCTCGGTCGCGCCAATGCCAATAAGATAATAGCCCGCTTCCTCTATGACATGTCGCTGCGTCATGAAGTGGTGATATCGGAGATAGATGGAGGCAATCTGCGCAACGCTATCCCTCGTGCTGCCCATGTAGTGTTTGGTGTCCACACTTCACGCAAAGAAGAGGTGCGTGTGGCATTCAACGAGTATATCGCAGTGCTTGAAAACGAGTATAAAGGTCTTGAAGAGGGTATGAAGCTTACGCTCGAAAGCACCGACAAGCCTGAGTTCGTGATTGACCAGACCACATCGTTCAACCTTATCCGCGCCATCTATTCTGCTCCTCACGGCGTAATTTCCATGAGCCGTGAACTCCCAGGGCTGGTAGAGACTTCGACCAACCTTGCTTCAGTGAAGATGGTTGAGGACAACAAGATTCTTGTCACCACCAGCCAGCGCAGCTCGGTAGAGTCACGCAAGTTTGACATCGCCAATCAGGTCAAGGCTCTCTTCACTCTCGCTGGTGCGGAGGTCAAGCAGGGCGAGGGCTATCCCGGATGGCAGCCTGACATGAATTCTCCAATCATGGAGAAGGCTCGTGACGCATATAAGGAGCTGTATGGTATAACCCCCGAAATCACAGCTATTCATGCCGGACTCGAGTGTGGACTGTTCTTGCAGAAGTTCCCGCATCTCGACATGGTGTCGTTCGGTCCGACACTGCGCGATGTGCACTCTCCCTCCGAGCGTATGCATATTCCCACCGTCGAACGATTCTGGGAGCAGCTTAAGCTGACCTTGACCAAGGTTGCCGAGGACAAAGCATAATCCCGGCGTTGACGATCGTAATAATGTTGGGACGCGTCACCTCGCGTCCCAACATATCAATTGCAATATCTTGACATGAAAAAACTCCTCCTTATATCTTTGGCATTCGCATTCATCGCGACTGATTGCAATGCCCGCAGACGCACACACCATCGGCCGCCTGAGCCGACACAGGTCATCCCGTCAGTCCAGGATTCCACCAAGATTGACGATGCCATTGCTGCCGCCGAAGCCGAGAATGTACCGGCAGGTGAGATACTTCGTCTGACCGAGGATGATTATAAGGAAGTGGCTGAAATGCTCGGCGTGGAGCCGGCTGCAGTGAAAGCAGTGGTAGAGATTGAGGCAGGTCCCAGCCATCAGGGTTTTTCAGAGCCTGGTATGCCGTTGATTAATTTTGACTTTTCAATGTTCACGCAGTTTTGCCGTCGCAATGGCGTGAACTTGTCAAAATACCGCAAATCGCATCCGCTGGTATTCAACGCTCCCTCTGCGCGTAAATACGGATCGCGTCAGAAAGCCCAGCATGCACGTCTGCGCGCGGCACGAACCATCGATGAGCGTACAGCCATAGAGGGTACTTTCTGGGGCATGTTTCAGATCGGCGGTTTCAACTGGCGCAAGTGCGGAGCAAGCAGCATCAACGATTTCGTAGAACGGATGAGCCGCTCCGAGCGTGATCAGCTGGAACTGTTCGCCCAATTTCTCAAGACAACAAAACTCGACAAGCAACTCAAAGCCAAAAACTGGGCAGCCTTTGCCCGTGGCTACAACGGACCATCATATGCGCGTCGCGGATACCATACACGCATGGCGCGCGCATATGCAAAATACAGCAAGACCAAATGAGCCAACATACCGCATCATCTGACTCTCCCGAAGACCATCACATCACCCCCGACAGAGCAGACCTTTTTGAGCCGATGGAGGATGCTTCATTGGAGATGACTGTCGACTCCCCGGGATATACCGAGGACGATATCATCACTCTCGACCCCAAGGAACATATACGCCGCCGCCCCGGCATGTATATCGGAAAATTGGGCGACGGCTCTAACAGTGACGATGGCATATACGTGTTGCTGAAGGAGGTGCTTGACAATTCCATTGACGAATACATGATGGGATATGGCAAGCAGATATCGGTGACTGTGACCGATACCACGGTGACTGTCCGTGACTATGGCCGTGGCATACCGTTGGGTAAGCTTGTGGATGCGTCGTCAAAGATGAACACGGGAGCCAAGTATGATTCGGCGGCATTTAAGAAATCGGTAGGTCTTAACGGTGTCGGCATCAAGGCAGTCAATGCTCTCTCCACCTCGTTTATCATCACGAGCCATCGTGACGGCAAGATGAAGCGTATAGTATATGCGCAGGGAGACATAATAGAGGAGACCGATATACTTGATACGGATGAACCTGACGGCACGTTGGTGCAGTTTACTCCCGACAACACGATATTTCGCGACTACCATTACCGTGACGAGTATGTAATCCCGCTGATAAAGAACTATACGTTCCTCAATACCGGGCTTGCCATCATATTCAACGGCAAGCGGTATATCTCGCGTCACGGTCTGCTTGACCTGCTCCAGGATGTGATGACCAAGGAACCTCTGTATCCCATCATCCATCTTACTGGCGATGATATAGAGATTGCTATCACCCATGCTCCGCAGTATGGTGAGGAATACTACTCGTTTGTCAACGGTCAGCACACTACCCAAGGGGGCACACATCTTGCCGCTTTCAAGGAGTCCGTCAGCCGTACCATCAAGGAATATTATGGGAAGAACTTTGAGCCGTCGGATGTGCGTAACGGCATGGTTGCAGCCGTAGCCATAAAGGTCGAGGAGCCGGTATTTGAGTCGCAGACCAAGACCAAGCTCGGCTCACGTGACATAGGACCTGAGGGACCTACTGTTGCCAAGTTCGTGGGCGATTTTGTCAAGAAAGAGCTTGACAACTATCTCCACCGCAATCTTGACGTGGCGGAGGTACTGCTTAAGAAGATACAGGAGAGCGAGCGTGACCGCAAGGCGATGGCTGGTTTGACAAAACAAGCCAGAGAGAAAGCCAAGAAAATCAATCTCCACAACAAGAAGCTGTTTGACTGCCGCATACACCTCAATGACAGCCGTGGCGACGAGGAGAAGATGCTTGAATCGTCCATCTTCATCACCGAGGGCGACTCTGCAGCCGGGTCTATCACCAAAATCCGTGATGTGGCTACCCAGGCAGTGTTCTCATTACGTGGAAAGCCGCTCAATACATTCGGTCTGACCCAACAGATTATCTACAAAAACGAGGAGTTCAACCTGCTTCAGGCGGCTCTCAATCTGGAGGACGGTATCGAAGGTCTCCGATATAATAAGGTGATAATCGCCACCGATGCCGATGTCGACGGCATGCACATACGCCTGCTTCTGTTGACATTCTTCTTGCAGTTTTACCCCGACCTCATAAAGAAGGGGCATGTGTATGTGTTGCAGACTCCGCTGTTTCGTGTACGTAATAAGAAGACCGCTCGCCGCTCAGGCAAAGCGTCGCGCCAAGGCGTGCCTGACGACACCTATTATTGCTACAGTGACGAGGAACGCATCAGTGCCATTAACAAACTCGGAGCCAATGCGGAGATTACCCGATTCAAAGGACTCGGAGAGATTTCTCCGGAGGAGTTTCGCGGATTTATCGGACCAGACATGCGACTTGACCGCGTGACTCTGCGCAAGGAGGACCAGGTCGGCGAACTGCTTGAATTTTACATGGGCAAGAACACTATGGACCGCCAGAACTTCATCATAGAGAATCTCGTGGTGGAGGATGACTCGCAAATATCATAGCATACACTGATGAATAAGACTGATAATCGCCGCATCGCTCTGTTTCCTGGCAGCTTTAATCCGTTTACCATCGGGCACAAGTCGATTGTGGATCGCGCTTTGCGGCTGTTTGACCGGGTGATAGTGGCTGTCGGTTATAACCCGTCCAAGGAGTCAGACTGCCGCACGGTCGAGGAGCGCATGGCAGCCATCAGACGGGTGTATCCTGAGATGACAGAGGTGGAAGTGGCATCTTATTCGTGCCTGACGGCAGATTTCGTGGGGCAGGTAGGGGCATGCGCCATTGTCCGCGGAGTGCGCAATACTGTGGATTTCGAGTACGAACGTTCCATAGCCGACATCAACCGCCAGCTATGCGGAGTGGATACTGTGCTGCTTTACACGCTGCCTGAGATGGAAAGCGTCAGTTCGAGCATGGTCAGAGAGCTTGCGCATTTCGGGCATGATGTCAGCCGTTTTCTTCCATGACATGTCATAATCCGGCTATAGAATAACATAATTATGAAAAAACTGTATATGATGCCGGTGGCAGCCATAGTCGCTGTGTCACTGGCGTTATCAGCGAAAAATAAAGCACCTGAAAATCCGTTTGTGTTCTCGCCCGAGCAAAAGCTCAGGCTTACCGAACGTATCATCGAGAATTACTATGTAGACAGCATAGATATAGACCGCACGGTCGAGGAGGGCATAATCAGTATGCTCCGAACACTTGACCCGCATTCGTCATATTCCAACCGTGAGGAGACCATCGAAATGACCGAAACGCTCAGTGGCGGCTTTTCTGGGGTAGGCATATCATTCAATATGCTCAGGGATACTCTGTTTGTGGTCAGCACTACCATCGGCGGACCGAGCGAGAAGGTCGGTCTGCAAGCCGGTGACCGAATCCTGGTGGCAAACGACACTGTGATGTCGGGAGCAGGGCGCAGCACTTCTGATGTCCGCAAGGTGCTGCGTGGACCCAAAGGGACTAAAGTCAGGATGAAAGTGCGTCGCAGCAATGTGCCCGACCTCATCGATTTTGTGGTCACTCGTGATGAAATACCCATCTACAGCGTTGATGCGCACTATATGGCTGATCCGCATACGGGATATATCAAGATAGTTAGATTTGCCGAGAGTACCGAGAAGGAGGTCAAGGAGGCACTGAAAGCTCTGAAAAAGCAGGGTATGCAGCGTCTTATCATCGATCTGCAAGGCAACGGCGGCGGCTACATGAATGCTGCCGTAGGTGTGGCACAACTGTTTCTTGACAAAGATGACGAAATCGTATATACAAAAGGCGTAAGAGTCCATCCGTCATATTTCAATGCCGTCACAACCGGACCCTATCGTGATATCGAGGTAGTGACGATGGTCGATCAGTCGTCAGCGTCGGCGAGTGAGATTTTGTCCGGAGCATTTCAGGACAATGACCGTGGAGTGGTCATAGGCCGTCGCACCTTCGGCAAGGGACTGGTACAGCGTCCTTTCCCGTTTCCCGACGGCTCCATGATACGCCTGACCACGGCTCGTTATTACACTCCCTCCGGACGCAGCATCCAGAAGCCGTATGCCGATGGCGAAGATGATTACAACAAGGATGTGTACCGCAGATTACAGAGCGGGGAGCTGACTGATTCCACACTCACTGTGTCGCATCCTGACTCGTTGCGCTTCACCACCCGCAACGGACGTGTCGTATATGGAGGCGGAGGTATAACGCCTGACATATTCGTGCCGCTTGACACCACGCGTGTCACGCCGTATTATCGTGACCTTGTGGCGAAGGGTGTGCTTAACCGTTACTGTCTGCAATATGTTGACAGCCGACGCAAGCAGCTGAAATCAGACTACAAGACTGTCGATAAGTTTATCCATGGATTCAAGGTTTCGGATGCCATGCTTGCCGATCTCTACAGCATGGCGGTTGCCGACAGTGTCAAGGCTGAGCCTGATGCCGTGGCTGGTTCCCGGGAATACCTTTCAACAATAGTCAAGGCTCTCATAGGCAGAGATCTCTTTGACAGCAGCGCGTATTATCAGATTGCAAATCCGCTCAATCCCATCTATATCCGTGCGGTTGAAGTCATCAATGATCCGCGACGTATGCGGTCACTGCTGGCTCCGCCCGATTATGCTATGGAATGACAGGTATATATGGGGTACAACTGTTAAATAGCGTTGAATAGTGAAAAATTATTATTAACTTTGCGCATATCAATCCTATAAGCTAAGCATATGTCCACATATAGCTACGAACATACAGGCATATATTCTTTTTTGAAAAAATATACAGTGAAAGCCATGGCAGTTGCGGCTGTGGCAGTCGTGATGTCATCATGCGGCAGCAATAAGTCTGATGAGTCAGAATCAGTGCAGGAGGAGCTTCGTAACACCCATCTTCTTGAAGCTATGAAGGTGGTGGATATCCCACGGGTGACCTCTATTGCTGACTCGCTTGCTCTTGATGTAGACGATCTGTCTAATAATGAGTCTGTAGCTGTCCTGCTTGCATATCTCGTGGTTCACAATGAGGCTTCGCGCAATGATGACCGCGAACAGGATTTTGTGACCATCAGGAAATATGTGGATGTCTATGACCTGTCGATGCAACGTGACCGCGACGGTATGCTTTCAGCAATGCAACAGGCGCGTGAAATCAACCCTGCCGCTGATTTTGAGGGTCTCTACAAGGAGTTTCGCAATCGTCTCTCGGAGTACGACGCTCTCAATGGTCAGGAGTTGACTGCTGAGCCTGCGGAGGAGGAAGCTCCCGCTGATAGCACGGCTGTTGCTGACACAGCATCAGTTACCCCATCATCGTCATCTGACGGTGCTGATCTGCCGGTTGAATATCGCCCTGCTGACTGATACTTGTTATAGTTTGGCTAATCTCAAAGCAATCCTTATTTATATTTATTCATCAATTAATCTTATGGACCAGAATTATTATCCCACTCCAGCTCCATCTCTGTCTTTTTCTGATGCTGTGAAAAAAGCGTTCGAGAACTACTGCAACTTCTCAGGTCGTGCCACACGTGCCGAGTACTGGTGGTTTGTTCTTTTCAGCTTCATCGTAGGCTGCGTATTCAGCATCCTTGGCCAGATTGCAGGTTTCTTCACTTATGTGGGCTACATAGCTAATCTCGCCCTCTTGCTTCCGGGTCTCGGACTTTGCTGGCGTCGTATGCACGATATAGGCAAAGGTGGTGGTTGGTTTTTCATCACCTTTATCCCCCTTGTAGGCATCATCCTGTGGATTGTATGGTGCTGCCAGCCCAGCGAACCTACAGCTAACCGTTTCGGCGACGTGCCTGCCAACGCATAAGTAAGCGCATGCACAACATAGCAGTGTTTGCCTCCGGATCGGGGACAAATGCGGAAAACATAGCAAAAAGCTTTGAGTCTGATGCCACAGCCCGAGTGGTGGTGGCACTCGCTAACAAAGCCGATGCAGGTGTACACGAGAGGATGCGGAATCTCCGCATCCCCTCGCTTACATTTGACAATAGCGTCTGGGCTGACCACCCAGAGGAGATTATCGAGACGCTTGACCGTTACGGTGTTGACATTGTAGTGCTGGCAGGATTCTTGCGGCAGGTGCATCCAATGCTCGTGAGGCGTTTCAATGGTCGGATGCTAAATATACATCCCTCTTTGCTGCCTAAATTCGGTGGCAAAGGCATGTACGGCATGCGTGTGCATCAGGCTGTCATCGACTCTGGCGAAAAAGAGAGCGGTGCCACTGTGCATCTTGTCACTGATGTCATGGACGATGGCGATATCGTATTGCAAGGTAGCGTAGATGTGTCGGCAGACGATACGCCGCAGTCGCTTGCTGCCAAAATCCATGAGGTTGAGATGGATATATATCCACGTGCGGTGCGTATGGTGCTTTGCCGGATGTAGAAGTCAATCTGTTAACTCTTAATTTTTAGAGATGAAATCCAGATATCTGTTGGTCTGCGCGGTGTGTGGCATGCTTATGCCGATACATCTGGCGGCAGAGGAAAACATCAATTACGACGCTTCGCTGACGGTGGAGACTTCGTCAGGCTCGTTTGCGCCTTACTATTTTGCAGCTAACCGTTGGGGCACGTTGACACAGAGTGACAATGTGTTGCTCAATGTCGGTGCTTCACGTGACTATGATCTTTCGAAGCGAGTCACATGGAGTTACGGAGTCCGTGCCGTAGGCGGACGGACATCTGCCACCGCCTATGATGTATTCCACGCTTCATCCGATCCGCAATGGGACATACGCTATGCGCGTCCGGCTGCGATATGGCTTCAGGAAGCATGGGCTGGATTCAAGTTCAGAGGCGTATATATCGAGGGCGGTATGCGTCAGTCAGGTTCCCCTTTGCTTGATGACGAGCTTTCATCGGGCGATATGGTACATAGCGCCAATGCTCGTCCCGTGCCTCAGATTATGGCTGGTTTCATTGACTTCCAGAACATTCCTTTCACCAATAAATGGGCGCAGGTCAAGGGTGTCATTTCATATGGCTGGTTTGTGCAGAATAAATGGCTTGAAGATCACTATAACTTCTACAACTATCACATCACCCGTAATCAGCTCTACAGCTATAAGAACATCTATTTCCGCAGTAATCCCGAAAAACCGTTTTCGGTTACGGTGGGCGCGCAGATAGCCGGAGATTTCGGTGGTACGACATATCACTATTCTAACGGCAAACTGTACTCGGTGGAGCAGCACGGATCATCCATATCCGACTACTGGAAGATGCTCATACCTACACCTGACAATGGTGATGATTTCTATGAGGGAGCATTGCTCGGATCATGGGACTTTCAGGCGCGTTACCATCTGCGTTCGGGTCACGAATTGAAAGCATATTTCCAGTGGCTGTGGGAAGACGGCAGCGGCATGTCGAAGCATAACGGCTGGGACGGACTGTGGGGTGTGGAATATAAATCCGACAATCCATGGTGGATCGACGGGGCAGTCATCGAGTATCTTGACCTGACCAACCATAGCGGACCGATACACTACGCCCCGCATTTTCAGGGCGCGGATATACCGTATCAGAGCACTGGTGCGGACAACTATTATAACAGCGGTTACTACAACGCTTACACCAATCTGGGCATGGGGCTCGGGAATGCTATGGTGATGAGCCCGATATACAACCGTGACGGATATCCGCAGTTTCTGCTTAACCGTGTCAAAGGTGTGCATGTCGCACTCCGTGGCACGTTGTCAGACAAGGTTACTTATAAGGTGAAATTCGGATGGCGTAAGGCATTGGGCACCTCCTATGAACCGCTGCAGGCTCCTGTGCACTCGACCATGCTGATGGCAGAGGCATCGTGGCGCATACCTCAGGTCAAGGGATTGCAGCTGACCGGCGCTTTCGGTCTTGACCACGGCGAGATGCCCGGAAACAGTGTGGGCGGAATGGTGACCATATCATATGACGGACTTCTTAAACTCAACGGAAAATGATGCTCCACAGATTAATCAGACATATCAGCCCCCTTGCCTTAGTGGCTATAATGATGGCGGTGGTGAGCGGTTGCACACACAATAACGGCGACATCGGACCTCTCTTCGGCTCATGGACGCTTCAGGAAATCGTGATAGACGGTACGCCTGACGCGTCATACGGTCACAACATGACGTGGAATTTCCAAAATCATAATCTCAGCATCATGACTGTCTATCCCCATCATGACCGGGCTGAGAATATGGGCACGTGGGAGTGGGTGAACCAAGATCGTGTCATAAGCATTAATTTTACATATGAGAATAGCGAGGGGGTCGTGGGTGGCTCTCCGTTCTGTCCTCCTCCCGGACTGCATCTCCCGACAGGTCAGATACTTGTGATGGATGTCATGCAGCTCACATCGTCGGATATGACTCTGGTATATGAGAGTGCTGACGGTGAGATGATTAAATATAGGTTTACCAAACTGAGATGATATGAGATACGGTATAGCTGTTATATCAATGCTGTCGCTTGTTGCTGCTTCAAGACTTGGCTCGGAGGCTGCATCGCTGCGCCTTGAGAAGATTAAATACGGAGACATGAACTCGTGGGTCACCCGCACAGTAGGGGAGTCGCGTGTCATAGGCGGCAACAAACGCACTATCTATGAAATAGGACCCAATACCACCATCGCTGGTGAAAACAAGGCATATACGCCGCTGGGCGGCTCTCCATGGGGCACGAGCAATGTCTACGCGCATGTCAGCGGTATCAGCAAGGGCAGCAATGCCGTGTATCCCGATGTACGCAGCGGCTCTGACCGTTGCGCCAAGCTGACCAGCAAGATCGAATCGCTCAAGGTGCTCGGTCTTATCAATCTTGATGTGATGGTGTCAGGCTCCATATTCCTCGGGCATATGATAGAGCCTATCACTTCGACCAAAAATCCCTACGCCAAGATGGAGATGGGCATACCATACACCAAGCGTCCCAAGGCATTGGTGTTTGACTACAAGGTGGATATGCCATCGTCGTTGACACGCACCAAAGCCACTGGCTTCGGAGGCAAAAAGACGCTGCCCGGCCGCGATGCTGCCGTGGTGTTCGTATTTCTCCAGCGCAGGTGGGAGGATGCCCAGGGCAATATCCACGCCAAGCGTGTGGCTACGGGCGGCGAGAGATTCAAGGTAGGCAGCGGATGGAAAAACGCTCACCAGATACCTCTCCACTATGGCGACTACTCCACCCAACCGGGCTATCAGAAATGGCTCAAACTCCTACCTAAGGAGCGTTCATATTATGCCCGTAACTCCAAGGGCAAGATGGTGCCTGTCATCGAGGAGGGCTGGGATGATGCCGATGCCACCCCCACGCATGCCATAGTGATGATGAGTGCGGGCAGCGGTGAAGCATACGTAGGCTCCGAGGGGTTGACCCTCTATGTCGATAACGTAGCCTTCGGCTTCTGAATTTTTCGATTTAAAGACGCGTCCTCAATGCTGTTTGCTTAAGCAAAGTCTGTAAATCCAATATAGAAGGTACGTCGGAGACGTGCCAGTCGTGCGTAACCCCATGCACGGAGCGTCAGCGAACGTACATGGGGTACAGGCTGCCACTATCAAATCTACCTCGGAGAGGTTGTGACACGCATGATTATGTATGTAAGTCGCTGATTTTAAATGGGAAATGAGAATGGCGGTGCAGGGACGCGGCTATGCCCCAACCTCTCCGAGGTTGATCATAATGGCATGTCATCTGACCCCATGTACGTTCGCTGACGCTCCGTGCATGGGGTTAAGCACAACTGATACGTCCCCGACGTATCTATCCGCATCAGAGCCTTAAGTAAAACGCATTGGGACGCGTCCCTATGTTCAGTTGTTTCACGGCAATGCGACATGATATAGCGAAGGCGGAGCTTTGGGGCTCCGCCTTCGGGCTTTTTATCGAGGGATATCAGCCGGCTTCGCCGGTGAGGATCATCATGTCGGGCATGCAGCGGAAGCCGATGGAGTGGAACATGTAGCGGGCGGCTACTGACGACTCCAGATATATCTTGGTGATGTTCTGGCGGTGGGCGTAGGCTATGAGCCATGCCACTATGTCGCGCCCTATGTCGGTGGTGCGTCCGTCATGGCTGACGTAGATGTTCATCAGGCATGCGCACTTGCCCGAGGGATTTGACGAAGAGGGCATCTCGGAGTGGAGGCACATACCTCCGCAACCGAGCACGCTGCCATTGGCAGTGGCTATGCAGGCGATATGCGAGCCGTCGGTGAGTGCAGACTGATAGTAGTGCCAGCTTGCTTCTTCCAGTTCTTCACTGTCGCCATAGTTAAGCTGACCTGAATTATGAAGGACCTCCATGCGCAGTTGCAGCAATGTGTCAAGGTCCTCATAGGAGGCTTGGCGAATAACAACATCGGTCATCATAGTTATAAAGTGTCAGTGTGTGGTGAATAAGACTTTTCTTTATAACAGTCAGATTTTCAGCGTTGTTTGGCGATTGTTGCAATTTTTTAGCTTTGATGTTGATTTTTAACATTAGCCATGTGTCACCGTGGCCGCCTCATCAGATGGTCAGCATGTTCTTTGCCGAACCTTCGCACTAAATTCTCATAATGTTGTATCCGCGCCAAAGAATCCTGGACTCTTTGGGCTTCCCATCTCGCCTCTTGCTCCTGTCGCATCCTTTCAAGCTCCTCGGGGGTGGGCTTGGGTTTGATTTGTTGCCAGAAGAGACATTCATACTGCTTCATCCCCTTTGGCACCACATGGTTGATCAGGGGCTCTTTGCCATCCTTTAGATAAGGTGACGGGGTCAGATATAAAGCCAGGATGGTGATGGCTGTCACAGCGATGAGCACTGCGCCGCTCCAGCGTGCCACTTTACGCGGTATCTCATATTGGAAGTCCTCAAGGTCATAATCATGGTCTATCATCGCGTTGCGAGTGTGGATGCTTTTGACCATCAGCTTATTGTTGTTATTGTCAGGTGTATTCATCATGCTCCGAGTTCAAGTTGGTTCTTAATCAGGTTGTAGTAGTGTCCTTTGACGTTGACGAGGGTGTCGTGGGTGCCTTGCTCTACGATGCTGCCCTTGTCGAGCACCACTATCTGGTCGGCATCGCGGACGGTGGATAGGCGGTGAGCGACGATGACCACTGTGCGACCCTTGTAGAAATCGCGCAGATTCTCCACGATGTCGTGCTCGTTGGCGGCGTCGAGGGAGTTGGTGGCTTCGTCGAGAAATATGTAGTCGGGATTTTTATAGACGGCGCGGGCTATGAGTATGCGCTGACGCTGGCCGAGGCTGAGCCCTACACCGTCGCCACCGATTTTGGTCTCGTAGCGCAGAGGCAGCCCCATGACGAAGTCATGGATGCATGCTACACGGGCAGCGTGCTCGAGACGCTCGAGGTCGATGTCTGTATAGTCCCGGGTGGCGATGTTGTGTGCTATGGTGTCGGAAAATATGACTCCCTCCTGCATGACGGCTCCGCAGCGTTCGCGCCACATTTCGGGCTGGAGGCTGAGCAGGTCGCCAGAGCCGATGCCTATCTTGCCCCGTATGTCGGAGAAGTATCCGAGCATCAGTTTGACTAAGGTGGTCTTGCCGCTGCCCGATGCGCCCACTATAGCTGTGACCTTGCCCTGCGGTATTTCGAGCGAGATGTCGCTGAGGGTGTCGTTAAGGGCGTGAGGGTCATATTTGAAGCTGAGGTTGTCAAATCTGATGGAGCGGTCACCTTCGGGCATTTTGCGTACCCGGCGGTCGGTGCATTCTAATGGTCGGTTGCGGATCTCGTTGATGCGGTCAAGCGAGATCCTTACATCCTGGAAGGCGATTATGAAGTTCATCAGCTGGTCTACGGGGCTGTTGAGCTGTCCGATGATATACTGGATGGCGAGCATCGCGCCGAGGGTGATATCGCCGCCAATGACGGCGGTCGCGGCGAGCACGGTGATGACTATGTTTTTAAGCTCGTTGATGAAGATGCCGCCCGCTTCCTGGGTCTGACGGAGCTTGAGTGCACGGGTCTGCACTCCCACTATCGCCATCTGGGTGTCCTCCCACTCATGGCGGCGGCGGTCGGCGCATCCCTGAAGCTTGATTTCCTGCATCGTGGTGACAAACTGGTAGGTCTGGTTCTGGTTACGAGCCTGCAGCTCGAAGAGTTCGTAGTCAAGCACCTTGCGGCGGCGCAGAAACATCGTCACCCACACTGCATAGAGTGCGCTGCATCCCACAAACACCGCGAATATAATCAGGTTATAAAATGCCAGCACACCGCCGAAGATTAGGAAGCTGAGCATCGAAAATGTAACGCCGAGGGTCTCGTTGGTAAGGAAGTTCTGGACGCGCACATTGTCAGCCATGCGCTGGAGGATGTCGCCGGTCAGTTTGGTGTCAAAAAATGTCATCGGCAGCAGCACCAGTCTCCTGAAGTAGTTGCTTACGAGCGTAATGTTGACTCGCATGGATATATGGAGCAACAGCCATCGGCGCACGAAGTCGGTGGCAGTGCGTCCAAGCACTATCATCAGCTCCCCGAGCAATATCAGCCATATGAATCCGATGTTTTTGTTGTGTATGCCGGTATCGACTATCGCCTGTGTCATAAACGGCATGATGAGCTGTAGCACGCAGCCGAGCAGCAGACCTAAGATAAGATGCACGAAATGCACCTTGAAAAACTCCAGACACGGATAGAGGCAACGGAAGGGGTCGTGCCTCTCCTTAAGCCATCGGTTAGTCTGTTTGAAATTGGTCGATTGGGGTTTCAGCAGCATCGCGATGCCGCGGAGTGTGCCGTTTTCATCGGGCACGGTGTCCCAGTGGCGCATAAACTCTTCACGGGAGTAGGTGATGCGTCCCTTGGCGGGGTCGCCGATGTGGTACCGCTTGCCGTCACGGCTTACTTTGTAGAGCACCACGAAGTGGCTTTGATCCCAATGGAGTATCATCGGTCCCTCGTCGATGTCCTTGAGCTGGTCAAGGGGGATGCGTCCGACATAGTGTCTGAATTGGAGCATTTCGGCGGCATCGCACAGGGCTTTCATCGACACGCCCTCGGTGGTGGGATGGCAGTATTCTTCGACATCGGCGAGCGAATAGTGTGCGCCGTGGTATCGCGCTATGGCGGTCAGGCATGCCACGCCGCACTGCATGGCATCATGCTGCATGACCACCGAATATCGTTTTTTGATCGGGAATTTCATGTTTTTATGTGGTGATAAGACGGTTTTGTCGATTTCGATCAGAGACGCAGCGCGCTTCGTCATCGTATCTGATGACGTGTGCCAGGGATGATGACGCGGCGCACCGCGTCCCTGTTATCGGCTTGGGTATGTGAGATTTATGTTATTGGAAGAGCCCTGAGTCGGTGTCGGAGTTGTTGAGCTTGCGGTCTATGTCATCTTTCTTCTTGCCGGAGGTGAAGCTCCAGCTCACTCCGAGTACCACCATGGAGCGGTTGTTGCGGATGACGGTGTGGTTGACCTCGTGGAAATAGCGGTTGGGTATGGTCTCGTTGTGGTATTCAGCCTGTGTGCCGAGCCAGTAGCATCCGAGACTCAGACGCAGATTGCGGCGTTGCCAGTAAGCCTGGAGATTGCTCTGCAGATACTCTTTGTTGATATATGTGCCGTCAAGGCTTTTGTAGGGGATGGTGCCCTGGTAGCTGGCTCCCCAGGCGCCCTTGCGGAACGAGAGGCTGTAGGTGACGGGCAGGCTCCATAGGCTGCTTTTGATGCCGTCAGTCTCCACATTTTCACGCTGGGCTACTACTGCGCCTGTGAATGTCAGCATGTTGGGGATGATGTCTACGCGGATATTCGCGCCCGCACCGTAGGTCGATGTAGATTTCAGGTTGACCTCCGAGGCTACGACGTAGGGCTGACCGCCGATCACGGCTTCAGTGTATGACATCCCGATGGGCGACGATGAGTGCATGTACATGGCAATTACGTTGAGGTTCACACGGCTGCGGGTGAGCTGGTACTGGAGCATCGGGGCATAGGTGGTGCCCGAATGGAGATAGGGGTTGCCGGCATGTATCATGCGCGGAGTCTGGAGCACCGCGTTGTCGCTGAGCTGCGATATGGTGGGGATTTCGGGCGATGACCGGAATATCAGTCGCAGGGTGTGATAGCGGGCGAAGGTGTGCGACAGTGTCAGGCGTGGAGTGAACAGGAAGCGTGTATATGAAGCATCGTCGTTTCGGGCGTGTGCGACATGTCCGCCGAGACTCACGGAAAACATCAGCTTCTTCCACATGCCGGCATACTCGGCATAGAGGTAGTTGTCGGTGTCGTCGGAGCGGTAGCGTGTCATGTCATAGTCGGAGAGGATGTTGCGCGTGTCAGACCATGACTGTGACACCGATGAGCGGAAACCTACGCTGAGCGTGTTGAGCCCTGCCTTGTAGGTGTAGTCCACTTCGCCGATGACGGAGTAGCGGTTGACTTTCTGGGTCATCAGGTCGGTGTAGGTGTCGGGAGAACCTGCGCCGGCATCGAGGGAGTTCTCGTTGTCCTGGGAGCTGTGGAAATAAGTGCCTACCACGTTGGCTGAGATTTCTGACTTCTTGTTGAGCTGCTTGCTCAGGTATATGTCGAGCGAGGGGCTGAAGGTCGATGAGTTGTTGTCACGGTAACCCGTAGCATCTGACCATGCCGAGGCATAGTCGATGCCTACCTCGCGGTCGCCACGGCTGAAACGCTTGTTGAAGCTCGGCGAGGCTGTCACCTGCAGGGTGAGGTCATCGGGCTTGGCGTAGGTGTATTTGATGCGCGGAGTGTGGTAGGTATAGCCGAAGTGGTCACGAGTGGCGTAGTCATATCGGTAGGTCTTGCCTCCGAGCCAGTAGGTGTACTCGTTGGTGACGCGGCGGTCATCGTAGTCGCGCAGCTCTATGGAGTAGTCGGCGGCTATGCGGTGGTGTCCGCTCGTGTAGGTCAGGTAGGCGTTGCCGTTGACAAATCCGGTGGCTACCGCTGATGTCACGTCAAACCCGCCGCTGATGCCAGTGTCGAGCTGCCCGGTTACCACATTGATCACCGTCTGCTCCGATGATGCGTATTTGGCAGGTGGCAGCGTGTACACATCCACCTTGCGTATCTTGCCGGCAGGGATGGCGCGGAGGTCGTTGATGGTGGCATTGATGCCGTTGATGAGTATCTTGACAGGTGTGCCGTCGATGTTTTTCAGCGCGGAGGTGATGGGGTCTATGGTCAGAGTGCCTACCTGCTCCATCAGGTCGGCAGAGTTGCGGGCGGCATCGCGCTGCTCCTTGGTGAAGCGGTACACGGTCTTGTCAGCCATCACCGTGGCGCGGTCGGCTGTCACTGTGACTTCCGAGAGCTGGGTGGTGGAGGGTTCTAAGGTGTAGTCACGTGTGACGGTGTTGCCGCCCGAGGGCATGCGCAGACGCAGCGGCTCGCGTATGGTCTCGTAGCCGAGATATGATATGGCTATGGTGTAGCGTCCGGGCTTTACGTTGCTGATGGAGTAAGTGCCGTTGAAGTCGGTCACGGCTCCGGCTATCGACTTGGTGGAGTCTGCTGGGGCGAAGAGGTCTACGTGGGCAAACGGCAGGACTTCTCCCTCGGCGTTGACTGTGCCTGTCAGGCGTATCTGGGCTTGCATGCCGACGATGCCGGCGAGCATCATAATGAGCAGTGTGTGGATTCGTGTCATCGGTGTAATGTGAATATTGCAGGACTGCGCTATTTTAAAGGGGTCATGTAAGAAAAATCGTAAAATAATGTAGGGACATGCCATGGCATGTCAGCCAGACAGGCGTGATAATTGCAAAGACTACGGAACGCTGACATGCCATGGCATGTCCCTACACCAGTCATATGAGGCTTCAGAATAGCAAGTTGAGGTATCTCATCTTGTCATCTATATGTGACCAAAGATTGACCAGTGGCAGGTGCATCCTATTCGAGCATAGAGCCGTCTTTATACTTTCTGCCGGCAAAGTTGAGCTGTCCGAGCTGGGGGATGTTGACACGCACGGCGCACTCATACACCGAGTTTTCGGGCAGCGTGAACAGATCTATCTGATCCACGGCTTCGGCAGGTATCTGACCCAAGAGAGGGATGATTTGGGGCTTGAAGCCGACATCATTAATGAAGATGATCACCGAGCCGTCGTTGGCAGTCACCCAGTCATCGCCCTCCATATGTATGCTGGGGATGGTGGCGAGGATAAGGTCTTTGACGGTGGTTGCCCCCTTGGCGAGTGAGTCAGCCTTGAAAGTGACAGATGGGATGGCGGGAGCTGTGCCTGCTGATTTCAGGCATATGTCAGTGGTGAGATTGTGCTTCCATGAGTCGGGCAGAGGCTTGATGTGGGTCTTGCGTGTCTCATATCCGGGGGCGGAAATCTCCATGTAATATGACTTGGTGTGGTCATAGGGCTGCACCTCATAGTAGCCGAGATGGTTGGCGAGGGTGAAGTAGCGTTGCTCCTCGTGGTTGTCGCGGTCATAGATAGCCACGTTGGCAAAGGGTACGACGACCTGGGTGGAGTCGCTGGTGTCGCAGTACACGAATCCGTCGATCCAGATTCCGTCAGCTTTGGCAGAGGTGGCGCATCCGATGAGCGCAGCGATAGCAAAAAATGTCTTCTTAAGCATAGCGTTTGGTTGTTTTTGGTGTGATTGTTTTGACTTGTAGTGACATGCCTTCGGCATGTAGCATATGTGATCTGATGGATACAGCAACATGCCAAAGGCATGTCCCTACAATGTTGATGTTTATATCGTGATATGGGTGAATAATCGGGTTGTGGATTTAGTGAGGATTACCCGTAATTTAGTCGATTTGTATATGTAATGGGGCAGCAGTAGGTAGCAGGGTAGAGGCGTGAATGTGGCACATCGGAGATGTGCCGTCTGTGCGAAACCCCATGCACGGAACGTAGTGACGTTCATGGGGTAGAGCTGCAACTGCTATATATTAACCTCGGAGAGGTTTTGGCACATAGACATAGCGATATGTTTACATTTGTAGAAATGAGAGCATATTTCCCTTGTTATTTCAACGAATTTAAGCATAATTTTTGAGTTTTTTGTTAATTATTTGCTGTTTTAGGTTGATTAGGATGATATTTTCGCGATTTATGCCGTTTTCAAACAGGCATTGAAGTTCTTCCTGTGACTTTGCTTCGGTGCGCTTCTGCGAGCAGATGCCAGGGCATGAGGGGAGCAGAGAGCACTTGAGGCACATATCGGGGATAGAAAGATTGTGGCGGGTAGTGACCGCTTCTGTGTCCCACTCGATAAATCCGAGAGAGTTGAGACGACCCATTGACTTGGATTTTGTGAAGTCACGGGCGGTGCATTTAAACACGCTGCCGTCATAATTGATGACAGCCTGATTCATATTATCGGCATAGCAGCCTTCAAATCGTGGCGAGAGGTTGTAGCTGCCCATGAGGAAGCCGTGAGAGTTGATGAGGTTGATGCCGTCGATTACCCTGTCTGCGGTCTGTTCTGTGGGTTTGTATTGCCATACGCGATGGAGTGAAATCACGGTGCGTCGGCGGTCAAGAAAATCGATGTCGGATATGAGCTGATTGAGGTTCTGGAGCACCCGGTCATCATAGTTGATGCGTATCATGAATCTGAATCGCTCCTCCGCTTCGCTGAATAGCTTGAGACCGCTGATAATCTTGTCATAGCTTCCATGGCTGGAGGTAGGATGCTTATAGGTGCGTATGGAGTCATGGGTTGCCTGGTCACCGTCAATGGTGATTTGGAAGAATGTGTCAAACGGACGGAGTAGTTCTACATATTGCTCGCTGAGATATGTGCCGTTGGTCACGAATGTCACCATGACTTTGTAGTCATATCGCTCTGACTGTGTTTTCACGCCATCGAGCAGGGCTGCCACAGCCTTATAGTTCATCATCGGTTCGCCTCCGAAAAATGTCAGTCTCAGCAGTTTGAACGGTTCGCTGGTCGCTTTCAGTTCGAGATGACGCAAAATCTTATCTACCAGACTTAGTGGCATCAGCGACTTGGGGATGTGTGTCTCGTAGCAGTACCAGCACTTCAGATTGCACTGTAGCGAGGTGTTGATGGTCAGGTCGTAGGTCTGTGTGGAGTTTTTGCGGCGCAGAAACAGATTGCGCACCATCTCGACCTCATTGATGTCATCGTTGACCATGATATGCTGACTCTCCAAAGCTGATGCCAGCTCGTTGTCTGTTACATTTCCGTCTATAACACTCTTGATTTCAGGTGTAAGAGGCAGAAACTGGTTGGAAAATGAGTTGTAGAGTATCTCGCGACCGCTGAGATTCACTACATGATTATAAATGCTTGGTTTCATTGTCAGTATGATTATTAAGAAAAGTACCTCTGGCAAGTGACCTACTGGTGTTTTGCCAGAGGTACTTTCCCACATAGTATATTTGTTGCTATTGTGTGACTGTCACCATGCGATGGTTACTGCGGTCCGCAATTGTTGGTGATGCAGATGAAATTGAAGTGTTGAAGAATCTCAAAAAGACTTGGGTCTCCGCCTTTCGCTCCTCCCTTTATGAGGTCTAAGGCAGCAGGTGAAGCGAGAATCTCGATGTCGAGTTCATCGAATTTGATGGTGGGTTTGTTGTTCATATCGATAAATATTATTGAGGTGGTTGTTGATTAGTGAATGGCACACAGGCTGTTGAAGTGGAGCAGATCTTCCAGCAGATCTTTAAGGGTCTTTGGAATGTTGTGTGGATTTGGATCTGTGCATCCACCCTTGATGCTGATTAGCTGCTCGTTTTTGGAGATTATCTCCAGTTCATCTTCGGAGAAGCTCATGTGATTGTGATGAGGTTTCATTTTGTGATGATGTTCTTGTGTGATAGATACTTGGTTTATATGATGGTCTGATAAGAGCATCTTCCGTTGTATCCAGATTGTTGATGATTGTTTTTAGTTGTTGTTGCTGTTATTGTTGCAGTTGTTGTGAGTGCAGCTGCCATTTATTTGGATTTCGCTTTTGGAAAGAAGCTCAAGAAGAACTCCTATCCAGCCTCCTTTACCGCCTCTGATGGCAAGCAGTTCACGTTCGGAGTCAAGGATTTCGAAATCCTTGGTGTCAAAAGCCACAGTGATTGTGTCGTTTTGTTTCATCGTGTTTGATTGGTGATGAGTTGTTGTTGTTAGGGGTTGATAATCTCGGTGGGCGAGTTGTACACCTCGCCATGACGGCGTAAGCGCTATATGCCGTCAGTATATAATAGCACTATTATATTCAGTGTTGTGGTCGTTGATTTTAGAATATTAGCGTACCTGTAAAAGTGTCGCTCATATCTATTGTGCACTCTATTTGTGCGGGACCGGTCATAGATGGGATATCGCAACATGGATCATCCTGAGTGACGAAGCCGCTCCATGTGATACCATATGCATCAGTGATAGTGACTTCCATGAAGTCTACTTCGCCTGGTAAATCAAAGCATATATGCTCGCGCGAGTATGAGCACTGGATTGAGAAAGTTGGTGCAGGTTTGCCATTTAGTCCGCGTACACGTGGACGTTTATTTGATACCTTGCGATGAATAGAAGCAGTGTGTGTCGTTGTGTTCGACTCAGCAAAAGCAGGCTCAAAGAAGAGCGAAATAGAAAAGACTGTGATTAAAAATAATTTAAGTTTCATAATTGTCGGTTTTTGTTTCCGACGACAAAGGTAGGCTCACAGGAGATTATGAAACGAAAAATCAAGCCTTTTTGATTGGACTTTTGGATTTTCTAATCCATTGATTTATAAGTGAATAAAAAAAGTCCAATTTAATATTTTGGGCTTTTTGTAACTATTTGATTATAAGTGGTTTATAAAGTTGGAAATTATCTAAAAGTCCAATACTTTTTTATTGCGTTGGAGATAATATAGGTATCTATCCCTTTTATCCTGAGGAAGAGATTGTAATTTTCTACGTAATCGCTTCTTTCGGGTGTATACGGGATCAATTCGTTCAACGCTTAGCAATCTGGCTACTGCGGCTGATGATAGCCCGAATAGATTAAAGAGGAACAATTTAAAGTCTTCATCTTTTAAATCTAAATTTTCTTTACGTAAATCAGCCATTATATTGTCATAGCATTTGTCTGCAAAATTCTCCAATTCTTTAAGTTTTTCAGACGAAGACCCCATTTCGTTTATGAAGTTATCAATCCAGTTTGTGATTTTGCCAGAAGCGGCTTCGTAAGTGGGATTTTCCCACAATAAAGTGCAGACTTTGTCAATCATGCTGTTGTGCAAAGATGCATATTGTGTGAATATTTGTTTTTGTTGATTATATTGTTCGTTAATTTGATTCAATGTCTGGTTTAGTTGCTCTATTTCTTCTTCTTTTTCTCCGATTGATTCTGATAAATGTGTAGTTTTTTCACGTATAGTCTCATATTTGTGTTGAGTTTCTTGTAGAACTTCCTGTATTTTTGAGACTTCTTTACTGGCTCGATTTCTCTCAATTTCATTTAATTGTATGGACTGATGCAGCTTTTGTGCTATAATTTCATTTTTTTTGCGTTCCTCCTGCTGTTTATGCCGAATGATAGTGAAAATAAAGAGGCCTATAGATAATATTAAAATGCTGGTAATGATTACAAACCAGGTAGTGATGCGAGCAGTTTTAGCTTGTTCTTTGGCAATAGCCTTAGCATGTTCGTGATGTTTTAGCATTGAAAGTGTTGCCCGTTGCGTAAAACGATTGTTAATCAATTGCTCATTGCTTTCATGCATATTTTTAAGAGCATCAAATGCTAAATCCTTTTCTCCTATTTGAGTATATAGTTCGTAGTTTAACCAGTTTGTAGCAGCGGAGAGTGTGTCAATATTCTGTAAGATGCTGGTAACACTGTCTTTTTCTCCTTTAAGAGCATAACATAAACCAATCCAAGCCTTGTCTTCGTCAGTAATAAGCGGAAGTTTCGAAAGCTGTTCCAGATAATGAATTGCTTCACTGTTGCGATGCTCTAAAATTAGAGCCTGAGTCAGAGTTCGTAAAATTTCAGCTTTCAATGTGCAATCAGTAGAGTCGTTATTGAGAGTTGCAAGTTGCTGTATTGAGAGATTTATGCTTTTATTATTCATTCGGTGATTGAGGTATGCCATTCCTAAAGTTGCCATTGCCCAATCAATATAGCTCTGCTGACCGGATTCTTGGATATATTGGTATGCTTTCTCAGCATACTCTACTTCTTCAGCCGGATTATATGATTTTTGGAATACAGCAGCCAGTTCTCTTGATACTAACGAAGCATAGAACTTATCATCCGATTCTTCTGCAATATCTAAGGCCGTCAATAAATGTGGAATGCTTTGAGCTAATGAGTCTTGTAGAGAAAGTTTGAACCCATAGTAGAAATTGGCAAGCATCTTATTGTATTGATTACCATATTTATCATAATATTTGACAGCTGAGATAATCAATGAATCTTCTGGATTGTCATCCATAGCTTTGACTTGCGCTTGGGTGTAGAGGAGGGCGTAGAGGGCGCGGTCGGCATCGGAGCAGAGGGTGGCGGTGTCGATGGCGGAGAGGATTTTGAAGGCGGAGTCGGGGTGCTCTTCCATGACGGCTTCGGCACGGTCGAGGGCTTCGACGGCTTTAGGGGCGGACTTGTTGCAGCCAACGAGGAGTGATATGGCAATGATGATCGGGAGAAATATGCTACGCATCCTGTGTGATTTATGATGATTGGATGCTGCAAATTTACGAAAAAATAACCATTATGTCGATAATTTAACAGTTGGTGACACAGCTGTCAATCATTTATGTAAGTTTGGATAGATGTCCCATGTCATCGGCAGATGGGTCATATCGTAGGGACATGCCGTGGCATGTCCGCCCACCAGGCAGCGCGTTTTGGTCGTATGTTGTTGCGTGCTGACATGTATGTCACAATGCCAATAACATTATGTCCTGTATGCAATACGCGCCCCCTGTGGGCGCATCTCTCTCGTAGCCGAGGGGCTTGCCCCTCGGTCAGGATGCAAGCAGATACGCGCTGCGCTTTGCCGCAGCGCATCAGCCGTTATCATATTGGGTATCAATGCGTTTGATGCGCTGCGGCAAAGCGCAGCGCCACCGTCTCCCGTCCCTTTCCGAGGGGCAAGCCCCTCGGCTACGATAGAGATGCGCCCATGAAGGGCGCGTCAATGTCAATGTTATTAAATAATCAGCGGTGGGGAGGGTGTTACAGATTGAAGATTTCGGCGAGCTGGTCGTAGGCGAGGGCGGCGAAGAGGATGAGCATGGTGAGGTTGTATTCCTGGTTGAGGGAACGGTAGTCGGCAGGACGGGCGGTGTCTTTGCGGTTGGCGATGAGGTTGCCGATGGTCATCACCACGCCGATAGCGAATGCTATCAGGAGTATCCAGTGTCGTGTCATATTCAGTCAGCTTATAAATGTGATTATGGATGGGGATTAAATAGCGAGATTACTTTCATCAGGATATGTGTTTATGGCTGCGAAGTTACGAAAAAATAGTCATTATGGCGATAATTTAACAGTCGAGCCATAGCTGTCAATCATTTATCTAAGTGAGGACAGGTGTCGCAAAATCATCGGTGGACGGGCCGCCGTGGCATGTCCGTCCCACCAGGCGGTGTTTTTTGTGGGGTTGTTTTTGTGGGGAGGCGGACATGCCACGGCATGTCCCTACAACCATTGGGCAAAATGGGTGTGGATTACTGGCGGATGATGCGGATGGTGCCGTCGGCTGAGAGCTTGATGATGGAGGAGGCGGAGTGGGGGGCGGTGTCGGTGCGGCGGTGGAGGGCTACGTAGTCGGCGGAGGCGAGGAGGGCGGGATCGATGTCGGCGAACGAGGCAGGAGAGGGGGTGCCGCTGATGTTGGCGGAGGTGCTGACTATGGGGCGGCGCAGCATGCGGCAGAGGCGTGAGGCGTAGTCGTCAGCGGGGATGCGGATGCCTATGCTGCCATCGGCTGCCAGCAGGTTGGGGGCGAGGTGGATCCCTCTGTCATAAATGACAGTCAGGGGGCTGACAGCAGCGTCAAGCAGCTCGTAAGCCACATCGGGGATGCCGTCGACATAACGCTCGAGCATGGCTATGTCGCTGACGAGGGTGATGAGAGCCTTGGAGTCGGCGCGGCGTTTGAGGGCGTAGATGCGGCTGACCGCCTCGGGGTTTGTGGCATCGCAGCCGATACCCCAGATGGTGTCGGTAGGATATATGATGATGCCTCCGTGGCGCAGGGTGTCTACGGCTTGGCGGAGGTCATCGGGAAGTGGCAGATATGTCATGGCGGTAACACATTTGTAGGGACATGCCGTGGCATGTCCGCATATCCATTATTTCATGCCAAAATTAGCCAATCTTCCCCAACGGTGCAAATCAGAGGGTGCAGGGAGTGGTCAAATGGATCCATTAGCCTATTGCTTATGTAGGGACATGCCATGGAATGTCTGACTGGCTATCCATAGGTGTCTGGGTCACGCAGGTCGGTTGCTGACATGCCATGGCATGTCCCTACAAGCTGAGGAATTAGAAATTTTTCAACAACCTCTATACGTCATGCCGAGGGGCTGAATCATCTGAAGGAGTGTCGGCAGTGAATGCCTCGCGGGGTGTCTGCTCGTCGATGACTATGCGGCGGTAGTAGGATAGGAGCAGGGTGGTGAAGGGCAGGGCGATTATCATGCCCACGATGCCCATGAGCGAGCCCCATACTGACAGCGACAGCAATATGATGGCTGGGTTGAGACCCAAGGCGTTGCCCATGATCTTGGGCGTGAGGATATAGTCACAGATGCACTGGCTGATGACATAGACGAGTCCGCACTGCCCCAGCAGAGGCCAGAACGATGCTTCGCCGGTCATGGAGTAGATGAGGCATAGGATGATGACGGGGATGACGGTGATGTACTGGAAGTAGGGTATCATGTAGAGGATGCCCACGACGGCTCCCATGACGAGTGCCATGGGTATGCCTACGATGGAGAAGCCGATGGAGTAGAACACGGCGGCGCAGAGGGCTATGGTGAACTGTCCGCGGAAATAGCGGTTCATGCTGTCCTTGATGTCGTCGCCTATGTGGTAGGCAAACGGGCGCAGCTTCGGCGGCACGAGCAGGCGGAAGCCTTTCATCAGATGCTTGTAGTCAAGCATGATGAAGATGACGTAGATAAACGTGAGCAGCCACTCGAGGGTGCGCATCAGTATGTCGATTGTGGTCGACAGTAGCGACGTGCCTTTGTTGAGGAGGGTTTCGATATGCGATTCGGTCAGGAGCGAGTCGAGATTGTCGGAGTTGATGTAACGCATGACATAGTTGTGCACCTCCTGGGGTATGAACGGCACTATCTTCTTCGTGGAGCCGTAGCGTTCGATGAGGATACGCATCTGGCTGATTTCGTCAAGCACGGAGGGGACGATGAACGACAATGCCAGTCCTACCACACCACCCACCACTATAAGGGTGATGATGACGGCTACCACGCGTCCCTGGAGATGCAGCAGACGGCGCGTGAGCTGCACTACCGGCTCGAGGACATAGGCTATCAGGCATGCCAGTGCAAAGGGGAGCAGCACATGCTTGAGGTCGTTGATAAGCCATACTATCCCTGCGATGATGGAAAGGGTTATGATGAGACGCACTACCCTGTCGAAGGTGAACGGACGCGAACTGTACATATGTGGATGGATATGTTAGAGCTATCTTATATCTTTCAAAACCCTTGACAGGCATATAATGTTGCAAATGGGGCGGTTATTTCCACGATGGATACCATTTCAGACGTTTGTAGGTATATGCCGTAGGATATCCAAATGCCGTTCATTTAAACTCGGGGCTTTAGCTCCGAGGGGAACAGTAGCCACATGCAAGCAAGCTGTCAAGCTTGTGAAGCTTGTGGAATATGTATGTGATATAAATCCGGCGGTGTAACTGCCGGGGCAATCTCTGGCATCATGCCCCGGCAGCTAAAGCAGCCGGTATATCTGTGGGATGCATTAAACCACAAGCTTCACAAGCTTGACAGCTTGCTTGCATGTGTCTATTACTCCCGTCGCAGCTACGCCGCGCCATCCCATAGTTCTCTAAGTCGACAGCATTGCGGCATATCCTTGAAATTTGATGCCACTACCCGGTCCCAGATTTGACAGACGGGGATATGTGACAAGTTTTGCATCCGTCTGACATCCTTGTCAGTCGTTAGCATATATTAATAAAATGCTGATGGAGATATGTTTAGTGGGCGTCAACCTTTTTGGCACAGTGTTTGTTTGATTGATGTATGAAGTCCCGATGGACTTGTGACAGATAACACGATTATTAATATTCAAAACTAAAATAAAATTTTCACAACTATGGGAAAGATTATTGGTATCGACCTCGGAACCACCAACAGCTGTGTTGCCGTACTTGAAGGCAACGACCCCGTCGTGATTCCTAACAGCGAAGGACGTAACACCACTCCTTCGATCGTAGCATTTGTTGACGGCGGCGAGCGCAAAGTAGGTGATCCCGCTAAGCGTCAAGCCATCACCAACCCTAAGCGTACTATCTACTCCATCAAGCGTTTCATGGGCGAAACTTTTGACCAGGTGCAGAAGGAAATTGACCGTGTGCCCTACAAGGTGGTCAAGAGCGACAACAATACTCCACGTGTAGACATCGACGGACGTCTCTACTCTCCGCAGGAAATCTCGGCAATGATTCTCCAGAAGATGAAGAAGACTGCAGAGGATTATCTCGGACAGTCGGTCACCGAAGCTGTCATCACCGTGCCTGCATACTTCAATGACTCTCAGCGTCAGGCTACCAAGGAGGCTGGCGAAATCGCAGGTCTTACCGTAAAGCGTATCGTCAACGAGCCTACAGCTGCTGCGCTTGCCTACGGTCTTGACAAGAGCAACAAAGATCAGAAGATTGCCGTATTTGACCTCGGTGGCGGTACATTCGATATCTCCATCCTTGAGCTGGGCGACGGCGTGTTTGAAGTGAAGTCGACCAACGGTGATACACACCTCGGTGGTGATGACTTCGACCACGTGATCATCGACTGGCTTGCCGACGAGTTCCAGAAGGACGAGGGCGTAGACCTCCGTCAGGATCCTATGGCTCTCCAGCGTCTTAAGGAAGCTGCCGAGAAGGCAAAAATCGAGCTTTCAAGCACCACCAGCACCGAAATCAACCTGCCGTATATCATGCCGGTCAACGGTATTCCAAAGCACCTCGTAAAGACTCTCACACGAGCCAAATTCGAGCAGCTTGCTGACAAGCTTATTCAGGCTACCATTCCTCCCTGCGAGCAGGCTCTTAAGGATGCCGGCTTGACAGCCAAGGATATCGATGAGGTAATCCTCGTTGGCGGTTCGACCCGTATCCCTGCCATCCAGCAGATTGTAGAGAAATTCTTCGGCAAGGCTCCCTCGAAGGGCGTTAACCCCGATGAGGTCGTTGCAGTGGGTGCAGCCATCCAGGGCGGCGTGCTCAGCGGCGATGTCAAGGACGTGCTTCTGCTTGACGTTGTGCCTCTGTCAGTAGGTATCGAGACCCTCGGCGGTGTGATGACCAAGCTGATTGAAGCCAACACCACCATCCCGACGCGTAAGAGCGAGACCTTCTCTACCGCAGCCGACAACCAGCCTTCAGTTGAGATCGTTGTCCTCCAGGGCGAGCGTCCTATGGCACGTGACAACAAGGTGCTCGGCAAGTTCCACCTTGACGGTATCGCACCTGCTCCCCGTGGCATACCTCAGATTGAAGTTACTTTTGAAATCGATGCCAACGGTATCCTTAACGTTTCAGCCAAGGACAAAGCTACAGGCAAGGAGCAGAGCATCCGCATCGAGGCTTCATCCGGCCTGACCGACGCTGAAATCAAGCGTATGAAGGACGAGGCAGCTGCCAACGCTGATGCTGATGCAAAGGAGAAGGAGCGCGTAGACAAACTCAACCACGCCGACGCAGTCATCTTCCAGACCGAGAAGCAGCTCAACGAGCTCGGTGACAAGATTCCTGCCGACAAGAAGAGCGCAATCGAAAACGCCCTCAACCGACTCAAAGAGGCTCACAAGGCTCAGAACCTTGCCGACATCGACAGTGCCATCAAGGACATCGAGACCACATTTGGCGCAGCCCAGCAGGACATCCTCAACGCCCAGGCAGCAGCCGGTGCCAACCCCGGCGCAGGTGCCCCTAACCCCGGTGCCTCCAGCTCCAACGGCTCAGGCGACGACCATGTCACCGACGTAGAGTTCGAGGAAGTGAAGTAACAACCCACTGACGATAGTCAGTTTAAATATTAAAAAGTGCGGATCCGATGAGGATTCGCACTTTTTGTGTAATTTTGTACATAGACAAAGAAAGGATACATTATGACGGAAGATCAGATGAACAGCTATCGGCTAACGTCGATGGAGGAGCCGGGTGACGAGCGCATGGATCAGATCATGCGAGAGGTTGCTGAGGATGCCCGCGAGAGCACTCGCAGGGCTGCTGAGCGTGTGGCTGCCGGGATTGAAGCTGCGACACAAGAAGCCCAGGAAAAATGGGGTGATGCTATAAATCGAATCAAGAATGACCTCAAGTGAGCATCGTCCTGTTATGATTGTGATTGCTGGACCTAACGGCTCTGGCAAAACTTCTGTGACTTCCAAAATTCTTCACCATGAATGGTTGGAGGATTCGGAATACATTAATCCCGACAACGTGGCTCGTGATGTTTTTGGCGACTGGAACAATCAGGATGCTGTCCTCAAAGCTGCCAACTATTGTAATGATTGGCGTGAAAGATGTCTTGAAGAACGCAAAAGTCATATCTTTGAAACTGTAATGTCTGCCAGTGATAAGGTCGATTATATCCTTCGCGCAAAGCAAGCAGGATTTTTCATAAGACTGTTTTTTGTATCAACGGAATCTCCGACAATCAACGCCAAGCGTGTTGCAAACCGTGTGCTAAATGGAGGTCATGATGTACCTATCACCAAAATAATATCTCGATATGATAAGTCTATTGCGAATTGCAGAATCCTGTCAGCCATTGTTGACCGTCTTTATGTCTATGACAACTCAATAGAAGATGCCGAAGCCCGGTTGCTATTCCGTTTGAGTGATGGAAAACTGGCAAAACGATACGTTGATGACCTCCCAGTATGGGCTTCTCCGATTCTACCGAAGTAATGTAATGGGAGAGGAGATTATCGTTTGCAGATATGAGACGCCATGTGGCAGGCTTATGCTCGGTTCATATGGCGATAGGCTTTGCCTGTGTGACTGGCAGGTGGAGAAGCACCGTGACCATGTAGCCAGTCGTCTCCAGCGTGTGCTCCACGCCACGTTTGATTACGGGACTTCGATAGTGATAGACAAGGCTGTGCGTCAGCTTGACGAATTCTTTGCCCGGATGCGTCAGGAGTTTGACGTGCCGCTGATGTTTGTGGGCACGGAGTTCCAGAAAAAGGTATGGGACGAACTGCTTAAGATTCCATATGGCGAGACGGTTTCCTACGGTGAAATGGCATGGAATATCGGGATGCCCAAGGCGGTCAGAGCTGTGGCTAACGCCAACGGTGCTAACGCTCTTTCGATTTTCGCTCCCTGCCACCGGGTGATAGAGAGTGACGGTTCCTTGACTGGATACGGAGGCGAGATGGCAGCCAAAGAATTCCTGTTGAAACTTGAACACTCGTTGTGAACGAGAACTGAATTATGAAGTTTGATCAATAATCTATGGAAACAAGCTCGCAAAAAGAACGCACCATATTCACTATACTCATAGCCATCAGTTTCGCGCATCTGCTCAACGATATGATGCAGTCCATCATACCGTCGATATATCCTATCATCAAAGAAAAATACGGCTTTACGTTCGGGCAGATCGGCATCATCACGTTGGTGTTTCAGATGACATCATCGATACTTCAGCCTTTTGTCGGACGGTATGCCGACAAGCATCCGCAGCCGTTCTCGTTGTCCACGGGCATGGTCTTCACCCTGGTGGGAATTGTGCTGCTTTCTGTCGCTGACAATTACGCTCTTATCCTCCTGGCGGTGGGAGTGATAGGGTGCGGGTCGTCGATATTTCACCCCGAGGCTTCACGCATAGCCCAGATGGCAGGTGGACTGAAGAAAGGGCTTGCGCAGTCGATATTTCAGGTCGGCGGAAATGGCGGTAGTGCCATCGGTCCGTTGCTGGCTGCCATAATCATCATCCCCTTCGGTCAGCAGTCGATAATATGGTTTGCCATCGCCGCTGTTGTTGCCGGACTGACGCTGCTTCCAGTGGGACGGTGGTACGAGACCCAGCTGCATAAACTGAAAGCAAAGGTTGTTACCCCTAACCCCGCCGTGCTTGCCCTGACATCACGCCGAATACATTGGGCGATATTTATACTGTGTGTGCTGACATTCTCCAAGTATTTCTACATGGCGAGCATGACCAGCTATTTCACATTCTTCCTTATCAACAAGTTCGGCGTCGACATACAGGTATCTCAGCTCTGTCTTTTCGGTTTCATGGGTGCGGTGGCGATAGGCACTGTCCTGGGAGGCAGTCTGGGCGACCGTTATGGACGCAAATATGTGATATGGGGCTCGATTCTCGGTGCGGCTCCGTTTGCGTTGGCACTTCCTTATGTCAATTTCACCTTGACCATAATCCTCGCCGTCATAATCGGATTGGTAATCTCCTCGGCATTCTCAGCCATCCTTGTCTATGCTACAGAACTCAAGCCTGACAAGGTAGGCATGATGGCAGGACTGTTCTTCGGACTCAATTTCGGTCTCGGAGGCATAGGCTCAGCGTTTTTCGGCTGGCTCGCCGACAGGACCAGCATCGAATTCATCTTCCAAATAAGCACCCTGCTCCCCCTCTTAGGTATCATCACCGCCTTCCTCCCCAACATCGAGCCCAAAAGACGCTAATCCCCCTCTAATAGCAACCATGGCAGTTTATCATATTGTAGGGACATGCCGTGGCATGTCCGCTTATGGCAAATTTGGCATACGGAACGTTTCTGAGATGCGGACATGCCGTGGCATGTCCCTACAAGAGGTCTACGGGATGTCATGGGTGCATGGGGCTTCATGTCGTTTATAACCAGAGCGTGCCGCATGGACTGTTTGAGATATGAGTCTATGCGGCACGCTATGTCTCTGTGCTTTATATGATCAGGGGATATAAACTTTGGTGGTGTGGGTGCCTTGGCGGCGGATGTAGATGCCGGGGGTGAGGGCGGTGGGGGATATGGGTTGGCCTTGGAGGGTGAAGTATTCGGCTGCCTCGTCCGTTAGGTCGGCTGTGGGGTCGGTGATGGACGAGTTGGCGAGGTCTACTGTCACTGTTTCTGACCAGGGGCTTTCGCTGTGGGTAGTGAGGTCGGTGGGGACGGATTTGACACGATAGTCGTAGGCGGTGCCTGGTTTGAGCCCTGTCACTACATACTGTGTGTCGGTGATGCCAGTGATGGTCATATTGCTCTGATCGCCGCTGATCGCTGGGGCTTTCAGGGCTTTTGATGTTGCTGTGGTGGCATCGCCGAGATATATGTCGGCACTGTAGAGGAAAGCGCGTTTCTTGGCTGCGACAGTCTCTATCTTGATCTTGAAATTCTTGCTGAGGTTGGAGAGTAGGACAGTGTAATCCTTGGCTGTCTTATCTACGGTGATTTCAGCTGTTGATAGCTTTGTGGTGCCTGACATGGCTGATATGCGGAGTGTCACGCCGGTGTCATTGTTAAATGACCGGGCATTGACAGTGACGGTAGCACAGTCATAATCGCTTATGGTGAAATCTGATTTTGTCACGACTCCGCCGGTCTTGCTGTTGCTGCCAAACTTTATGGCTTCGGTGGTGCCGCCATACTGGGTGTAAAATTCCGTGGAGCCTTCCGCTGTCCAGTCCTTTGTATAATCTCCGCCTTTGACAAATTTGGAGGATAGAGCCAGTTCATATTTGATATCGCGATGCTCGAACACATTGAGTGTGTATGTCACATCGTTGTTGTCGGCGGCAGCCCATACGGCAGTAAAGGAATCTGAGCCGTTGATGGTCGGAACGTTGCTGCCGTTGACTGTAGGTGGTGCTACCGGCGGCAGTTTGGCTTTTGAAACCCAGAATGATATTGAGCCGTCATTATTTCGTGTCATTTCGGTCACAGGCATGCCGATTTCTTTGCCTGTGTTTGGGCTGAATGAGGGGGTAGACTCGTCGGTCAGTTCAACGGCATTGCCATAGGGCCAAAGGTCGCCGAGAAGACTTTGCTCATCGGGTTCGTAGTAGATATCTCCGGCGTAGGTGAAGCGGTTTAGTTTCAGCTCGCCGTCGGCAGGGATAAGCGTCATGCGTTGGAGGTCGTAGTCATTGACGTAGTTGCCGTCCCATGCGCTTTTGCTGTAGGTCACGTGGGAGATTATAAGTCCTTCAGTGGGCATGTATGTATCCCAGCCCTGCTGTGCACGGTTCTCTATTATGTAGTATTCGCTGGCATCAGCTGGGTTGGTGATTTTCACGGCTTTGTCCGTAGTGGCGTTTCCAGAGTTGAACACAGGGAGCGTGTAATGGATATTGTCGGCTGCGTCATCTATTTTCAGCCATCCCATAAATTCCTTTTCGTAAGCAGAGTAGCCGATGGGGGTGTAGCCGTCATCGTTGTAGCTGCCCGAATCCATGAGCGACCATGATGCCATGCCGAAATGACCGTTGTAATTCGTGTCATAGAAATCGGGCAATCCGAGACAGTGTGAAAATTCGTGGCAGAAAGTGCCAATACCCTCCACCTTGGGTGCGCCGCTCATGACATTAAGTTCGTTGAACACGGCAAAGCGGTCTATCTTGGTGGAGTTATATGTAAGTGCCTTTTGGTAGTCAGATGATGACAGCTCCCACTGGCAGGGCCATATTGATTCGTCTACATCAGAAGAAGCCTCGCCTTCGCCTGCGTATAGCACGATGACTGTGTCACACTCGCCATCGCCGTCATTGTCATACTTGCTGAAATCGATCTGACCTGACAGCCCGATGCAAGCCTGGGCTACCATCGTGCCCACGCCTTTGTCATCGCCACGGTAATCATTGCCTCCATATGTAGCGCGGTTGCCGGGCAAGGTATAAGGACCGTAGATGTCAAACTGTGGCTGGAACATGCCGTTGGACTGATCTTCGAAATACTGTCGTGCGCTCGTGGCTCCGTCTTTGAAGAATTTTTCAAAAGTTGACAGGGGATTGCTGTCAAGAAACTTCTTGTCGGTATATTGCACGAGCAGAACCGGGATTCTTGCTTTGCCCTTGTTGACTACCTCGCCTGTCCTTTTAGGCATGCTTGATGCTGACATCTTGCGGCTGGCAGATGCTCTTGAGCGCAATATTTTTTCGCCAGAGAGATTCTGCGCGTTATCCTTCAGAAATGACTCCTCAGCGGCAGTGCGGTCGGCTTTGTCGTGGGCTTTGATGGAGGAGAGCCCCGAGGGTGTCAGGTAATGGAAATCCTGTGATGAATCTGTGCGTCCGACAGGTATACCGTCAGTCGTGATGTATATGTGGCTTCGTTCGTCACCGATTTTGATTACTTCAATAGTGTTTCCGTCGCTCTGTGTTATGGTATATGTGCCTTTACGTGCGATTACTGCCATAGTGGGCAGCGCAAGCGAGATGGCGAGGAGTGATAGGAAGGTCTTTTTCATGCAATTTGTGGTTATGTGTTGGCAAGAATTGCAAAATTAACTATCAGTATGTGTTGTTAAATAATTTTTAGAGTTAAAACTTCTAAAATCAATATTACTCTACCAGGGTGTAAGTAGTTCGCCGCCGAAATCTATAAGCAGTTGCCTGCCTTCGATATCCATGGATGAGGATACCGCGTGGGCATTGTGGACCGACACCCCTAACAGTCTGACAGGATGGTTGGCGCAGTCGACGCCTCTGGCAAGCCGCTGAGCATATTCGGTCAGCATTGACTCCGAATCAAATGTGTCGGGAATTGTCACACTGCGTGTGATCTGGGTGAAGTCATGAAATTTGACTTTCAATGTCAGCGTATGTCCAGAGAAGTTTTTGCGAGCAAGTCGCCCTGTAAGATCTTTGATGAGCGGTAGCAACTGTTGTTCCAATTCCTCGGGATCGGAAATGTCATGGTCAAATGTTTCCTCGCATCCGACGGATTTGCGCTGTCGCACAGGAGTTACCGGGCGGTCATCTATCCCTCGGGCAAAGTTATAATATATGATGCCTGATTTGCCGAATTCGTCAGTCAACTGTTGCAGTGAACGTTGGCGCAGTTGAAGTCCGTTGTGTATGCCTATGTCATGCATATGTCGGGCTGTGACAGGTCCCACACCCCAGAATCGCTCGATGTCTAGGCGGTCGATAAACTCTATAGCCCGTGAGGGGTGTATGGTGCACAGTCCGTCGGGCTTGCGGTAATCCGATGCTATCTTGGCAAGGAACTTGTTATATGACACTCCTGCCGATGCGACAAGCTGGAGTCGTTCCCTTATCTTAGCCTTGATTTTTATGGCTATATCCACGGCAAACTCTATGCCGGGCTTGTTGTCGGTCACATCCAGGAAAGCCTCGTCGAGTGATAGCGGCTCTATGATGTCGGTATATTCACGGAATATGTCATGGATGGATGCTGATACCTCCTTATAGGCATCCATGCGTCCGGGCACGAAAATCAGGTGCGGACATCGCCGCTTGGCTGTCACCGATGGCATTGCCGAGTGGATGCCATATCGCCGCGCCTCATAACTTGCCGTGGCGACCACTCCGCGGGGTCCGTCGTGTCCCACCACTATGGGGCGGCCGCGCAGCTGTGGATTGTCACGCTGCTCTACGGCTGCGAAAAACGCATCCATGTCGATATGTATGATTTTCCTGAGATGCTCCATGACCGGGACTGTAATACAAATTTACGAAAAATACATGCAATTATTTCCCCATCTCTTATTTATTAAGGTGTAAATTTGGGCATAAATTTGTGGGAATGAGATAAAAACATTATTTTTGCAGTGAATTGAAACAGAAGGTACTTCTATCATCAGATGTTGCGCGAAATGTCATTTCCGTTTATCGTGGTTTTATACGTGACATCAATGATAATTTCTAAGAAAACTTAATTTTGAACTCTAATCCAAATATAAAAGTTAACACCAAACACAACAACTACTTAACCGCAGCGCCGAGAGGCATAAGCAATCCCAGTCTGAGTATTGACTCGACTAAATCAAACAAAAAACACCATTCACAATCTAATCTCTAAAAGAAGCGTCTGAACTAAAGTTATGGAGAGCAACGAAAAGAAATCAAAACGCCCTCGTATAGGCGTGTCTGCCCCCATGTCGTCTGACAACTTCCAGTCAGCCAGCGATTTCAACGGCAAGGAAAATTTCAGTAATTCATCATCTAATGATCATCAGGCTGAATCTGATGGTCAGTCCGAACAGCAGGGAGGTTACCAGCCCCGCCAGTACCAGCCCCGTCAATATCAGCAGGGCGGCTACCAGCAGCGCCCCTATGGCAACCGTCAGCAGGGCGGCTACCAGCAGCGTCCCTATGGCAACCGTCAGCAGGGCGGCTATCAGCCCCGCCAGCAGGGCGAAGGTGGCTATCAGCCCCGTCAGGGCGGTTACCAGCCCCGTCCCTACAACAATAACCGCCAGCAGGGCGAGGGCGGCTACCAGCCCCGTCAGGGTGGCTATCAGCCTCGCCAGCAGGGTGAAGGCGGTTACCAGCCCCGTCCCTACAACAATAACCGCCAGCAGGGTGAAGGCGGCTACCAGCCCCGTCAGGGCGGCTACCAGCCTCGCCAGCAGGGCGAAGGCGGCTATCAGCCCCGTCAGGGCGGCTACCAGCAGCGTCCCTATAACAATAACCGTCAGCAGGGCGGCTATCAGCCCCGCCAGCAGCGTCCGTATAACAATCAGGGCGGTCAGCGTCCCTATGGCAACCGCCAGCAGCGTCCCGGTCAGCAGGGCATGCAGCGTAACCAGTTCGGCATGCCCCACGGAGGCAAGAGCTTTGTGCCTCGTCCCAAGCGCATAGAGTATGAGGAGACAATCGTTGATCCCAACGAACCTATCCGTCTCAACAAATACATGGCAAATGCCGGCATCTGCTCACGCCGTGAAGCCGATGAGTTTATCCAGCAGGGTCTGGTGAAGGTCAACGGTGAAGTGGTTACCGAACTCGGCACCAAAATCACACGCAATGACAAGGTGGAATACGATGACAAGGTCGTAGCCCTGGAGCGCAAGTGCTATATCCTGCTCAACAAGCCCAAGGATTGCGTAACCACCAGCGACGATCCCAACGGACGTCTTACAGTCATGGATCTGGTCAAGAACGCATGTGAGGAGCGCATATACCCCGTCGGCCGTCTCGACCGCAACACTACTGGCGTGCTTCTGCTCACCAACGACGGTGACTTGGCTTCCAAGCTGACACACCCCAAGTATGTCAAGAAGAAAATCTACCACGTATGGTGTGACAAGGACATCGCCGAAGAGGATATGCAGCGCATAGCCGACGGCATAGAGCTTGAGGACGGTCCCATCCATGCCGATGCTATCAGCTACGCCACCATGACCGACCGCAACCAGGCTGGTATCGAGATCCACTCTGGACGTAACCGCGTGGTGCGCCGCATCTTCGAGAGCCTCGGCTATCATGTGACTAAGCTCGACCGCGTGTATTTCGCAGGTCTGACCAAGAAAAATCTTCCCCGCGGACGCTGGCGTTATCTCACCCAGGAGGAGGTCAACTTCCTCAAGATGGGTTCGTTTGAATAAAATCGTCATCTGCAAGACATAAAAGTTAATAGATGAAACGTACTAAAATCAAAGATATCTTCGCGCCCGAGCTCATCGGGCGTGAAGTCAATGTAAAGGGTTGGGTGCGCACCCGCCGTGGCAACAAAAACGTGCAGTTTATCGCGCTCAACGATGGCTCTACGATCAAGAACATCCAGATAGTGCTCGACCTTGCCAAGTTTACCGACGAGGAGATGCTCAAACTCATCACCACAGGCTCGAGCCTCGACGTGACAGGCAAGCTCGTAGAGTCGATGGGCAAAGGTCAGACTGCCGAAATCCAGGCAGAGAGCGTCACTGTGCTCGGCACAGCCGACCCTGAGGAATATCCTCTCCAGAAGAAGGGTCACACACTGGAGTTCCTTCGTGAGAAGGCACATCTGCGTCCCCGTACCAACACATTCGGGGCAGTGCTCCGCATACGCAGCACTCTCGCTTTCGCCATCCACAAGTTCTTCCAGGAACGCGGCTTCTTCTACCTCAACACTCCGCTCATCACGGCGAGTGACTGCGAGGGTGCAGGTGCCATGTTCCAGGTGACCACTCTTGATGTGGAGAATCCTCCGCGTACAGAGGAGGGAAAGGTGGACTACTCACAGGATTTCTTTGGCAAACCGACCGCACTTACCGTTTCGGGTCAGCTTGAAGGTGAACTTGGAGCCACAGCTCTCGGTGCCATCTATACTTTCGGTCCTACTTTCCGCGCCGAAAACTCCAACACTCCGCGTCACCTCGCCGAGTTCTGGATGATAGAGCCGGAGATGGCATTCTATGACATCACCGACAATATGGAGCTTGCCGAGGAGTTCATCAAGTATTGCATCCGCTATGCGCTTGACAATGCTGCCGACGATATCGAATTCCTCGCCCAGATGTATGACAAGGAGCTTATCGAGCGTCTCCATCATGTGCTTGACAACGATTTCGTGCGCCTGACCTACACCGAGGGCGTGAAGATACTCGAGGAGTCAGGCAAGAAGTTCGACTTCCCCGTATATTGGGGTGCCGACCTCCAGAGCGAGCACGAGCGCTACCTCGTTGAGGAGCATTTCAAGCGTCCTGTGATCCTGACCGATTATCCCAAGGAGATAAAGGCATTCTACATGAAGCAGAATGCCGACGGCAAGACCGTCCGCGCCATGGATGTCCTCTTCCCGAAAATCGGTGAGATCATCGGCGGCTCGGAGCGTGAAGAAAACTACGAACTGCTCACCCAGCGCATCGAGGAACTCAACATACCCATGAAGGACATGTGGTGGTATCTTGACACACGCCGCTTCGGCTCGGTCCCCCACTCAGGCTTCGGACTCGGATTCGAGCGTCTGGTGCTCTTCGTCACCGGCATGACCAACATCCGCGATGTAATCCCCTTCCCCCGCACCCCCGGCAACGCCGAATTCTAAATAAAGGTGAATAAATAAAGGGTATAGGGTCGCGACACTCGCGACCCTATATCGTTTAAAAGTAGGGACGCGGCGTGCCGCGTCATCAAGCGGAATGATAGCATTGGCGTGAAGAGAGAGGGCACGTCGGAGACGTGCCAGTCGTGCGTAACCCCATGCACGGAGCGTCAGCGAACGTACATGGGGTTCGCGAATCAAGGGCTAAATCAACCTCGGAGAGGTTGTGACCCACCAGCTAATGCAATCAGCATAGGTATAGGTATGAAAGCGTGCCACAACCTCTCCGAGGTAGATTCTGAGGGCGTGTCGGGATCCCCATGAACGTTCGCTGACGCTCCGTGCATGGGGTTACGCACAGCTGATACGTCTCCGACGTATCTTTCTGCCAGCTAACACCTTAAAGTAAACACCACATAAACGTAGGGACGCGGCGTGCCGCGTCATCGCAAGAGCCGATGGTATCATAGCGTTTGATGACGCGACACGTCGCGTCCCTACATGATTGGATTAATCATATGATTTGCAAAGCCACCATTACAGCCATCTCGAATGGCAGCCTGAAAGTCAAGACCCTCGCAGCCGCCTCAGGCTGCGGCGACTGCAATCTGGCTCAGTCATGTTGCAGCAGCAAGCCGTCAGCCACAGTTTCACGCTTCACCGTGAAAGTCGCCGACACAACCCCCTATAATATAGGTCAGGAAATCTACCTCGAGCAGTCAGGCGTAACCCGAACGCCTATGCTCATCTACGGCGTATTCCTCCCCCTCATAATCCTCGCCCTCCTCGTCATAGCCTTCCTCGACCACACCGATCCCACCCTCGGCATAACCCTCGGCATTATCGCCGTAGCCCTCTACTTCCTCGCCATGCGCAAACTCCACGCCCCCCTCTCCCCACGCCCCCTCTGGCGCATCAAGACCCCCGGGGAAATACCAATGCTGTAGGGACATGCCGTGGCATGTCTGCCATCCACAAGCCCCCTATAGGATTGTAGAAAACATAAATGTCACGCGTTTTTCCACGCCATGCAGGCGCGGTGTTAACCGCGAGCGTTAGGTTAACACCCTCCTAACATGTGTGCCTCCTATGGAGGCATTCTTTGTGATGCCGATGGGTTAGCGGCCGGCGGCTGAGGAGGTCATGGACTCGGCTCCGGCATCGATGAGTTTCTTGGCTCCTTGTTTTTGTTTGCCCCACTGGAGATTGTAGGTGATTTTGATTACGCCCATGCGCTCTATGAAATCGGAGCGCATGATCTGGTGGTAGGAGTAGTAGCGGTTGAGCTGGGTGTTTTCTTGGTTGTAGCGACCGAAGGGCATCATCAAGCCGGCACCGAATTGCCAGTTGCGCCAGGTGTAGTTAAGCATGATGGAGTTGAACGACTCCTGACGGCTGAGTATTTCGCCTGTCAGGTCGGTGTTTGCCCGCATATAGGAGAATATGAGCTGGAATCCCCAGTGTGAGGCTATGGCATCCACGTTGCCGCTCCATGAGGTGTTGTGATGGCTGTAGCCGGGACCGCTTGAATAGTTGCGAGTCATGCGCAGGTAGCCGTCGACCGACAGCCAGTCGGGGATGATGTCTACGGAGGCAGAGACTTGCCACCACCACATGCTGTTGCTGTGACCGTTGGTAAAGGTCTTGATGAGGTGGTCGGCATCGTTCCAGTAGTATGTCGGAGCGATGGAGTTGTCAGATGTGCTCCAGTACCCCAACTGCAGCGACGAGTTTATGCGCTTGAAGCTTTGTGCCCAGTTGATAGAGGTGTTCCATATGCTGTAGCTACGGAGGTCGGGGTTGCCTGTCTGATACTGGAAGCGGTCAATCTGCTGCATGGTCGGATTGGTTTCGCTCAGCGAAGGTGTGCGTGTGTAGGTACGGGCTGTCAGGCGCAGAGTCGACCAATCTTTGCGCCATGTCACTGTCAGTTGCGGTTTGGCATGCCATGAGTGCATCGAGCGGTCTGTTTCACGCATGCGTTGTTCGTCATATTCAGCTCCGATGCCTACGGTGGCAGTCACCGGACCGAGCATCTGCATATATTCTGCGAATCCATACAGCTTGTTTTGCCGCTGGTGGTATACGGCGTTGTCAGATGTCACGTAGGTAGAGCGGTTGAAATAGCCGTTCCATTTAAGTCCGGCTGTCAGTCGCGACTTGCGCCACTGGCGTATGTAGTCGGTCTCTAATCCGAAACTCCAGTTGTTGTCATGAATCTGTGTGCCGATGTCCGTGACAGGGGTGCCGTCAGATGCAAGGTACTCGTCATATGCCGATTCGGAACGGCTCTTAGTGTAACGAGCCACGAAGTCTACTACGATTGACTGTCGTTCGCCTATTTTCTTGTCAAGATACAGGTTGAGTGACGGGACTGTAAACGGATTCCAGTTCTCTACCGACAGATACAGTGGATCGATCGCCGTCGGGGTGCCATTGGTCGGCTTGAATGTAGACGTGAGAAGTCCGTCGTAACCAAACGAGTTGGGAGTCTGATGGGAGAGATTCAATGCGGCATAAAATGTCGTCTTGTCGGGGTCAACGTAACTGTAATCCACCGTAGCCCAAAGCTGGTTGTTGTTGTACATCCCGCCTACAGGGCTTTCCTGACGGAGCAGGGTAGAGCCATCAGGAAATGTCACCTTCTCGTCATATTCGCGATACATCGCTAACCGTTTGCGCAGCTGGTCCTGCACCGACAGCCCGAACTGCCCCTTGCCGCGGTTGAGCTTGAGACTCGCAAACAGGTTGCCTGACGGCTTGGCTTGCATCCAGTACATCACATCCGTCATTAGCGAACCGCCGACAGTGGGATTGCGTACGATAAAGTCAAGCACAGCATTCGCGTCATTGTAGCGCAACCCCGGATTCTCGTGATACTCCACCCTGACGATGCTCTCGGGCAGAAGGGTCTTGACCTCGTTGATGGTGGCTTCGCGTCCGTTGATGCGTAGCTGTACCGCACCCGATGGATTGGTGACCGACTCCATCACAGGGTTGACCACCACGGTAGGTATCTGCATATTCTGGAGCAGTGTCAGTCCGTTGTTTGAGTGCTCCCGGGCATCGTCAGACGGGATGAACAAGTCTCGGTCAGCCTTGTGTATGACAGGCGAGGCCTTTACCACAACCTCTGCGAGCTGGTGGCTGCCGACACTGTCGGCAGGGTTGCTGTCAGTCTGACTGAGGGCATTTATGGATGAAAAGGCAGTTACCGCCACCACACATAGGATAGTCTTCATAATCTGCATCTAACATTTTGTATCTGTACGTTAGATGCAGCGACGGCGCAAAAGGTTGCACCATGCACGCAAAAGATGCAGATGAATTGTAGGGACATGCCATGGCATGTCAGCCAACATCCCAGCCATCCAATCCGCTATCAGGCAGCATTTTCTGACATGCCATGGCATGTCCCTACCAGCCGGGTGAAATTTCCAGTTCTGCACTCCTCACATCACGCCGCTTTTGTATGTTCATGGGGTGGTTGGGGGCGGTCGCTACATGTAGCGACCCTACTGTGTCACGGTTGCGCATGGGATTCAGGACATGGTGGGCTTGGAGTGGGTGACTGCATCGGTGACGTAGACGCAGAATACGGGGAAGAGCATCAGACCCTCGGCGGCGAGGACTACGGCGAGGATTTTGCCTATGGGGGTGATGGCGTTTATGGCACTGCCACATGTTGTCAGGTCCATGCAAGCCCAGTATAGAGCTGTCCAGTAGTCGGTGACAGCTGGGTTGACGTAGTGTTCCTCAAGGTAGAACATCATGCTGCCGAAGTAGATGGATGCCACCAATATCATCAGGTAGCTGAAAAACAGCCCTTTGATCCAGCTCTTTGACATGGCTCCTGTCACGATGCTCAGCGCATAGACTGCGCGTATGACGGGGACGAAGCGGAGAAAATAATGTACCTGCGGAGACACCTGGATGTCATAGTGCACGATGATGCTCAGATAGGGTACACATATTATGAGAAACAGGAAGTGACTTATCCATTCCCATGTAGTGAAATGGCGTTTTATGACCATCTCGGCGACAATGGAAAGGATAAACAGGATGCAGATCCAGAACTGCGCTTTCAGATATCCCTCGCTGGATATGAACGAGATATTGTTGAGCGCATCATATGTGATGTAACTTATCAGCAGTGCTGCCAATGCGATGACGAAGAGATGGATGGCATGCAGTGCGCGGTTTTCGGTAACAGGGTCGTTGATTGTCATACCTTAAAAACGCCTGTTGCCGAATTTTTGTTTTGCCTGTTTCAGACATCTCTGCGTTCCAGACGCACGACATTCTCGACATGCTGGGTGTGCGGGAACATGTCGACGGGCTGCACTGCTGTGACGCGGTATTTGGCATCAAGGAGCTGGAGGTCACGCGCCTGTGTGGCAGGATTGCAGCTGACGTAGACGATGCGGCGCGGTGCGGCATTGAGGATGACGTTGACCACATCTTCGTGCATGCCTGCACGTGGGGGGTCAACAATCATGACATCAGGTCTGCCGTGCTCGGTGATGAAGCTATCGGTCAGCACGTCTTTCATGTCGCCGGCATAAAACTCGGTGTTGTCAAGTCCGTTGACACGGGCGTTGAGCTTGGCATCCTCGATGGCTTCGGGGACATACTCGATGCCAATGACGTGGCGGCAATGCGATGCCACGAAGTTGGCTATGGTGCCTGTGCCTGTGTAGAGGTCATAGACGAGTTCGTCGCCTGTCAGTCCGGCGAAGTCGCGGGTCACGCCATAGAGCCGTTCGGCTTGACGAGAGTTGGTCTGATAGAAAGACTTGGCTCCGATGCGGAAACGCAGGTCACCCATCGCCTCCTCGATATACTCGCGACCAGAGTGGAGCAACACCTCCTGGTCGCCGATGGTGTCGTTGACCTTGGTGTTGATGATGTAGAGCAGCGACGTGATGCGTGGGAAACGCTCACGCACGGCATCAAGCAGACGGTAGATGTTTTCGCGTTCGTCACGGCCGAACACCATAACAACCATCACCTCTCCTGTGGAGGCGATGCGTATCATCAGCGTGCGGAGCAGTCCCTCCTGATTGCGGATGTCGTAGAATGACATGCCATTGTCACGTGCAAACTGCTTGACAAACAGGCGCAGTTCGTTGCCGAAATCGTCTTGCAGGTGACAGCAGTCTATATCGAGCACCTTGTCAAACGCCCCGGGGATATGGAAACCAGCGGCTGTCATGTCATCTGGCACTTCGCCGCTGCGTATCTGGTCATAGGTGAGCCATTTCTTTGCGGAGAAGGTGTATTCCATCTTGTTGCGGTAACACCATATTTCCTCCGATCCGATGATGGGAGAGATTTCGGGCAGTTCGATCTTGGCGAGGCGTGTCAGCGCATCTGTCACCTGTTGCTGCTTGTACTTGAGCTGGTATTCGTAGGGGAGATGTTGCCAACGGCATCCTCCGCAGAGGGTGAAGTGGGAGCAGCGCGGAGCCACGCGGATGTCGGAGGGCTTGACCATGCGCGTGATATGCCCCTCGGCATATGATTTCTTTTTCTTGTCGAGCTTGACATCCACTATATCGCCGGGTGCGCCATAGGGTATAAACACCACCATGTCGTCCACACGGGCTATGCTCTTGCCCTCGGCAGCCACCGAGGTTATCTCCACATCGTTGAGTTCAGGTAACAGTTTGCGTTTGCGTGCCATCGTAACAGTAAATTTGCCCACAAAATTAGTGAAAAATCCAGAAAAAATTACACTATCAGATTAATGGCTGGAGGATTTTGTCGGTTCCATGTGGATACCTACGTAGGTGGCTTGACCGTATTTTTCTTTGAGGTTTTTTTCTATGTTTGAGGCTATTTCGTGGGCTTCGCGGAGGGTGAGGGTTCCGTCCATTTTCACATGAACGTCTATGGCTATGTTGGGACCGATGTGGCGGGTGCGCAGGCGGTGATAGCCTGACACGCCGGGCGTGCTCGTTATGATTGTTTCGATGTCGGTTATGTCGCTGTCGGGCAGCGATTTTTCCATTAACTCATCTATGCCGGGTTTCATCAGTGAAAAGGCGGCTTTGAGGATGAATCCGCTGACTACCACTGCGGCTATGGGGTCAAGCACAATCCAGTCTTTGCCCAGAAACATGGCACCTCCGATGCCTATCAGCGTGGCTATGGATGTCATCGCATCACTGCGGTGGTGCCAGGCATTGGCTACCAATGCCGGTGAATTGATGCCTTTCCCGGCATGGACTGTGTAGCGGTACAGTCCCTCCTTGGCGATGATGGAGATGACGGCGGCAGCGAGAGCCAGCATAGTAGGAGACTCTAAAGTCTCGCCACGGACGAAAAAGCCTATCGTCTTGTCTATGCCGTTCCATCCCAACCAGATGCCGACACCGCCTAAAAGAAGTCCGACAATCACCGATGCAAGGGTCTCATACTTGCCGTGCCCGTAGTTGTGGTCTTTGTCAACCGGCTTACCGGCTATCCTCACAAAGAGAATCACCACAATGTCAGTGATGAAGTCGGAAAGCGAATGCACCGCGTCGGCAATCATTGCCGAACTGTGCCCCAGCACACCAGCCACAAACTTGAAGATCAGCAACAGGAAATTGACCACGCTGCCAATCAGTGTCACCTTATATATTTTCTTTTCTCTGTCGTCTGCCATTTATAGTACAAGTGAAAAAGCGAAATGAATTTAGATTATAATTATGTTTGTAAAATTACGCAATTTAATCTTAATTACAAGAATTGTGGAGATTAGAGATAAACGCAAGGCATCAATAAGATAGCCATAAGTCCCTCCGACCACTAGTGCCCTTTGGGACTTATGATAGTCTTGATATGACAAAGCGCGGGCAGCTGGTGGGCTGTCCGCGCTTTGCGTTTTGTATAGGAGTGTGTGAGTATTACTGGAGGAGGGTGATGGAGCGGTGGATGAACTCGGTGAGTTCGGCGCCTTTGAGGAGGCCGTTGCCGAGGAGGGCGAGGTCTATGACCTGCTTGACCACGGGCTGGGTCTGGGCGTAGGCGGCGATGGCGCTTTCCTGTTCTTTGCGTGCTTTGTCGACGGTGGCTTCCAGTTCGGTCACTTTCTTCTGGTCGTCATCGGAGAGCTTGCCGTCCTTGGCGTTTTTACGCAGCTCGGAAATCTGGTCATTGCCCGATGTGATTTCGGCAGAGAATGGTGCTACCGTGGCTGAGAGAGCTGCCATGGCTTCATCTTTTATTTTGCCGATTATGGGGCTTTCGGTGTTGACGATGAGGTTGTAGCTGTCGGGCAGTTCGCCGTAGAAGCTCATGCCGGGTTGCATGGCTGCCATGTCCTTCATGCGTCGCATGTACTCGTTCTGAGTAATCATCACAGGGTTGGCATTGCCGCTCAGAGCCTCGAAGTTGACGAGGAACTCGGCTTTGTCAACCTTGGGGATGCGGCTGCGGAAGAGCGATGTCAGTATGTCGCGCTGCTCGGGGGTGAGGTCGGCGGCTTTCTTGTCATCTTTGGGGATGAGGTTGTCAGCTACATCGCTGTCCACGCGCACGAAGCGTGACTTCTCGATCTTGCTCTCAAGCAGTCCGATGAAGTGGCTGTCGAGCTGACCGTCCATCAGGAGCACGTCATAACCCTTGTCGTTGGCTGCCTTGATGTAGTTGTACTGGCTGACGGGATCGGTGGTGTAGATGTAGACCACATCGCCGCTCTTGTCGGTCTGTGCCGGCTCGATGAGCTTGCGGTACTCTTCGAGGGTGTAGTGCTTCTTCTCGGTGTCCTGAAGCAGCACGAACTTCATGGCTGCCTCGCAGAACTTCTGGTCGGTCAGCATGCCGTATTCGATGAATATGCGGATATCATCCCATTTCTTCTCGAAGTCGGGGCGGTCGTTCTTGAATATCTCCTCAAGACGTGATGCGACCTTTTTAGTGATGTAGCCCGAAATCTTTTTAACGGCAGTGTCGCTCTGGAGATAGCTACGCGACACGTTGAGAGGGATGTCAGGCGAGTCTATTACACCCTGAAGCAGCATCATAAACTCGGGGACAACGCCCTCTACCGAGTCGGTCACATATACCTGATTGCAGTAGAGCTGTATGCGGTTCTTTGCAATCTCGAAGTTGTTGCGGATTTTGGGGAAGAAAAGCACACCTGTCAGGGTGAAGGGATAGTCCACATTGAGGTGGATCCAGAAGAGGGGATCTTCCTGTCCGGGGTACAGCTCGTGATAGAATGTCATGTAGTCCTCGTCGGTCAGTTCGGCTGGCTTCTTGGTCCACAGCGGCTCGGTGATGTTGATTATCTTGTCATCAGCTCCTGAGGTTACGGGCACGGGGAGGAAACGGCAATATTTGCGCAGAAGCATGTCGATTTCACCCTGCTCGAGGAATTTCTTGTTTTCATCATCGATATACAGGATGATGTCGGTGCCTCGTGACGCTTTTTCGGTCTCCTCCATGGTGTATTCGGGCGAACCGTCGCAGCTCCACTTGACAGCCTTAGCACCCTCCTTATATGAGAGCGACACCACTTCTACTTTCTTGGCAACCATGAAAGCCGAATAGAAGCCGAGGCCGAAGTGACCTATTATGTTGGCTGCATTGTCCTTGTATTTGGCGAGGAACTCCTCTGCGCCTGAAAATGCTATCTGGTTGATGTATTTGTCAAGGTCCTCGGCGGTCATACCTATGCCGCTGTCGCTGACGGTCAGTGTGCCCGCTTCCTTGTCAACCTTGACATTGACCTTAAGGTCGGTGACTTCGCCCTTAAATTCGCCGAAAGAGGCAAGGGTCTTGAGTTTTTGGGTAGCATCTACGGCGTTGGATACCAGCTCGCGGAGAAATATCTCGTGGTCGCTGTAGAGGAATTTCTTGATTACTGGGAAGATGTTCTCGGTCGTTACGCCGATAGTTCCTGTCTTTGTACTCATGTCGTTATGATTTGTTTTGTTGTATTCATTAATATACTAACAAATAAGCAAAAGTCATGCCGAACTGACGGCATGACTTTTGTCATAAAGATTCTTAAATCCGTAAAAATCCTGAGTATAAGGCGATAAGGTGTCTACATGACGTAGTCGACACACCCACGGTCTGCCTTGTGACCTGCGAGCAGGGCGGCGGCTGCCACGTGGGCGGGATGGTTGGCATAGACAGCTACGTCATCCATTGTGTCAACAATGGCAGTCAGCACCACATCCCATGTCTCGGAGGGATTCTCGTTAATGCCAACTTCCATGCTGTGGAGCACGTCGATTTGCTGTGGGAGCGCGAGCAGTGCGTCGCGAAACGATTCGGCAACCTGACGACGCTCCTCGTCAGTGCCGGTGAGCTTGAACATTACAATGTGTTTAACCATAAAGAATAGATATTAAAAAATTTGAGTTAGTGCGCTTATGAAACTTTACAATCTCCACAATGTAGGGACATGCTGTTGAATTAGGCATGAAAAATGAAACCAATAAAGGAGACACGTCGGAGACGTGGCAGCTGTGCGTAACCCCATGCACGGAGCGTCAGCGAACGTACATGGGGTACATGATGCTCCTGTAGAATCAACCTCGGAGAGGTTGTGGTTCGCATGATCATGTGTGTAAATCATTGATTTAATGTGGAAAATGAGACTGATAGTACAGAAACGTAGGCATGCCACAACCTCTCCGAGGTTGACCCTAATAGTGTGTCATCTAACCCCATGTACGTTCGCTGACGCTCCCGTGCATGGGGTTTCGCACGACTGATACGTCTCCGACGTATCTATCCGCATCACAGCTTAGTTCAACTGCATTGTGGCATGTCCCTACATTGTTGACGTGAATTTAGGAAATTTCTGCGACACTCTCCCAAATTTTTCGATACATCTCTATGGGGCTATTTGAGTATTGTTTTGAGGGCAGAGCCTCCGGCACGTATGACGTACATGCCAGCCGGGAGATTTCCGAGGTCGGCTGTACGTCCGCTGCCTGATGCTACTGACCCACCTTGGAGAGTGTAGACCGTCCAAGTTGTGTCTGTACCGAAGTCGGCTGTGCGACCATTGAGGGTGATGGAAATCACTGAGTCATCTGATATTGCCATGTCATCGGTAGATGCTGCAGAATACACTTCGGTATATGTGGTCTGCATCTTCGCTCCGTTGACGGTATAATCGATGGTGACGTTCATTTTGTCCTTGCCGCTGATGACTGCCTTGGGTGCGCTCCACACGTTGCCGTTCTGAGTGGCTGCTACTCCCTCGATAGTCACGCCCTTGATAGAAACGAGCGAATTGAGAGAGGTGACGGTAGCAGTTTTCTTGGCGGGGTCGTTGTAGTAACTGAACATTTCCTTTACGGGTTTAACCGAATATTCCTGATAGGCTTTGGCGGTATATGCCGGCACATTTACGGATTTCCAGTCTGATGTCACGATGTCATGGTTGGTAGAATTGAGTTTATGGGGAAGAAATATATCCCATGTCGACTCGGCAGAACCGTTATTTGACGTGTACACATCGACGTTGCTGAATTTCATGGGGTCGGCGGCACTGGCAACGTGAGCCAATGGGGTGTTGATTATGAGCTGTGTGCCTTCGACATCACATGAAAAGCCACCGCAGATTGAAACGTCATCTGGATTCTTTGGAACGACGATCTTACGCAATTTCGGACAATCTACAAAGGCACCGGCGCAAACGTGTGCTACACCTGCAAGGTTGAGAGTCTCAATGGCTGTGTTTCTGAATGCATCCCATGCGACAGTCGTTGTAGTCTCCTTTAAATTCACTTCCTTGAGCGACTGGCAGTTATAAAAGCATCCTTTCGGTACCTCGGGGAGAGCCGACGGCCAGTTGACCTTTGTCAGTCCCGAGTTGGCGAACTGGTGACCATAGCGGTCTTCCATTTCCTTTACAGGGAGAAGCGAAAAAGTCTGCAACGATTTGCAGCCTTGAAACGCATACTCACCAAGATGGGGAATGGTAGCAACCGATGGGAGCGTGAATGCCGATAAGCTCTGGCAGTCATTAAAGGCATAGCGTCTGATGGTCAGAGGGGCTTTTGATTCGATGGTCACAGTCTTAAGGTTTGTGCAACCATCGAAAGCGTAACGATATATCTCCCCCTCGCTGCGGTTATGAGCCTGCAGGGTAACCGAGGTGAGCTTCTTGCAATTGAAAAATGCACCGAGAAATATCATGTGGCTGAGATCTCCGGGGATGGTGATTGACTCTATGTCGGAGCATTGGAATGTGGCAGCCATGATCCCACCTGTGAGATTTTTACCTGTCAATTCCACCTTCTTTATGGAAGAGTTGGCAAATGCCCCTTCCTCGATGTATATCATGTCGTCAGGCACGGTATATGAGTCCATCTTGACACCCGGTGCCACGCTCGACAAGCTGGCGAAACCTCCTCCATAGAATAGGAAGCCGTTTTTGCTTCGCTTGGTATCATAATAGGTCGATTTTGATACATCAACATTCTCGATGGATTTATTGCCGAGTTGCCAGCAGCCACCCAAAACCTGATCGTCTGAGAGGACTACTGTCTTAAGTCTTGTACTCCCGGCAAAGGCGTATTCCTGTGCGGAATGTATGTCAGAGGGGAGAGTGAATGTTGTGAGATTTTTGGCTGGCGGAATGCGTATAAGATACTTGTTACCACTTGAACTTATACCGTAGAGTAGACCGTCACGTGCGAAGAAGTCTTTGTTGCCGCTCTTGACCTTGAATTCTTTGAGTGCTGGGCAATTCTCAAACTCGTTGGGTGAGATATAAGTCAATTCATTGGGGATTACCACCGAGGTCACTCCGGGCAGGTTTGCGAAAACTGCCGGCAGGATCGGCGGTTCGTTGTAGTAGTTGAAGTAGTCGCCGACCTTGGTGACGGGGTATGTTTCGCCGTCAATGGTGACAGTGCCAGGGATGACTACCTCGCCTGTGGGTTTGAATCCGGGGGCGAGACCCATGATGACGGCTTCCTTGCCATCGTGACCGAAGTATTCGACGATGTCATATACATAGTTGCCTTGGGTTTTGTATTCGCCGGCATATGTCATAGCTGTCATCAGCAGCGAGAGGATGGCGGCAATCAGTGTGCGCTTGTATATTGTCATGATTTCTATCTGTGAGATGTGTATGGATGTTTAGTAAAGTATCGTTTTGAGGGTAGAGCCTCCGGCGCGGATGACGTAGATACCCGAGGGAAGCTGTCTGAGATCGGCAGAGCGTCCGCGTCCTGATGCCACTGTGGAACCCTGCATTGTGTGGACGCTCCATGATGCGTCGGTGCCGAAGTCGGCTGTGCGTCCGTAGAGCGTTATGGCGATGCCGGGATTGCCGTCTGACATGATGTCATCATTGGCTGACTGCGCATATATGCCTGAGTATCTTGTCGACATCTTGGCTCCGTTGACGGTGTAGTCGATGGTGACGTGCATTTGGTAGTCGTTTTTCAACACAGCCTTGGGCGCACTCCACGTATTGCCGTTTTTTGTGGCAGCCACCCCTTCGATGGTTACGCCTGTGATCGATACAAGCGGATTGAGTGAGGTGACTGTGGCGGTCTTCTTGGTGGGATTATTATAGTAGCTAAACATCTCTTTGACAGTCTTTTTGGAGTATTTCTGATATGACTCGGTGGCATAAGCCGGTACGTTGACCGATTTCCAGTTGGATTTCTTTCCATTGTTGCTGTCATATGGCAAAGCTATATCATCTTCGCCCACCATATCTTCGTTTATGGAGATGAACACGTCTACGTTTTTGAATTTCATCGGTATGTCGTTTCCAAAACTCCAGGGATATAGAGGAGTGTTGATGATGAGCTGTGTGCCGTCCACATTGCATGTGAACGCCTCTGAGAGGTCTATGCCTGACGAATTGTCTTCGTTGTAGGGGACAACGATTTTTCGTAACGAGAGACAGTCGGCAAAAGCATTTTTCTCAAGGTGTTCCACTCCCATGAGGTTGAGCGTCTCTATGCCTGTGTTACGGAATGCATCTTCACAAATGCGTCCTGTCGCTTTTTTGAGACTTATTTCCTTTAATGAAGTGCAATCTTTGAAACTTCCCTTGGGAACTTCATAGAATGTTGACGGCCAGTTGACGGCAGTTAGTCCCGAGCCGGCAAAGGTATAGCCATTGATCCCTAACTCTTTTACGTTCGCGAGCGAAAACGATTTGAGAGATTTGCAGTCGGCGAAGGCGTATGAGCCGAGAAAACTTATTTTGGTGTCTGTAGGCATGGATATTTCCGGCAGGGAAGTGCAGCCGCTGAACGCGCCGGTGCCTATCTCAATAGGTGCTGAGGATGCAATGCTGATTTTTGACAGCTTGGAGCAGCCATAGAAAGCATGCGAACCGATTATTGTTTCCTTGGAGTCATTGGCTGACAGTGTTACTTTAGTGAGTTTTTTGCAATTATAAAACGCTAAATCATAGATGTAGCTGCTGCATGTGTGTCCGCGGTCATCAACCTTGCCTCCGGGAAGCGTTATGCTCTCTATGTCAGCCTCAAAGAATGTTCCGAAATAAAGTGGCTGTGTGATATTTTTGTGAAACAGTACGTTACGGATTGAGGAGTTACAAAACGCCCCGTCATCGATACGTAGGATGTCCGATGGTATGGTGTACATCTCCATTTTCACGCCCGGAGCTACGCCGTCAAGGGTGTTGTACTCATCATTTTTGATAAGGAATCCGTTTTTGCTTCGTTGAGGATTGTAATACGTCGATTGTGATACGTCTACTTCGCATATGGATTTGTTTCCGGCTTGCCATCCACCATAGAGATACTGATAGCCGGAGAGTACGATAGTCTTCAACGTCTTGTTGCCTAAAAAAGCCCAGGGACCGATCCAGTTTACATCTTCGGGAAGTGTGAATCGCGTGGCTTTTCTGCCGGCGGGATACCGCACAAGTGCCCGCATGGTTGCCATTCCTGTATAGGTTTCGTAGAGGGAGCCGTTTAGGGCATAGTAATGTGCATTGCCGCTCTTAACCTTGTATTCGGTTATATTAGGGCAGTTTTCAAATTCGTTTACGGAAAATTGGGTGAGTTCGTTGGATATCACTACCGATGTAAGCTCAGGTAAATCCGAGAAAACAGGAGGCTCGGGGGCATTGGCGAAATTGAAAGTGTTACCAAGGATTGTTACGGGGTATGTGACACCGTCCACGGTAACGCTACCGGGAAGCACCAACTCGCCGGAGGGATTGAAGCCTGCAACTCTGGATACGATGCGTGCATAGGGTGAGCCGTCATAGTGTGTGCCGAGGTCAAACACGTAGTTGCCTCGCGTGACTGTCCTTGCCGACAAGGATGCATCGCATAGCGACAAGCATACAGCGAGGAAGAGTAATGTTTTTTTGAGCATAAATGTAATGAGAGTGTGAATGAATATAAAAATCAACTGATTGCAAAGATAATGTATAATACTTTGGCAATCAGTTGATTTATCGGTAGTTATGCTCGTAAAAGGCTATTTGTAGATAAGATGTAGATGCTGGTAGACCGAAGTATGACCAGCGTATTTATGCTTCGGCGTAGAGCTTCTCGCGCGTTGCGGCTACTCGCTCGTCGGTGATGTAGTCATCATAGTCCATCATCTTGTCGATGATGCCGCCGGGGGTCAGCTCGATGATGCGGTTGGCTACGGTCTGGATGAATTCGTGGTCGTGGCTTGCCATGATGATGTTGCCCTTGAATGCCTTGAGGGTGTTGTTAAATGCCTGGATGGATTCAAGGTCCAGATGGTTGGTGGGACTGTCGAGGATGAGGGTGTTGGCATCCTTCATCATCATGCGCGCTATCATGCAGCGCATCTTCTCGCCACCTGATAGCACTGATGCTTTCTTCTGCGTGTCCTCGCCGGTGAAGAGCATCTTGCCGAGGAAACCTTTGAGGTAGATTTCGCTCGAATCGTTGGAGAACTGGCAGAGCCAGTCGACGAGGTTGAGGTCGGTGTTGAAAAACTGGCTGTTGTCAAGTGGCAGATAAGCGGTGGTGATGGTCTGTCCCCATTCATATGTACCACTGTCGGGCTTGCGGTTGTCTGTGATGATTTCAAACAGTGCCGTCATGGCTCGTGGGTCATGGCTGAGAAATGCCACTTTATCGCCTTTCTCTATCTGAAAGTTGACATCCTTAAACAGCAGAGTGCCGTCGTCAGCAGTAGCGGTGAGACCTTTGACCTCAAGAATCTTGTTGCCCGGTTCGCGCTGTGGGGTGAAGATGATGCCCGGATAGCGGCGTGAAGAGGGCTGGATTTCCTCGATATTGAGTTTTTCAAGCATCTTCTTGCGTGAGGTGGTCTGCTTTGACTTGGCGACATTGGCGCTGAATCGCTGGATGAACTCCATAAGTTCCTTGCGCTTCTCCTCTGCCTTCTTGTTTTGCTGCTGCTGCTGGCGCAGGGCGAGCTGGCTTGACTCATACCAGTAGGAGTAGTTGCCGGCAAAGAGTGACATCTTGTTGTAGTCGATGTCTATGGTGTGAGTGCACACAGAGTCGAGGAAGTGGCGGTCGTGGCTGACTACGAGCACGGTGTTCTCAAAGTTTGACAGATAATCTTCAAGCCAAGCCACCGTGTCGAGGTCAAGGTCGTTGGTAGGTTCGTCAAGCAGCAGGTTGTCGGGGTTGCCGAAAAGGGCTTTGGCGAGCAATACGCGCACCTTCTCCTTACCGCTGAGGTCTTTCATCAGTGCATAGTGCTTGTCCTCCTTTATGCCCAGACCGCTCAGCAGGGTGGCGGCATCGCTCTCGGCGTTCCATCCCTCAAGTTCGGCAAACTTCTCCTCCAGCTCTGAGGCACGTATGCCATCGGCATCCGAGAAATCCTCCTTGGCGTAGAGCGCATCCTTCTCCTGCATTATGTCCCAGAGTACGGTGTGGCCCTGGAGGACAGTCTGCATGACTGTGAACTCGTCATACTTGAAGTGGTCCTGTTCCAGCACGCTCATACGTTCGCCCGGACCCTGCGTGATAGTGCCGTGGGTAGGGGAGAGCTGGTCGCTCAGGATGCGCATCAGCGTGGATTTGCCGGCACCGTTGGCGCCGATTATACCGTAGCAGTTGCCCGGCGTAAACTTCATGTTCACGTCCTGAAACAACACTTTCTTACCAAATTGCATTCCGAGATTGTTAACCGCTATCATATCTTGAATTTGAGAATTAATTGTACCTAATCAGGGGCATCAGCCCTAAAAAATCGCCCACAAAGTTACCCATAATAATCCACATCCGCAATTATTTCCCGCACCCCTCCATTTTCCGCCAAAAAACGAGGAGCTATGAAAGCATCTGTCCCATTAAAATATATACTATTAACATATTTTGTTTTGCATGTGCGTGATAATGACATACCACAAGCATTAACTTTGATGCCGGAAACCAACATTGGCGTTCCTCCACAATAACAGTTTCAACTTAAACTTAAAAATGTCAGTTTCATATTATGGAAAAAGAGAAAAAGAATCGTACCACTATGCCAGAATGGCTTTTTGCTATAATTTTGGCTATCGTTATCCTTGCAATTGGTTTCTTTAGCTGGAGATATTGGGAAAATATTCTGCCTAGTATACTCTGTAGTTTCATATTTGTTGTATATATCTCAGGATTATTTGCAAAACATTTTGCTTGGTGGAAGGAAGTAAATGATTCTGCCGTAACGCCAATGAAACGGATAAGTAGAATTTTTGTCTACGCTAAAATATTCGTAATATCCTGTATGACAATTTTACTTCCAGCAGTACTTTTAGCATCTCTTCTTAGTTATGTCCTGATATTTAAACTTGGAATTCCTAATGCGTCGTTTATTATTTTTATCTCAATATCCATGACATCCATATTGTCTTTATTTCCATGGTACGGTAGGTTTATTATGAATATATGTTTTATTAAAATTCCGTTAGAACAGATTTTCAATGCTTCATGTGAGTATAATGCTGCAAATATTAAATACTTCATGTATGTATATTACCTTATATTGATGGTTGTATACAGTATTAAAGGATATTGGAATTCAAGTAGCTGGATGCCAAATGAAATTTTTAGTGCATTCCTTCTATATTTTGCTGCTGCTGATGTTGTATCTCGCAAAGTTTCAATATTGAATTACCAGAGCAAAACAAGAGAGAATGAAGAAAATTTGAAAGAAAATTGAATTAAATAACTTTTAAATATGATTGAGGCAAAAAATTAAAGTACAATACAAGGTGGATTACCTATGTATGTTGGAACTAGAACAGATTGGTACAGACGAGGTATAATTGCATTAACTCATAGACTTATCCCAGATTCATAATAGCGCGGCTTGATAAGTCCCGAAGGGACGAATTTGTCCTTAACCTGGATGAGTGGCGGCGTATCTGCCCGAGTCCAGGGGCTCGAGAGATCAAATATTGAGTCCTGGAGGGACGGGATGGTGGCAGCTAAATAGCTCTCTTATATTCGTTACATTGTGCTGCACATCCCTTCCAATCTTAGGACTTTGTCAGAGGAACTTGTTAATCCCTGAGTCAGCCTTTGAGGGAGGAGACGAGGGTGGGGATGCCGTACATCCAGAGGATGTCGCCGGGGGAGAAGGTGGTGTCGGGGGTGGGGGGGAGGAAGGTCTCCTGGCGCTGGACGGAGACGAGGAGGGCTGAGTAGGTCTTGCCGAGTCCTGAGGTGACTACGTTTTTGCCTATGAGGGGGGAGTCGGGTTTGAGGTCTACGTTGAGCAGACGGGCATCGGCTTGTATGTCGTTTTCTTCCTGTTCTTCGCTGCCTTTCTCGATGAGGGGGATGACTGTCTGGAGCTGTTCGTCAGTGCCGACGATGCCAAGGATGTCGCCCGGGAAGATTCGTATGGACGATGATGGTACATATATTATATGTGAGCCGCGCTGTATGCTCATGATGCTGATGCCGTAGGTGTCACGCAGATGGCTGTCGGCAATCTTCAAGCCTATAAACTCGCTGTCATAGCCAGCTTTGACATAGGCGAGGTGTATGTTGCTGACCACGTTGTTGTTGCGGCCGCTGCGGCGCAGGTCGCGCTCGTTGAGGTTATTGAGAAATTTCGACTCGATGGTCTTGGCTCGTTCCTTGACGGTCTTGCCGAATACGAATACTATGGCTATGAAGATAGCCAGTCCGCATGACCATCCTACAAGCAGATTGTATATGTGGCTCAACACATAGATGATAAATCCGAGGGCTATGATGAAGCGGAATATGCGCATGACCAAGAACGGCACATTGGCAAGCGGACGGTGTCCCTTGAGTGTCTCTATCTCAGAGCGTTTCATCGATGACATGGTAAGCGCATAGACAAATGGAGCCATGGCACCTAATGTTATTGCCGCACAAAGCAGCTTGCCCCACTGGACCCATATGCCAGTCAACCAAGGCAGCAGATATGTCAGGCTGAGAGCCACTATGGCAACGAGCAGTATGGAGTAGAGCATGATGCGCCACAGGGTACGTTTGAGTACCGACACCCACAGCTCGCGGGTCTCGTTACCAGCCGTGGCTCTGACAGAATAACGGTCAAGCAGGAAGTTAAACCGGGCAGGGAGATGCTTTGCCACAAACCGATATGCAGGGTCAGACAGGCGTATGAAATATGGGGTGGTGAATGTGGTTAAAACGCTTACTGCTACTACGATAGGGTATATCTCTGCATTCAGCACTCCGAGTGACATACCCAAAGATGCGATGATGAAGGCAAATTCACCTATCTGGGTAAGCGAGAATCCTGACTCGATTGCCACTTTGAGATTTTGCCCGGTGACAAGCATGCCGAATGTGCCGAATACTATCATGCCCACGATGACGGCTACTGATAGTATCAATATCGAAGGCCAGTAGTGGATGATGACATCGGGATTGACCATCATGCCTACGGAGATGAAGAACACCGACCCGAACAGGTCCTTGACCGGAGTTGTCAGCTTCTCGATTCGTTCGGCAAAACTGGTGCTGGCGAGTATCGAGCCGATTACGAATGCGCCGAGAGCGAGTGAGAAACCGCATGCAACCGAGAAAACAGCCATGCCGAGGCAGAGTCCCATCGACACTATCAGCAAGGTCTCGTTACTGAGCAGTTTGCGCGATTTGTTGAGGAGGGTAGGGATAACATAGACTCCGACGAGAAACCACATCACGAGGAAGAAAACCAGTTTGCCGACGCTCATAAACAGCTCTGACCCTTCCACCGAGTTGTTGATGGCGATGGATGACAGTAACACCATCATCAACACCGCGAACAGATCTTCCACAATCAGAACCGCAAACACTAATGATGCGAATTTGCGCTGACGTATGCCCAAGTCGGTGAATGCTTTGATAATGATGGTGGTCGACGACATAGAGAGCATACCGCCGAGAAAGAGGCTGTTGATAAACGAGAAGTGCATCAGCCGTCCGATGCAATAGCCCACGCCCATCATGCCGCACACGATTATCAGTGCCGTCACCACCGCCGAGCCGCCGGCGTTGACCAGCTTCTTGAAACTGAACTCCAATCCTAGAGAGAACAGCAGCACTATGATGCCTATCTGCGCCCAAAATTCTATGTTGCTTTCGTCTGTTACGGATGGCAGATACTCGAAATTGGGGCTGGCAAGGAATCCGGCAACTATGTATCCGAGCACAACTGGCTGCTTGAGCAGCTTGAAGATGATGGTGGTGACGGCTCCGAGTATAAGGATGAAAGCGAGATCGCCAATCAGGCTGTCAATGTTGAGGCTTTCTGTTGCTGCTTGGGCTGCAGATAATAATAGCATCGTAAGTGTAATGTTTATTCGGATAATTGTAGTTGACCTATCCAAGGGTGTAGGGACGCGGTGTGCCGCGTCATCGCATCAGGCGGTTGCGTTTGATGACGCGGCACACCGCGTCCCTACAAGTATGTGTCTCATTTAAACCAATTAGAGGGGTCAGAAACCGGGCTGACTTGTGATGGCTATGGTGTCGGTGGGATAGACTTTGCCGAGGCTGTCAAGCAGCTTGGGGTAGGACGCCGATTCGTTAATGAGGATTATGAGATTGAGGCTGGTCTGCTGGTGTTCATAGTCATACTGCACGTAGATGTTGACGAGCTGACCGCCATGGTCGTGCAGTACTGTGCGATATGGCTCGATATCAGTCACTATACCTGGCAACGACAGACGGATGGTACGAGAGAAGCTTCCCATGCTCATTCGGTGCTCGATGTTTTCGAGCAAGATGAGGATAAAGAGTATCATCAGCGTCGCGACAATAGATACGGTGTACAGACCGCTTCCTACAGCCAAACCTATCATTGCCACCATCCATATGCCGGCAGCCGTGGTAAGTCCACGCACGGAGCCTTTCATCTGTATGATGGCACCTGCACCGAGGAAACCTATGCCTGATACGACCTGTGCGGCGATACGAGTAGGGTCACCGTGGATTTCGCCCATCAGTTCTTGAGGCACATAGATTGACACAAGCATCGCCAATGTCGCACCCATGGATATAAGGGCAAATGTGCGGATGCCGGCTGTCTGCCCCTTGCGCTTTCGTTCAAAGCCTACTGCGCATCCGAGCAGCATGCTCAGTAGCAGTCGCCATATGCATGCCGAGAGGGTCAGTTCGGTGCTGACGAAGTCTTGAAATGCGTTGGTTATGTAATCCATGTCATATTGATGGTGATATCGTTTGTGTTACGCTTATTTCTTCATGGTGAAGTGTCGCGAGCAGAGTCGGTAGCCGTCGGTGAACAGTTCTACCGTGTAATCGCCAGGATTGAGGGCGGTGTTCACGTCCCAGTAGATGTGTATGCCGGATAGCTCCTCGCCTGAGTATTCTATGGTCTTACGGGCAGAGCAGGGGACGTTTCCGCCCTCGAAAGCAAACGAGCCGGCACCACCAAGTAGTGTGCCTTCGGGGCTGACAAGGCGGAGATAGATGACCTTAGAGCCCACGGGAGTGGAGTTGTTCTGCGGGATGGTAAAGGTCACCATCAGCTGCTTTGCCTTGGTGATGTTTTTCTCGGTTTTGCCGTTTTTCTTAAGGGCGGTCAGACTTACGCCGGTTACGTTGAGTTTTTCGGCGAGAGTCATGCGCTGCGAGAGTGCGGCATTTTTCTCTGTCTCGGTGTTGATGCGGGTCGAGAGTTGTTCGTTCTGGGCTTTTACTTCCGCATTTTCGGCGCGCAGTCCCTGATTTTCCTTGTTGAGCGAGTCGATCTGGGCTACATAATGGCGGAGCAGCCCTTTGAGAGTGCCTATCTCGTCCTGTAGCTGCTTGATTTTTGCCTGAGACAGGTTGCGTTCGTTTTTCATCTGCTTCATGAGGTCTTCGACCTTGTTTTTGGCAGCAGTGTATTTCGCGAGAATGCTGTCGTTGGCGAGTTTGATAGCCTGATTTTCATACATCTGAAACTCGTTGTTGATAGCTGCGTACTCGTTGCTGAGTTTCAACTGCTCGTTGCTCAGCTGAAGCTGTTCGTTTTCGCTGCGGGCTTCGGAAACCTCATTGCGGAGCGACTGCACTTTAAATACGGCGAGTACCACTGCTACTACCAGCAGTACGCCTATGACTATCGCTCCTATTTTCAGAGTCTTTACGTTCATCGTGGTGTATTATGTTGGATGTGTGACAAAGTCAATAATATATGATGCGTCGGCGGTCAATGCTGTAGCGGGTTGTGGGCAGCGAGTCACCGGCAGTGTGGGTAGTCCAGATGGTCAGACGCTCGGTCCAGTTGCCCCGTTTGTCATATTTGCGATACACGTTATGTGCCGCAGTATCAAACTTCGGATCGTTGGAGTGTATCTGCTCTCCTATGATGCGTCCGTAGTCATCGGTGATGACGTAGCTGACCGTGGTTGGCGATGACACTTTGTGGTGATTCTCATCGATATGCTCGAAATCGTATGAGTCCTTCAGATAGCCCGGATGGATGGCGGGATAGTTGGGCGCACGGTCTTCCCAATGCTCTATGCGTCCGTTTTCATCGCGGCGTATGCGTTCGTGTTCTTTTGCTATGTAGCCGCCTTCGGTGGAGAAGTATGCCGTGGATTCCACTATGTTGCGTCCGGCGGTATCGATGGCAAGTTTGTTGTCATTGTCGCGTACCACGTCATAAAAAGTGGTACGGCGGCATGATTTAACCGGACCAGCCAGTTCATAGTGGCGCAGGTCGGGAGTGGATACCTGTGAGGAGATTACCCCTGCATAATCAAACTCTTCGATATCGGCTTCCTCGGACTCGGAGTCATTGGCTGACGATGAGCATGACCATGTCAGCAGGCAGGAAACGGTGAGCATTAATACGTTGCGTAAAAACATAAAATGTATTATATAATGTAGTATGCAAAATTACATATTTGTGTCGGATATTTCAACTTAACTCGCTTATAACTCGCAATTATGAAAATTTAAGTTATCGCTTTAGGAAATATTTCGTTAAATTTGCAATCAGAATTTCTGAAACAATATAACTCAATATTTATCACAGCAAAGCTATGTCTAAGGTAACAGTAGTAGGTGCCGGTAATGTAGGTGCCACATGTGCAAATGTTTTGGTTACTAATTCGGTAGCCGATGAAGTAGTGCTCATCGATATCAAGGAGGGTCTCTCTGAAGGTAAGGCGATGGATATCATGCAGACCGCAAATATCCTCAACATCAACACACGTCTGACCGGTGTGACCAATGATTACTCCAAGACTGCCGACAGCGATGTCGTTGTCATCACATCCGGTATCCCCCGCAAGCCTGGTATGACTCGCGAGGAACTTATCGGTGTCAACGCCGGTATCGTCAAGTCAGTGACAGAGAGCGTCCTCAAATATTCTCCCAACGCTATCATCCTCTGCGTATCCAACCCTATGGATACCATGACTTATCTCATCCACAAGACATCAGGTATGCCCAAAAACCGCATCATCGGCATGGGCGGTGCTCTTGACAGCGCGCGTTTCAAGTATTTCCTCAGCCAGGCTCTCGGTGCCAATGCTACCGAAGTTGAAGGCATCGTGATCGGTGGCCACGGCGATACCACCATGATACCTCTGACCCGCTACGCTGCTTATCGCGGCATCCCAGCATCTTCACTCATGGATGCGGAGAAGCTCCAGAAGGTAGCTGCGGACACTATGGTAGGCGGTGCAACTCTCACCAAGCTTCTTGGCACATCTGCATGGTATGCTCCCGGTGCTGCTGCAGCTCAGGTGGTGGCTGCTGTGCTCCATGACCAGAAGAAGCTCATCAGCTGCTCTGCTCTCCTCGACGGCGAATATGGCGAAAAGGATCTCTGCATCGGCGTTCCCTGCGTGCTCGGCCGCAACGGTATCGAGAAAATCGTTGAGTTTGACCTCAATGAGGAGGAAAAGGCTCTATTTGCCAAGAGCGCAGAGGCTGTGCACAAGACTAACGCTGCTCTCAACGCTTGATATCCTCATTCTGATTCTATTTCATAGCATAAGGGATGCGATGCGTAGGTGTCGCATCCCTTGTGCTTAATATATGGTATGCGTGTCTGAACTATAAACTATCGGAGCTGCATGCTTGTTTTAATCTTTAAATATATCTGATGATTATGAAACGTCCTATGCTTTTAATTGCCGCATTGGCAATCGTTGCATGCGGTTCCTGCCAGTCAAAGAATAAATCTGAACAGCCAGTGGCTGCTTCGACTGACTCTATCGCCGCATATGAATCAAAAACTACAGTGAAAGAGGTGGATAACAGCCTGCCCATAGTCTATGACTTCTCGGCGGTATGGTGCGGTCCGTGCAAACTGTTCGCTCCGGTTTTCGAAAAAGTATCTAAGGAGTATGCCGGCAAGGCGAACTTTGTCAAGGTTGATGTAGATACCAATCCCGAACTTGCCCAGCAGTGGAACATCCGTTCCGTGCCGACCATCATTGTGGCGCATCCCACCACACGCCAGTATGCCATGGCTCAGGGTGCCATGTCAGAGGAAGACTTCAAGGCATTCCTTGACCAAGCGCTTAAGCCCTAAAGACGGTTTTGGACATCAATCAAGGATGATGAAGGATTGCTCCATGTAGGTTTCACCTCCTGCTGGTTAATGTTTTACCATACATAGGTGTCAAAATGGAGTGGCACAACTCGCCAATCCAATTCTTCACATGAATTTTGTAGGGATATGCTGTGGCATGTCCGCCCTTAGGAATAATATGCGAGAATGTTATGGAAAGCGGACATGCCACGGCATGTCCCTCATTGAGCTGTTTCACAATGCATTGAAATCTAATATGGTGTTGTCCAACATAAAAGCCGATGGCGTGTATACACGCCATCGGCTTTTATGTTGGTTGGTTGTGTTGCCGGATGGATTATTCGGCGGCGGGAGCCTCTTCAGCAGCGGGAGCTTCCTCTGCGGGAGCTGCGGCAGCAGCGGCTTCAGCCTCAGCGGCAGCCTTGGCTGCTTCAAGCTCGGCTTTCTTCTTGGCTACTTCCTCAGCCTTGGCTTTGTTGACAGCCTGCTCGGCTTCGAAACGCTTCTTGAGGTCAAGCTCTTTCTTGCTTGCCATGTCGGCCTTCAGAGAGTCAACTTGAGCCTGCTTCTTGGCTTTCCAAGCCTCAAAACGCTTCTGGGCTTCGGCTTCGTCGAAAGCGCCTTTCTTGACACCGCCCTGGAGGTGCTTCATGAGCATCACACCTTCCTTAGAGAGGATTGAACGCACTGTGTCGGTAGGTTCAGCACCGACATTTACCCAATACAAGGCCCGCTCGAAGTTTAAAGTTATTGTAGCAGGATTAGTGTTCGGATTATAGGAACCTATCCTTTCAATAAATTTACCATCNNTACCATCTCGTGGTGCCCTGCTATCGGCGATAACAATAGGATAGAACGCATAGTTCTTACGACCATGACGTTGCAGTCTGATTTTTGTTGCCATTAAAAAATGTTGTTAAAAATAAGTGGTCTTGTATTGCACAGCGGCAATCGACCGCAAAGGTAAGGAATTTCTGTGGCTTGTGCAAGAGTACTGTTGATTGAATCAATCAAATTGAGTAATTTTGAAGATGAAATCTTATAAATCGTATAAATCGTATGGATAATAGATATTTCTATGACAGGCGCACACATCGCGCTTTTAGCGAGCGCGAAGTTTCTAACGAGTTGCTGGAAACTCTTTTAGATGCCGCTGCGCATGCTCCTACCACAGGCAATATGCAGCTTTATTCGGTGATAATCACACGTGATGCCGAGGCGCGCAAGGCACTTGCTCATACGCACTTCAATCAGCCTGCATCGCTAAATGCTCCTGTTTTGCTGACTTTCTGCGCCGATTTCAACCGCTTCTCTGAATGGTGCCGTCAGTCGGGTGCTGATCCGGGTTATGACAACCTCCAGGGCTTCACTACCGCGATGCTTGACGCGGTGATTTTTGCCCAACAGTTTAATACGGTCGCTGAGATGAACGGTCTTGGATGCTGCTACCTCGGCACTACCACCTATAATGCCCCCGACATCGCCCGTTTGCTGCAGCTGCCCTCTCTCGTTGTGCCCGTAGTGACCCTCGCAGTCGGCTATCCTGCTGGAGAAGTAGAGGATTGCGGACGCCTTCCCATCCGCAGCTTCATCCACCACGAAACCTACCAGCAGCCCACCGCCGAGGAAATCGCAGCTACATATGCTGAGAAAGAATCTCGCGAAGACTCCAAGCGTTTTGTCGCCGAAAACGGTAAGGATAATCTCGCCCAGGTCTTTACCGACATCCGCTATACCCGCTCTATGATGGAGTCCTTCTCCAAAGTCTGGCGTGACTTCATCGCCGTCCAAGGCTTCCATATCTGATATGACCTTCGGAAATCGAAAAACGTTGTAGGGACATGCCGCGGCATGTCCGCTTCCCGCCGATGTTTATTCCACTTTGCGTAACGCGGACATGCCACGGCATGTCCCTACATGGTTGGATTTACATTTGGTATTAAATAAACAGACCGCATGCGCCTGTATGGGGCATGCGGTCTGCTGTATGGTCTGGGTAAGGGTGCGGGATCAGAGGTCGCGAGGGTCGGGGGCTATTGCTTCGTCTTCTACGGGGATGTCGGTGTTGACGTTCTTGCTGCCGGCTACGGCATAGAAAAGTAGGTAGAGGAGGATGGCTACTACTATCCAGTAGCTGCCCATATATGACCAGTCTTTGGCAAGGAGGTTCATCAGGAAGGGGATTACACCTCCGCCTACCACCATCATCATGAAGATGCCGGATGCCTTGGCGGTGTATTTGCCGAGACCTTCAACTGCAAGGTTGAAGATGGCACCCCACATAACCGATGTGCAGAGACCGCAAAGCACCAGAAAGAGGGCTGCGATGGGCACATTGGCAGTAGTGAAACCTTCTTCGATGCTCCAAGCAGGCACGAGGATTGATACGCTGTCGCCTGTAAATATGGCAGCCAATACGAGAGCCAAGCCAACTGCGCTTACCGCTATGAGCTGTGCACGGCTTGATACCGCACCTGAGATAAACGATGAAGCGAAACGTCCGGCGAGCATGAGCAGCCAATAGATTGCTACGACACCGCCGGCGATGGCTACGCCGTTCTGCGTGATGCCCGAAGCCACGGGGTCAGATAGGTAGAAAATCAGCACACCGGGGATGCCTACCTCCATGCCTACATAGCAGAAGATGCCTATAACGCCGAGCACAGTGTGGCGGAAACTCCAAGGACTGTGGGTGTCATTGGCGGAGTTGCGCTGTGCGGTCTGCGGTTCATAAAGTTTGAGCGACCCGATGATGAAAAATGCCACTACGAAGATTGCCATGGCGATTAGCAGCAGCGGAGTGACGTCGGCTATGGAGGTCGATTTGGTCACCTGGCCGATGAGCATGCCGACGAGCAGCGGAGCCACGGTGCCGGCAAGCGAGTTGCAAGACGATCCTATCTGGATAAGCTGGTTGCCGCGTTTGCCTCCGTGTCCTATGAGGTTGAGCATGGGGTTGACTACGGTGTTGAGGATGCAGACGCAGAAGCCCGAGATAAAGGCGCCGATAAGGTATACTATCATTGCGCCGATGCCCTGGCCGCCTCCTACCATGCTTGAGGCATACTGGCAGCCCATACCAACGAAACCGATGGCGAGAGCCACAAGTGCCGTTTTTTTGTAGCCGATGCGTGAGAGCATTATGCCGGCAGGTATGCCCATGAAGAGGTATGCCAGGAAGTTGGCGAGGTTGCCAAGCATGCCAGCCCAGTCATACTGGTATGCCCAGATGGTGCCGACCGGGGCTGCGAGGTTGGTCACAAAGGCAATCATCGCAAAGAGGAAGCACATCGTGATGATGGCTATGATATTGCTCTGCGATGACTGCGAGGTTGCAGATTGCTGCTGTTTCATAGTTAATATCGGATTTTAAGGTGTTAAGAGATTAGTCTGTGATGAAATAGGGTAGGATCAATATTGCCGTTCGCCGAAAATGTCTGTGCCGATACGCACCATCGTGGCTCCGTGGCGCATGGCGAGAGTGTAGTCGTGGCTCATGCCCATGCTGAGTTCGCGGAAGGCGTCGTTGGTCGCCATCACACCGTCTTTGAGCTGCGTCCACACTGCCGCTAATGCCTCGAAATCGGCTTCGACCCGGGCGGTGTCATCGGTGTTTGATGCCATGCCCATAATGCCTGTGACGGTCACATTGCGGAGCTGAGACAGTACATCCGGTGTAAGTTCTGCGAACAGTTCCTCCGGGGCAAAACCGAATTTGGTTTCCTCCATAGCCACATGCACCTGCATCATTACATTGACGGTGCGCCCTATACGGGCGGCTTCGCTGTCAATCAGGCGCAACAGCCGCAGGGAATCAACGCTCTGTATAGTGTCGACATGCGGGATGAGCTGGCGTACTTTGTTGGTTTGCAAGTGCCCTATGAAGTGCCAGTGTATGTCGTCGGGCAGCGACGGTGCTTTGGCGGACAGTTCCTGCACGCGGCTTTCGCCGAAATCCCGCTGCCCTGCATTGTATGCCTCCATGACGGCATCCGCTGGGTGGAACTTTGATACCGCTATGGGCTTTACTCCGTCAGTAAGGGTGGAGCGGATGGCTGATATGCGTTCAGCGATGCCCATATCACTCAGCTTTGTCGCCTCCTATGGTGACTTTCATTTTATAGACATCCAATATGGGTGTCTCGGTGATCGATGCTATCTCATAGTCAGCCATGGTTCCCTTCATGCCTTCGGTAAACTTGTCAAAGGCATCCTTGAAACTGCCAGCCTGCACTAATATGAGTGAATAAGATTTCTTTTCAACGGCACTCTTTTCGTCGATGGTGATGAAACCTACCTTGACCAGATACCACTTGTCGGCGGTGTCATCCACATCGTCAAAGAATATCTCGGCGATTTTGGTGCGTTTCACAGCCGAGATGGAGAACTCTGAAGCCATGTGGCATACCTCTTCGGTGATGCGGCTCTCTGCCTCGGTGAAGTTTATTGCGTCAACGAGAAATGTATCCGTCACTTTCTTCTGTGCGCCGTTTTCCATGACCTTGTCATAGCGCACCTTGGTCTCAAACCAGTTTGCCATTTGTGTATCTTATATAATAAAATGTATTTTGTTATTAATGATAAAACATGCATCAGTGCATAGAAATGGTGTAGGGACATGCCATGGCATGTCAGCCCCATTTTCGGGATAAGCCGCCATTAATAACCCATCAGACATGCCGTGGCATGTCCCTACAGATTTTGGCGTGAGGCTCGTGAGTGCTATGACCCCCTTCCTATACCCATGCTTAGATTGCTATAGCAAAGTTAACGCTTTTTGTTGCCCAATCTCACACAAATGGCAAAAAAATTACAGGTAGGTGTCGGAAAGGTGAGTGAGGCGGTCGTCGAGGGTGAAGACGCGGGGAGTACCGGTGGGGATTTCTTCGCGTACTATTTCGTCGGGGGTGAGTTTTTTGAGCATCATAACGAGGGCGCGGAGGCTGTTGCCGTGGGCAGCTACTATGATGGTGTGGTAGAGGCGCAAAGCCGGGACTATCAGCTCTTCCCAGCAGGGGCGCACACGGTCGATGGTTGTGGCAAGTGACTCGGTCAGGGGCAGCTCATCTTCCGACAGGTCGGCATAGCGCGAATCTTTGCCAGGATAGCGGTCGTCATCGGCTGTGAGCGCGGGGGGAGCCACATCGTATGACCTGCGCCATATGTGCACCTGTTCGTCGCCGTATCGGGCAGCGGTGTCGGCTTTGTTGAGTCCTTGGAGTGCGCCGTAATGGCGTTCGTTGAGGTGCCAGTCCTTGACTACCGGCAGCCACACGCGATCCATGGCATCAAGGGCAAGCTGCAGGGTGTGGATGGCTCGCTTCTGATATGATGTGAAGCAGTAGCGCGGTTCCAGCCCGGCTTCTGCTATTTTCCGCCCTGCCTCCGTGGCTTCCTGACGTCCTTTGTCTGTCAGATCCACATCGGTCCATCCCGTGAAACGGTTTTCAAGATTCCATTCGCTTTGTCCGTGGCGTATGAGTATTAGTTTGTACATAATCCTCTGTTTTTAAGGGGTCGTTTGTGTTAAAAACATTGTAATATGGTGTCATGTTCACGTTTATGCGGTGATTAATTAGTAGATTTGCACCTTATAAATTCTTGTAAGAAATAGTTTCGGATATGAGATACAGATTGCATATACCTCACGTGTCTGTCCTATCTTGCATGTTTCTGTTGTTGGCAGCATGTGGAGATAGAAATGACGCTACTGCTGATGTTTCTGGCACACCTCTGACTGATACGGCGAAATTACTGAGCATCACTGATAACGGTGGATATTACATAGTCAAGATAACGGATCCGTGGGATACCGCCAAGATTCTCCACAGTTACCAGTTAGTGCCCAGAGGCGAGGAGGTTTCCCGCGTGGTCGGGACTACGAAAGTGGAGATTCCTTTGAAAAAAAGTCTTGTGTATTCGGCGGTATATGCTGGCATCATTGACGAGATGGGTGCTGCTAAAGCTATAACAGCAGTGGCAGATGCGGAATATATTAACAACCCATATGTCAGGAAAGGATTGGCAGAGGGGCGCATCACGGATGTCGGCAGCACCATGGCTCCTGTGGTGGAGAAGGTGGTGGCTGCATCGCCTGATGCGATACTTGCTTCTCCTTTTCAAAACGCCGGCTATGGCGCTGTAGGGCAGCTTGACGTCCCTATCATAGAGATGGCTGATTATATGGAGACTACTCCGCTGGGACGTGCCGAGTGGATAAAACTCATAGGGCTGCTATATGGACGGTATAATGTCGCCGACAGCATATATAATGCTGTATCAGATGCTTATAATGACATGAAAGGGCGTGTGGCGGATGTGGAATCACGCCCTAAAGTGTTGACAGAGACGATGATTAACGGAGTATGGAATGTACCGGGGGGCAGAAGCTATAAGGTGCGAATGCTTCAGGATGCCGGAGCATCCTATCCATGGTCTGACGATATGTCGGCAGGGTCGCTTGATATGGATTTCTCGCGTGTGTTTGAGCGTGCCTCGGATGCTGATTATTGGATTGCCACCTCTTACGGTTATCCGATGACCCGTGCAACACTCGTTGCTGATTATCGCCCGAATGAGCGGTTTAAAGCTTTTAAGACCGGCAACATATACACATGTGACACATCGGTTACGCCGCTCTTTGACGAGTTCCCGTTTCACCCCGAACGTCTGCTCAATGATTATGTAGTCATATTCCATCCTGAGGCGGCTGACGGTCTGACATTGAATTATTTCCACAAAATAAATTGAAAGAATATAGATGGCGGTTGACCGACCCATATCTGACAGATATAGAACGGTGCTGCTCATAGCATTGGGACTGCTCACTACTATGCTATGGCTTGCTTGTATGCTGTTTGGCTCGGTAGACATCCCTGCCGACAGGGTTGCTGCGATAGTATTGGGTCAAAGCAGTGATGCCTCCGAGGAGACATGGCGTACTATCGTATTGATGTCCCGGCTACCATCGGCAACCACAGCTATGTTTGCCGGGATGGCTCTCGCTCTTGCGGGATTGCAGATGCAGACCACATTCAATAACCCGCTTGCTGGACCTTCGATACTCGGTGTTTCCACTGGCGCAAGCCTTGGCGTAGCTGTAGTGATGCTGGCTGCAAGCGGAGCGGTGATGGGGTATCTCGGAGTGGCTACAGCCTCTATTATAGGTGCTTTCCTTGGCGCTGGTGTCATATTGCTGCTGCTGTTGGGATTTTCGCGCATAGTCAGGTCTACTGCCATGCTGCTTATAGTGGGCATTATCATCGGCTATCTGGCTTCGTCACTGATCTCGCTTCTCAATTTCTTTGCCACTCAGGAGGGGGTGCATTCCTTCGTGATCTGGGGCATGGGTAGTTTCGGCGGTATGACATTGGAGCGGTTAGGCATATTTGCACCCCTGTGTCTGCTTGGCATAATTGCCTCTTTTATGTACGTCAAGCCGCTTGACGCTATGCTGCTTGGCGAAAATTATGCCCGTAATCTCGGGGTCAACGTCAGCCGTACACGCAATGGACTGCTGCTGCTGTCAGGTGCATTGACTGCGGTGGTGACGGCATTCTGCGGTCCTATAGGGTTCATCGGACTTATTGTGCCTCACATTGCGAGGCTGCTTTTGCGCACATCATCGCACATATGGATTTTGGGTGGCACGGCATTGTGTGGCAGCGCGATAATGCTGTTGTGCCAGCTGATAAGCGTCATGCCCCGTAGCAGCATAATACCCATCAACGCCATCACTCCAATCATCGGCGCACCTATTATAATATATATAATAGTCAACCGTAACAAAATCTTCTATCTGCGATGATGACGCTTGAAAATCTCACGGTCGGCTATAAGTCGGGCAGTGGTCAGAGGGTACTTATGGAGCATCTTGACCTCGACCTCGCTGCAGGTGCGGTTACTGCTTTGCTGGGAGCTAACGGACGGGGCAAGAGCACCTTGCTCCGCACAATTTCGGCTTTGCAGCCACCTCTCGATGGCAAAGTGCTTGTAGACGGTATGGATATTTCGCGGTGTCAGCCGGCGCAGTTGGCGCGTCTGCTGACCATCGTCACGGGTCATACAGCCGGAGCCGGAGCGTTTACAGTTGAAGAATTGGTCAGATTGGGACGTCAACCCTACACGGGTTTTTTCGGACGGCTGTCCTCGTATGACAAGGCTGTGGTGGCAGAAGCAATAGAAATGGTCGGCGTAGGTCATCTCGCATCCCGACACGTGGCAACGCTCAGCGACGGCGAACGTCAGAAAGTGATGATAGCCAAAGCTCTTGCCCAGCAGACCCCCATCATCATACTTGACGAACCGACAGCCTTCCTTGACGTAGCCAACCGTCTGGAGCTGCTGATGCTCCTCCGTGACATAAGCCACACCCAGCACAAATCAGTCCTCATGTCAATCCACGACATCTCCTCAGTCATGCCCATAGCCGACCACCTGTGGCTCGTAGTCCCCGCACCCCAAGGCGCAGCCGAATCCGACCTCCTAACCGGCACCCCCACCGAACTGATAGCCACCGGAGCCATGCCCCGCCTCTTCCCCGACCGCCCCATCACCTTCGACCCCCTCCGCGCCGACTTCCTCCCCACTCCCCGATAGATATAATATATAGCATGATCCTATATGGATTTAATTCGCAAATGCTCGGCTATTTGTAATAAGCCGATAATTCATCATAAATTTCGGCATAAGCGATTGTCATGTCAAGAATTATTCGTATTTTCGCATATAGAGCATTATATGTGAAATTTCTATCGTTAAAAATCCACATCGTTCAGTGGAAGAATACTGTAACAGAGCTATCGCAAGTTATTTTGGACCTCCATTTCTAAACTAAAACCTTGTGTAACTTTGGATGAACTTGTCGAGTCTATGTTATCTTTATTCAAAGAAGAACAAGATGGAATATTTAAGTCAACACATAATAAACTCACCTCCGCCGAGTGTTCGTTAATCGAATATAAGATTCCGAACATAGCGACTTCAACGAATATATCAACAACTTAAACGACTGGGACTAACCTAAAAAACAAAATATATGAAGAAATCATCACTTCTAGCGCTTGTCGGTGTCGGATTGCTCATTCTGAACAATCTGTACTATCTTGTTGTCAACTCGTTAGATGCTTGGCAATATGGCTGGTACCAAATTCTTGGCTATGTATGGAACATTATTGTTCTCGCAGCATGGGTTCTTATCGGTCAATTCTTTCTAACACTCTATAAAAAATCAAAATAATATGGCGGAGGAAAATGTAAACGAGATTCTTGGTATCGAGGATACCACTCCTCAAAATGGCACAACGTCAGATGATATGGAGGCTATTGTATCGCATAACAATTCTACGGAGAATGCCCTTAACGTAATAGCGGGCATCGTTCTTTGGGGTGGAATCATAGCCACAGTTTTCTGTCTGTTTGCGCTCACTACAACTAAAGTAGTTGACCCTACATACAAGTATAGTATCCATTATGACACGGTTTTCAATCCCGGTGGATTGGTTATTTCTATCGGGGTGTTTCTTTCTACGCTCACGACATGGGCTTTGCTTAGAGTTATAGCTAATATCTCCACGACTCTTAAACAGATAAATTCAAAAATGAAGTAGGGAGTTGCGGCACCGCCGCGTTTTGACGGCAGATGCTATCCCAGATGCAATGCGGCGAAACAAAATTGAATTTCGGTTCACCAATGAGACCGTGTGTCTTATCGCCAGGGGTCAAACAGCACATTAATTAAAGGTATGCATATACTTCCTTTTACAGTGTCGCCATTGACCATCAATTTCATTGCTGAGATTTCGGCATTGTTGGAGCGGTATGTCATGGCTCTTGAAAATGAGGACGGATTGCGTCTCCATAAGGCGAATCGCATCAAGACTATCAATAGTTCTCTTGCCATTGAGGGCAATACTCTGTCGGAAGATGAGGTAGCCGATATTATCAATGGCAAAAAGTCTTAACCAGGCTTTTTTGTTTCAGGGTCATCAGGAGGAGGAAGGTCGTGATGATGCTGAGGGTGACCCAGAGGAGTTGGTGGGAGGAGGAGAGGGTGCCGATATCGTTGAGGGTGGAGGAGGTGGAGGTGCCTTTGGCTGTTGTCCATGTGACTGTGGCTACGATGGTGTTGTTGAGGATGTGGCAGGTGATGGGAACCCAGAGGTTTTTAGTCCAGTAGAGCAGGTAACCGAAAAATGTGCCTAAAAGGAGGCGGGGGAAAAATCCGAAGAATTGCAGGTGTATCGCGCTGAATATGAATGCAGTGAGCCATATGGCTACGTGCGGGTTGATGCGCCCTGACACGAGCAGACGCTGGATGCCTCCGCGAAAAAACAGTTCTTCGCTGAATCCGGCGAGTACGCCGACTATCAGTATCGACATGATGAGGCTGCTGACCGAATCACCTCCCATGAGCACGTTGATGGTGTCACCTGCCCGCTCCTCGGCTTCACGCATCCATGTCTCTATGGATGCAAGCGATGATGGGAGCGTCAGCCCTTCGTTCCACTCTATAATCATGTTCATCATCGGGATGGAACATATCATGGTGCCGACAGCCAGCACCATCGGGGTCATCCTCGGCATCGCATCGACATGGAGATATTCTGCTGGACGTGAGGTGTAGAGCAACGCGCATATCACCGGAGGGATGACAAACATTATCAGGTCATTGATAATGGTGGCTATGCGCAGGGTGGTTGCTGTCTGCCCACTCATCAGAACTATGGAGCTTAACACGGCAGCCACAAGCAGTCCGATCATGGATATGAATATAAACATGAGGACGCGCTGCGAAAATTTCATCTTCATTTCAGCCATAGGTAGAAATCGTTGACAAGATTGAGGTATTGGGGTGTGTATTGGTTGTCGGCATCACGGATGTCAAGTGTGTCACATCTTGCTGACACATCGGCAGTGGTCAGCTGCCACAATGTGCGTGACGGCTGTTTGCCAGCCTTGGTGCAGACATGCGTTTTATGGCTCGGATTCAGTCGACACAATGAGGCTGTGAAACTGATTTCGTCATCAAGCGATGTCGGGGCAATGAGAGCTACCGAGCCGTCAACTGTCAGTATGCCAGCTGCTTTGCGTAGCAGGCTGACAGGATTGAGGGTGTCACCGTGCCGAGCTAAAGCACGGCGTGTATCGGGTGACTGGAGGTCTTCAGTGAAAAATGGAGGATTGCTGATGATGAAGTCATATTTAGTCTCACTCGGTGCCGATGTGAAGTCTTCGCTGATGACCGAAATCCTATCGCTCCACACCGAACGTAACACGTTGCTGCGGGCTTCGGCTGCTGCCGCATCGTCAATCTCAACAGCGGTAATCTCGGCGGCTGTGGTGCGCTGCGCCATCATCAGTGCTATCAGCCCCGAACCTGTGCCTACATCGAGTATGGAGATGGCTGAGGACGGAATTTCAGCCCATGCACCTAACAGCACCCCGTCCGTGCCGACCTTCATGGCAGAGGCGGTATGCTCTATTTCAAACTGCTTGAACCTGAACGTGCTACCCATTATCTCCTCCTGTTGCGCCGCTGATTGTCGGGATGCTGTGCTGTGCGGTTATAGCTGTTGCTGCGGTATAGGGGTTGGATGCCATGGGGAAACAGCTTGGTAATCAGGTCTTCGCGGTGCAGACGTTTGAGCGAGGCGACTATGGACCGCTGGCGTTCACGGTCATACCAGAAGAAAAATTGACGCTGCGCCTCTTTTTCCTCCTTGCTCCGGGCAGTGTAGACTTTCTCAAGCGTATAGGGGTGGTAGCCTGTGTAATAGATTTCCGTCGCTACGGTCATTGGCGTAGGCGTGAAGTCCTGAACCTGCTCGAGGTGGAAGTCTAACTCTTTGGTCTTTACGGCAAGATTAGCCATGTCTGTCTCATGGCATCCTGGGTGGGAAGATATGAAGTAGGGGATAAGCTGCTGCTTCATCCCGTACTTACGGTTTGTCCTGTCAAACAGCTCTTTGAATTGATGGAAAAGCTTGAATGACGGTTTACGCATCACGTCAAGCACTTCGTCCTCAGTGTGTTCGGGTGCCACTTTGAGTCGCCCTGATACGTGACGGGCTATCAGTTCTTCGTTATATTGGCGGTTGACTGCATCGATATGCGTGTCGCCGCTTGGGTGCATCGACAAGTCGTAGCGCACACCGCTGCCTATGAAGCTCTTTTTGACTCCGGGAATGGCATCTGCCGCCTTATATATATCAAGCAGCGGACCGTGGTCATTGTTGAGGTTGGGACACGGCTTAGGGTGTAGGCATGACGGGCGTAGGCATTTTTTGCATATCTCGATGTCTTTGCCGTGCATGCCATACATGTTGGCAGAGGGACCTCCGAGGTCGCTGATATACCCCTTGAAATCCTCCATCTGTGTCACCTGACGCACTTCGCGGAGTATTGACTCCTTGCTGCGTGAGGCTATGAATTTGCCCTGATGGGCGGAGATGGTGCAGAAAGCGCATCCGCCGAAGCATCCACGGTGCATGTTGACCGAGTGGCGTATCATCTCATATGCCGGGATGACTTTGCCTCGGTAGCGCGGATGGGGCAGACGTGTGTATGGAAGGTCAAACGATGCGTCTATCTCCGCGGTAGTCATCGGGGGATACATGGGGTTGACTTTCACAACTTTGTCGCCGCATGCCTGCCACAGTGTGGCTCCATGGTAACGGTTGCTCTGCTGCTCGATATGCCTGAAATTCTCTGCCTGGCACTTTTTGGATGCAAGACACTCCTCCATGGAGTGAAGTATGATATTGTCGGCATCGGTCTGCTGTGGCATTGCTGACTTTGGCAGTAACAGTGTCGTCTGTTCAAGGTAGGTCAGTTCCGACAAAGGTTTACCGCTATCGATATATTCGGCTATTGCGCATGTGGTCTTCTCGCCCATGCCGTAGACGAGGATGTCGGCAGGTGAGTCCATCAGAATTGACGGAAGCAGACGGTCCTGCCAATAGTCATAATGCGACAGTCTCCTCAATGACGGCTCAATTCCTCCCAACACTACAGGTACATCGGGATATAACTCTTTGAGGATCTTAGTATATACTATCGATGGATAGTCAGGACGTGCTCCGTGGCGTCCTCCAGGGGTATAAGCATCATCATGACGCAGACGCCGTGCGGCAGTATAATGGTTGACCATGGAGTCCATCGCTCCCGGCGAAACACCGAAAAATAGGCGCGGTTTGCCTAATTTCTTAAAGTCACGCAAGTCGTCCTGCCAGTTGGGTTGCGGTACGATGGCAACCTTGTAGCCGTGGCTCTCGAGCATTCTGCCTATGACAGCAGCCCCGAAAGCCGGATGATCCACGTAGGCATCGCCTGAAAACAATATCACATCGCATTGTTCCCATCCGAGCCGCTGTATCTCTTTGGCTGTGGTCGGCAGCCAGAGCTGTCCGCCATTGGATGTATTATTATGGTGTGGAGAGGGTGTAGACATCTCGTATGGTTATTGCATCTGACGCTCTTTGAGGAGTGTTTCCATCTTCATCAGTTCGTCACGCATGCGGGCAGCCTCCATGAAGTCCATGTTTTTGGCTGCCTGCACCATGTCTGAGCGCAGACGGTTGATGGCTCGTTGCATCTCTTCGTCGTTCATGTAGGGTATGACTGGATCAGCGGCTATGTCAACAGAGTGCATATACTCGCGCTCATACATGTCTGGCTTGGCTTTGCCTGTCTTTGCAGTCTTGGTGCCACGTGCACCCATTGACTTCTTCGGTTCTTCGTCATCAAGGTCAAGACCGATGATCTTGTTGCGGGCTTTGACTATGGCTTGCGGAGTGATGCCATGTTCTTCGTTGTAAGCAAGCTGCAATGCGCGTCGGCGGCTGGTCTCGTCAATGGTCAGCTGCATCGAGTCGGTGATTTTGTCGGCATACATGATGACTGTGCCGTTGAGGTTACGCGCGGCGCGGCCGACAGTCTGGGTCAGCGAACGGTGGGAACGTAGAAATCCCTCTTTGTCAGCGTCAAGTATGGCGACGAGCGACACCTCCGGCAGGTCAAGACCCTCACGGAGCAGATTGACACCGATAAGAACGTCAAATGTGCCGTCACGCAGACCGTCAAGTATCTTGATGCGGTCAAGCGTGTCGACATCGCTGTGTATGTAGGCGGCTTTCATGCGGAGCTTGAGCAGATAGTCGTTCAGCTCCTCTGCCATGCGCTTGGTCAGAGTGGTGACGAGTACCCTCTCTCCGCGGTCTATGCGGAGGTTGATTTCCTCAAGCAAGTCGTCGATCTGGTTGAGCGACGGACGCACCTCTATAATCGGGTCAAGCAGACCTGTCGGGCGGATCAACTGCTCTACTATCACACCCTCGCTGCGTTCAAGCTCGTAGTCGGCAGGGGTGGCGGATACGTAGACGGTCTGGTGTGTCAACCGTTCAAATTCCTCAAACTTCAGAGGACGGTTGTCAAGCGCGGCAGGCAATCTGAATCCGTAGTTGACGAGATTCATCTTGCGGGCAAGGTCGCCGCCGTACATGGCGCGTATCTGCGGTACGGTGACGTGGCTCTCGTCTATGATGGTGAGGAAGTCCTTGGGGAAATAGTCGAGGAGGCAGAACGGACGCATGCCCGGCTCGCGGCCGTCGAAATAACGGCTGTAGTTCTCTATGCCGGAGCAGTGACCCACTTCGCGCATCATCTCGATATCGTAGGTCACGCGCTCTTGCAGTCGGCGTGACTCCAATTCGCGTCCCTCCTTGAAGAAGTATCCTACCTGTTCGCCGAGATCAAGCTCTATCTGCGCCAGTGCCGAGGTCATTCGTGCCGGGGAAGTGACGAAGATATTGGCAGGGAACATCTTGAATGATTCGTGCGTTCCGAGATTCACATTGTCGTCAGGGTGGTATGTGGAAATGGACTCGATTTCATCGCCCCAGAACACCACACGGATGATGATATCCTCGTAGGCGAGGCGGATGTCCACGGTATCACCTTTGACGCGGAAGTTGCCGCGTCCCAGCTCCATTTCGTTACGTGAATAGAGCGAGTTGACCAGATTGCGCAGAAACGCGTTGCGTGTGATTTTCTGACCTACCTTGATTTCGATGACGCTCTGGTGGAAGTCTTCGGGGTTGCCCATGCCGAAGAGGCATGACACCGACGACACTACTATCACATCGTTGCGACCTGACAGCAGTGCCGATGTGGTGGCGAGGCGCAGCTTGTCTATCTCGTCGTTGATCATCAGATCCTTCTCGATGTACTTATCAACTGTAGGAATGTATGCCTCGGGCTGGTAGTAGTCGTAGTAGGATACGAAGTACTGGACGGAATTGTTGGGAAAAAACTGCTTAAACTCGCTGTAGAGCTGCGCGGCAAGGGTCTTGTTGTGACTGAGGATGAGGGTGGGTTTGTTGACACGCTCGATGACGTTAGCCATCGTGAATGTCTTGCCCGAACCGGTCACACCGAGCAATGTCTGGGCTGGATTGCCCATGTTGATGCCCTCCACAAGCTGGTCTATGGCTTGCGGCTGGTCGCCCGTAGGCTTGTATGCCGATTCGAGGTGGAATTTCATCGTCTGGGTCTTATCCGTTTATAACGTTTATAACTTCGTCGATGGTCAGAAGGTTCTGCTCGCCGCTGACCATGTTTTTCAGCATGACCTTGCCCTCCTGAAGTTCGGTCTCGCCGATGATGGCGACATAGGGGATGGAGAGCGAGTTGGCATAACCGAGCTGCTTCTTCATTTTGCCGCCGTCGGCGTATATTTCAGCTGAGATGCCGGCATCGCGCAGGCGGTGTATCATCTTGAGAGATGCGGCAGCTTCTTCCTTGCCAAGGTTGGCAAACAAGACTGTGGTGGTGCGACGGGCCTCTGCGGGGTAGAGATCAAGGGCGTTAAGTACGTCATAAATGCGGTCGGCACCAAATGAGATGCCCACGCCGCTTACTCCTGGCAATCCGAATATGCCGGTGAGGTTGTCATAGCGTCCGCCGCCTGTGATGCTTCCTATTTCCACATCGCGGGCTTTGACTTCGAGGATGGTGCCAGTGTAGTAGTTGAGCCCTCGGGCGAGGCTGACATCAAGATCAAGCATCGCGTTGATGCCCACACCTCTCACACCGGCTATGACTTCACGCAGCTCCTCCACGCCTTTGAGTCCGATTTCAGAATCTTTTAGTATGGTTTGCAGGTTGTCAAGGCACTCTTCTATTGTGCCTGTCATCTGGAGTATGGGACGGAGTTTGGCGATGGCTTCATCGGTCAGACCACGTTCTGCAAGCTCTTTTTCAACGTTCTCAATGCCTATTTTGTCAATTTTGTCTATGGCTACGGTGATGTCTACTATCTTGTCAGCAGCATCGAGAATCTCGGCGATACCGGCAAGCACCTTGCGGTTGTTGACCTTGACGATGACACGCACACCGAGGCGGCGGAACACCTCATCGATCATTGAAATCAGCTCCACTTCGTTGAGGAGGGAATCACTGCCCACGACATCGGCGTCACATTGGTAAAATTCGCGGTAGCGTCCCTTCTGCGGACGGTCGGCACGCCACACAGGCTGTATCTGGCTGCGCTTGAAGGGAAATGTCAGCTGATCCCGGTGCTGCACCACGAAGCGTGCAAACGGCACTGTCAAGTCGTAACGCAGACCTTTCTCGCTGATTTGCGGTGTCAGATGCACGTAATCGCCATCCTCTACCATCTTCATGTCTATGCCACGGAGATAGTCTCCCGAGTTGAGTATCTTGAACAGCAGTTTGTCACCCTCCGCGCCGTATTTGCCCATGAGAGTCGACAGATTCTCCATAGCCGGAGTCTCTATAGGGGCATAGCCGTAGAGGCGCATCACCTCGCGGATTGTGTCGAATATGTAGTTGCGGCGACCCATCTCTGCTGGAGTGAAGTCGCGTGTACCCTTGGGTATGGATGGTTTCTGAGCCATAAAATATTTAAAAATAAGCGGTTTTCAAATCCATTTCAACCCACAAATTTACGAAAATCTTCTCAAACCTCCTATTGCAATCCGAAAGTTGAGAGAGGAGCGACACGGCTCATATAGTGCGTAGAGCGAAACCGCCTCCTGGAGCAAGATGTATGCGCAATTTGCCATCAGTGGTGGTTTTGATTTGGGTGTGGGTATAGTCGCGGGCATTGCGGTCAGCATTGATGCCGTCGGCAAATAGATCCACGGTCTGCTCTCCGGGTGCTATAAAGCTGAGATCTATGACCATATCGCGAGGTGTCCAGTCTGTTATCCCGCCTATATACCATCGGTCACCCTTACGACGGGCTGTGACAATATATTCACCGAGAGAAGCATTTAGGATGCGTGTCTCGTCCCACACTGTGGGCACTGAAACAATAAACTCCTTGCACTCCGGCTCGTCATCATAATTCATTGGGGTATCGCAAAGCATGTTGAATGGTGAATCAAATACCATATACAGAGCGAGCTGGCGGCATCGTGTGCCTTGGCTCATGGGATCATTATAGACGGGCTGGTAATTTCCTTGTGATGCATTGCGCATGGCTCCCTGGGTATAGTCCATAGGTCCGGCTGCCTGGCGCAGAAACGGTATCTGCACGTCATATGTGACCTGGTCTACTGTCGGTGGTGCCCATTTCATCTGTTCAAGCCCGTGGACGCCCTCGAAATTGAGTACGTTGGGCCAGGTGCGGTTTAGTCCCGCAGGTTTGCTTGTGCCGTGGAGATCGAGTATCAGCCTGTGGCGTGCGGCAGTCTCGGCGGCGCGATAGTTGAAGTCGGTCATCAGTTGGTCATCATGGTCCATGAAGTCCACTTTGAATCCTTTGATGCCCATGTCGGCATAGTGCCTGCATACCTGTTCCATATCTCGGTCAAACGCATGGTAACCTGCCCACAGTATCAGTCCTACGCCAGCCTTGTCGGCATACTCCACGAGCATGGGGAGGTCTATTTCAGGCACTACTTTCATAAGGTCAGCCTCTCCGTTGACAGCCCAGCCCTCATCGAGGATTACATACTCTATACCGTTGCGTGACGCGAAATCTATATATGCCTTGTAGGTATCGTTGTTGACTCCGGTTTTGAAATCGACTCCGCGGAGATTCCAGTCGTTCCACCAGTCCCATGCCACTTTACCTGGCTTTATCCATGATATATCCTCAAGACGTGAGGGCTCACCGAGCAGATAGCTGAGATTGGTGGCAGCAAGTGTTGAGTCATTATCAGCAACTACAGCTATGCGCCATGGAAAGGCACGAGGTCCGTCGATTGCCGCTATATAGTCCTCACGTTCGTCCACCAGCATCTGGAGATTGTTATGGCCTCCTTGATGGCGTTTGCTCGGGCGGGGAGCAAATACAGCATTGAGTGTACCCGGGGCAGCTGAAGTGTTGACAAACATGCCTGGGTAATTTTCCAATGCCGATTCTGTGAGGAGCACTTTTACTGCTGAGTCAGGTTCTACTGCCATGGGCAGGAATATCAACCGATGGCAGTCAAGACTGTCAATCGGAGCGGTGTGGTATGTATTCTCGAAACTGTTGTTGAATTGTTGCTCAAAGGTTGAGCCGGTTGCCACGTTGGCATACGGTGCCCAGGCTTTAGCATCTGAGGGGAATCGGAAACGCGCAGTTTCCTCCTTTATTGTAAACGGTTTTTTCCGACGTGTCACAAACCGGTATGCTACACCATCGTCATATGCACGGACTATCACATCCCAGTCTTTCGACAGACGTAATGTCAGTTCGTTGTATCTGTCGGGAACTGATGTATGCCTATAAAAAGGGGTTGTCACCTTTTCGTCAACGTTACGGCGCGATACTACTTTGGTATTTCCGTAACCTATATTTTCTCCGTCAGTAAGCTTTAATCCTATTGTGGACGGCTGCATGACGAGCCGACCGTCCATACTGATACTGTACATCAGGCTGTCGCCGGATTGTATATTGGCAGTTATGCGTCTGTCTGGGGACATCAGGGATATCGGCGAGGCAGATGCAGCAATAGTCCACGCAAGTATTGGCAGAAAGAAATGTTTCATGATGGTGGTTATAAATGAAAATAGGTTATATCTAAAGAATCTTTCTGCAAAATTAATCAAAATCTCATAAGATTCTATTTAGCCATATCTAAATCAAGTGTTAGTAATAGATAATATCTGTTTTTTTATTAACTTTGCTGGTAATGGTTTACAATAGGGTTACCTATCCCTAAAATAATGAATTGGCTCGAATCACTTATTTTTTGTTAATGTTTAAAGTAATAGTAATGAACAAACAGTTTTTTGCCCTTGTTTTGGCAGCCGTTTTTGTGGCTGCAGGGTTTGCTGCTGCTCCTGTGTATCTTGATGAAACACAGGCTATTGACCAGCGTGTAGAGGATGCGTTGTCACGTATGACACTCGAGGAGAAGGTGGCAATGCTTCATGCTCAGTCCAAATTTTCATCTGCCGGAGTGCCACGTCTCGGTATCCCTGAGTTTTGGACTACTGACGGTCCTCATGGTATAAGGCCAGAAGTGCTTTGGGACGAGTGGGACCAAGCCGGATGGACTAACGACTCTTGTGTGGCGTTTCCGGCATTGACTTGTCTGGCTGCTACGTGGAATCCGGACATGGCGTTGCTTTATGGCAAGAGCATAGGGGAGGAGGCGCGTTACCGTAAAAAGGATATATTGCTCGGACCGGGAGTCAATATATGCCGGACTCCATTGAATGGCCGTAACTTTGAGTATATGGGCGAAGACCCGTATCTGGCATCAAAAATGGTGGTGCCGTATGTTCAAGGTGTACAGAGCAATGGTGTGGCTGCATGCGTCAAGCATTTTGCACTCAACAACCATGAGGCAGCACGTCATACCACCAACTCTATAGTGGACGACCGTGCCCTCTATGAGATATATCTACCTGCCTTCAAAGCTGCGGTAAAAGATGGAAAAGCATGGGCAGTTATGGGAAGTTACAACCTCTATAAGGATCAACATGCCTGTCATAACCAGTATCTGCTCAATGATATATTGAAAGGGGAGTGGGGTTTTGACGGAGTGGTAATATCTGATTGGGGAGGTGTGCATGATACCGACCAGGCAATAACCAATGGATTGGATATGGAATTTGGCAGCTGGACTGACGGTCTGTCTGACGGAGCAAGCAACGCTTACGATAATTATTATCTTGCCAAACCCTACCTTGACCGCATTAAGGAGGGTAAAATAGGCACAAAGGAGCTTGATGATAAGGTGCGACGTATCCTACGACTTGCTTTCCGCACTACTATGGATTCTCGTCGACCGTTTGGCTCTTTGTGTTCTCCCGAGCATATTGATGCGGCACGTGCGATAGGTCAGGAAGGCATAGTATTATTGAAAAATGACCGAGGTATACTGCCTCTTGATACTGCCAAGGTCAAGACAATTGCCGTAATAGGAGAGAACGCTATCAAGATGATGACTGTCGGTGGCGGCAGTTCGTCGTTGAAGGTAAAATATGAGCTGTCGCCTCTCGATGGCATCAAGAGGAGGTTTGGCAGTTACGCCGACATCGTATATGCGCGTGGATATGTAGGAGACCCATCGGGTGAATATAACGGAGTGATCACGGGACAGAATCTGACTGATGACCGCACTCCCGAGGAGATACTTGCCGAGGCGGTTGAAGTCGCTAAAAACGCCGATGTCGTGATATATATCGGAGGTCTCAACAAATCATATCATCAGGATTGCGAAGACTCCGACCGCTCCGGGCTGGAGCTGCCTTACAATCAGGATGAGGTAATACGCCAGCTTGCCAAGGCGAACAGGAATCTTGTCGTGGTCAATATATCGGGAAATCCTGTGGCGATGCCGTGGACTAAAGATGTCGCTGCGATAGTGCAGGCATGGTATCTCGGTACCGAGTGCGGCAATGCGATAGCTTCGGTGTTGTCTGGTGATGTCAATCCGTCAGGTAAGTTGCCCATGACTTTTCCTATGGCACTCACGGATGTCGGTGCCCACAGTCTTGACGGCTATCCCGGAGCGGCTCGTAGCGATGGTTCAGATATAGTGGATTGCAATTATGCCGAAGGTCTGTTTGTAGGATATCGCTGGAGCGATAAGAACAAGATCAAGCCGCTTTTCCCGTTTGGTCATGGTCTTAGCTATACAGGGTTTAAGTATGGCAAACCAGTGGTGGATTCGCAGGTTATGACCTCTGATGGTAAAATCATTGTCAAGGTACCTGTTACAAATATAGGTGACCGTGCAGGGGCGGAAGTGGTACAGCTCTATATCAGCGATGTTAAATCCTCGTTGCCGCGCCCGGTTAAAGAGCTGAAGGATTTTAAGAAAGTGTCATTGGCTCCGTCGGAGACTGCGGAGATTCAATTTGAAATAACTCCCGACAAACTCGCATACTTTGATGACACCAAGCATGAATGGATTGCCGAACCAGGCGATTTCGCCGCTATGATTGGAGCATCGGCGGCTGACATCCGACATACAGTAAAATTTCGTCTATCCGACAGCCACTAATATATATCCATAGGAAACATGCCGGTGCAGTTCGAACTGCACCGGCATGTTTCCTACTATAATGAGCAACTATCGATGGTCTTATTGGGTTGATAATAATATGAAAGCACTTGTATGGATCGTATGCCTGATGATGATGCTTGGTGCATGCAGCATCACAAAATCACACGTAGAGCCATCACAGTCAGTGACGGTTTGCGGTCTGACGTACAATAAGATTACAGGAGTTGTTCTTAATGGTACATTTCTCATTAATAAGACCCGTGGAGGCGGAGCCGTATCCGATTCACTGGGCAAGTTCACCCTGACTGCATGCGCAGGTGACTCTATCCGTTTCCTCTACGTAGGGATGAAAGATACTGTTGCAGTCATCACCCCAGAGACGGTCTCCCCTTGGAACATCGGATTGGATACCGCCCACCTCATCTTGATGGACAAAGGCGTGCATCTCAGTCATCCATGAGCCTCATTCGTTGTCTGACAAGCGTGAAGACTAATCGGCGGAGGGTGTTGCAACTCAAAAAATTCACGTTGAAACTTGTAGGGACATGCCATGGCATGTCAGCTCTTGATCTGCGTGGTTAAAGTCACCACGAATAGCCCAGCTGACATGCCATGGCATGTCCCTACGTTGCGGAATTTACAGTTCCGCAAAACCCTCTCAATCAGACGATTTCGCAGTGGACGGCGGTCTGGTCGGGGTTGAGGGTGACGTTGATTGTCTTTTGCTCGTCCTTGCCTTTGGGTTCCACTATGATCAGTTCTGCCAGAGGGTCTTCGAGATATTTCTGTATGGACCGCTTGAGTGGGCGGGCGCCGTACTGTGCGTCATATCCCTTGTCGGCGATGAAATTCTTTGCCTCCTCGGTGATATTGAGAGTGTAGCCCATCTGCTCAAGACGCTGGCGGAAGCCTGCAAGCTCGATGTCGATGATTTTGAATATGGCATCACGGTCGAGCGAGTCAAAGGTGATGATGTCGTCGATACGGTTGAGGAACTCAGGCGAGAATGCTTTGTTGAGAGCCTTGCGGATCACGCTCTGCGAATACTCGCTGTCAGATGCCTTGGGGGTATTGAAGCCTACACCGCTGCCGAAGTCCTTGAGCTGGCGGCTGCCGATGTTGCTCGTCATTATGAGCACAGTGTTCTTGAAGTCGATTTTTCTGCCGAGGCTGTCGGTCAGATGACCCTCGTCCATTACTTGCAAGAGCAGGTTGAACACGTCGGGATGCGCCTTCTCGATTTCATCAAGAAGCACGATGGAGTAGGGATGACGGCGCACTTTCTCGGTCAGCTGTCCGCCCTCTTCGTAGCCTACGTATCCGGGAGGCGCACCGACGAGACGTGACACGGTGAATTTCTCCATGTACTCGCTCATGTCTATGCGGATGAGTGTGTCGGCGGAGTCAAACAGCATCTCTGCCAGTTTCTTGGCGAGATGCGTCTTGCCAACGCCTGTCGGACCGAGGAACAAGAATGTGCCGATAGGCTTCTTTGGGTCTTTGAGTCCGACACGGTTGCGGCGGATAGCCTTGACAAGCGTGTCAATTGCAGGGTCTTGACCAATAATGGACTTTTTGAGGTCATCGCCCATTTCCATGAGGCGTTTCCCCTCAGCTTGTGCCACGCGCTGTACCGGCACTCCGGTCATCATTGCAACGACTTCAGCTACCTTGTCTTCATCAACCGTCTCGCGTTTGCTCTCAAGCTGCTTTTCCCAGCGTTCGGTGGCAGTGCGAAGGTCTTCGCGCAGTTTGGTCTCCTCGTCGCGGAATGCAGCAGCGCGCTCGAAGTCCTGTGCATGGGCAGCTGCGAGTTTATTGCGACCCAGCTCCTCGACCTTGTTTTCAAGAGCCTCGATTTCCTCGGGGACGGCTATATTGGTGATATGCACGCGTGAGGCTGCCTCGTCAAGCGCATCGATAGCCTTGTCGGGGAAATTACGGTCAGACACGTAACGCTCGGTCAGGTTGACGCAAGCCTCGAGGGCGGCATCGGTGAAGTTAACGTTATGGTGCTCTTCGTATTTGTCCTTGATGTGGCGGAGTATGGTGAGAGTCTCTTCGGCAGATGTCGGCTCGACCATCACTTTCTGGAAGCGACGTTCGAGAGCTCCGTCCTTTTCGATGTTGTTGCGGTACTCGTCAAGCGTCGTTGCGCCTATGCACTGTATCTCGCCTCGGGCGAGGGCGGGCTTTAACATGTTGGCTGCATCCATTGAGCCTGGAGCATTACCAGCCCCTACGATAGTGTGGATTTCATCGATAAAGAGGATGATGTCGCGATTTTTGCTAAGCTCGTTGAGCACAGCTTTGATTCGTTCCTCAAACTGTCCGCGGTATTTCGTACCGGCTACCAGCGAAGCCATATCAAGCGATATGACGCGCTTATTGAACAGGATACGTGATACCTGACGCTTGACAATACGCAGAGCGAGACCCTCGACGATGGCGCTTTTACCTACGCCAGGCTCACCGATAAGCACAGGATTGTTTTTCTTGCGCCGGCTCAGCACCTGGGCAAGACGCTCTATTTCCGTTTCGCGTCCTACCACTGGATCGAGACGGTTTTCTTCGGCTGCGCGTGTCATGTCGTAGCCGAATTTGTCAAGAGCTGGCGTGTCGGTAGTGTTGCGCCGCCCGGCACTTTGTTTTGATGATGTTTTGCCAGCAGATGACTCTGCTGAGGTGCTGTTTCCGCTATCATAAGGCAGGTCATCAGCGTCGTCTTCATCCTCGTCGTCGGCAAAGCTTGCTTGAGGCGTTGCAGCCTCAGGTGCGCTTTCGTTGAGCTGGCGCACAAGACTCTGATAGTTGACTCCAGCCTTGTGAAACTGTTTCATGAAGTCGCTCTCCTGAGTTTCGGAGTTATGGAATATCGCCAGCAACAGATGCTCGGGGAGCACCATGCCGCTCTTGAGCATGCGGCTTTCGAGTGCGCTGAGTTTGAGTATGCGGCTTGTCACGTCGCTGACTGACACGTCGGCTGGTGTGACAGGAGTGTCATCGCCGCTGTCAAGCGATGACTCGAACAGGCGTGTGTCAAGAGCCTGTTTGAGTTCGTATGCGGAGGTATCTGACGATGATGCCCTTTCGATCAGACGAAAGGGACGGTCGTCCGATGCCGACATCAGAGCAAGCAGCAGATGGGCAGGCGTAATGATCTTGTTGTTATGCCTGATAGCTTCCTGATGGCTCTGTGAAAGCACCTCCTTAAGTTCGTTTGAAAAGTTTATGTCCATTAATTAAGGATATAGAGGATAGGGGTTAGTTATTCAGTTTGTTATAGTCGGTGCCAGATGTAAAGTGATGAATCTCGGCACGCATCTTTTTATACTATAACAAAGATAACGCAATTTTTGTGCCAAACATTGTCCGTCCCCACCGTTTTAACCCATATTAATCATTAATAAGGGTTTGACGGCATATTTGAATAAACTTTTATGTCGGATAGGGAATAAGGTGGGTAATGTGCGGAAAAATTTGTATCTTTGCTTGATATTTTGCGTGTCGGATGGCTGCTGTCTATTGCGGTATCTGCTCGGTTATATCATACTAATTGACTGTAACAGCAAACAACTATCATAGATAACTGAATCGTGGAAGAAGATCGCATCTTAAACATCAATATCGAGAATGAGATGAAATCAGCCTACATCGATTACTCGATGTCGGTTATAGTGTCACGTGCGCTGCCCGACGTGCGTGACGGACTCAAACCTGTGCATCGCCGAGTGCTTTTCGGCATGGACGAGATGGGCAACAACTCTGACAAGCCGTTCAAGAAGGCTGCAAAGGCAGTCGGTGAGGTGATGGGTAACTACCATCCTCATGGCGACTCGTCAATCTACGGCACTGTGGTGCGTCTGGCGCAGCCATGGGCTATGAGATACTGCCTCGTGGAGGGCCATGGAAACTTCGGCTCGATTGATGGTGACGGTCCTGCCGCCATGCGTTACACCGAGGTGCGCTTGGAGAAAATGGGCGAAGCGATGATGACCGACATAAACTCTGATACGGTCGATTTTCAGCCCAACTATGACAACCAGCGACGCGAGCCGGTGGTACTTCCGACCCGTTTCCCTAATCTGCTTGTCAACGGAGCCGCAGGTATCGCTGTGGGTATGGCAACCAACATGCCTCCTCACAACCTGACCGAGGCTATCAATGCTTCGATAGCTCTCGTGGACAATCCCGAGTTGACCGTCCCCGAACTGATGCATTATATTAAAGCACCCGACTTCCCCACTGGTGGCACCATCTACGGTTACCAGGGTGTCAAGGACGCTTACGAGACAGGACGCGGTCGTATACTGATTCGTGCCCGCGCCGAGATAGAGACCGAGGCAAACCATGACAACATCATCGTCACCGAGATACCTTATAATGTCAACAAGGCTGAACTGATAGCCTATATCGCCGACCTCGTTAACGAAAAGAAACTCGACGGCATAGCAGACATCAATGACGAGAGCGATGCCGACGGCATGCGTATCATGATCAAACTCAAGAGCGATGCCAATAGCAATGTTGTTCTCAACAAGCTCTACAAGATGACCCAGATGCAGGCGTCGTTCAGTGTCAACAACGTCGCGCTGGTCAACGGCCGTCCGCAGACACTCAATCTCAAGCAGATACTTGAGGCATTTGTGGCACATCGCCATGAGGTTGTAATCCGACGCACCAAATTCGAGCTTGGCAAGGCTCAGGAGCGTGCCCACATCTTGGAGGGACTCATCATAGCCTCTCAGCACATCGATGAAGTGATACGCATCATACGCCACTCTCCCGACACTGAGACTGCTCGCACCACCCTCATGGAGACCTATCAGCTTACTGAGGCTCAGGCAAATGCCATCCTTGAGATGCAGTTGCGCCGTCTGACCGGTCTGGAACAGGACAAGCTCAAGAAGAACTATGACGAGATCATGGAGCAGATACGCGGTCTGGAGCTGATTCTCAACGATGACCACGAGTGTCGCGAACTTATCAAGCGTGAGCTTGCCGAGGTGCGTGACAAGTTTGGCGATGAGCGCAAGACCGATATCGACTACACTGCCGGTGAGTTCAATGCCGAGGATTTCTATAGCGATGACGACATGATCATCACCATAAGCCACTTCGGCTACATCAAGCGCACTCCGCTTACCGAATTCCGCACACAGAACCGTGGCGGCGTAGGTGCTAAAGGCAGTGACACCCGCGACGAGGACTTCATAGAGTACATCTACACCGCATCGATGCACGCCAATATCCTATTCTTCACAGCCAAGGGTATGGTATATAAGATGAAGGTTTACGAGCTGCCCGAGGGAGCCAAGAACACCAAGGGACGCGCCATCCAGAACCTCCTCAACATCGAAGCCGATGACTCTGTAAACGCAGTCATAGCCTATAAGGACAATGATGACACTTCCATCTTGGATACACATTGCCTCGTGTTTGCTACACGCAATGGCATCATCAAGAAGACCTCCATACGCGAATATGCCCAGGTCAATGTCAAGGGCAAGAAAGCCATCATCATCCGCGAGGGTGACCGTGTGGTAGATGTGGACCTTACCGACGGCAACAGTGAGATTATCCTTGCCAACCGTAACGGACGTGCCATCCGCTTCGCAGAGGACCGCGTACGCACTATGGGACGTGTCAGCACAGGTGTGCGAGGCATGACTCTTGACGGCGACGATGATGAGGTGGTCGGCATGATATGTATGCGCGAGGGTGACAGCAATGACATACTTGTCCTGTCAGAGAAAGGATTTGGCAAGCGTACAGATCTGGAGAGCTACCGTGTCACCAACCGTGGCGGTAAAGGTGTCAAGACATTGGCGATTACCGATAAAACTGGTAAACTTGTCGCCATCAAGAGCGTTAATGATGAAAATGACCTTGTGATCATCAACAAGAGTGGCATCACCATCCGCGTGGCTGTCAGCGATATCCGACTTCAGGGACGCGCCACCCAGGGTGTACGCATCATCAACCTCGAGAAGCGCAACGATACCATAGCATCTGTGTGCTGCGTATCATCGGATCCTGAGGAGGAAGTGGATCATGAAATCGTGGATCAGCAGGCTGAAATGATAGAAGCGGCTGTCGATGACATGATGAATCCCGCCGATGACGTAGAGATAGATGATGTCGTCGCAGAGGATGATGATACAGAGATTACTGAAGAATAACATCAACCAATTTCCATACACAACCTAACACATCTATTGATTTATGAAAAAGGCAAGTTTCGTGGCATTATGCCTCTGTGCCGGACTGGCTGCATCTGCTCAGAACAGTCTCGTCAAGGATGCTCAGAAGAGCTTCAAGCCAGGTAGCGACTACGCCAAATGGGTGCAGACTCTCCAGCCCGCATTCAGCAATGCCGAAAGCAAAGACCAGGCTTTCACTTATTTCGTGCCTGCCAAGGCGGGTTATGAGAACTTTGACTATCTCTTCACACTCCTCCGTGCAGGTCAGGATGTGGATGTCCCCAACATGGGCAACTCTATCCTCTCGGCTTATGAATATGCATTGAAGGCTCTTCCTCTTGATTCTGTCGCTGACAATAAGGGCAAGGTCAAGACCAAATACTCCAAGGACCTTATCAAAATGGTGGCAGGTCACTACAATGACTATGACTATGCAGCCCGCTATCTCTACAACTCCAAGAAGTGGCCTGAGGCTTACAAGGCATGGGAGGTATATTTTGCAGTTCCTAAGGATGCTCGATTTGCCAAGGACATAAAGGTGTCGCCTGATTCCATCCTCGCCGAAAACGCTTATCTCATGGGTTATGTGGCATCGCAGATGGAAGACTGGGACAAGTCTATGAAGGCATTTGACCAGGCTATCGCTCTCGGCAGCAAGGACAAAGGTATGTTCCACCAGGCGATGTACGTTGCAAAGATGAACCAGAACATGGACAAGCTCTATGACTATGCCCAGAAGGGCTATGCCGCTCTTGGCACATCTGACCCCATCTTCTTCCAGCTCACAATCGAGGGCAAGCTCCGCAACAAGCAGTATGATGAAGCTATGGCTCTTCTCAACAAGGCTCTTGCCGAAGATCCCCAGAATCCTGTCTACAACATCGCCATGGGTACTCTTTATGAGGAGCAGGGCAACAAGGACAAGGCTCTCGAGTGCTACCGCAAAGCAGCACAGTTTGATCCTAAAAACGGTGACGCTTTCTATAATATCGGTCGTGTACTCGCAGAACAGAGCGATGCTATCAGCGAAAATGCCGGCTCCAAGATCACTGAAGCCGAATACAAGAAGATAGAGCGAGAGCAGATCAATCCTCTCCGCAAAGAGGCTGCCGAGAATTTCGAAAAGGCATACCAGCTTAACGAAAATCCCAACGCACTGCAGTATCTCAAGAATATCTACTACGTGCTGGGTGACAACGCCAACTTCGAGCGCGTCAATTCGATGTTCTGATTTCTGACAGATAAAACTATCTATACAGGTACCATACTCACAGGGACGCGCATTGCATTGTGTAGCGTCCCTGTGTTTTTTGAATAATAGATATTAATGGATAATCATAGCAATAAGGCTGTCCCTGACAGCGTGAAGCAGTTTGACGAGACTTTTGCGATGTGCCGTGACATATATGTGCGCAAGTTGCAGGACTATGGTGCGTCATGGCGCGTCATGCGTCCGATGTCGTTGACTGACCAGCTCTTCATCAAAGCCAAGCGCATACGCACCCTTGAGACCAAGGGTGGTGCGATGGTCGATGAGGGCATACTGCCGGAATTTGTGGCTATAGTCAACTACGGTATCATGGCAATGATACAGATGCAGCTTGGACCGGCACTCAAAGCTGACATCACCCCTGAGAAAGCCATAGAACTCTATGACAGCCATGTAGCTGATACTCGCAGGCTGCTGACTGCCAAGAATCATGACTATGACGAGGCTTGGCGCGACATGCGTGTGTGCAGTTTCACCGACATTATCCTGACCAAGCTCCAGCGTATCAAGGAGATTGAGGGAAACGGCGGCGTGACAATCATTTCCGAGGGAGTAGAATCGAATTATCAGGACATAGTCAACTATGCTGTCTTTGCGATTATCAAACTTACCGAATCGTCATCCCCGCTTTGTTAGAGCAGTCGTAACGCTGCTGAGGCTGGTCATAGGCATACTGTTTATCGCTTCGGGGTTTGCCAAGGCGGTAGATCCATGGGGCAGTGTCTATAAGATAGGGGAGTATTTGGCTGTATGGGGATGGGATTTTTCCCACTCTATGCTTGTCTCGGCATCAGTAGGATTGTCAGCATTGGAGTTTCTGTGTGGTATGATGCTGTTTCTGGGCTGTTACAGGCGCAGTGTAGTGGTACTCTTGCTTGCCATGATGGCATTAATGCTTCCGCTGACACTGTATATATGGCTGGATAATCCTGTTGCTGATTGTGGCTGCTTCGGCGATTGGCTGCTTATCAGTAACGGTGCCACGTTTGCCAAGAACATAGCCATCACGTTGGGATTGTTAGTATTGCTCCCATATAACCGGTTGCAGCGCGCGCTGGTCAGTCCGTATCTCCAATGGATACCGCTTGTGGTATCGGTGATATATATATTGGGCATATCATACGTAGGCTATTATTATCAGCCTGTCGTCGATTTCAGGTCATATCCTGTCGGTAAATCTCTGCTGGCTGATGAGACAGATGACGGCGGTCAGGATGAGGCACAAATGTATGGTTTCGTTTATGAAAAGGACGGCAATACTGAGATATTCAACCTAGACAATCTCCCTGATTCGACATGGACTTTCGTGGAACGAAGGCTGCTTGATGGCAAAGACGAGGCACAGGCGGCAGATACGTTTGTCATTCGGGATATTGAGGGAGAGGATGTTACATCCGATGTCATCAGTGCTGACGGTTACCAGTTGCTGATACTTGTCCCTTCGATGAAGAATCTTGACATCTCATATACCTATTATATAAACCAGCTCTATCGGCAGCTTCCGACTGACAGCGTGACCATGACAGGTATAATAGGAGGCAATGAGAAGGATGTGGCATTCTGGCAAGACCTTTCGATGGCGGAATATCCCCTGTATACAGCCGACGGAATCCAGATAAAAGAGCTGGCACGTGGTGATATCGCTGCTGTGATGCTTCATGAGGGCGATATCTTGTGGAAACGGACATTACCGTCGCTCGTCAATGACCTTATCATTGACAATGATGATGACGATGATGTTACGGATATAGAGCTTGCTGGCTGTCATGACTGCAATGAGACTCTCTACGGGCCCTCTGACGACGAATTTCTCCATGATTGGACCCGCATCTATGCTTTGGCAATGCTGGTGATAATTCTTGCCAACAACGGGGCATTGGCACTTCTGATGGTATGGAGGGCAAGAGTCGGCAAAAAGTTGAAAACCATGGCGCATCACGAAAAAAAATCGTAACTTTGTGCCACAGGTCTCCCTCATGCAAGCGGATGCCTCGGTCTTGAAAATTTCTACATTCTGATATATCAATTTTAGACTTTACTAACATGAGAAAGAAAATCGTTGCAGGCAACTGGAAAATGAACACTACCCTCGCAGAAGGTGTAGGCCTGGCAAAGGACGTTAACGAAGCCCTCAAGAAAGCTACCCCCAAGTGTGACGTGGTGATTTGCGTTCCCTTTACACATCTCGCTTCTGTCAATGAGGTAATCGACAGCAATATCCTCGGTCTGGGTGCGGAAAACTGCGCTGACCATGCCAAGGGTGCATACACCGGCGAGATTTCAGGTGCTATGGTTGCATCTACAGGTGCATCTTACGTGATTCTCGGTCACAGCGAGCGTCGCCAGTACTATGGAGAGACCTCTGAAATCCTCAAGGCTAAGGTTGCTCAGGCTTTCGAAAACAACCTGACTCCCATCTTCTGCATCGGCGAGGTGCTCGAGCAGCGCGAAAACGGTACATACCTCGACGTGGTGAAGGAGCAGATCGAGAGCGCACTCTTTGACCTCTCAGCCTTTGACTTCGGCAAAATCATCCTCGCTTACGAACCCGTATGGGCTATCGGTACAGGCAAGACCGCTACCGACGACCAGGCTCAGGAGATGCACGCCCACATCCGCTCTGTCATCGCAGAGAAGTATGGCAAGGAAGTCGCAGACAACACCTCTATCCTCTATGGCGGTAGCTGCAAGCCCTCCAACGCCGCAGCTCTCTTCGCAAAACCTGACGTAGACGGTGGCCTCATCGGTGGCGCGGCTCTCGATGCCGAGTCATTCATGGGCATTGTCAACGCATTCTGATTCGTTGAATTTATCATAGACAAACGAGCTTCAGGCATGTAGGGACGTGGCGTGCCGCGTCATCAAATGCAATACACATCGTCTGATACGATGACGCGGCACGCCACGTCCCTACAATATACAGACTATTCGTATCAAGATGTAATTTTATCTACAAGCGCGTTTAGAATTATAAAAATTAGGCTACAAAGAAGATTATCGTTATCTTTGTAGTCTAATTTTTATTATATTGATATAAGTGGATGCGTATGTCACGCTTCACTCATCCGACTGATATGCTTATAGGCAAATACCGATTACGTGCGACTATGATAGGCATGATGATGGTATGCTGGTCTGGCGCAGCCATGGCTCAGCAGACTGTCACCATCGTCGACCACATTACAGCAATCGAGGGAAATACTGTCACTCAGCCCTCGAAGCTCACTGAGTTGTTGGCTCCTGCCGATGCCCCGGTGGTTGACACGACCACGCAGCCAGAGAAGCCTGCGGTGAAACATCAGGCTACAGGGCGCATGGCTGGTTACCGTGTGCAGGTGTATTCTGACGGGAATCAGCGCAATGCCAAGAAACAGACCCAGCTTAAGGCTTCGCAGGTGGCGCGGAGATTCCCTAACATGCGCACGTATATCTCATATTCAGCTCCGTTCTGGCGTCTCAGGGTAGGTGACTTCAGATCGCGCAGCGAAGCAGAGTCAGCAGCTTCTCAGCTTCGTCAGGCTTTTCCTGCCTTCCGCAACGAGATACGCATAGTGCGTGACCGTGTCAATATCAAAGATTAGAGAGCATAACTGATCATACAGTTTATATGTCGACACCACTGACACCACGACAAGAAGAAACCGTCAACGCTATAGCTGACCATTATAAGGAGATTATCAAGCTCCTCGGAGAAGACCCTGATAGAGAGGGACTTCTGAAGACCCCCATGCGTGCCGCGAGAGCCTTGTTCAGGGTTACGCGCGGATATGACGAATCCGGACAGCAGGTAATAGAAAAAGCCATCTTCACCCACGAAGGGTCACGTATGGTGATAGTCAAAGATATAGAGTTCTACTCGTTTTGTGAGCACCACATACTGCCGTTTTTCGGACATGTGTCCATAGGATATATCCCCGACGGCAAGATCGTAGGTCTTAGCAAGCTTGCGCGATTAGTCAACGTGTATGCACGACGGCTGCAGGTTCAGGAGCGCATGACTGCCGAGATATGCCGCGACCTCCAACGCCATCTTGCGCCCAAAGGGGTCATCGTTGTCAGTACAGCCCAGCACTTGTGCATGAAGTTACGCGGGGTGGAGAAGCAGGATAGTTCGACGACGACGATGGAAACATCAGGAGTGTTTGACGATGATTACCGTCTGCGCGAGGAATTCTTAAGGTCGCTTGCCCACAATTAGACTTGTGGAGCTGCTGTGCCTGACATTTATTATTTAAGTACAATCATTTCTACATCGATATCTTATATAAGCCATGCCAAACGTTTCGCAACGCGGTGATATAATGCCCGCCTCACCTATACGCAAGCTCGTGCCATTGAGTAACGCAGCCAAGCAGCGTGGGGTCAAGGTCTACCATCTCAATATCGGTCAGCCCGACCTGCCTACACCTCAGGAGGGACTGGATGCATTGAAGAAGATAGACCGCACAACTCTGGAATACAGTCCTTCGGAAGGTCTGTTGTCATTGCGTCAGAAACTGATGGAGTACTACCATCGGTTTGACATCAATGTGGATGTCGATGACATAATAGTCACCGCTGGCGGCTCTGAAGCGGTGCTTTTCGCATTTATGGCTTGTCTTGATCCCGATGACGAGATCATCGTTCCGGAGCCTGCGTATGCCAACTATATGGCATTTGCCATTTCGGCTGGAGCCAAGATTGTGACAGTCCCGTCAAGCATCGACAATGGTTTTGCCTTGCCTCCAGTCGAGGAGTTTGAGGCTCTGATAACTCCGCGCACCAAGGGCATATTGATCTGTAACCCCAATAATCCCACAGGTTACCTCTATACCCAGCAGGAGATGAACCAGCTCCGCGATATGGTCAAGAAGCATGATCTGTTTCTGTTTTCAGATGAGGTGTACCGTGAATTTTGCTATACAGGAGCACCCTATATCTCGGCTTTCCATCTTGATGGCATAAGCGACCAGGTGGTGCTTATTGATTCCGTGTCAAAGCGTTACAGCGAGTGCGGCATCCGCATAGGCGCCATCATCACCAAACACAAGGAGCTTAAGAAAAACCTGATGAAGTTCTGTCAGGCACGTCTCAGTCCTCCTCTGTTGGGACAGATTGTTGCAGAAGCCTCGATCGACGCATCCAAGCAGTATATGCTGATGACCTACAACGAATATATTGAGCGTCGCAACTTCCTGATAGACGCCCTCAATAAGATTCCAGGGGTCTACTCACCCATACCAATGGGAGCTTTCTACACCGTAGCGAGTCTGCCGGTGGATGATGCCGACAAGTTCTGCCGGTGGTGTCTGGAGGAGTTTGAATACGAAGGAGCCACTATCTTCATGGCTCCGGCTTCGGGCTTCTACACCACTCCGGGCATAGGGACTAACGAAGTCCGTATAGCCTATGCCATCAGCAAAAAGGAGCTGCGTGGAGCCATCAAGGTCCTTGCTGAAGCTCTCAAGGTTTATCCAGGACGCACTATCTGAACTGGAACTTTATCGTAGCTGATTAAGTGTTTTTCCCTCTGTTTATTGCCAATAGGTTGAGCCTCAGGGTCAAAGGTGACCGTGGGTCGGCTACTGGCATGACTGTGGGCATAATAGGTGTTGTCACGGCTGTCATGATCATGATGCTTGCCATGGCTATAGTGACTGGATTCAAGCATGACATCAAGCGAAAACTCTCTGGGCTCAACAGTGATATAACGCTTTATCACACAGAGTCCTATATCAATCTCACTCCACGGCTTAAAACCATCGTGGAAGAGGTGGTTCCGGGAGCATCGGTCAGTGTGGTCACTGACCGCACGGGTATATTGAAGACCTCTGACCAGTTTCAGGCTGTTACGTTCAGAGGACTGCCAGCGGATTATGGCCTCGGGTTTCTCTCGTCGGTAGTGACTCAAGGCTCTTTTGATGGATTCTTTACTGATGATGAGGAGGAAGGCGTCGAGCCGTTGGTTATGTCTGAGGCGGTTGCAAAGATGCTTGCCGTCGGAGCAGGTGATAAGATTACTGCATATTTTGTTGAAAATGATAATGCAAGGGTGCGACGTTACCGCATCTCTGCTCTGTTTGACACGCATTTCGGTGATTATGACCGTGGCATGGTGTTTGTGCCGAAAGAATCTTTGTCATTTGATGCTGCTACCCTATCAGGCTCGCAGGGCACATCGGTATTGATTGACGGACTCAGTGAAGATAAGGTTGCTACGGTTGCCCAGCAGTTGTATGAGCGGTTGTTGTCAGCATCGGCTGACGGCGAGATTGACGAACTTCCTGTTATTGACACCATACTTCACAGTCAGGAGATGTACTATAACTGGCTGTCGCTGCTTGACACTAACGTTGTGGTCATATTGTCGCTCATGGGTGTCGTGGCAGCATTCACTCTGGTTTCCAGTCTGTTTATACTTATACTGCGCCGAGTCCGCATGATAGGCATCCTGCGGTCGCTCGGGGCTTCTAACCGTCAGGTAAGTGACATTTTCGTCATACTTGCTCTCAGGGTCGTGGGATATGGCATAATCATAGGTACTGCTGTCGGACTTGTGCTCTTATACGTCCAGGATGCTTTTCATGTGTTGTCACTTGATGCTTCCAACTACTATCTTGACTATGTGCCGGTGCTTATAAGCTGGCAGCAGATATTGCTTCTGGATGTGTGTGTCGCCGTGATTGCGTCCTTGGTACTATTGCTTCCCTCTCGGCTGGTGTCGACCATATCCCCGGCATCAGTGATGAGATATGAGTGATTATCATGGGAGTCGTAGCGTTTGCCCCCTGCTTAATGACCTTTTTGGCATAAAGATTGTTTAAAAGAATATAAGCAGTACTTCACCACAAAGAAAAATCATTAACTTTGTAAGTATAGTGCATAATCAGTTTTACTAAAAATTTCATCCACTTAATTTCATGACCCATACCGCGCCAGAAGTTTCTACCTCCTCCCCGGCATTGACCAAACAGGAATTGATTATTGAAGGTATCAGAGACCGTAAAGGCAAGAACATCACAGTAGTTGACCTGTCGGATATCGAATCTGCGTCTACCGGATGTTTTATCATATGCGAAGGAACTTCCTCAAGCCAAGTGGCATCTATAGCTGACAGTGTCAGAGACTACGTGCACCGCAACGGTGACATGAAGCCTTATAATTACGACGGCTACCAGAATGCCCAGTGGATAGTCATTGATTACGGTGATATTTTCGTGCATATCTTCGCTCCTAAGCAGCGCGCTCACTATAATCTTGAGGAGCTCTGGAGTGATGCACGTATCACCGACTTGCCTGACGAGGATTGACCGGGCAATTCCATTTCATTGTATAACAACCATCCCTCCATATAATACACTTCATGCAATCGCAAAAGCCTAAAAAACCGGCATTCAAATTCAGCATATACTGGATGTACATCATCGTGCTGGCATTTCTCGGCGGAATGTTTTTCCTTGACGAAAATACTCTGACGCGCACTGTCGACTACTCTGCGTTTGAGAAAGCTGTCCAGTCCAAGGGCATATCCAAAATCATCGTATATACAGGTAAAAACCAGGCTGAGGGTGTCTTGACCGACTCTCTCGCTTCGGTGATGTTCCGTCCCGAACATTACAAACCTGGCTCTGGCACACCGGCTCATCTGCTTACCGATATCCCTTCGGCTGATAAATTCCAGGATAAGATAGACCAGTGGAAGGCTCAGGGAGTATTTGATGGCGATGTCAAATATGAGAAATCAAGCGACTACACCTCGCTGTTGTGGTCGTTCGGTCCCATCCTGCTCCTGATATTTTTCTGGTTCTGGATGATGCGCCGTATGTCAAGCAAGGACGGAGGCGGTCCTGGAGGTGTGTTCAGCGTGGGCAAGTCCAAGGCTAAGATATTTGACAAGGACGGTCCTGTTAAGGTGACATTCAAGGATGTAGCCGGACTTTCCGAGGCAAAGACAGAGATAGAGGAAATAGTCGAGTTTCTCAAGAATCCGCAGCGTTACACCGACCTGGGTGGCAAGATACCCAAAGGCGCACTTCTCGTAGGCCCTCCCGGCACCGGTAAGACACTTCTTGCCAAGGCTGTGGCAGGTGAGGCTAATGTACCGTTCTTCTCCATGTCGGGCAGCGACTTCGTTGAGATGTTTGTCGGCGTGGGTGCATCGCGTGTGCGTGACCTTTTCCGTCAGGCTAAGGAGAAAGCTCCCTGCATCGTGTTTATTGACGAGATTGATGCTGTGGGTCGTGCTCGTGGACGTAACCCTAACATGGGTGCCAACGATGAGCGTGAGAATACCCTCAACCAGCTTCTTACCGAAATGGACGGTTTTGGCACTAACAGCGGTGTCATAATCCTTGCTGCCACTAACCGTGCCGATATCCTTGACAAGGCTTTGCTCCGTGCCGGACGTTTCGACCGACAGATCTATGTGGAGCTTCCTGACCTCAATGACCGAGTGGCTATCTTCAATGTGCATCTGCGCAACATCAAGATGGACAATGACGTGGATGTGGATCTCCTTGCTCGTCAGACTCCGGGATTTTCAGGCGCTGACATAGCCAATGTATGTAACGAAGCAGCACTTATAGCAGCACGTCACAACAAGAAGGCTGTAGGCAAGCAGGATTTCATAGATGCCGTGGACCGTATCATCGGCGGCTTGGAGAAACGCTCCAAGATCACCACTGATGAAGAGAAGAACTCCATAGCTATTCATGAGGCTGGGCATGCCACAGTGTCATGGCATCTGAAATATGCCAATCCACTGATCAAGGTTACTATAGTGCCACGTGGCAAGGCTCTTGGTGCCGCATGGTATCTACCGGAAGAACGTCAGATTACACCCTCACAGGCTCTGCTTGATGAGATGTGTGCCACTCTCGGCGGACGCGCCGCCGAGGAGCTGTTTATCGGTCATATCTCCACGGGAGCTGCCAATGACCTTGAGCGGGTGACCAAACAGGCATATGCCATGGTGGTATATTACGGCATGAGCGACAAGCTCCCCAACATATGCTATTATGATTCCACCGGCCAGCAGTATGGCTTCTCTAAGCCTTACAGCGAGGATCGTGCCCGCATGATTGACGAGGAGGTGTCACGTATCATCTCTGAGCAATATGAGAGAGCTAAAGAGATACTTCGCAAGTATGCTGAGGGTCACGCCGAGCTTGCTCATACTCTCGTAAGCCGCGAGGTGATATTCACCGAAGATGTCGAGAAGATATTCGGCAAGCGTCCGTGGGTGTCGCGTACCGATGAGATTCTTGCAGCCAAGTCTGACACATCCAAAGAGTCATCTGATGACCCTTATGCAGCTGATTTCGTAGAAGCCGAAGAGGTCTCTGATAAGAAAGATGCTTCTGCCGATGATAAATCTGCAGCCCATGAAGACAAGGACAGCAAAGCAGACAAGGACAGCAAGGCTGACTGATTTATAAACACTACAGTCATTTCCAGTTATCAGATATGATAAGGAAATTCAGAAGGCGTATCTATGACGCATTTTCTCAATCTGCCTATCGACGGCTCAGTGAGAAATGGCGTGAAGATACGCCTTCTGTGGTGTGCAACAATTGCTTTGGAGGTGTGATGCTTCACCATCTGGGATGTAGATTCTGTTCGCCGTTTGTCAACCTTTTTCTCGTGCCTGACGAATTCGTCAGACTTGTGGAGAACTGGGAGGAAGCAGTGGCTGCTGGATTGGGCAATGTTAGCGAAGTCAAAGATTCAGGCATGCCATACCCGGTAGGGCGTATAGATTCCGTCGGCTCTCGGATATTCTTTAACCATGATACTGATTTCAATGTGGCGCGTGACAAGTGGCGTGAGCGTGTGGAAAGAATCCGTCCCGATAGAACGATCTTTATGTTTACAGCCGCCATGGGTGATGTGACATCCCTCAGAAGATTTGATAATACTGCAGTCGCCAGTAAAATCGCCTTTGCATCAGAGACATATTCCAAACTTGAGCTACCTTCTTTGCACACAGTCAGGGGCTGGAAAGATGATGATCCTGAGTATAACATGAAGGCACTCCTCAATAGCTGGGATGTCCCTTACATACAATCCTTGGAGTTGTTGCGTACTCTCTCTCATTTGGCAGATATACGCTGAAATCTACAGCAGACTTGATATTTTCGCATGGATGCCATTGCATCTGCTCTTTAATTTTGTGACAAATCATACACACAATTAAAGAGTAGCAATTATGTCATATGTCCTTACCTCAACTACCTCGGGAAAATGGAAACGCCCGGTTTCACGTAAATTTTATGCGTATATCAGTGAGCGTGTTCACTCTGTAGCATCTCTCAGTGACGGAATACGTGACGCTAAAGTCATGCAGTGGATTGACGATTATACGGATAAGCGTCCTGTTTCTGTAGCACTTACCGAAATGGAAACTGTTGTGGTCACATTGTTGAAACCTATAATTGACCAAGCCGTAGAACGTTCATGTCGTGCTCGCCAACGTGCCCAGCGGCGTAAGGAGATGAAGCGCGAGATAGTTACCTGTCAGCAGGATGTGCAATCCTCAGATGGCGTAACGACAATTGCAGATAAATCAATGACCGCTGTGAATCGTAAGCAGTCAAGAGAGGAAAAGCGCGCCATAAACCGCGATAAAGCACGTCTCCGCCGTCAAACCAAGCATATGGAGCGTCTACATCGCCGACACCAAGCAAGCCCGACAAGAGTCCCTGACAATCGGTAGGGGAATGTTCAATCCTGACAGGTATGTCTGAATTGTGGGCGCATCTCTCGGTTAACCGTTTACTTAAGCGTTGGAGGTCCATGTATTCAAGACCTCCGGCGGAGGTCAACATATTAGACCATGGGGGTGTTGTAAAACTACAAATCACACGATGTTGTAGGGACATGCCATGGCATGTCAGCCATCATATAGTGTGATTCAAGCTGCTATAGATTGCTCTTTCAGACATGCCATGGCATGTCCCTACACGTGTATGTGTTTATTGGGGAGGTTATGCAACACCTTCATACAACCCACACAGGAGCTGTGTGCCTCCTACAGCGGTGGAAATCGGTGACGAGACAATAACATGGGTCAGCCAACCTAAGGCTTGTATGACCCATGCCTAATATATGCGACCACGCTGTGGTTGATATTGTTTAAGTAAACAGGGTAGGGACATGCCGTGGCATGTCCGCCCATAAGGCGTTGCATTTACGAGTGCTACAGAAAGCGGACATGCCGTGGCATGTCCCTACAAGTCGGTGGAGCTATTGCATCAAGTCTGAATTGTCAGAGCTGGCGCACTGCGGGGGATGCCTGTACTGTCTGAACTGGTTGTGCTGTGGTGTCTACTGATGGGGAAGAGGGAGCACTTTGTGCCTCTGTCGTGACTTGCTGGCTGATGGAGTCGGTAGCGAGGGCTGTGGTGTCGGATGGCAGTACGGTTGCAGGCTCTTCTTCAAGTACTTCCTCTATAGGCTCGCATTCCACTTCGTCGACTGACTGCAGATGATTGCTCTTTGCATAGTAGTAGCAGCCTCCTATGGCGAGGAGAAGCACCAATAGCACGGCGAAATACAGTATGAGTTTGTTGCGCTTGTTGTTTTCAGGTGTCAGCGGTTTGGATAGTGTAGCTTCATACTCTGCGAGGGCATCTTGCACTTGAGCGCTGGCATCGGCATCAATGGACTCAATAGCAGCCTCTTCTTTGGCTGTGACGGTTTTCTCTTTGCTGTCAAGATCTGCTATTTTTGATGAATTGTTATCCTCAGAATGCTGTGGAGTTGACTGTGAGAGAATTTTTTCCACCGCCTTGTCAGACATTTCTGACTTCTGGGTGGATTGTTTGAGAGCAGCCTTTGCAGGTACTGATTCCTTCTCGTTGTTTTCGCGGAGAGCTTTGTTGAGATGGGTCGGATAACCACAATTGGGGCAGAAGATGGATTTATCGGAAATGCGGTGCCCACATTCGTCACAGGTTATGAGTGCCATATTGAGTATTTAATCGCCGCACGCCATCATTATAAGACGGCATGCGGCGATTTTTGTAGTTTAGTGTTAGCTGATTATATTACAGAAGTGATGTCAAGCAGATAGTTGTAGAAGCAGCTGATGATACCGAGACCGAGGATACCGGCTACTGTGATCCATAGACCCAGACGCTCTGAACCGGCTGAGCGGAATGTAGGTATCACACACTCGTCATCGCTGATAAACATTGCCTTGACTACCAACAGATAGTAGTAGAGAGATACGATAGTGTTGATCAATGCGATAAGCACGAGCACATATATCGCTATCGAACCCTGCGAGATGGCACTGGTGAAGATGAAGAATTTGCTGAAGAATCCTGCAAAGGGAGGGATGCCGGCGAGTGAGAACATGGCGAGCATCATCGCTACAGACAGACGGGGATTCGTCTTGTAGAGCCCCTTGTAGCTGTCCATATCCACTTTGCCTGAAGCGTTTTCGATGGCTTGTATGACACCGAAAGCGGCTAGGTTGCTGAATACGTAGACGAGTATGTAGAACATCAAGGCTGCTGTACCCATTGCGTCATCAGCCATGATACCGAGCATGATGTAACCAGCCTGTGATACTGACGAGAATGCCAGGAACCGCTTCATGTTTTTCTGGCGGATGGCAAACAGGTTACCGACAGTGATGGTCAGGATAATCAGTGCATAGAGCATCCATTCCCAAGCCTGGGCATAGACTGCGCCGAATACCTGAGTCAGTATGACCATGAATGCGAAAGCAGCTGCGCCTTTAGAGATTACAGAGAGGTAAGATGTAACCGATGTAGGAGCTCCTTGGTATACGTCAGCAGTCCAAAGGTGGAAGGGAACTAGCGAAAGCTTGAATCCGATACCAGAGATGACGAATGCGAGTGCCAGAGCAAGCAGACCGCTTACTGCACCTCCGGCAGCGATGGCTGCTGCAATGTTGGTGAAATAAAGCGAACCTGTCAAGCCATAGACAAATGACAGACCCATCATGAATATCGCTGACGAGAAGATAGCGGTCAGTATGTATTTGATGGCTGCTTCATGACTCTCGTAACGGTGCTTGTCAAATGCCACCATTGCAGCGAGAGGCAGCGAGGCGGTTTCAAGACCGATTACGAAGAGGAGGAAGTGGCGGGCGGAAATCATCAGATACATGCCGAAGAGGGTCACGAGCAACAGCTCGTAGAACTCTCCACGGCGTATGGCTGTAGTTTCGCTGTTTGCCCACTTCATCGACTGGATGAGCACGATGAGAACACCCACGTTGAGGATGTTTTTGATGGCTACGATTACCGTAGATGATGTGTACATCCCGGCAAATGCGTCGATAGTGTCAGGCCACGGAGTGACAAAGCAGAGGGCGGTGAAACATCCGAACAGCACGGTGGCTACGAGTGGCAGCACCGCCTGTCCCTTGCGTGGCATGAAGGTGTCATAGAGGAATACCAGGAGGAAAACGATCAATACGCCGATTTCCTGCTTCATGGCTAAAAACTGTGAGTAATCCATTGCTAAGCTTCAGAGTAACTTAATGGGTTGTGGGAATTATTTCATGCCAAGCACCGCGAAGATTTCGGGGCTGAACGTGAACTTGATCAAATCTACGAAGAAATTGGGGAAGCAGCCGATACCAGCCACGCACACGATAAGCGCGATGGTGGATGTGCGTTCCCACCACTCGGCATCGGTCAGTGTGCGATGGTGGTCATCATATACTGGACCGAAGAGGAGCTTGCCTACCACACGGAGTATGTAGACGGCGGTGATGACGATAGAGCAGCAAGCCACGATGGTGAATACGCGGTGGAACATGTCGGCATGCTCAAACGAGCCTACGAATATGGTCATTTCGGCTACGAAACCGCTAAGACCGGGCAGACCGAGCGACGCCATACCGGCTATCACATAGCAGACGGCTAGATAGGGCATGATCTGCATCAGTCCGCCCATCTTGGTGATGTCACGTGTATGTGTACGTCCGTAAATCATACCGATGAGGGCGAAGAAGAGAGCTGTCATCAGACCATGGCTGAGCATCTGCATGATGGCACCTGTCATGGCGGTGGTGTTGAGCATTAGGATGGCGAACAGCACGAGTCCGCAGTGGCTCACTGATGAGTATGCGTTGATATACTTGAGGTCGGTCTGGACGCATGCGCTGAACGCACCGTAGACTACTGAGATACCTGTCAGTATGAGGAATATCCAGGCGAGTTCGGTAGCAGCCTCTGGCATAAGATAGATAGCCACTCGGAAGCAACCGTAACCGCCGAGTTTCATAAGCACGCCTGCATGTAGCATAGACACCGCTGTAGGTGCTGAAGCGTGACCGTCAGGGCTCCATGTGTGGAAGGGGAACATGGCGCCGAGGACACCGAACCCTACGAATGTCATCGGGAAGAGGAAATACTGCCAGCCTTTATCTATAGAGCTGTTCTGGGCAATCTCGAGGATGTTCCATGTCAGAGGAGCACCTTCGGGAGCCGAATGGTAAAATATGCCTATCAGACCGAGCATCAGGAATGCCGAGCCGCCCATGAGCATCAGGGTCAGCTTCATGGCTGAATAGTTCTTGTTGCCGCTGCCCCATACGCCGATCAGCAGGTACATGGGGATAAGAGCGACCTCATAGAACATGAACATCGTGAACAGGTCAATGGAGATGAAGAATCCGAATACGCCTGTCGACAGCAGTACGAGCCAAAGGAAGAACTCCTTGGGCAGCGGATTGATTTTCCATGAGGCGAAGGAGCCTGTCAGCAATATGACTGACGAGAGGATGAGCATGGCAATCGAGATGCCGTCGACACCCACAGCAAGATTAATGTTAAGAGGAGCGAACCAGCTCCAGGAGCCGGTAAACAGCATCGGCGAATCGATGCCGGCTGCGCGCATTTCAAGATAGTCGCACAGCACCCAGATCGACAGACCCAGCAGGGCGAGCGAACCGGTGACGGCTACCGTGCGGATGGCTTTCATGCCACGGCAGAGGGCGAGGGCTCCGAGCATCACTACCGGGATAACCACGAAGTAGATGAGTATATTGGAAAACATAATGTGACTGTTATTTCACTTAATGATTGTGTCTGTTATAAAGAGCTTCAGATATGAGATGGATGGGAGGGAGATTACAACAGGCAGAGAGCCGTGATGCCTCCGAGAGCAAGCACTCCGATGAGATACCACCACACGTAGGTCTGGGCGTTGCCGCTCTGGAATCCACGGATGGCGAAGGAGAGTTTGTTGGTCACGATGGCAAATCCGTCCATGGTGCCGTCAATGATATGGCGGTCAAACCATGCGATAGGCTTGCAGATGCCATTGAAGATGATGCGCTTTGTGATGAACATATAAAGTTCGTCCCAGTAGAAGCGGTGGTAGCACCAGTCCCAGAGGGCGGGGAGAGCGCGTTTCATCTTTGCCGGCAGCGGATTTTCCTTGCGGTACATCACTGTGGCAATTATGATGGCTACGATGGCTACTGCAAGGCTTACGCAAGCCACAGTCCAGTCGAGAGCCTTGAGATTGGTGAAGAAGGAAACTCCTTCGGGGAACATCTCATGACCGTTCCAGGTGACGAGGTTGCCCATAGGCACGAAGCCAGCCACACAAGAGATGGCAGCAAGAATCACCAGAGGGAGAGTCATGGTCCAGGGCTGGTCATGGGGAGCATGGTGTCCTTCACGCACTTTGTGTTCCTTCCACCAGAATATGAGGTAGTAGAGGCGGAACATGTAGAATGCGGTCAGACCGGCTACAGCCGACATCCAGATGTACCAGAATGTGGAGTGACCCATGGTGGCTGTCAGAATCTCATCCTTGGAGAAGAATCCGGCGAATGGGATGATACCTGCGATAGCCAGACAGCCTATGAGGAATGTGATGTGGGTTACGGGCATGTACTTGCGCAGACCGTGCATGTCGGTGTAGTCGTTAGAACCGATGGCATGGATGAGCGCGCCGGCGCAGAGGAAGAGCAACGCCTTGAACATGGCGTGTGTGAACAGATGGAACATCGATGCCATGTAGCCTATGCCGTGGTGGAACTCAGGACGTGCTACGCCGAGTGACACCATCATGAATGCAATCTGAGAGATGGTTGAAAAGGCGAGGACACGCTTGATGTCAACCTGTGTACAGGCTACCATCGCTGCGTAGAATGCTGTCAGTGCACCGACAATGGTGATTATCTCCAGGGAGGCTTCCTCCATCAGGTAGAGGGGGAAGAGACGTGCCACGAGGTACACACCTGCCACGACCATGGTGGCAGCGTGGATGAGGGCTGACACAGGGGTAGGACCTTCCATAGCATCGGGAAGCCAGATGTGAAGCGGCATCATGGCTGACTTGCCCATGCCGCCCATGAAGATGAGCACAAGCGCCCATGTCAGCACCGATGCTCCCATAAATGTGGGGGCTGCGCTGGTGGCAAAGATATTCTTGATATTTTCGGCAGTCTCGATGTTGACCTGATATGCACCTGACACAAGCTGTGACGATGTGAGATCCATGAAGTTGAATGTGCCGGCATAGTAGCTGAGGGCAAGGATGCCGATAAGGAATCCGAGGTCAGCAAAACGAGTCACGATAAATGCCTTCTTGGCAGCGAGGACAGCCGATGGCTTGCGGTAGTAGAATCCGATGAGAAGGAATGACGATGCACCTACAAGCTCCCAGAAGATGTACATCTGGAAAATGTTGGTGGCTACGACCAGACCGAGCATCGAGAAGCTGAAGAGCGACAGGAACGCATAGAAACGCTGGAAGCCCTTCTCCCACACGCCGTGGTGGTCACGCATATATCCCATGCTGTAGAGATGCACCATAAACGATATGGTGGTGATGACCACAAGCAGCAGGGCGGCTATCGGGTCAAGCAGGAATCCGAGACGGATGACCAGATTGTCAGTAAACGACAGCCAGTCGACATTGAATACCACCCACTGCAGACGTGTGTGGGCTTCGGCATCTACGAAGTCTGGATTGCCGCTGAAAAAGTAAGTGAACGATACAATGTATGCGAGCACCATGGTGGTGCCCATTCCCAGGCAGCCGAGTATGCCTGCCATGCGGTGGCTCATCTTGTTGCCGGCAAGACCGAGCAGCAAGAACATGAACAACGGGATAACGAGTATGAGTAACGGAAGTGTGATAGCCATGGCCGTAATCAGAATTTCATTTTAGTGAGGTCGCTGACATCGATATTCTTGTGGGCACGGTAGAGGTTGATGATGATTGCAATAGCCAGAGCTGTCTCAGCAGCGGCGATGGCGATGGCAAAGAGGGTAAACATCATGCCTTCGAGTTGTCCGGGGAAGAGATATCGGTTAAATATCACAAAGTTGATGTCAACGGCGTTGAGCATCAGCTCAATGGAAATCAGCATCGCAATCATGTTCTTGCGAGTGATGAATCCGTAGATGCCACAGCAGAACATTACCAGCGTAGGCACCAGATAATATATCATTGAGATATCCATAATCTTAACTATATCGGAGTATGTGTGCGGTTAGACAATATTTGTGACGTGTTATATCAACGTTTGCGTGCCACAACGACACCTCCTATTATACATGCAAGGAGCAATATGCTTATAGCCTCGAAGGGGAGAAGATACTGTCCGGCTCCGGTGCCCATCATGGTCTCGCCGATAAGTTTCATCGATGGGTTTTCCATAGCGGGGAGCTGAGTCGCCATCATGGCGCAGCGGCTGAAAAGGACTGCACCCGTGATGCTGAGGGTCAGCACTGCGGCTATTGTGCCGAGCACCTTACGGCGAGATGTCAGTCGGCGGCTGTTGTCGCCGGGGTGTGAGGTAAGCAAAATAGAGAATACAAACAGTACCACGATGCCGCCGGCATATACGGCTATCTGCACGGCTCCGAGAAACTCATAATCCAGTTTGAAATAGAGCACAGCGGCGGCAAAAAGCGTGAACAGCAGATATGTCGCGGCTCGCAGGATTTTGCGGGTGGTTACGGTCAGTATCGAGAAGACGATGATTGCGATGATAATCATCCAGGATACGATGGTACTTCCTACTGATTCCATATAGAAATTAATTGACTTTAATGCTTATAACAGAGGTATTATTTGTCGCCTTTGGCAGCTTCACGGGCGGCTTTTGCAGCCATCGCAGCCTTGATTTTGGCGAGTTTTTCGGGGTCATTGGCAGCAGCGGCGAGGGCTTTGGCGAGAGGATCCTGTTTGGGAGCTTCGGCAGCTTTCGGAGCGGCATCAGCAGGGGCTGCTGCGGCTTTGGCAGCTTCACGGGCTGCTTTTGCAGCCATTGCAGCCTTGATTTTGGCGAGCTTTTCAGGGTCGCCGGCGGCAGCTGCGAGAGCCTTGGCAAGAGGATCGTCCTGAGCGGGTGCAGCCGGAGCATTAGCGGCGGCTGCCTTCTTGGCTTCAGCAGCGGCTTTGGCGGCAGCCAGTTTTGCTTCGCGCTCGGCGAGGATGCGTTTCTTTTCTTCCTCTGTGGGTTCGGGCTCGGGGATATCGGGCAGATATTTGAGCTGCTTGACGAGTTTGTCACGAGTGAACACTGCCTGTTCGAAATCATTGCTGAATGCCAGGGCGTTGGTCGGACAGTTAGTCACACACAGCTGGCAGAAGGTGCAGCTGCCCAGGTCATAGTTATACCCTGCGAGATGCTTTTTCTTCTTGCCGTCCCATGTCTCTACGGTATCGATGTCGAGCTTGATGGTTCCGTTAGGACATACGCGTTCACAGGTGCCGCAAGCGATACATTTGTGGCGCCCTTCGGCATCATACACTAATTCAAGGCAAGCGCGGAAACGCTGCGGGACATGATAAATCTCACGATTTTCGGGGTATCTTTCAGTAATCTTAGGGGTGATAAATTCCTTACCGGTCACTGACATGCCCTTGAGAAGGCTTGCCACGCCGGTCCCTAATGATGAAAAATAGTCTTTAACACTACCCATAAATGTTATTGATGTTAATCGAGCTAAGGGGTTATGTTTGGTTTAATTATATTCGTAAGTTATGTCAATGTGATGCTATGCCGATGGAGCGGCAGCACATCCGTGGGGAGAGGTGATGCCTAACGTGCCTGACCGCCGAGTATGTCGAGAAGCTCGGAGGTGATGGCTTGCTGGCGTAGTTTGTTATATTCGAGTTGCAACTCGTCAAGGAGTTTCTTGGCGTTGTCATTGGCGCTTTGCATTGCCATTACACGCGAAGCCTGCTCGGATGCACGGTTTTCGGTGAAAACGTCTTGCAGCACTGCCATGAGATACATGGGGAGCACGGCAGAGAAGATTGAAGCCGCATCCGGTTCAAACAGACATGGACGGTTGGACGCTTTAGCTTCGCCTTCTGCCTCAAAACTCTCTTGCAAGATAGGTAGAAGCTGCTGCTCGGTGAAATTCTGGCGGCTGACACTTTTGAAGTGCATATAGTGCAGGAACACACAGTCAAGTGCTCCGCGCAGAAACTCATTTTTGAGATAATCCAGGAAATCTTTGACACCATCGCCAGTGGTGCGGGAATCAAGACCTTCGCGTCTGACCACGTGGAGATGTGCATCTTCGATTTTCGTGATGGCCTTGGCTATCTTCTCGCCCACAGGATATACCGTTACATCAATATTTTCACCCCATTTCTGACGGTAGAGGCGCAGATGATGTAGAAACTGCTTGAATATATTGACGTTATAAGCTCCACAGAGTCCGTCATCGCTTCCGAGTACCACGATGGCGAGATGCTTGATGTCGCGTTTTTCGAGGAGGGGAGAGGCAAACTGCGCATCTGTGCTGAGAAGATTGCCGATGATGGTCTCTATCTGGCCACGGAAAGGCTGCAAGCGGCGCAAAGCCTGTTCGGCTTTGTGCATCTTGGCAGATGATATCATCTTCATGGCTCCGGTGATTTTCTCGGAGGATGCCACTGAGCCGATGCGTCCTTTAAGTTCTCGCAGTGTTGCCATTATGACGGGTTAGTATATGTGTGATTCTTTCTGTGGGTTATATGCTTGTGTCGTATCTACCGGGGTCAGGATGCAAACTGTCCGGCTATGTCGGCAGCTGCCTGGGTCAGTTTTTCAGCGCACTCATCGGTGAGCTTGCCGGATGCCAGCACATCAAGCACATCTGCCTGATATTTGGCATGGAGCAACTGGAGCAGCTGTGTTTCAAATTCGTGCACCTTGTCAAGGGGCACTTTGTCAAGGAGTCCTTTGGTGCCGCAATAGATGACAGCGATTTCCTCTTCTACCGGCATAGGACGGTATTGGGGCTGTATGAGCAGACGCTCGTTCTTGCGGCCTTTGTCAATCACGCGGGCGGTCACGGGGTCAATATCGCCGCCGAATTTGGTGAACGATTCAAGCTCGCGGAACTGTGCCTGGTCGATCTTGAGCGTACCTGCCACCTTCTTCATTGACTTGATCTGAGCATTACCGCCGACACGTGACACGGAGATACCTACGTTGATAGCCGGACGGATACCGCGGTTGAAGAGTGCCGTCTCAAGGAATATCTGACCGTCGGTGATTGAAATCACGTTGGTAGGGATGTATGCCGATACGTCACCTGCCTGGGTCTCGATGATGGGGAGTGCGGTCAGAGAGCCGCCGCCTTTCACTTTAGACTTGAGCACCTCGGGGAGGTCATTCATCTGCTCGGCTACCTGCTGGTTGTCGATAATCTTGGCAGCACGTTCGAGCAGACGGGAATGCAGATAGAAGATATCGCCAGGATATGCCTCACGACCAGATGGACGCTTAAGAATCAGCGAAATCTCACGATATGCCACAGCCTGCTTGGAGAGGTCATCGTAGATGATGAGCGCATCACGACCGGTGTCGCGGAAATATTCGCCGATGGCTACACCTGCAAATGGGGCATAGTAGCGCATAGATGCTGAATCGCTCGCGGTTGCGGCAACTACGACTGTGTAATCCAGAGCACCGTATTTGCGGAGTGTCTCCACGAGTGATGCTACGGATGAAGCCTTCTGTCCGATTGCCACGTAGATGCAGTAGACCGGCTTGCCAGCCTCGAAATTCTTGCGCTGGTTGATAATGGTGTCTATGGCTATGGCGGTCTTGCCTATCTGGCGGTCGCCGATGATAAGCTCGCGCTGTCCGCGGCCAATGGGCACCATGGAATCCACAGCTTTGATACCGGTCTGGAGCGGCTGGTTGACAGGCTGGCGGAAGATGACTCCTGGAGCTTTGCGCTCCAGAGGCATGTTGAGCAGTTCGCCCTGAATAGGTCCGCGTCCGTCAATAGGCTCGCCGAGCACATTGATTACACGGCTGCACAGACCTTCGCCTACGGGTATCGAAGCAATCTCGCCGGTACGCTTTACGCTCATGTTCTCGGTCACGGAGTTGACACGGTCGAGCAATATGACACCGACATTGCTTTCCTCAAGGTTGAGGGCAACACCTTTGACGCCGTTTTCAAATTCTACAAGCTCATTGGCGCATACATTGTCAAGACCGTAGACGTGAGCCACGCCGTCGCCCACTTCGAGCACACGGCCGGTTTCCTCAAATGTCACTTTGGAGTTGACATTTTCAAGCTGTTGCTTCAGAACTTCTGATATCTCGCTGGGATTGATCATTTTAAGGTATGGTTTGATAAGGGCGTCTGATGGGATTCCTTATGTTACTTTAATAAGTTTAGTTTCAACTGTTTCAACTCGTTGGCTATGGATGCGTCAAGCTTGTCGTTGTCAATCGCTACAGTGAAACCTCCTATGATGGAGGGATCAACTACGCTGCTGTACTCCATGGTGCCGCCAGCTCCTATCTGCTGCTGGATGACATCGGCTATACGCTTTTCGGTAGCCTTGTCAAGAGGCACAGCCGAAGTGACGGTCACTTGATGGATATTATGGGCTTGGCGGTATATGTCAAGATAGGCGAGAGCTATGGCGTGGAGCATGGGCAGACGCTTGTTGTCAGCCAGCATCCGGAGGAAGTCGACAAGCACCTGGTCTGGCTTGCTGAGTCCGCATGCTGTGACTACGAGCTGCTGCTTGGCACTGTCAGCCACAAACGGGTTGGCCATGGTGGCCTGCAACGCTGGCTGTGCTGCAAAACTGGCACACAGCTCGGTCATAAGACGGTACATTGAAGCGTCTTGACCTTTTTCAAGGGCAAACTTGTAGAGAGCCTTGGCGTATCTGCGAGGTATTAGGCCGTCGTTCATATTAACCTTTGTGGTGTGGTTTGTGGATTGTCAGGTTAGTTTTTTGTCTCGATATCCTTAAGTAGGGAGTCTACGAGCTGTTTCTGAGCCTTCTGGTCTGCCATCTGGTTTTTCACCACCTTGGTGGCGATGTCAAGAGCAAACTGACCGACATCATTGCGCAGCTGTCGTTCGGCTTCCTTGCGTTCCTGCTCCATGGAGAGCTTGGCTGCATCCATGACTTTCTTTGCCTCTTTCTGCGCCTCGCTGCGTGCTTCATCGATGATCTGTGTCTTCATCTTCTCGGCATCGCGGAGCATGTCAGCCTGCTGGCGACGAGCTTCTGCAAGCTGCTTGTCAGCGGCTTCACGTGCATTGTCAAGCTGCTCCTTGGCACTCTGGGCATATTCAACGCCTTTGTCTATGAGATCAGCGCGTTTCTCGACTGACGAGATGATGACGGGCCAGCCCCATTTCCAGAGAATGAAGAAAAGGATAGCGAATGCTATGAACATCCAGAATATCAATCCGAAGTCGGGCGTGAATAGTTCCATGAGTTACGATTAATTGATAATAGAGAGCCCATGCCAGGGCTGGAGGTGACTTGAGGTTGAGGATAGTTGGAGAGCATAGGAGAGATGTTCAGTCTCTCTCTGTGGAGCTGATTAGAGGAAGAACGAGAGTATGCAGACGATAACAGCGAACAGAGCCACACCTTCGACGAGGGCTGCGATCACAATCATGTTGCTTCGGATGTCGCCTGATGATTCGGGCTGGCGGGCTATAGCTTCCATGGCTGATGAACCGATTTTGCCGATACCTATACCGGCTCCGATAGCTGCGATTCCGGCGCCGATACATGCGCCAATACCGAGAAGACCTGAGATTGCTGCTGATAACATAATCTTAAAGTTTTTAGGTGAGTGTGTTTTATTTTTTACAGATTAATTTTCTTGTGGTTTGGGATGAGCCTCATGACCTTTGTCCTGTGCAAGGCTTATGAATATGGTCGAAAGCATCGTGAATACATAAGCCTGTATGAAGCTGACGAGCACATCGATAAGCAGCATGAACACTGAGAACACCATGGAGAGGGCAGTAGTGCCTCCAAGCACCACAGGACCCATGGATGCGAATATGAAGATGAGCAGGGTTAGCACAAGCACTATCATGTGGCCTCCCATCATGTTGGCGAACAGACGCACGGTCAAAGCAGCCGGCTTGGTGAACATGCCGAATATCTCTATCACTGGCATGATGGGCAGAGGTGCTTTGAGCCATGTGGGTACCTCAGGCCAGAATATCTCTTTCCAATAGTGCTTGGTGGCGAAGATATTGGTCACGAGGAATGTCAGTATCGAAAGCACGAGTGTCACAGCGATATTGCCGGTTAGGTTTGCACCACCGGGGAATACCACGATGAGACCCATGAGATTCATTATGAGTATGAAGAAGAATACAGTCAGCAGATATGGACCGAACTTCTTGGCTTTGTCACCAAGCGTGGGCTTGATTACGCCGTCGTAAACAAACATTATCAGCAGTTCCATGAAGCCTACCATCTTTCGTGGAGCCTTATGTCCCTGCGTCTTATGCCAGCGGGCTACTGACAGCACAGCCCATAGCACGAGGATGACAGTGATAAAGAGGGCGCACACATTCTTTGTAATAGAGAAATCCCATGGCTTGATTTCCTTGCCGTCGACTATCTCCACCACTTTGCCTTTGTGCTTGCTGTCTTTGCCTGCAATCTTGAATGTAGCGTTGCCGTCCACATATTCTTCACCATGAGCCAGACGTGAGGAAGAGAAGATATGCAGTCCGTCAGTACCCCACACGATGACAGGGAGGGGAATGCGCAGATGGTGATTGAAGGGGACTTCCCAGCCATATCCGTCACCGAGGTGCTCGAATATGATTTCCTTGGGATTGATGGCGCTTTCCTCTTTCTCGGCTTGCGCATCTACCATCTGGGCGATGCTTTCATTGCCAGCGGTAGTGGTGGTGTCTGCTGCATTCTCTGCCATAGAGCATGGGGCGACCAACAACAGGGCTGACACTGCAAGTATCAGTCTGATGGCTATATTATTGGATTTGGCAGACATATGCTAAATGGCTTTGTTTTATAGTTCGTTTAAACTGGGATAATGTACACTGGCTAATAAACACATACAGAGATGACGTTGTTGTCGATATCCGCCATGCCACCTTGTATCGGCAGCTCACCGTGTCCCTCAAGGCTTTCGTAGCCGATGGTGCCGGCGGTGAGAGCCGCTATGAGTGTGGCGTGATTACGGAGGACGGTAAAGCGTCCCGCCTGTCCCGGGAGGTGCACTGCGGTCACTTCGCCTTCGAAAAGGATGTCCTCGGTGGATATTATCTTGAGTGTCATGTCAGTCAGTCTTGCGATCTGGATATATTGTCAGTGTGGAGAGTCGGTTTACATATAGGTTATCCTTCGACTTCGGCAAGCATCTTCTTGCCCTTGGCTATCGCTTCGTCGATGGTGCCGACGTTGAGGAAAGCCTGCTCAGGATATTCGTCCATTTCGCCACTAAGAATCATCTTGAAGCCACGGATGGTCTCGTTGAGCGGCACCATGACTCCGGGGAGTCCAGTGAACTGCTCTGCCACGAAGAACGGCTGCGAGAGGAAGCGCTGGGCGCGACGTGCTCGTGACACCACAAGCTTGTCTTCGTCAGAAAGTTCGTCAACACCAAGGATGGCGATGATATCTTGTAGCTCGTTGTATTTCTGGAGAAGCTGCTTGACAGCCTGTGCCACATTGTAGTGCTCCTCACCTATGATGTTGGGGTCAAGGATACGCGATGTGGATTCCAGCGGGTCAACGGCAGGGTAGATGCCAAGCTCGGCAATCTTACGGCTGAGCACCGTGGTGGCGTCAAGGAAGCTGAAAGTGGTGGCAGGAGCCGGGTCGGTCAAGTCATCGGCAGGCACGTAGATAGCCTGTACGGATGTGATGGAGCCGTTTTTGGTCGAGGTGATACGCTCTTGCAGAGCACCCATCTCTGAGGCGAGGGTAGGCTGGTAGCCTACAGCTGACGGCATACGGCCGAGAAGCGCCGATACCTCAGAACCTGCCTGGGTGAAACGGAATATGTTGTCAATGAAGAGCAGAATCTCTTTGCCTCCGCCGTCCTGGTCACGGAACTGCTCAGCCACGGTAAGACCCGAGAGAGCCACACGCAGACGTGCGCCCGGCGGTTCGTTCATCTGACCGAACACAAGGGTAGCCTGACTGTCGGCAACCTCCTTCATGTCGACGTCGGCGAGGTTCCACTCGCCTTTTTCCATACCTTCCTTGAATTTTTCGCCGTATTTCATGACACCGCTCTCGATCATCTCACGGAGCAGGTCATTACCTTCACGTGTACGTTCGCCCACGCCGGTAAATACGGAGAAACCGTTATGACCCTTGGCGATGTTGTTGATAAGCTCCATGATAAGCACGGTCTTACCTACACCTGCACCACCGAAAAGACCGATCTTACCGCCTTTGCTATAAGGCTCAAGAAGGTCAATCACCTTGATGCCTGTGTAAAGAATCTCAGTGCCTATGGTAAGGTCTTCAAATGCAGGGGCTGGCTGATGGATAGGGCGGAGGTCGGTCTCTTTAAGAGCGGGGAGACGGTCGATAGCCTCACCGATTACATTGAGTAGACGACCCTTGACCTGTGCGCCCGTGGGGACTGCGATGGGTCGCTCAAGGTTGTCGACGCGCAGTCCACGCTGAAGCCCGTCGGTACTTTCCATCGCCACACACCGGCAAGTGTCTTCTCCGATGTGCTGCTCAACTTCAAGGATGAGCTCGTGACCGTCGGGACGGTCGACTTTCAATGCCGTGTAGATGGCAGGAATCTCGTTGTCGTCACCTTCGAAGATGACATCGACAACCGGTCCGATCACCTGGGCTATTTTTCCGAATTTGTCGCTCATAATATTATTTGACGGGTTATTCAGGGGTTATGGGTTTAGATTATGGTGAGAGTTATGTATCGTTAGAAATGCCAGCCGTAGACGATGCAGCACACCATCAGTACGAGGTTGACGAGGTTGATGGGCAGCAGATACTTCCACTCCAGAGCCAGCAGCTGGTCGATACGCAGGCGGGGGAAAGTCCACTTGAACCATATGATTATGAATGAAAGCGCGATGGCTTTGCCGATGAACCACACTACCGAGGGTATATAGTCCATTACGTGGTTGAATCCGTCCCATCCGTTGATGTGGAAGGGCATCCAGCCTCCGAAGAACATCAGTGCTGCCACGCCAGCCACGATAAACAGGTTAAGGTATTCAGCAAGGTAGAAGAAGCCGAAATGTATGCCTGAATATTCTGTATGGTAACCTGCGGTCAGCTCGCTCTCGGCTTCGGGAAGGTCAAACGGACCACGGTTGGTCTCGGCAGTACCAGCGATGAGATAGATCACGAATGCTATCACCGCGGGGACATGTCCGGTAAATATAAACCAGCCGTTGGCTTGCGCATTGACTATATCGCCGACAGACATTGAGCCTGCGAAAGCCACCATGGTAAGGATGCTCAGACCGACCGAAAGTTCGTAGCTCACCATCTGCGCTCCGCTTCGGAGGGCACCGATAAGGGTGAACTTATTGTTGGACGACCATCCAGCAAGCAGTATGCCGAGAACTCCGATAGACGAACAGGCAATCAGGAAAAAGATGCCGATGTTGAAGTCTATTATCTGGAGTCCGTTGCCCCACGGAAGCACGGCGAAACCGAGCATCGAGGCAAGAATCACCAGATAGGGAGCCAGCGCGAAAAGGAATTTGTCAGTGTACTTGAGTGAAATCAGCTCCTTGATGAGTATCTTGAACATGTCGGCGACACTCTGGAGAAGACCCCACGGGCCTACACGGTTAGGACCGAGTCGGCACTGGAATGCGGCGCACACCTTGCGCTCAAACCATATGTAGAACAACGCCAGCAGCGAGTATGCCAGCAGAAGGCAAACGGCTATGATGACGCACTCTACTGTCACAGCAGCCCAATGGGGCAGAAACTGCATCAGCAGCGAGTGGATAAATGCGGTCAGTTCCGAGAAATCTTGCATAATCGTTGATTATCTAACGGATGATGTGATGATATAGTTGGTTTGTTTTGGTTTTTTCTGACGATTTAACGGTCCATGTCGGGGACGATGTAGTCAAGCGAGCCGCCTATAGTGATAAGGTCAGCAATCTTGGAGCCTTCGGTGAGGTGATCGACTACGGCTGCAAGCGGCAGACAGGGAGGTGCTATCTTCAGACGGTAGGGAGATGTGCCGCCATCGCTTTCGATATAGATACCGAATGCGCCACGGCAGCCTTCGACTGTCTGATACCAGCGTCCTTCGGGCAGACGGAGCACCTTGGGCACCTTAGCCTGGATGTCGCCTTCGGGGATTTTGTCGATGAGCTGGGCTATGATGCGGGCACTCTGCTCCATCTCGTCCATACGCACTTTGAATCGTGCCATGGAGTCGCCTTCTGTGCGGACGACTTCATCAAATTCCACTTCGTCGTACACTGCATAGGGAGCAGTCTTGCGGATATCGCATGCCCAGCCCGAACCACGTCCCGATGGACCTGTGATAGCCCAGGATATGGCATCTTCGCGGCTGAGTACTCCGACACCCTCCATGCGGTTACGGGTGATGACGTTGCCGGTAAAGAGCTTGTTGTATTCCTTGATATTCTTGGGGAGGACTTCAAGCAGAGCCTTAACGTCCTTTACAAAATCGGGGTCAAGGTCGGCTATCACGCCTCCGATAGTCTCGTAGTTAAATGTCATGCGTGCGCCGCATGTCTTGTCCATGATGTCAAGAATCTGTTCGCGCACACGCAGGGTGTAGAACAGCATGGTGGTAGCACCGAGGTCCATGCAGAATGTGCCGATGAAAAGACAGTGGCTGGCGATACGTGACAGCTCGTCCATGATTACACGGATTACCTGAGCGCGGCGGGGAACTTCGATGTTGGCAGCCTTCTCGATACACATGCAGAGGCAGTGGTGGTAGGGATGGGCTGAGAAATAGTCCAGACGGTCCATGAAGTGGAGTGTCTGGAAATAGGTATCCATCTCGCAGATTTTCTCTACTCCACGGTGGATGTAGCCCATGTACACGTCAATCTTCTTGATGGTCTCGCCATCGACGGCTGTGCGGAAGCGGAGCACACCATGTGTGGCAGGGTGCTGCGGACCTATGTTGACCACGAAGTCATTTTCGGCAAACACGCGCTTCTCTTCCTTGACAATCTTGCCGTCAGCACCTTCGACATACATCTGAGTGAAGTCGCTCTGACGTTCGCTTTCAAGCGGCACAGGATTGATATTGGGATCCATGTCATAATCCTTGCGAAGCGGGAAGCCTTTCCAGTCGATGCTGAGGAAGAGGCGGCGCATATCGGGGTTGCCGATGAAGATTATGCCGAAAAAGTCATAGACCTCACGCTCGTAGATACATCCTATGGCGTAGAGGTCGCTGATAGAGTGAATGTAAGGTGTCTCGCGTTCACCAGTAGCGATAACTTTGACTGCGATATGTGTGTTGTGCTTTGTGCTATCGAGATAGTATATGCAGCCGAGACTGTCTTTCCAGTCCATGCCGACTATGGTCACTAAATAGTCAAACGCCAGTTCGGCTTCATCACGCAGCGTCTTTGCCAGATCATGCCACTTGGCATCAGGGATGGTGATGGTCAGGGTGTCGGCTTCTTCAAAAGAGGCTTCGGGAAACAGTTTGGCTATTTTTTCCTGAATATTTGCCATATATTAATATATAAGGTGTAGGAATGAAAAACAGTATCGTTATTTTGCGTCATCTATGCCCTCGATGGGGTGTGATTTCAGAAATTCTTCCTGCTTCTCCTGACGGTTGACTCCGCCGAAGAATTTCTCGACTTTGATTTTGCGAGAGAGCTGCATGATGCCATAAATCATCGCCTCTGGACGAGGAGGACAGCCAGGCACAAACACATCTACAGGTATAATGTCCTCGATACCCATGGCTACGTGGTAGCTCTTGCGGAACGGACCGCCGGAAATGGCACAACCGCCGCATGCAATGACATATTTAGGCTCGGCAAGCTGGTCATACAGACGGCGCAATACCGGAGCCATGCGATGGACGATGGTGCCGGCGACCATGATGAAGTCAGCCTGACGAGGTGAGGCACGTGCTACTTCCCAGCCAAAACGCGCCATGTCGAAACGCGCTGCTCCGAGCGACACAAATTCTATGCCGCAGCAACTGGTGGCGAAGGTGAGCGGCCAGATGGAGTTGGAACGCCCCCAGTTGATGAGATGGTCAAGAGACCCTATGATCACGTTGGTGCCGGAATCCTGAAGTTCCTTGACCAGCTTTTCGATATATTCGTTGTCTTTCCATGCGTCATAGGGCATGGACTTTGTGGTTACTTCCATTCAAGAGCTCCTTTCCGCCAGGCATATACAAGACCCAGCACTAATACACAGAAAAAGATTGCGATGCTCAACAGCCCGGCTGTGCCGAGTTCTTTGACTCTTACCGCCCATGGAAACAGGAATACGGTTTCAACGTCAAACATGAGGAACAGGATGGCAAAAAGATAATAGCCCACCTTGAACTGGGCCATGCTTTCGCCACGTGTCGGGATGCCGCATTCGTAGGCTTCCCCTTTCTGGGGGTTGAAGGAGCGAGGAGAAATCAGTCCGGCAAGCCAGAGCGCCAGTGCTACAAGACCTATGCCCGTGCAGGCGGCTGTAAAAGCCAGTGCTGAATTGGAAATAGTCGCTAATGTAAGCATATCGGATGTTAATGATTCTGTTTACTTTCTCAAGTGGAGGTATATTATTGTCCCCGCCACACTGCGGTAACAACATTATCTGTGCAAATGTAACGATTTTATCTCAATTTAGATACCAAAAAGCATGTAAAATTTTTCAACATTTGCGGTGATTACGCATCTCTTGGATTAATGTCACCAGATATGTCCTAAAGTGCCAAAAGGAGGATGCAATCTTCTGAATATCAAATATCCTGTCAATCGTCACGAGCGGTGACGTATTGACAGGATATTTGCTGTAGTAGTTATAAAACGGAAGTATTTCAGTCGGCTTCGATGTCGCGGACACGCAGCTTGTCTCCCGTTTCGTCGACTATGCTCCGGAAGTAACGCGGATCATCATAACCTCCGAATTTGGGTGATACGGGCATACCGTCGGAAGTGCGTGCAAACTTGCCGTTGCTGTCCTCTTTCTTGATATTGAAGTCAAGATATTTTACGAGCAGGTATTCTCCGAGATTGCGGTATTCATTGATGTAGCGGTCGGTGGCAGCGATGGTGTAGTCGTTGAGTATCTCGGCTGCCTGCGGAGTGGGAAGCGAGGTTATGCTTGTGCGCAGCGAGTCGGTGTCGGCAGCAAGGCGTTTTTCGATGCTTCCCTGCACTCTGCGTATGTCGGGAATCATCTGGGAGTAGCGGTAATAAGCCTGGTTTGCCACGAAATTGTTGACCCAGAAACTGGAGTCCCATGAGATGTTATAGAGGTCACCGTTGCCAGGCTGGAAACCGCGGGGTATGCGTGTCACGCTGCAAAATACCGGTATGTAAACATTGGTGTTTGCATCGTCGCATCCAAACCACAGTATGCCTTTCATAGCCTCAGGGTGGTTGCGGTTCATCTGTGCTACGAGCGAGAACCCGGTCTGCTGGGTGGCTATGGCGCGTTCGTGGACGTATTTTACGCTGTCCACTTCAAATTCCATCGGACGGGCGCGGTAGGGGACTCTATAGGGACCTGCGCCTATATCGGTGGTCATGTCAAATGGAGTGTCCTCGAAATGGTCACGCATCATCCATTTCATGTCATCGACGCTAAGAGGCTTGTCGGGTTTGACCCAGAGGGGGAGGACTTCACCTTTGCCCTCGTTGATCCATGGCAGATAGCGGTCCATGCCTGATGCGAATTTGTTGTAGAACGCCCATACTCGAGCTTCGCATCCGCGCAAAGCCCCGAAGTCAGCGGGGGCATAGGCTTTTGAGAAACTGAAATCCTCGTCTTTGCCATTGAAATATCCTTGCTTGCGGGCAAATGATATTACATCAGGTGAATAGATGCAGTTTTCTTTATCCTTGAGGGGAAATTTGTGTATGCGCGAATGGTTGGCATGTGCCGCGATGTAGCCGTCGGGTACTTTCATAGCCACCCACACGGCACCTTTGCTTTTGCCGCCCTTGCCCACCATCTCCATTATCCATGCTTCGTCGGGGTCGGCGATAGTGAATGATTCTCCTTCGGAGCAGTAGCCGTATTCCTTGACGAGATCGGTCATGGTCTTGATAGCCTCGCGGGCGTTTTTAGACCGTTCGAGTGCTATATATATTAGCGACCCGTAGTCGATCAGTCCAGTGGAGTCGGCAAGTTCGTGGCGTCCGCCGAATGTGCTTTCGACTATGGTGAGTCCGTGACGGTTCATGTTGCCTACGGTCGAGTATGTGTGTGATGGCTGTGGGATTTCGCCTATGTGGCGTCCGGTGTCCCATTCGGTTACCTTGCGCATCGTCCCTTTGGGATGGTCAGCCTCTGGCGCGCTGTACAGCTCGCCGTAGAGCGTGTGGCTGTCGGCGGCGTATGTTGCCATGACGCTTCCGTCAGTCGTGGCTCCGCTTGTGGCTATGAGGCTTGTGCATGCAATCGCCGAAATGACACCGCCGGCAGCCATTGCTGTCAGTGATGTAAGCAATCGTGAGTGTGGATTCATATAGGTAAGAAATGTGATGGTTTGGTGTTAAGAGGGCATTCGCGACTCTCTGTATGATGCAAAATTACTAAATTAATCGTATTTTTGCGGTATCTCATATCTAATATTATCATATGAAATCGTATCCGGTCGCGTTTTTAATGTTGGTAATGATGGTGGCATCCTTGCATGCCACATCACAGGTCTCATCGACACCAAGAGTCAGATGGGGTGACGAGCATGCAGATACGCTCAAACTTTCATCGGTCTACAAGACTCTCTCGGCATCGGAGGTCAGAGGCAAAGGAGCATTGACATTACTGGCTGCCAGGCAGTTTCTGGATGTGCCATATGTCAGCGGAACGCTTGAATCGCCTGTAGAGATGCTCACGGTCAATACTTCGGGTCTTGACTGCACGACTCTTGTAGAACTGAGCATGGCTCTCGCCAAGTCGGTGTCAGAAGGGGAAGTGGATTGGAAAGATGCGCTGTATGATCTGAGAGACATGCGCTATCGCAACGGGACGGTGGACGGATATGCTTCACGACTCCACTACATATCTGACTGGATTACCGACAACACCTATCGCAAAAATATCCGCGAGGTGACTTCGGATGCGCCACGCGCCAAAGCCCATATCACTTCGGTCAACTTCATGACGGCGCACCGTGACAAGTATCCTCAGCTTGCCGATTCCGCTACATATGCCCGGATAAAGGATAAGGAGCGTGGTATGCACCGCTCCAAAAGCTATTTTATCCCTAAGACTGCCATATCTTCACGTGAGGTCAGGGAATTCCTGGCCGATGGGGATGTGGTATTTATCACTACTTCTATCGAAGGGCTGGACGTGTCGCATGCAGGCATAATATTTAAGGACGACAGGGGCATTCCGCATATGCTTCATGCGTCTACCACAGCCGGGAAGGTCATAGAAGACCCGCTTCCTCTCGCTGACTATCTGGCACGTCAGAAAAAAGCTACCGGCATCCGCATAGTGCGTCTTCAATAATAGGATTTTGAGGCTAAATTATTGTTACTCATATAAAAAAATGCTACTTTTGCACATGCCTTATAATCTGAAATCACAGACTCTTTGAGGCGGAAACGTTAACTATCTGCATACATATCAACCTTTTATTTCATATAACATAACTTTATGGATATTTCACACATCGAGCACATCGGTATCGCTGTGCCAAGCCTTGACGAGGCTATCCCGTTTTATGAGAACATGCTCGGCCTTAAATGTACAGCCATCGAAGAAGTAGCTGACCAGAAAGTAAAGACCGCATTCTTCAAGGTCGGTCAGACCAAGATAGAGCTCCTTGAGGGAACAGCTCCCGAGAGTGCCATCTCAAAATTCATAGCCAACAACGGAGGTCGCGGAGGCATACAGCACGTGGCATTCGCCATAGAGGACGGTGTGGCAAACGCACTCGCCGAAGTGGAGGAAAAGGGCTGCCGTCTCATCGACAAGGCTCCCCGCAAGGGTGCTGAAGGACTCAACATCGCCTTCCTGCATCCGAAATCGACTTGCGGCACTCTCATAGAGCTTTGTGAAGATCCTAACAAGAAGTAATATTTAACTCATACCTACATCACTCTGAAATGAGCAACCAGTTAGAAAAAGTAAAAGAGCTAATCGCTCTCCGTACAGAGGCACGTCTCGGCGGTGGCGAGAAAGCCATTCAGAAGCAGCACGATAAAGGCAAATATACTGCACGTGAGCGCATCGCCCAGCTGCTTGACGAAGGTTCGTTTGAAGAAATAGATATGTTTGTGCGCCACCGTTGCACCAACTTCGGTCAGGAGAAGAAAAGCTACCTCGGTGACGGTGTCGTGACCGGTTACGGTACTATCGAAGGACGCCTTGTGTATGTTTTCGCACAGGATTTCACGGTGTTCGGCGGCTCTCTGAGCGAGACCATGGCGCTCAAGATATGCAAAATCATGGACATGGCGATGAAGATGGGTGCTCCTGTCATAGGTCTCAATGACTCGGGCGGTGCACGTATCCAGGAAGGCATCAATGCCCTCGCAGGCTATGCGGAGATATTCCAGCGCAATATCATGGCTTCTGGTGTGATACCCCAGATTTCTGGCATCCTCGGTCCGTGTGCCGGAGGTGCGGTGTATTCTCCTGCCTTGACCGACTTCACCATCATGACCAAGGGCATCAGCTATATGTTCCTTACCGGTCCCAAGGTGGTGAAGACCGTGACAGGCGAGGATGTGACACAGGAAGCTCTCGGTGGAGCAGAAGTACATGCCTGCAAGAGCGGCGTGGCTCATTTTGCCGCTGAGGACGGTGAGGAGACCCTCAAAATCATCCGTAAGCTCTTCAGCTACATACCCCAGAACAATCTCGAGGAGCCGCCGCTGGTAGAGTGCACCGACCCCATCGACCGTCTCGAGGACTCGCTCAACGAGATTGTGCCTGATTCGGCTACACGTCCCTACGACATGTATGAGGTGATCGGAGCTATTGTCGACAATGGCGAATTCCTTGAAATACAGTCAGGTTACGCCAAGAATATAATCATCGGTTTTGCCCGTTTCAACGGTCAGGCTGTAGGTATCGTGGCTAACCAGCCCAAGTTCCTCGCCGGTGTGCTTGACAGCAATGCTTCGCGCAAGGCAGCCCGCTTCGTGCGCTTCTGCGACGCCTTTAATATACCTCTGGTCACTCTCGTGGATGTCCCCGGCTTCCTCCCCGGCACAGGTCAGGAGTACAATGCTGTAATCCTCCACGGAGCCAAGCTGCTCTACGCTTATGGCGAAGCAACTGTGCCCAAAGTCACAGTTACCCTCCGCAAGAGCTACGGTGGCAGCCATATCGTGATGAGCTGCAAGCAGCTCCGAGGCGATATGAACTATGCCTGGCCTACTGCCGAAATCGCCGTGATGGGTGGTGCCGGTGCCGTAGAAGTGCTTTATGCACGTGAGGCAAAAGAGAGCGAAGATCCCAAGAAGGTTCTCGCAGAGAAAGAGGCTGAATACAACAAGCTGTTCTGCAATCCCTACAATGCAGCCAAGTACGGCTATATCGATGATGTCATTGAGCCGCGTAACACACGCTTCCGCATCATCCGTGCACTTCAGCAGCTTGCTACCAAGAAGGTGGTCAATCCCGCCAAGAAGCATGGTAACATTCCTCTCTAATATTCATATCAATACATATTCGTAACTCAGTATGAAACAACGACTAATGCTCCTTGCCATCGCCGTATGTGTATGCGCCGGCATTGTCTCAGCCCAGGGACGCCGCGGCTTGCGCATCAATGAGGTCATGGTCAAGAATGAGTCAAGCGTCATAGATGATTACGGCCGGCATGCTGCCTGGATAGAGCTCTTCAATTCCACTTTCGGACCCTTGGAGATTTCAAGCGTCTATCTGACCAACGACCGTAACAATCCCACGATGTACCCTGTGCCTCTTGGTGATGTCAATACCCGCATTCCCAAGCGTCAGCATGTTATATTCTGGGCTGACGGAATGCCCAATGACGGAACTTTCCATACTAATTTCGTCCTCATTCCCGGGGCGGACAACTGGATCGGTCTGTATGATGCCGACGGAAAGACCCTCATTGATGAGGTGACCATCCCGGCTACGCTGCCGTTTGATGCTTCATATGCACGCAAAGTGGACGGTGAAGGCGCTGATAATGACGCTTCGGCGTGGGAGGTACGTGACGGTAGCACTTCGTCGCTTTATATCACCCCGAGCAGCAATAACATCATCAAGGATACCAACAACAAGGTAGCTACCTTCAAGGAACTTGATGAGGCTGGAGGCGGTATGACCATCATGGCGATGTGCATCGTATTTTCGGCTCTGCTCGTGCTCTGTATAAGCTTCTATATCATCAACAAGATTTCGGCAGCCATATCCAAGAGCAACAAGGCGAAGACCGTGGGTCTTAATCTCAAGGAACTCGCACGTGACGAGCGTCCTGACCACGACACCGGTGAGGAAATCGCAGCCATTGCCATGGCTCTCCATGAGCATCTTGATGCCCATGACCGTGAGAACACTGTCTTGACTATCAACAAGGTGAAGCGTGCTTACTCGCCCTGGAGCTCGAAGATTTACACTCTCCGTGAGACACCCAACGTCAACCGTTGAAAGCCATTTCTATTAATCATCCGATAATCAACAACTGTCAATGAAAGAATATAAATATAAGATCAACGGCAACACCTACAAGGTGTCGGTCGGAGATATTGACAACAACCTTGCCGAGGTTGAAGTCAACGGCACACCTTATCGTGTGGAAATAGAGGCTCAGAAGAAGCCTGTCACCGTAATCAATACACCGCGACCCACGGCTGCTCCTCGCACCCAGACTGGCGAGAAGGTGATTTCAAAGGCTCCGGCTGCAGCCGGTAAATATCAGGTGACGGCTCCGCTGCCTGGCACTGTGCTCAATATCGTCAAGAAAGTGGGCGATGAAGTCAAGGCTGCCGAGACTGTCCTGATCCTTGAAGCGATGAAGATGGAAAACGCCATCCATGCAGGCCGCGACGGCAAGATTGCCTCAATCAACGTCAATGCCGGCGACTCTGTGCTCGAAGGCACTGTGCTGTTTGTGATTGACTGATGTCACTGACATATATCCTTATAATACACGTACATACAATAGATTCATCTGCAAGTAAATTAAAGATATGTCATTCAGTGATTTCTTAATACAAAACCTTCAGCAGTTCTGGCATCTGACAGGCTTCTACAATGCTACTTGGGAGCATTTCGTGATGCTTGCTGTAGGTCTGTTCTTCATATGGCTTGCCATAAAGAAGGACTTTGAGCCTATGCTGCTGGTGCCTATTGGCTTCGGTATGCTTATAGGCAACATACCCTTCAACGGTGAGGCTGGACTGGAAATAGGCATCTACGAACAGGGTTCGGTGCTCAATATCCTTTACAATGGTGTGAGTGCCGGATGGTATCCTCCTCTGATATTCCTCGGTATCGGTGCGATGACCGACTTTACTGCGCTTATAGCCAATCCCAAGCTGATGCTTGTAGGTGCGGCTGCCCAGTTTGGTATCTTCGGTGCCTACATGGTGGCTCTGCTTCTCGGCTTCGCGCCTGATCAGGCAGGTGCCCTCGCCATCATCGGTGGCGCCGACGGTCCTACCGCCATATTCCTTTCGTCAAAGCTTGCACCTAATCTGATGGGTGCCATAGCCGTTTCGGCTTACTCTTATATGGCTCTTGTGCCTGTGATCCAGCCTCCTATCATGAAGCTGCTGACCACCAAGCATGAGCGTCTGATTAAGATGAAGCCTGCGCGTGCCGTCTCTCAGAACGAGAAAATCATCTTCCCGATCGTTGGTCTGCTTCTGACATGTTTCGTGGTGCCCTCAGGCATTCCTCTGCTCGGCATGCTCTTCTTCGGCAATCTGCTGCGTGAGTGCGGCGTGACCACCCGTCTTGCTAAGACTGCAAGCAATGCGCTGACTGATATCGTCACGATACTTCTCGGCATGACAGTGGGTGCTTCTACTCAGGCATCCGAGTTCCTTACCACCCAGACAATCGGTATCTTCGCACTTGGTTTCATGGCGTTTATCATTGCTTCGGCATCAGGTGTGCTGTTTGTCAAGCTGTTCAACCTTTTCTTGCCTCAGGCTAAGAAAATCAATCCGCTTATCGGTAATGCTGGTGTATCCGCAGTGCCTATGTCGGCACGTATCTCCAACAATCTCGGATTGCAGTATGATCCGTCAAACTACCTGTTGATGCATGCCATGGGTCCCAATGTGGCTGGTGTGATCGGTTCAGCAGTAGCTGCGGGTGTGCTTCTCGGATTCCTTGCTTGATACGCGCTCTTTGATACTATAAAATATCCGCCGGGAAAGTGCCAGTCATATGATTCGGTCGGCTTTTCCGGCGGCTTTTTATCCATCCAAACAATATCGATTTTTACAGGCATTATTTTACACAAGATTTCGGATATAGCGCAGCAGTGACATCGCTGTCATAGTCATAGATGATTGTATTGACCTCTGAGGAAAATTTTTAGACTTACTTAGAACCATATCACTGCTAATGCGTTATAAAATGTGAAAGGCATCGTGAGACTGCATTATTACATCTCTTCACTGACTTGCGCAGACTCATTAATCACATCAATTCAGCTAATTCATAAGCACCTGATGATAACAAAAGAAGTAATTGACAGCATATACAAGCAGTACAAGTCAAGGCCGTCAAGCCCTGACACGTTGAATTTGGGACTATTGTTTCAGTACGCTATCGACAATCACGCGATATTTGTTGACGATGGCAATCTGGTCATTGACAGTGTGAGCCCTGACAGTCCGTTTCACACCATCCCGCTCAGCAACATACATGAAATCGTGGAGTTTGAAAACTCAATAGCGGTTGTGCTTCACTCGTCCATAATATTCCTCAACAAACATGATGATGCCGTGCATGTGCATCTCCGCATGCAGAAACCGTCGCTGCTTGACCGTGCCAAGGATAAGATCCGCCGTCACTGATAGGAGGTCTTGTCTATAATAGCATCATCACTCTCTGTTTGTGATTATGTCAATCATCCAGTGATATCGCTGGCATATTTCTTAAAATTCATCATACCTATACGCCTCCCCATATGAGAGACATGATATTTAACCGCACCCTGCGCCTGATCGGACGTAAAGCATTTACTCGTCTCAGCGAATCAAAAGTCATAGTATTAGGCATCGGAGGCGTCGGAAGCTGGACTGCCGAGGCTCTCGCTCGTTCAGGCGTGTCCCACATCACTATAGTCGATGCTGACAGGGTAGCGGTAAGCAATATCAACAGACAGCTTCCGGCATTGATGTCGACTGTCAACAATGCCAAGGTGGAGATCATGGGGCAGCGGATACTTGACATGGATCCGCGTATAGGGGTCAAATGCATGGAAATGCGTTATGATGCCGATACTGCCTCGCGGTTTGACTTAAACAGCTATGACTATGTGATAGACTGCATAGATTCGCTGGCTGACAAGGCACTTCTTATAAATAATGCCACACGATCGACTGCCACATTGTTCTCATCCATGGGTGCGGCACTGAAGCTTGACCCTTCGCGCATAAAGGTAGCGACAGACATCTCCAAAGTGCAGGGATGCAAACTGGCTGCTGCTTTGCGTCATAAATTCAAAAAAATAGGGGAGTATCCGGCTCATAAATTCAAGTGTGTGTACTCTGATGAGGTGCTTCCTAACCATGATGATGCCCCTGATGATGAAACCGGGGGTATGACCTTTGGCAAAGTGGTCACCAACGGAGCCATATGCCACATCACAGCCATTTTTGGCATGACACTTGCTTCGCTTGTAATCAATGACGTGGTGGATAAGTGTCGCCAGGAAGAGGCTTTATGCTCCGAAGAGGAGGATGAATAGCCAATTGTTGCATTTGTGTGTCTTTTTGTTAGGAAAAGTGGGATAAAAGCGTTAAATTTGCACATGATTTGAGGTTATATCAAATCAAAATGTATTGACAACTGCAAATATCAGCCAACTAATGTCACTAATCATCCCACGCAAATACAAGCAGAAACTTCTTGCCGAGACCACAGAGGTCGCCATCAAATCAATCAAAGATGCCTTTCAGATCAAGCTTGCCGAGGCATTGAACCTGAGGCGTGTGACAGCCCCGTTGTTCGTGCTGTCGGGTACGGGACTAAATGATAACCTTAACGGTGTGGAGCAGCCTGTATCGTTCAATATCGCATGTATGGACGGACGCAAGGCGGAGGTAGTGCATTCGCTGGCAAAGTGGAAGCGCACGAAACTCGCAGCCTACGACATCGCTCCCGGCTACGGACTTTACACCGACATGAACGCTATCCGCACCAGCGAAGACCTCGACAATCTGCATTCGCTTTATGTTGACCAGTGGGACTGGGAACAGACCATCCGCCCCGAGGACCGTAACCTCAATTATCTGAAAGAAACCGTAAAGAAGATATACAATGCTGTCCGTGAGGTCGAGATGATGATATATAAGCAGTTTCCGCACATCACGCCTCAACTCCCTGAGAATCTAAAATTCATACACACCGAAGAACTTCTGCGCGAATATCCAAATCTCAGCGCGAAAGACCGTGAGACCGAGGCAGCACGCAAGTATGGCGCAATATTCCTCATCGGCATAGGTGCGGATCTCTCCACTGGCGAACCTCATGACGGACGTTCGCCTGACTATGATGACTGGATTACCCCTAACAGCGACGGCTATACAGGACTCAATGGTGACCTGATATTGTGGAATCCCATTTTGGAGACAGGATTTGAATTGTCGTCGATGGGTATCCGTGTTGACAGCGATTCGCTCAAGAAGCAGCTGGCTATACGAAATGCTGAGGACCGTCTCGGACTCAACTTCCATAAATCGCTTGTCGGCGGCGAGCTGCCTGCATCTATGGGTGGCGGCATAGGACAGAGCCGCCTCTGCATGTTCCTGTTACAGAAAGCACATATAGGCGAAGTGCAGGCATCTATCTGGCCCGAGGATCAGATGAAGGCATGCAAGGAAGCCGGCATAGAGCTGATCTGATTGGCATAACCTGCCGTTTAAGCTTTAATCAATCGCAATTGGCGTTAGTGAATAAACGTTAATTGCGATTGATTTTGTTTAATTAGTGTGTTATAAGGATATATTGTGGCTAACTTTGCTCTGATTATCCTATTCATTGCAGCAACACTACGGATACATATGGATAACATATTGACACATCTGACACAGACCCAGGCAGCCAAGTATGGCGTCCGCAGGGCTATGGGGTATTATACCACTCAAGATGGACTTCATGAACCGCTTGGCTGGAACGATCTGGCGGAAAGGGTGGACTGGCTGGCTGCCGGGATACTCAGACTGAAAGTGGGTGTGCAGGAATGTATTGCTGTCTTTTCGGAGAACATGCGCGAGGTCGTGATGACAGATCTTGCGGCATATAGGATTCGCGTTATTCCGGTATCTATATATGCGACGAGCAGCCATGACCAGGTCAAATATATCGTTGATGACGCCAAGGCGACTGTATTGTTCGTGGGAGATCAGGCTCAGTACAGACTCGCTCTGCGCATCGCAGATGAATGCAAGAGCGTCCGTCAGATAGTCCGCTACGGCAATATAGCGAGGAATCCTCAGGATGCCTGCTCTATGTCGTTTGAGGAGTTGCTTGATATCGGACGCAAAGCATCTGCGGATATCATTGATGAAGTCAGGGCGCGAAGCATGGCGGCTGTCCCTGACGATATCGCCACTCTGATCTACACATCCGGTACTACCGGGGAGCCTAAAGGCGCCATTTTGCCGCATTCATGCTTTAATGCTGCTCTATCTATACATAGAGAGAGGTTGACAACTCTCAGTGAGGAAGACACTTCGCTCTGTTTTCTGCCTTTGAGCCATATTTTTGAAAAGGCTTGGACATACTTCTGCCTCTATAGGGGAATGTATGTAACCATCAACCATGATCCCAAGGAGATACAAAAAGCCATCCGCGAGGTGCGCCCGACCTGCATGTGCAGTGTGCCCCGTTTCTGGGAAAAAGCATATCTTGCTATAGAGGAGCAGGTATTGAAGATGCCGCCACTCAAGCGAAAACTGGTAATGCACGCTCTCAAGATCGGGCGTAAACGTAATCTTGACTACGTGCGCCTCGGACGTAAGGTACCGGCTCTGCTTGAAAGCCGCTATAAGTTTTTTGACAAGCGTATATTCGGTCCTGTCCGTAAAGCGATCGGTATAGACTATGGTAATATATTCCCTACGGCAGGCGCTCCGCTATCTCCGTCGATAGTGACATTTTTCCACAGTATGGGGCTGAATATCGTTATCGGATACGGACTGTCGGAAACCACGGCTACAGTGACCTGTTTTCCTGAATTCGGTTACGTCATAGGTTCGGTTGGCACTGTCATGCCGGAAGTGGAGGTGAAGATAGGAGAAAACAATGAGATATTGGTCAAGGGTCCTACTGTGATGCGCGGTTATCTCAACAAGCCACAAGCCACAGCCGAGGCGTTTACTGCCGACAGATGGTTTCGCACTGGCGATGCCGGGCATTTTGATGCGGCTGGCGCTCTTGTGTTGACTGACCGTATCAAGGATCTTTTCAAGACGAGCAATGGAAAATACATCGCACCGCAGGTGCTTGAAAGCCGTCTTGTGCAGGACAGGTACATAGACCAGGTGGTGGTCATCGGCGACCGCCGCAAGTATGTTACTGCAATAATAATCCCGGCTTTTGACGCACTGAAGGAATATGCACGTCAGAAGCATATACAATATAAGGATCTGGCAGAGTTGGTCAAGAACGGAGACATCCGCCACATGATTGGGGCGCGCATAGAGCGTTTGCAGCAAGGGCTGCCAGGATTCGAGCGCATTAAAAAGTTCACTCTCTTGCCTGAAGCGTTCAGTATGGAACGTGGAGAACTGACCAATACGCTCAAGATCAAACGTCCCGTAATCAATGCGCGTTATTCGCGCGAGATTGACGAGATGTATGATATTTGACAACAGAGACTGTAATATATATTATTAACCAAACCCAATTAACGTCCGGAATAATCATGATTACCCCCGAACAGCTAAAAGAGACCTTTGAGCGCAAGCTGGCGCTGAGGAGGTATCTTTGACATCGACAGCAAGAAAATAGAAGTAGAGGAGGAAGAGCTCCGCACACATGTGCCCGATTTCTGGGAGCATCCCAAGGAGGCGCAGGCACAGATGAAGAAAATCAAGGACATCCAGGCATGGATTGACGGATACAACGAAATCGATAAGGCTACCGAAGAACTACAGCTCGCATGGGACTTTCTCAAAGAGGGCATAGTGGAGGAGGCGGAGCTTGATGCGCTGTATGCCTCGACTATCGAGAAAATCGAGTCGCTCGAGTTGCGTAACATGTTGCGCCGCGAGGAGGACAAGATGGATGCCGTCATCAAAATCAACTCAGGTGCAGGCGGAACAGAAAGCCAGGACTGGGCACAGATGCTCATGCGCATGTATCTGCGCTGGGCTGAGAAGCATGGCTACAAGACATCCATCGCCAACCTGCTTGAGGGCGATGAGGCTGGAATCAAGTCCTGCACCATCAATATCGAGGGCGCGTTTGCCTACGGCTATCTTAAGAGTGAGAACGGTGTCCACCGACTCGTGCGTGTATCTCCATATAATGCGCAGGGCAAGCGTATGACTTCGTTTGCGAGCGTATTCGTGACCCCGCTGGTAGATGACACTATCGAGGTCAAGGTAGAGCAGGCTCTCATATCGTGGGATACCTTCCGAAGCGGTGGCGCCGGCGGCCAGAACGTCAACAAGGTGGAATCAGGTGTGCGTCTGCGCTACCAGTTTACCGATCCCTATACCGGGGAGAAGGAGGAAATCCTCATTGAGAACACTGAGACACGCGATCAGCCCAAGAACAAGGAGAACGCTCTGCGTCAGTTGCGCTCAATCCTCTATGAGAAGGAGCTCCAGCACCGCATGCAGGAGCAGGCAAAGATTGAGGCAGGCAAGATGAAAATTGAGTGGGGCAGCCAGATACGCAGCTACGTGTTTGATGACCGCCGTGTCAAGGATCACCGCACCAACCACCAGACCAGTGATGTCAACGGTGTCATGGACGGAGACATTGACGAGTTCATCAAGGCATACCTGATGGAATTTGCCGGAAATGAGCCGCAATAACCTGATAAAAATTTGATGGATAACAGCTATCTCGACGAACTTAATGATCAGCAGAGGGCCGCGGTGGTGTACACCGACGGTCCCCAGCTCGTCATTGCCGGAGCAGGCTCCGGCAAGACGAGGGTGCTGACATATAAGATATTGCATCTGCTTGCCCACGGAGTGGAACCGTGGCGCATCCTTGCCCTGACGTTTACCAACAAGGCAGCGCGTGAGATGCGCGAGCGCATCGAGACGCTTGTGGGGCATGAGGCAGCATCGCGTCTGTGGATGGGGACTTTCCACTCCATCTTCGCGCGTATACTTCGCATCCACGCCGATAAGATAGGCTTCAAAAGTTCCTATACCATCTATGATGCCGCCGATAGCAAGGCTCTTGTCAAGACCATCATCAAGGATATGCAGCTTGACGAGAAAGTCTATAAAGCATCTACTGTTGCTAATGCTATATCGTGGGCTAAAAACTCGCTCATCTCCCCTGAGGCTTATGCCGCCAATGAGGAGCTGATGGCAGCTGACCGACGTGCACGCCGTCCGCTCATCCATGAGATCTATGCCGCTTACCGCAACCGTTGCATAGTTGCATCGGCTATGGACTTTGACGACTTGCTCTATTACACAAATCTGCTGCTGCGTGACAATCCCGAGATACGCAACCACTACGCCGAGTTTTTCCGCTATGTGCTTGTGGATGAGTATCAGGATACCAATTTCGCCCAGCATCTGATTGTGTCGCAGCTGTGCGGTGAGTGCGGCAGACTGATGGTGGTGGGTGATGATGCACAGAGCATCTACAGTTTCCGAGGTGCAAATATCGCCAACATTCTTAATCTCAACCGCACTTATAAGACCCTCAAAATATTCAAGCTTGAGGAAAACTACCGCTCGACGCAGACCATCATCAATGCCGCCAACTCGCTGATTGACAAAAACGAGGGGCAGATACCCAAAAAGGTGTTCTCGCGCAATGACAAGGGTGACCGCATCGAGCTCGTCCAGGCTTACAGCGATTATGAGGAAGGTTTTCTTGTGGCTAACCGCGTGGCTCAGGTGAAGCTGACACGCCATGACAGCTATGACGATTTTGCCATACTCTACCGCACCAATTCTCAGAGCCGCATACTTGAGGAGGCTCTGCGCAAGCAGAGCATACCCTACCGTATCTACGGAGGCCAGTCGTTTTATCAGCGCAAGGAGGTCAAGGATGCAGTGTCATATTTCCGTTTGTCGGTCAATCCTGATGATGACGAGGCTCTGCGTCGCGTCATCAATGTGCCGGCGCGAGGCATCGGTGACACTACTTTGGCTAAGCTCACACGAGCAGCCATTGACAACGATGTGAGCGTATGGCATGTCATCACGCATCTTGACACTATAGATACCGGTCTCAATAATGGTACGAAACGTAAACTCCAGGGCTTCAGAGAGCTGATGGAGAAATTCATTGACAGTAACACCACAGCCGATGCCGCCACCTTGGCTCAACTGATTATCTCCGAGACAGGTATGATTTCACAGCTACAAGGTGACCGCACTCCAGAGAGCATATCGCGCATAGAGAACCTGCAGGAGCTTGTCAACGGTGCCCGACAGTTTGTCAAGATGCACACCGAGGAGGGCAACGAGGACATCGGCATGGAATATTTCCTTAGCGAGGTGTCGCTTGCCACCGATCAGGACAAGGACGAAGAGGATGACTCGGCAAAAGTCACCCTTATGACCGTGCATGCTGCCAAAGGGCTTGAATTTGCCAACGTTTTCATCGTTGGTGTCGAAGAAGACTTATTTCCCAATTCCATGAGTGCTGCCAGTGCCGAGGAGGTGGAGGAGGAACGCCGTCTGCTCTATGTAGCGATTACACGAGCCAAGCGTTTTTGCATGATAAGTTATGCGAGCAGCCGTTTCCGCAACGGTATGACTGCGACATGCAGTCCGTCACGATTTATCAGAGATATAGACACCAGATATCTTAAACCGGTAACAGGCACAAGCGTAACGGGTCGGACGATGTTTAATCCTGTAGAACGTTATCGCGATTCATATCATTCGTCGGTCGGCTCGCCTTCTGGCATGGTGGCGTCCAAGAGGCGGGGTGGGGGGGCATGGTCACTCAGCGACTATCATGGCAACGTCACTCCGCGGGTAGAACCGCGCCAGGCTCCCTCCACAGCTTCGGCAGAAGGAGCTTCGCTTCACAATTCGTCAGAGCTGTCTGTCGGCATGGTGATAGAGCACCAGATATTCGGACGCGGCACTATCGAGGAGATTGACCGCGAGCAGCCTGACCACCGCATAAGGGTCACGTTTGACAATACCGGTCAGAAAGTGCTCATGCTGAAATTTGCAAGATTCAAAATCGTCTAAAAGTTAATACTTGTCATGGTCTATAACAACGAATCAGAGATACCCACACCATTCTATATCGTATATGAGTCGCGTATCCGCCGCAATCTGGCACTCATAAACCATGTAGCTGAAGCATCTGGAGCCAAAATAATCATGGCTTTCAAAGCCAATGCTTTGTGGAAGACGTTTCCGATAGTGCGTGAATATTGCCGTGACTTCACAGCAAGTTCGCTCAACGAGCTGCGTCTCGGATGTGACGAGTTGGGCGGTGAGGCTCATAGTTATTGCCCGGCATATACTGATGAAACAATAGGGGAGTATCTGGAACGTTCGACTCATATCACATTCAATTCGCTGCATCAGTTCGAGCGGTTCAAGTCGTTGGTGGCTGAATCGGCAGCTTCGCCCGGTCTGCGCGTCAATCCGCAATGCTCGGTGATAGAGACCGATATCTACAATCCGGCTCTGCCTGGAAGCCGTTTCGGTGTCACAGCTGATGTGCTGCATGAAGCCGGCGGGCTGCCCGATGGGATTGAGGGGCTGCATTTCCATGCCTTGTGCGAGAGTTCGAGCCATGACCTCGAGAAGGTGCTGGAGGCGTTTGAAGCTGACTTCGGTGAGTGGATTGATCAGGTCAAGTGGGTTAATATGGGCGGCGGCCACTTGATGACCCGTGAGGGTTACGATACAGACCATCTGATAGAGGTCATACGCCGATTCAGAGACCGTCATCCGGGAGTTCAGGTCATACTTGAGCCAGGAAGTGCGTTTATGTGGCGGACGGGTGACCTTATGACATCGGTAGTAGACATTGTTGACAATCAAGGCATTAAGACGGCGATTATAGATGCTTCGTTTGCATGCCATATGCCTGACTGTCTGGAGATGCCCTACAAGCCTGCTATCACAGGCAGCATGCCGGTAGATGCTTCGCTGCCTACCTATCGTTTGGGAGGCAATTCGTGTCTTAGCGGGGACTTCATGGGTGACTGGAGTTTTGCGCGTCCGCTGCGGATCGGCGACCGTCTGCGCCTTGAGGACATGAACCATTACACTACAGTCAAAACCAACATGTTCAATGGCATCCAGCATCCGTCCATGATACTTTGCGATGTAGATGGGCGATGCCATGAACTGCGAAGTTTCACTTACGAGGATTACCGAGCCCGCATGGATTGACATTTGCTCCCGTGCTTGACCATAAATTACGCGTCAGGACGCTGTATAATCAATTATATTTCGTAACTTTGCATTAGTTTGTGATGCAGAGTCATACTGCGTAGGAGTTATGACTTATACTTGTCCTGTTTCTTGCTCGTTCGGCTATAATGTGTTGATTAATAGCGCGTTGTCAAGATTGGGATGAACTAAGAAATTGTTTTTGCCGTCACGGACAAGCTATAAAATCGGTCTGAATTTGTCAACAGTCAATTATTAACGTGACAAAGACAGGGGAACAAACACCATCAGAACATAGCGGAAATATACCCCGGTGGTATGTCATGAGGGCGTATAAAGCGGAAAAAAGCGTAGAGGAACATCTGACGCAGCTCGGCTATACCGTTTTCGTCCCCAAGAAATTGGCGGTAAGGGTATATCACGGTCGTAAGGGACGCTATCTCGTGCCCGCAATCCCGAGCATGGTTTTTGTCAATGCCACTAAAGAGAGCCTTATCCAAGCCAAACAGCGCGTAGAGAAATTGCAGTTTGTCATGTCAGCCTCTTCGGGTGGAAACCAACCGCTGGTCGTGGCAGACAAGGATATGAGCGACTTTATCAAGGTAGCGTCAAAGTCAGTGGCCGATGAAAGCATCAGTTATCTTACTCCTGATGAGGTCAATATAGCCCGTGGCAGTCGTGTAAGAATCCTCGGAGGTCCATTTGATGGCGTGACAGGCGTCTTTCAGCGAGTCAAAGGCCACCGCAACCGCCGCCTCGTGGTCACCATCCCCTCCATCGGCAGCGTCACCGCCGAAGTATCCCCCGATCTCGTCCAACTCCTCTAAAACAGCAAATGGTTACATCTATAGCGAAAAATCAGTCAGATACCTTTACCCTTCAACAGCCATCCAAACGAATGGAGTGGTTGGATGCTATGAGAGGTCTGGCAATGTTGATGGTCATATATAGCCACCAGGTTATGGGCTCTCCGTTAGATTATACATGCGTAACTGTTGAGGCGTTTCGTTTTGTAATGCTGCAGATGTTCTTCTTTATAAGCGGTTTTCTGTGCGCGATAAGTTCAATGCCGGTTATTATAAAAGTCCGTAAACTCGCTCTTCAGTTGCTGCTGCCCACAGTGGTTATTTATCTAATCCATGCCTGGATATATGGGGATTCATTGGATTTATTTGCTAAAATGAAGAATGGTTTCTGGTTCCTTCCGACACTTTTTGTAGTGGAAGTTGTCGGGTATGTCTTGTTTAAGTATATCAGACGTTGCTCATTGACTAAGAAGGTTGGGATTATTTGTTTAGTTATAATTGCTGATAAGATTTTGACATCCCTGGCTTTTCGTTACGGCATGCTTAATACACCTTGGGCTGATGCGTTTCAATTGTCATTTTTCTGTGTATATTTGATTCCATTTTTGATAGGAGCTTTGATTAGATACGTTCATAGACGCATATATTCTTATGTTGATGGACACATATTGTTTTTTGGAATCATTATAATGTTGTTTTTATTGCTTAGTTTCTATAATCAGCCATTAATTCAACCTTTTTTGTCATCATTGGGGGTATTTGTGATATTTTTAATCATGCATAACATGCGGGGTTATTTCAGGAAAGATCACCATATCGGCAATTTTCTTATATTGTGTGGGAAAAACACGCTTGGACTATATCTGCTGCATTATTTCGTGCTTAGTGAAATAATCTGTCATTTTTCACCGATTCTATTGATGCATATGGGCATGGAGAGCAATCCTTTGATGCAGCTTGTCATAATCGGCTTTTCAACACTTGTAACAACTGTCATAACACTATCAGCCATCAAGGTGATAGAAATGTCCCCCGTATTGTCTTTGCTTTGTCTCGGGCAACCACTAAGAAAAAAGATAGTATATGAGACGTGAGTCACGTGTAGCCAAGTCGCTCAAGAATGCCAAGGTCAACATGCTTTGCTATTTCGCATCGCTGCTGACCGCTTTCTTCACCCGCAGGATATTCATTGATTATCTCGGGCTGGAGTTCATGGGTTTGAACGGCACGGTCGGGAGTGTGCTCGGATTTCTGAATCTGGCGGAACTCGGTATCGGTACTGCCATCTCTTATCTGCTGTTCAAGCCCGTGTTTGATGGTGATGAGACGAAAATAAACGAGCTTCTTTCGGTGATGGGCTATCTCTATCGTTGGATAGGCATATTCATCTATGGCGCGGCTATAATAGTATCGTTTTTCCTGCCGCTGATATTTTCTGACACATCATTTTCGATGGGTGTGATCTATGCATCGTTCTACATATACCTCACAGGTTCGATGTTGGGGTATTTCTTCAATTACAGGATGGTATTGCTTAGTGCCGACCAGCGTAATTATGTGGTGACGGGCTATTTCCAACTGACAACGACCCTGAAGCTGTTTGTACAGATGGGATGTGCGATGTTATGGTCTAATTTTTATCTGTTTCTTGCCATTGAGCTGACAGCGGGTATAGCCAATACATTGCTTATTAACTGGAAGCTCCATAAGACATATCCCTGGCTCAAAAGTGAACTCAAAGAAGGTCGTAGACTGCTTAAGAAATATCCTGAAGTGACCAGCAAAATCAAGCAGGTTGTGGTGCATAAGCTTGGATTGTTTGTTAAAGGTCAGTCACAGCCGATGCTAATCTATGCTTTCGCATCTCTATCGAGTGTGGCTCTCTATGCCAATTACACAATCATAACAAGTCGCATCCAGAATCTTTTCAACGGCATATTAGACAGTGCCGGCGGCAGTGTAGGAAATCTTGTCGCAGAAGGTGACAAAAATAAGATTGTGGAGATTTTCTCACAGCTATTTATATCTCGCCTGTTTATCGTTGGAAATCTTGCTTTCTGCTTCTACTATCTGTTATCTCCATTTGTCAATGTGTGGCTTGGACCTGAGTGTATCGTGTCTCCTACGGTGGTGGCAATTGTTGTGATAGGCTATACTCTCGGAGTGATGCGTGGACCTACGGACTACTTTATCAATGCCTACGGTCTGTTTTCAGATGTTTGGGCACCGATAGCTGAATCGGCGATTTCAATTTCCGTAGCTATCTTGTGTGGCATGAGATGGGGACTTCCTGGAGTGTTGATGGGAGACCTTACGGCCTCTATATTGATAATCTATGTATGGAAGACCTACTTCCTGTTTACTCGTGGTTTCAAGGTTAATCCATTGAAATATTGGCTGCTTTGGGTCAAGACATTGTGGCCGATGTTGATTGGGGCTTTGGTGGCTTTTTTTGTCACAGAACATGTCTCATCGGCAGTTATGATTAGCAATCCATGGCTGGATTTTGCTATGAAGGCGGCTATATTCGCCATTGTGATATTCATGGTGTCCACACCTATATTATGGGCTGTGTCACTTAATTTCAGAGTCTTTTTCAAGCGACTGCTCCAGTCTATATTCAAGCGGGATAAGGCTGCCTCCATATGATGTCATGGTGAAAGTATCGGTAATAGTTCCTGTCTACAACACGGCTGTTGTGCTTCCACGATGTCTTGACAGCATTATGCGCCAATTATATGCTGATTGGGAGTGCATATTGATTGATGATGGTTCGACAGACGGTTCGCTTGATATTATGCTCCGATATGCTGATGAGGATTCGCGCTTTAAAGTACTTTCACAGAAAAATTCTGGTGTTAGTGCTGCCCGTAACAGAGGTATGGAACTGGCATGTGGAGAATACGTGACATTTATTGACAGCGATGATTATATCGATGCTGTCTACATTTGCAATGCTGTTAATCTGATAGAGTCATACAATGCTGACATGTTGATATCAGGATATACTGAGCATTTTTGGCATAGTGGCAATGTTGAGACTCGGCAGAGCCTGTTGCCTGGATGGGTGGAGACCGATGAAGAGAATGTGGCATCGCTTGACAGAGTGTTATGTGCGCGTCTTCTGTTTGACTGTTCTGCGTCATATTGGGGGTATATCAGAAATTTCTTCCGGTTGTCATTAATCAGGACTAACGGTTTGGTTTTTGATAGCAGCTTAAGATACAATGAAGACAGAGCGTTCACGATGTCATATTTGGCATATGAGTCATCGGAAGCAGTCAATGTCATATCCAACCGACCTTACTATAACTATGTGATTCGTGGTGGGTCAGCCATGACCGATGGTTTCAATCCAGGCCATCTTGCTGAATTGACCTCATTTAAGCAATTGTGTTCCATAGAGCGGAAATACTTCCGTGATTGTCACCTTAATATAGCCATACGTCATGCTGGACTGATGCGGAAACACTATCTGAAGTGGCTTGCCATGAACATGGAACGCTATGATGACGAATCGGCGGAGCATATGGAAAAAATGGAGAGAGACATGCTCAGTGTCAAGGATTTCTTACCACCATATACATCCTATAGCCGCGCTATGATGAAGCGGTGGCTTCAGTTCCATAAATATATGTTGTTGAAGCCTTTCAGCAAATTAAGATGAGAAGACGTGTAGCTGTTGATTTTACCTGGTATTTTGACAAGGCAGTGCATGCTGGACCCAAGGCACGCAAGGATGCTACCCGCACGTTAAAAGCAGCAGGGTATGATGCTGTAACCATATTTTATCCATCAGCAAAGAATCTTAAGGAGGCTTCGCGCAAAAGGGCAATTATGCTGATGCGTTTGTATTTCAGCAAACTTCTTGGAGCCAAAGAAGTCATATTCCAATATCCGTCGATGCTTTCTGTATGGTATCTGAAGTTTCTGAAATATCAAGGCATCAAGGTGACGCTGCTCATACATGACCTGGACCGGCTGCGTCAGGGTCATGAAACATTAAGCCGCTTGGAGAAAGAGACATTAAGCTCGGTCAGCCGTCTTATCGTCCACACTCCTTATATGCGTGATTATCTGCACGGTCAGGGAATAAAGACCCACATGGATGTGCTTTATCTCTTTGATTACTATACAGATAGTGCAGTATTTAAAAGTCCGTCAGAATATAACAGCATAGTATTCTGTGGCAACCTTGGCAAGAGCGGCTTTCTGAAGGCTTTTGATGAAAAGGATTGGAGAGTGCCCACTTACCTATATGGAGTCGGCGCAAAAACAACATACGACAATCCGAATGTGCATTACAAAGGAGTGTTTCAGGCTGATGATCCGTCAGATGTAGATGGTGCGTGGGGACTCGTGTGGGACGGCCCGGATACTGCCACATGCTCTACTTCTTCTGTCGGCCGCTATTTGTCATATAACACCAGCCATAAACTCTCTCTCTACATAGTCACCGGCAAGCCCGTCATTGTCTGGTCAGGCTGTGCTCTGGCACAATGGATAACTGACAATGGCCTCGGCATAGCCATCGACTCCTTATCTGAGATACCGACACATATGAGTGTGATGTCTGAAGATAAGTATGATTCATATTGCACTAATATTGCAAAAAAACGCTTCGAGTTATCTAATGGTGACTTTTTGCATAAAGTATTAAAATTACAATAGGTGTATATATCCGTGAGCACTCCTAAGATATCCATAGTAGTTGTTACATATAATTCCGGAAAATATGTGTCTGAGACACTGGATAGCATCGTATCTCAATGTTACACTGGAGAGCTACAATTGATAATCAGCGATGACTGTTCAAAAGATGACACATTGCAGATCTGTGATACGTGGTTAAAAGAGCATCGTGAAAGATTTCCTGATGCACGGATAATCCGTTCGGAGGTTAACACTGGAATCAGCGGAAATTATAACCGGGCTTTGCGTGCTGTAAATGGTTCATGGGTAAAATATATAGCTGGCGATGATATTTTGACCTCTGACTGCATAGCTGAGTTCGTGGATGAGACGCGACGTACTGACGACAAGTTCATAATGTGTCGTCTGCAACCATTTGACACGAATGGAGATAAAGAGCCGAGAATGAGGGCCGAGGGCTTGCTTGAATGCGATGTCCAGGACCAAGAAAAAGCATTGAGCGAATTTTCGTATATAATTGAAGGCCCCTCTTTTTTCCTTGAGACAGCTACATTGCGAGAACTGGGCGGTTTTGATGAAACATACCCTTATGTGGAAGACTGGCCGTTGGCAATGAAATATGTATATAACGGCTACCACATCCATATGCTTAAGAAGGAGCTTGTCAGATACAGAGAGTACCAGTCGGTGAGCAAGGAGGGTAGCGTCTACTATCAGAAGTTCTGGTGGTGTTGCTATGCTTCGTTGAATGACTGGCGTATGCGTATAGCAAAACGTGACAGGAAGTATCTTTCTTGGTGGCATGCACGTGTACAGCGTTATTTATTGGATATTCCAAAGCACGGACTTGTCAACAAGATGGTCAGATATGCACTTATGATGACTGATTTAAAGAGGTTCTTATGAAAGAAAAGGAGATATCTCATCAGACTATTAACATTTTGTGTGCCACAGATGACAATTATGCCCCGTATTGCGGGGTGATGCTCACATCATTGCTTGAAAACAATAAGGATCATCATATTGACATATACATATTGGGGACTTGTATATCAGTCATTGATAGACAACGGTTTGAAATTTTGTCTATGCGGTATGATTGTACTGTCACTGTCATAGATCCTGATGCCGGTTTATTTTCAAACTGTCCCATAAAGGATGGAGATCACGTGTCATTGGCTACATATTACCGTATAATGTGTGAACTTTTCCTTCCAACCTTTCTTAACAGGATATTATATCTGGATTGTGATGTGATTGTCAATAGGGATATAAAAGAGCTCTATAACATGGATATGGGCAACAGAGCTGTCGTAGCTGCATGCGTTGACAGTTATAACACAAAACATAAGGAAAGATTGGGCCTGGAAAATGACTATTTCTGCGCTGGAATCATGCTTTTGGATTTAGAGCGGTTTAGAGAAGGCAAATTCGGTGAGAGGTGTATGGATGCCATTAAAAATGACCCTGAAAAATTTGTGTACCATGATCAGGATGCCTTTAATATTGTGTTGAACGATAGGGTAAGATACATATCTCCCAAGTGGAACATGATGTCTGCGTTTCTTAGATGCGATAAGTCCGAACTGCACATGGATGCAGAGTTGAAAAACGATATAGAAAGAGTGATTGCCAGAGATGGAAGCAATTGTATAATTCATTATGAATACCTTCCAAAACCGTGGCAGAAATGGGTGATGATGCCTCACCCGTTTACCATGCTTTGGCATCACTACCGTGTCATATCCCCATGGCCTGATGCTCCGATAAACTGCAAAGCTCCGCTCAGGTTTAAGATAAGTGTAGTGTTGCTGAGGCTTTTGTGGAAATTCGGTCTGAAAAAACGTCCCGATTATTATCTTGTATGACATGTCCCCGAAAGTTTCGGTTATAGTTCCGGTTTACAACAAGGTCTCACACTTAGCGACCTGTTTTGAGAGCATACTCTCACAGGAATACAAAGACTACGAGCTACTTATCATTGACGACGGCTCGAATGACGGTTCGGAGGCTGTGTGCCTACGATATGCTGAGGCAATGCCTGAAAAGATACGCTATATCCGTAAGGACAATGGCGGTGTCAGCTCGGCACGTAACGTGGGCATCGATGCCGCATCGGGGGAATATCTGTGTTTTGTTGATGCTGATGACTTTCTTTGCCCAGGCTTTCTGTCGGCTTTGCTAAGAGAAACTGATGGACATGACATAACCACCTGCTCAAGCGGACTGGACAGGGTCTGGAAGGGCTGTGAAATTGCAGAGTATGCCGATACAGTGGGTCGGAGTATGCTTGGCACAGCTGTATGGGGCAAGATTTACAGGCGAGAGACGGTATGCGATGCAGGTGCTAGATTTGCTGAATCGGTCAGTTTCGGTGAAGACACGCTCTTCAACCTCTGTATATGGTCCAGAGTCCGAAGCATTAGAGCCATTCCGCATAATTTATATGGACATACCGTGGATCATTCGCGACGATACGAACTGTCGGCAGAAGAAATCAGACAGAAGATTAAAGCTCTATGCTCGGCGTATGAAAGATTGGATGCTGTTTTTGGCTCGAATACATCGACAGAAAGAGATGTCAACATAACAATTTCCCTATACCCCCTTTCCAAAATCCTGGAAGATGATTCGGAGTATATTGCATTGTATCATGAATATTATCCCGGCGCATCCAGACGTGACTTTCTAAGTGATATGAGATGTAGTCCGGCGATAAGAGCTGTCTCCGAATCGCGATCAGTGGCCTCACGCTATGGTTACGATGGCGTGAAGCTGATGTTCAAAAAGATAGGACGAATGTACGGAAACCAGATGCAGTATGTTGTGTGTCCTTTCATGAAGCATAGAATAATTCTGTGGATGTTGCGGCATAAAATGTATATGTTTGGAGCATTGACGGTCATGCTGTCAGATATGATGCGCGATAATGAGATTTAAGCATGGATAGGATTGCTGCAATGAAAAATATGCCGTTGGTGTCGGTCGTGGTTGTCACATATAATTCCAGCCATTACGTCGCTGAAACCCTTGATAGCATCAGGATGCAGGATTATGGAGGGCCTTTGGAGTTGATTATCAGTGATGACGGTTCTACGGACGATACCGTGGCTATATGTAGGAATTGGACAGATGCAAATAGGGCGTATTTTTCTCGTATCAAGCAGATTTATACTCCTCGGAACCTTGGCATATGTGGAAACTATAATTTCGCGTTAAATTACGTGACCGGGATTTGGATAAAATATATCGCGGGTGACGACATATTGAGGCATGATGCCATCAGACGATATGTAGAAGATAGTCAGTTATCGGATGACGGGATAATGGTGTGCGGCACGTTGCTCATTGACGGAGATGGAGGAGAAATCGGTCCGAGATATTTGATGGAGGATCTTCTAAACACACAGGATCCATACGAGCAGGCCCGTAATATGGCATTGGCTGGGCACGGCATAGTCGAAGGTCCGACTTTCTTTATTAAAACCTCTCTGATGAGGCAGATGGGTGGCATGGATTTAAGATATCCTATGCTTGAGGATTTCCCTTTTGCATTCAGGTGTGCGTTTACTGGACATCATATTCATGTAATCGAAGACACTTTGGTCAAATATCGTGTTTACCCTGATAGCGTATCACAGGCTGATGACGCATTTCATGATTTGTTTTACGGTGCCTTGTATGATGCCAGGATGACCATAGCAAAGAAGGAACACGATTGGCTGTTTTGGTGGCATGCACGGGTGCAGAAGAAACTATTGAAACCCTCCCAGAATAAATTGGAGAAGATTCAAAGATATATGTATCTGTTAAGCGACATCTGGATGCATGTGCGCAGAATAAAAAGACACGTATAATTCATAGGCATACAAGACTCATATATGGCAGAATCAAAGATGATGAACATACTCACTGCTACTGATGATAATTATGCTCCATGGTGTGGAGTGATGCTCTCATCGCTGTTTCAGCAGCATCCAGAAGAGGATATACATGTTTACGTCCTTGCTGATAATGTATCAGAATATAATAAGGATAAATTCAGAAAGCTCAGCCATAAAATAACAATCATAGAATTGACTGATGCCTCATTCAATGAATGGGTACCATCGCTCGATCTCGGCGAGTATCTTTCCCGGACCACGTGGGCAAGACTGGCTCTTGGGGACGTGTTGCCTGCGGAAGTTCATAAAATATTACATATTGATGCTGATGCCATCATACTTGGTTCGATTAGGGAATTGTATGAGACAGATTTAGATGGAATGGCTGCGGCTGCAGTTGACGAATACCGTGACGCACGCTATATAGGGATTGAGGGCTGTTATTTCAATGCTGGTGTGATATTGTTTAATGTTGATTATTTCCGGGATAATAAAGTCAAGGATAGATGCATTGAATTTATAAAGGACAATGCTGCGGTAATCAGATATCATGACCAGGATGTTCTGAACAAGGTATTAGAGGGTAAAGTCTTGTTCAAACATAGGAAATTCAATCTTACATGCCATAGAGATGTGATAAGTGAAGATTTAAGGAAAGGAACTGATTTTAAGGAAGATAAGGAAGCAGTGTATGATGGCGATATCCGAATATACCATTTTGTAGGTAAGTCAAAGCCATGGATTCTTTATCGTTTTGAACCAGCAGCTTTTGATGCGTGCTGGCGTAAAGCATACAGATCATCACTTTGGAATGATGCACAATTGTGTCTGGCAGTACGTTCTATCAGAGAAAAATTCACAGTAATGGTGGTTAATCTCTTGTTCCGTATGCGTATTCGGCGGTCAAATGATACTCCACAATGGGTCATGACGTATCCAAACAGCCGTTGGAACAGATTCAAATCCTTTTTTTCACTTGATTTCTATAGATAACAATCAATTGCAATAGTCTGATGAAAAAATGTGTCTATACAGCCCTTACAGGAGGTTATGATAATCTGATGCAGCCGCAGTGTGTCGCTGCCGACTATGATTATATCTGTTTTTCAAATGATATCCTGGAGGATAAGGTAGGAGTATGGCAGATACGTCCGATCCCTTTCAAGCATAGGGACAATACACGTGTATCAAGATATCCCAAATTCCACCCACATGTATTGTTGAAAGAGTATGATTATTGCATCTACATTGATGCCAACAATCTTATACTTGATGATTTCATATATATAAGGGCGGATGAATTATATAGTCAGCATGAAATCGTAGGACATGTGATACATCCATATCGAAACTGTGTGTATAAGGAAATTTTTGATTGCATGTATTATGGTAGTGATAGGACATGGCAGCTTATTAAATCATTGAGACTGCATATACATGAGAAATTTCCGAGGGATGCAGGATTGTTTGAAAACAACTTGATATATTGGACCATACATAGTCCTGAACTAGCTAACGTACTGGATTTGTTCTGGAATATCTATTTGTCAAGTTCAAGACGGGATCAGTTATCGTTACGACTTGCGTATTTTAAGGAGAATATCCAGCCCGCTCTGTTTTTACCGAAGGGAGAACATATGGGAAATTCAGCCCATATCCGTCGTATAGAGCATGTGAAAAAAGACAGCAGATACAGCACCAACAGGCATAGAATGATTATCAATAAATTAAAAATCAGACTGGTCAGGGCATGGTTCCTACTACAAGGTCATGATTTTACATATAAGAAACTATATTCAGACTGAAACGTTCATTTATAATGAAAGTACTTGTTACCGGGACTGCCGGATTTATTGGATACCATCTTTGCAAGGCTTTGCTGGAGAGGGGCGATGAGGTGCTTGGCGTTGATATCGTCAATGACTACTATGACATCGGGCTCAAGAAGGGTCGGTTGGCAGAGTTGGGCATTGTCTACGACAATGCGACAGGTACGTACCTGTCGCGCAGCGGAAAATATCCCAAGTTTGAATTTTCTAAAACCGATATCACTGATTTTGATGTATTTAATGCGCTTTGGGCGGCGTTTAAGCCGGATGTGGTGGTGAATCTTGCGGCACAGCCAGGGGTGAGATATTCGCTTGAAAACCCGCGGGCATATATCAAGGCTAATATTGATGGTTTCCTCAATGTGCTTGAGTGCTGCCGTCAGATGCCTGTGAAGCATCTTGTGTATGCCTCGTCAAGCTCGGTCTACGGTGATAACTCCAAAGTGCCATTTGATGAGGATGATGAGGTTAAGGATCAGGCATCGATATACGCGGTGACCAAGCGCACCGACGAACTGATGGCGATGGTCTATCACAAGCTTTATGGAGTGCATGCCACAGGTCTGCGTTTCTTTACGGTCTATGGTCCCTGGGGACGTCCCGACATGGCACCTGCGCTTTTCGCTAAGGCGATAATGGCAGGCAAGCCTATTAAAGTGTTTAATCATGGCAACTTGTCACGCGATTTCACATATATAGATGATATCGTAGGTGGAGTATTGAAGGTGATTGATCGACCGGAAGGCTCGCCTAAGGTCTATAACATAGGACATGGCAGCCCTGTTAATCTTATGGACTTCATCTCCTCGGTGGAGAGGAGTCTCGGCATGATTGCTGAAAAGGAATATACCGACATGCAGCCTGGTGATGTACACACCACATATGCCTCGGTGGAGAAGCTGCGTGATGATTTCGGGTATGAAGCATTGACTCCGCTTGATGAGGGCATAGAACGGTTCATAGCCTGGTTTAAAGAGTATTACAAACAATAGATGCACGTGGTATTTTTGCTCCCGAGTCCGGCGGAAGGACCTACGGGGGGATACAAGGTAGTGATGGAGCATGCTGGGCGCATGGTGGCTGACGGTCACCGAGTGACTATATGCTATGCGGGCAGTATATTTTATCGCCAGAAACCTCTGAAATTCAAGTTGTCAGGCGTGGTGAGGTATATGCAGAAGTATTTCCAGGGCTATTCTTATGGTAAATGGATGAATATTAATCCACAGATTAAGGAACGGCTTACATTCTCGCTCAACTACTGCCATGTGCCGAAGGGTGCTGACAGGTATATAGCTACTTCGCCATATACTGCATGGTATCTCGACCGTTACCCAGTGGATGCGGATAAAAAGTTTTATTTCATACAGGGTAAAGAGGATTGGGGCCCTGGTCTCCGAGCCATCCTGGATGATACCTATCACATGTCTCTAAATAAGATAACTATAGCTACATGGCTCAAGGACATGTTGAGATTTCAGTATGCCGAGGATTCGGTATTGGTATGCAACGGCTTTGATTTTGAGTATTTTAAAATGTCGGCTCCAGTTGCTGAACGAATCCGTCCTATTGTGAGCATGCTATGGCACGATATGCCGTTGAAGAATGGCCAAATGGGATGGGATGCTCTTCAGAAGGTCAAAAACGAGGTTCCTGACCTGTTGGTGAAGATGTTTGGTACGCCCGAGCGTCCTGACTTTTTGCCAGACTGGGTAGAATATACACGATGCCCTTCACGTGAAGAACATAATGAGATATATAATTCGTCACAAGTCTTCATAGCTACCAGTCGCTCAGAAGGGTGGGGGCTGACAGTGGGAGAGGCAATGATATGCGGCGCAACCGTGGCATGTACCGACTGCGGAGGCTTTAAAGAGATGGCTACTGACGGCGTGACGGCTTTGATTTCTCCTGTAGGTGATTCGGATGCCATGGCTGCCAATGTGATAAAGTTGCTCAAGGATGACGGGTTGCGGACTCGCATTGCTCGCCAGGCTGCGGAAAACATTCATCGCTTTACCTGGGAAAACAGCCACAAAGCAATGATGGAGGCGCTCCATCTGTAAGGGACATGTCGTGGCATGTCCGCGAATTATTATGATATATGAATTTAGCTTCATTTGATATATTTGACACTGCTTTAGTGCGCCGTTGCGGACGTCCTGATATAATATGGCGGCTGATGGGCGCCAGATTATGGCAGGAAGATCATTCACAGGCTGAGGCATTCTATAACTGGCGTTCATGTGCCGAGAAGGGATCATTTGCTACGATTGACTCCATATACTCGTCAACTGAGGCGGAGTGCTTTGCCCCATACACTGCTGAGGCACTTAAGCAGGCTGAGATGGAAGAGGAAAGCCGTCAACTTTGCGTCAATCCTCATGTGAAAGCAATTATAGATAATCACCGTGCCAAAGGTGACAGGATAATATTTATTTCCGACATGTATCTTCCGTCGGCTTTCCTTGCCGATATACTTAGGCGTGAAGGTTGTCTAAAGGGTGATGAGGAGGTGGTTGTGTCATGTGAGGCTGGTGCATGCAAGCATCAGCACGGCAAGCTTTATGCCGAAGTCGCAAAGTCAGACATAGCGCGTCAGGTTGACGGCTGGATGCACTATGGCGACAATCATTTCAGCGATGTCCGCTACGCCCGTAAGCAAGGCATAAAAGCCACGCATGTGACAGCTCCCTTTACTGACACGGAGCAGCATTGGATAGACATGGCATCATCGCTAAGAAACGGGTGGCAGATGTCGGCACTGGCAGGTATAGCGCGTAATGCACGTCTTAGATTCGGTGATACAGCAGCAGTACGACTGGCTGCAGATTTTGTAGCTCCGGCATATATACCTTATATGCAGTTCGTTATCGAGGAAGCTAAACGCAAGGGCATAAAGAAGCTCTATTTCCTCAACCGTGACAGTTACATTTTGCTGAAGATAGCCGAACAGCTCCCACACGAGGGTATAGACCTGCGTTACCTTTACGTATCGCGTCGATCGCTGATGGTGCCGTATCTGAGAGAATGCCGTGATGAGGATTATATTGCTATAGCTGACCGTAATAATCTCATAGGGCGCGATTCAGATCATCTGCTGTGGCAGTTGCAATATACACGCGAACAATTGCAGAAAGAATATGGTGTGGAGTTGCCGTTTGTCCGTATTGTCAATGCTTCGCAGCAGCAGCAATTTATGGACACTCTGTTTCGCCATGACCGTTTTACTCCCGACTTCAAGAGGAGAGCAAACGGCCAGTTTGAACTTATCAAGGAATATTTCCGCCAGGAAGGGCTGCTCGATGGTGAAAAAACAGCTATGGTCGATGTCGGATGGCTCGGGACATCGCGTCTGATGATTAACCGTTTGCTCAAGGATTCTGGAGGAGAACCCACCACATTTTTCTATATGGGAGTGCGCCGCGATGTGATTTCTCCATTAGAAGGAAATTACATATCATATTTCCAGCCGGGACAACTTGACACTAACGCCACGGCTCTTATTGAGAACTACTTCTCCGCCTCCCCCTATCCGTCAGCCGGGGCATATGCACGGGATTCAGAGAGCGGAAAGATTATACCCGTGTTCTCTGAAAATGGCTCTATGATGGAGACGCCGATAGTCAGAGCCAATGTCGAAGTGTCCTCAGCAATGGCGTCTCAGATCACACAGGCGCGTCTTGGTGACAGCAGTATACTGTTTCAATGGGCTGCCGATTCGCTTGATACTGTCTCTCATCTCAAAGCCGACGATATCGACTTCACCCCTCTGCTTGAGGCAGATGCCTTTGATGGGAATCCTACGGCGAAAAAGCTCTCAGTCATAGAGGTATTTAAGATTGCGTTTTTGGGAGACCATGTCACTATATTCGAACCAGCCAGTCTACGATTGAGTCTTGGCAGAAGTTTTGCAAATAAAGTGATGTCACTCAACAGGCATAGTGCAAGACTCAGACGCTACTTATATAAATTGAAGACTGGATTCAGGGGTGCTTGAAATTTAGGCATGATAGGCGTAGTAATTCTCAATTATAATTCGATGTCGGATACTCTAAAGTGTATCGAGTATCTGACAAAGCAGACAGGTGTGGATCTTGACATCATCGTCATTGACAATGCATCTGCATCTCAGCATGATGTAGATGCGTTGAGAACGGCTTGTGATGTCAAAAACATCAGATTTCGGGCTGAGCAGCACAATAGAGGATACAATGCTGGCAACAACGTAGGCATCCGCATGGCTTTAGAGGATGGTTGCGATGCCGTGATGATTGCTAATCCGGATATGGAGTTTCATGACACTGGATATATTGCGACTCTTTACCACGAACTGATGAGCCGTCAGGATTGCGCGGCTATCAGTGGGGCTATAGTTTCTCCGGAAGGTCGATTTCAGACACCTATGAAACGAGATGACTCATGGGTTGCCAGTTTGTCGTGGATACGTGATATAATAGGTCTGCGTAAGAAGTCTCAAGGAGATTGCGATGATTTCATAGATAATCCTGAGAACTCACATCAGTGTCATAAACTCAGCGGATGCTGTCTGATGCTTCGCAGTGATTATCTTATGGCTCATGGGCTTTTTGATGAGAATCTGTTTCTGTACTGCGAAGAATCGGTCTTGTCACGTCAGATAGAATCTGCTGGTCGTACAATGTATTATACCCCTGAAGTTCAAGCAGTGCATCGCCATGTGTCAGATGAAAAAGGAGATCCTCGTCCTCGTTTCCGTCATTGGCGTGATTCTCGGCTTTATTTCATACGCCATTATAGCAGTTGGCCATGGTATGGACGCATGCTGGCTGCATTGTCTTTTAGAGTATATGCTTTCTTAATGATATCTATTAACAGTATCCGACGATGAAAAAAACAACTGGTATATCATTGCTGTGCTGTTATAATGACATGACAGAGGCCCGGCATATGTTGCTGGATTCGATAGATTCAATCATGGGGGATTTGCCATTTGAGTTGGACGTGCACATGATTGACTCAAAAGCAAAGGGTTATAAGTCTGCGGCGGAAGCATATAATAAAGAGGTCGCATTGCATCGTGATGATTTAAAAGATATTCTTGTATTCTGTCATCAGGATATAAGTTTTCCGGACTCCCGATTGCTGTGTCGTATATATGATGATCTGACCTTTGAGCCGTCTCAGATTCTCGGTGTTGCAGGTATGCCGTCAGATGGTAGTCCGGTGTCTAATCTGAAATATAAGTCTGATGATGGATATATAACCCGACGTCAACTTTCTGATAAGACTGCCGTGGTTACCCTTGATGAATGTCTGATAGCCATGCACAAAGACGTATTTATGTCAATGAAATTTGATGAGAATATTCTGAAACATTGGCATCTCTATGCTGTAGACATATGTTATAATGCCAGGCTTAATCATGGGGTAGCATCATATGTCCTGCCAGAGATGACATATCATAAATATTCGGCAGACAAGGGGCAGGGGACCGATAATACTTTCTTATGCGAGATTAACAATCTTGCCACCAAGTACAAAAACAAAGTAGATGTTATCCGTACGCCATGTTATATTTTGCCGACATCTTTCTTCCCACGATGGAGGCAGCTGTTGCGGACTATGGCGAAAAATCTGATTGGTAGATGAATGCCATGCCTCAGACCATCAATACCTCAAATCGCCGTCTGGCATACTTAGATATAGCCAAAGGTGTGGCGATTGTCAGTATCGTCCTGCTGCATTTTGCCACAGGCTTTATCCCTCCTTATGTCAATGTGTTTATCAGTTCGTATATGATAAGCATGTTTTATGTCACATCAGGCTGGGTCAATGCCATGCAGACCCAGCAGCCGTTTAAGGTCTTTCTCCGTAAGCGTTGGCATCAGCTCGGAGTCCCGTATATTGCCTGGACGCTTATAATACTCGCTTTTGATCTTATCTTGTGGATTTTCGGTTACTACGATACTTACTTCATAGCTCGCGAGGTCTATAAATCTGTAGTGTTGCGAGGTATCGGCACACTATGGTTTCTCCCCGCATTGTTTGGCGGTGAAATCCTGTGGTGGTGGACGAGGCAAAAGCATCCTCTTTTAAGAGGTCTGATTATGATTCTTATCGTAGGAGCAATAGTGCTATCTTATGGATATGTTCTTGGTCCGAGGGAGACTCTCAAAGCCAGTATCATTGATGCTCCATTCCGTGTAATACTCAATGTTTCCACAGCTTGGATTGGAGTTGCCGCTGGATTCTGTTTTAATCACTATGTCTTAAGATGGATTCAGAATCGACATCAGATTACCGTCTTCATAACCGGCCTGCTGATAGCTTTGGCTGGATGGTATCTCGCATTATGGACGCCGTTTCCTCGTTTATGGAGTTTTGGAGCTCCGTTGCTTGAACCGATAGGATTGATATTGATCATAATGTCAGTGGAGACCAGTCCAATATGGCGATATTTCCATTATTGGGGACGTAATTCTATGGCTTTGATGGTGACCCATTTCAGTATATTGATTGTGCTGTGTGATGTTGCAGTCCGGCTTATTTGCGGACATCCCATGAAGGGTGGCTGGATTGCTTTTTCATTGTTTTGTGTGACCATGATTGCCGAATATTTTATAGCGGAGTGGTTGTCACGCAGATATCCGAAAATTTTAGGAATCAGAAAAAATAAATCAAACTGTTCGCAAGATAAAACAATATAATGCTATTATAACGTCATATGACCTATATTTCAGTCTTTTTTTCCAGAATCTGGCATTTTATAAAGGGCTTTTTCCAGCTGAAAAACTATAACTGGACAAATGCTGTCCTGTTCATGATAGTACTGATGGTAATCCAGTATTATCCATTGGAGGGCAGTGCGGGCGTCAGTCCTGTAAAAGTCGCGATGATGGCAGTGATGCCTATAATATTCCTTGCCAATTTCAATATCAACAAAGCGGTTGTTTTTGGCAGCATGTATTGGCTTTGGATTTTTTATACCGCTTACTTTCTACATCCCTCAACGTTTAGATCAAGCACTATCATGTATAGTGCCATGTTTGTCGTGACATTCATGGTATTTTATACCCTGATTTACAATAAACATGTTCTGAGCATAGACATATTCATTAACTTTATCAGAGGATTTATTTATGCGTACACAGGTCTGGCAATAATCCAGACGTTGCTGCATATTGTAGGTATATGGAATCTTTCGTGGATGAATATGCTTATGTGGATTGGAGAGGAGACCGGCCAACGTGTAAACAGCCTTTCGCAGGAACCATCGACATTCGGGCGCACACTATGGGTGCTTTATTATGCATATTTGAAATGTAATGAATACCTCCAAGGCTCTAAGGTGACCATTTTACAGGCATTCAGAGGTCGCCATCTCGTTATTTCTCTATGCGTATTGCTTGATACGGCTCTAATGGGGTCTGCTACGGCCTTTATTTGCATGGGTGTTGTATCCATCTATTTTTTGAGAGGTTACTATTTTCTCTTGATGTTGCCTATTTTCACCGGCATATTTTTCATAATGAGAAATGCGGAGATAAAACATTTTGAGCGTGTCGTAGCGATAGCCCAGGCTGCATCTACGATGAATGCCTCAGAAATACGTAATACTGATTCCTCTGCTAATGTACGTGTTGCTCCATTGATTAACACTGTGAATAGTTTGACAACAGAGATAGAGGATGAAATTTTTTGGATAGGGAACGGTTGTGATTATTCGGCGCAATTCCGTTATCATGCTGAATTACGAAAGATAGGTGATATAGATGATTATGGTTTTGTTGCATATCTTCTTAGCTTAGTGCTGGTGTTTGGCTGTTGTATTCGGTTCCGTTCCATTGCGGCAATAATGTTCTTTTTAGGAGTCGGGGGTGGTACCACTAACATAGCCTATCTATGGGGACTGCTTTACATACTGAGTGCTACACGGTATTTTTATGACCAAAATCAGCTCGGATTATTGTCAACTGGATGTGGCCAGTATGGTGCCATAGAATTAGATGAGAAGGAAGAAGATTGAATTGTAATCAAAACATGTTTATGATATATGAAACCCATAGCATTTTTTGATCGGCACCGTAAATGGAACAATAAACGCAATCGCATCCTTGACAAGGTCAGATTCTATTCCATATATAATCTGATATGGGATGTGATTGCTAATGTCTATCTTAAGTGTTATTTTTATTTTACAAAATCCAGATTTTATCTTTCGCGTCCAGATGCGATTCGTTGTTCTGATGTAATTATATCATTTACATCATATCCGAAAAGAATAGGCTATGTATGGCAGACCGTAGAATCATTGTTAAGACAGTCGGCATTACCAGAACGTATAATATTGTATCTTTCCGAAGACCAATTCCCGAAAGGAAACAAAAATCTTCCGACAAGATTATTGAATCTCATGTCGAGAGGTTTGGAAATTAAGTTCGTAGAAGGAGATTTGCGTTCGCATAAGAAATATTTCTATGCGATGCAAGAGTTTTATGATAAAACCATAATCACCGTAGATGATGATTGCCTTTATCCTGAGGACATTATACAGACATTATGGGAGACACATTGCGAATACCCGGATGCTGTGGTCGGAAACCGTGCAAAGCACGTCTATTCTATGATTCCTCGCTATGAACACTGGCCTGCTGTGGATCATAGGATGAAATCATTTGATCTGCTTTTTGTCGGGTGTGCTGGAATATTATATCCTCCGCATACCTTACATTCGGATGTGTTTGATATTCCTTTAATTCGACGGCTTGCTTTCTCGGCTGATGATATATGGTTGTCGTGTATGGGGCGTCTTAAGAAAACCCCGATGGTATTTACTGGATATGATTATCATCATCTTCGTACACTTATTCCTGCTGACACTCCATTGTTTGATGCCAATGCTAAGGGTGGAGGTAACCAGCAAACTGTGGATAATCTGAATAGCTATTATTTAAAAACTATAGGAAAAAGACCATTTGTGGATATGGTAGGAATCAATTGATTTCAGATTTCGTTTGCGAGCTAAATATTGATATGGGAACAAATGTAGAAAGACCTCGATTAAAATACATGGATCTTGCGAAAGGAATATGTATGATTCTGTTGATATTCAGTCATATAGGTTTTATGTGGGATCACTATGTCATTTATTATTTTTATTTTCCTGTATTTCTGGTGTTATCGGGTTTTTTTCTTTCATTTGATGTTGATATAAGAAAATTCATTGTAAACAGGTTTAATAAACTGGTTATACCCTTCTTGTTTTTTTATTTATTGTCTTACTTGTTGTTTTATCTGGGCATTGCACTGTTCCCCGATGTCATGTTGACTGAAGCACGTGGAGTATTAGACATGTTCACTCAACGCCAATGGTTTAATGGCCCGCTTTGGTATTTGTTATGCCTTTTCTGGACTAGTATTTGGCTGTTCATGATATGTAGGTTGATCCAAAGTGTAGATTTGCAAATATTAGCGGTATTATTCATAGGCTCGATAGGTGCTACCTTAGGGCAGAAATATATATTTATACCTCTAATGATAGATGTATCCTTTGCTGCGCTTCCTTTCCTATATTTAGGTTATCTTGTTAAAAATTTCCCATTGCTGTATCCTAGTAAATACGACAAATATGATTTGCCTATAGGAATTTCTCTTTTCTGCCTCGTCATGTTGCTGTCATGGATTAAGCCTTATAATTGGATTGGCTTCCACACGAATACTGTGGTAGGTAATTATTATTGGGCTCTTCTTGTAGCAACTCCTGCTGTTTTCTCTGTATTGTTTTTGTGTAAATCAATTAAAACAATTTCTTTTATTACTTTCTTTGGAGCATATTCTATTGTCCCTTTTTCTATTCACCATCTCATATACCGTCCAGTAATGGTTATGTTTGATTCTTTTTCGATTCCATACCCATTGTTTTTTACTGCGATAATTACAGTAGTGCTATCGGCTCTCATGATTCCTGTCATGATTAAATATATACCCTGGGCCATAGGAATAAAAAAGGTAATCAGATAATATTAGATTGTATTTGTAAATATATGGATTTGACTTTAGCCATTTGCGTGTATAATAAAGAGGAGTGGATTGCAGAGACTCTAGATAGTGTGATGTCGCAGACTGTCCATGATTTCCGGCTGCTCATCATAGACGATGCTTCTACTGACCGGTCAGTTGATGTAATAGAAGCATATTTCTGCCAATATCCACGTCAATATGATTTGATAAAGCTGGAGTCAAACCGTGGCATCGGTTATTGTCGCCATCTGGCTGAGCGGCAAGCTACTACTCGCTACCTGATGTTTCTTGATTCAGATGATGTCCTCTGTCCTACAGCTATAGCCCGGATGTGGACCAAACTGCAATCAGATAAGGATTTGATGGCTGTAGGATGTCATCTGGCGTATGTAGATCAGAATACATCCCTAATAGGGGGCGGTCTGTATCTCGGTGCAGTGACTAAGGAAGAGTTTTACGACAAGGCATCGGCGTGCAAACTCATCTTCATGCAGCCAACTGCGATTTATGACCGAGAAGCCGCTCTCAGAGTTGGTGGATTTTCTATTGATGGATTTCCTGAGGGGAAGCCGCGATATCAGGATTTTTGTGAGGATTTGGATCTATGGACGCGTATGAGCGACCTATATACCGAGGGCAAGGCGATCATCGTCATCCCTGAGGTCCTCGCGTACTACCGTAAGCTCGGTACTGGATTGTCATCTAATACTCTCCCTATGTTGCTCAAGATGAGGTGGGTGAAGCAATGTCTAATTAACCGCAGGGAGAACCGTACGCCGTTGTGTTTCAAGGACTGGTTGGCGCAGTATCCTTTATCGGATATGAAGAAATTGCGTAGAGAGGCAAAGGCCACGGACTATCTGCGGCGTGGAGCATTACGTCTGCATCGTGGCAATCCAATAGGGGTGTTTGACGTTTTCTATAGTATATTCCTCAAACCAAGCTATTTCATGGATAAGCTGTATAAAAATCTCCTTAATCGTTGATTTGCAATGGGTGTTGATAAGGAACGATTGATACGCGAAATCATCGGGTTTCTGAATGAGAATGCCGATTATGTGGTGCTTCGCAATTACGAGCAGTTGCCGGTCGGTAATGATGCGCGTGATATCGATATCATCATAAGGCGAAAGCAGTTTCGTTCGTTGCGTAGTCGGCTTGTGTCATTGATAGATGCGCTCGGTTGGAGCATACTGACTTATCTTGATTCTGACCGGTTGGTGACATTTGTGTGCGCTCGTGCAGGTGATGGAGTGGAAACGGATCTTGTGCAGTGGGATTTCTTTTTTGACACATCGGTGTGGGGCATACAGCTGATGAGTGCTGACGAATTTCTTGCAGACAAGGAGTTCAACGGCTTCTTGTGGCATTCTGGTTCGGCATCAAAGTTCCTTGACAAATATCTCTATGATAGGGCAGTAGGTGCACAATACCCCGAACGGTATAGATCCGTGAGGGAGGCTGCAGAATACTTGCCAACTGTTCAGTCCAAACTGTCTGACATATTCGGGTGTGCTGATGCTGTCACATGTGACCGTGCATCCCGTAAGTCGTTGATGTTGCATGCGTTCAGACGCAATCTGACGCGGAGACCATTTGCGTTGATAGGGGAGATGTCCCGATGGGGATGGTCGTATTTGCGCAATTATCTTGGAAGAGGCACAGGTTTCGCCATCGGATTTACAGGACCTGACGGAGCAGGAAAGACCACAGTAATCAATATGGTTATTGACCGCCTTGGTGATGTATTTCGCAAAGCGCATGCATATTATCATTTCCGTCCGGCTCTCTTTGGCAATCTCGGAGATGTGGCACAGAAGGCAGGCGTTAAAAAGGAGGTGGACCGTAATTATAGCGATCCGCACCGAGGTGGGCGCACGTCTGCCATGAACTCTCTGATGCGTTTGTGCTATTATACTGTGGATTACATGGTGGGATATTGGGTTAAGGTGAAATCACAGACGCGCATCACTCGTCTTGTCATCTTTGACCGTTATTTCAGTGACATAATATGCGATTCGCGTCGTTCACGTATTTATCTGCCTTATCGTTTCCTGAATCTGTGGCGTAAATTATTTATACCGTCACTGCGTTATAACATACTGCTCACAGCATCTACAGATACCATATTGGAGCGTAAGAGAGAACTGTCACGCGAGGATATTGAGGCTATAAACCAACGAATAGATCTTCTCGCCGCTCAAAAGGGTTATCTGAAAGTGCTCAATGAGTCTACGCCTGATGTGGCTGTCAATCAGATTCTCAGCCATATTTTTGCTGAGCAACATAAGGTCAACTTACGTCGTCTTGGATTCCGCAAATGACTGCATTGTCTGATTCAAAGAAGCCGCGACTGATGGTGTCGGCATATGCCTGTGAGCCGTGGAAAGGCAGCGAGATTGGGGTAGGCTGGCACTGGGTGCTCGAATTGAGCCGTGAGTTTGACCTGTGGGTGATTACTCGGGCAAATAATCGCGAGCCTATCGAGCGATGGATAGCTGACAATCCTGGTTATGAAAGCATACATTGGGTGTATTTTGACTTGCCGCCAAGAGATTTAAAGCGCAAGCATGGACGCAAAGGTGTACACCGTTATTATCTGAAATGGACGAAGGCTTCCGATGCGGTTATACGTAAGACGATGGAAACCAATGATATCCCTGCTTTCATGCATCTTACCTATGGCAATGCCTTGTGGCATGTCAGTCGTTTCGGTGCATCCCGACGGTTTATATGGGGCCCGATAGGGGGACTCGAAACGATACCTCGTGAATATAGCCGACATTATTCTTTGAAGTCTCGCATGATTGAATCTGTGCGACGTATGGTAGCGAGGGTCGCCCCCAATACTCCGGGATTTAGACGGAGATGCAGCCAAGCGGATCTCATATTGTGCAAGACCGATATAACACGAAGGGCTATTCCTCTCAAATACCGTAATAAGACAATGTTGATGACCGATGTTGCTGCCGACATATCGGATATAAGTCAGTCTGTAGCACAGAGGTCGCAAGACGGGTTGAGACTGCTTTGTGTCGGCAGACTTGATGCTTGGCGTGGCTTTGATCTCGCTATCGAAGCAGTCGCGCTGTTGCGTGATGCTGGGAAATCTGTACATCTTGACATCCTGGGCAACGGTCCCGATAAGTCGCGTCTGAAAAAACTGATTACATCACTGTCTCTTGGCGATACTGTGTCGCTATGCGGAGAAGTGACGTCAGAAGATTACCGCAGGTATCTGTCAGATGCTGACATAGTGCTTAACCCATCCCTTAAGGAAGGTGCAGTCACGGTATCATTTGATACGATGGCGGCAGGTAAGCCTTTGGTTGCACTTGACACTACTGGTTATACGAGATATTTCAGCCCGGAATATTCAGTTATAATCCCTCGTGGTAAGCGAGATGTGGTGATATCGTCTATTGCAGCGGCTGTATCTCGTCTTGCTGATGATTCGTTACGTCAGTCAATGGGACAGTCAGCCATTGAAGCCGCCTCTAAGTTTTCATGGAAATTCCATGGTGATGAAATCCGCGAAACGGTTCGAAGCGTTATATCTGATAATTAAGACCTTTAATTATGGCATAGCTGATGGATATTGACCGTCTTTTGACCCCATCTTTAGAAAACAAAGTCATTTCATTTGCCAATGCGGATGGCAAGCGTTGGATTGTGCCTGTCCGTGCTATGAAGCTTGCTTTAGCTATATATCAGCCTGGAAGTGTCAAGGGACGTATGTTGAAGCGGTTTTTGCCGATGCTATGGCGTTTGGGCATATTCCGCCATATGCTTCATGCCGATTTCGGATTTTATGATTTGATTCCGTCGGTCAGTCAGTCATGTGCTGATGCGTTTCATGCAGAGGCTATCGGTTGGAGTCTGTTTGGTGGAACACCGTCAGCCGACTCTAAAGTGATCATACAGTGTGTTGATGATGGACGCATAGCGGGTTATTGCAAGGTCACTGACAGTCATGATATTGCTGTGCGTCTGTTCAAGCATGAATCCTTATTGCTTGATTTCCTCAATTCTTTTGAGGAAATGAAAGATCGAATACCTCTTGCTCTTGACTATACCGTCACAGACGATGATCTGTATCTTTTCATTCAGTCCACTGTCAAGACTTTGGAGTCAAAGGAGGAGCATCAATGGACTACTTTGCATCAGAGTTTTCAGGTTGATCTTCACAGATTGACTGCAACGCCGATGAAGGCAGCCGAAACTGACACATTCCTGTCCATTCGTAGACTGTATGATACATATGCAAAAGTAATACCCGAGGAACTGCGTGGTTTTGTCTCAGAAAGCGCACAGCAAGTGCTTGCCAATTTCTCTGACATGGATGTCTCGGCAGTGGTCGCGCATCGTGATTTCACGCCGTGGAATATGATAGTCAATGACGGCTCGCTGTTTGTATTTGATTGGGAATATGGTATTTATCATGGTATACCAGGCATAGACAAGTGTCATTTCCTGATTCAGACGGCGATGTTTGAGCAACACGTCTCGCCAGATGCGCTGATAAAGCAGTTGACTCGCTATGACGATATAGACGCCATGCTCCTTAAGATATATCTCCTTGACATCATTTCCCTCTATGCCGCACGCAGCGGAGGCAAATGGAGTGACAGCGACTATGATACGCTGGCATTCCGTGCCCGTTTGCTCGATCTGGCTGACTCCATTGATGAAAACTGATTGTAATAAAATATAGGAGGGTGTTGCAAAACTCACAAAATAACTGTATCAGATGTAGGGTCGGAGTCCAATGCCGTTCACTTAAGGCTCTGATGCGGATAGATACGTCGGAGACGTATCAGTTGTGCGAAACCCCATGCACGGAGCGTCAGCGAACGTACATGGGGTCAGATGGTATGCTATTATGATCAACCTCGGAGAGGTTGGGGCATACCCACGTCCCTGCACCTCCATTTTTATTTTCCACTTTAAATCAATGATTTACACACATAATCATGCGTACCACAACCTCTCCGAGGTTGATTTTACATGGGCATCCTGTCCTCCCCATGTACGTTCGCTGGCGCTCCGTGCATGGGGTTAATCACGGCTGGCACGTCTCCGACGTACCTCCTATATTGGATTCACTGACCATGCTTAAGTGAACAACATTGGGTCGCGACCCTATTTTAGTATAATTGACTGTTTTGCAGCGACCTCGCCCTTTATAGGCACATTATTTAATGCTGGTGGATAAGAAGAAAATCGTAGCATTCCATCTTTATAACGATTTCAGCGGGAGTCCAAAAGTTCTCGCCATGGCATTGGATGCTCTTGTCAGTGACGGTTGGGATGTGACACTTTTTACTTCAGATGGAGGTGTGCTTGATAGCCTCTCTCGTTATGAGGCGGTGCATAAACACACTATTGCCTATAGGTTTTCATCTAATCCGATTGTGACGATATGGAGGCTGTTGAGATCTCAGACAGTCTCATTTTTCAAGGCATTGAAGCATTGCCGCCATAAGGATACTGTGACCTATATCAACACTATACTCCCGTTTGGTGCCGCATTAGGAGCGAAACTGGCAGGCAGCCATGTGATATACCACTATCATGAAAATGCGTTTGCCAAGGGCACGATGTATCAGCTGCTTGCAGCCTTGATGAAACGTGTTGCTGATGATATAATCTGCGTCAGTGCTTTTCAGGCAAGGCATTTGTCGTTACTCGGAGAAAGGTTGCATGTCATTTCCAATGCACTTCCGCCATCGTTGCTGTCATCATTAAACTCTGACGCGCTTGCGGCTTTTGCGCGTAAGCGCATCCTGATGGTTTCATCACTCAAGGAGTATAAGGGTACGCTTGAGTTTATCAAGCTTGCATCAGAGATGCCTCAATTTGCATGGGATATTGTGATCAATGCCACACAGTCTGAAATAGATGCGTATATTGAGCATAAGGCTTTGGATATAAAGGGAATGCCCCAACTTAGCATTTACCCTCGTCAGCCTGAAATAAGTGGTTTCTATAATAATGCGTCACTCGTTATCTCATTGACAAACCCGGATATGGCAGTGGAGACTTTCGGGCTTACTGCTGCTGAGGCTATAACAGCAGGGCTGCCTGTGATTGTCCCCACTGTCGGAGGTATCGCAGATCTTGTGACTGACGGATATAACGGATATCGGATTGATGTCCGTAATCTTCCTGAGATAAGCAGCAAAATCAGCGAAATCCTAACAGATAAAGATTTATATATGAGGCTTGCGGCTGGCGCATTGGAAAAATCCCGGGAATTTAATCCTCAGATTTTTTCAACTGCCATCTGTAGCTTGTTCAATAGCAAATTGTAGGGACATGCCGTGGCATGTCCGCATAACATACACGATGATAAATGTAGCAATCATAGGCTCGCAGGGAGTGCCCGCCTCTTATGGCGGATTTGAATCTCTCGTAGAGAATCTTCTCGGCGACAATTGCCCCCAAGACATACATTACACTGTCTTTTGCAGTTCAAAAGATATGAAACCTCTTGACGGCGGCAGCTATCGTGGGTCGTCCCTGCGTTACATACCGTTGAGAGCAAACGGCATACAGTCCATTCCCTATGACATAATATCAATGCTTAAGGCTGCCAGGAATTTTGATGTCATCCTGATTTTAGGGGTGTCGGGTTGCTTGTTCATGCCGTTGCTAAGGACGATGACCCGGGCACGGATAATAGTCAATATCGATGGTCTTGAACATCGCCGACAGAAATGGGGAAAGATGGCTAAGCGAATCTTGAAAGCATCTGAAGCTATGGCAGTCAAATATGCTGACATAGTGGTTGCTGACAATCAGGGCATAGTGGAATATGTCCGTGATACCTATGGCAAAGAAGCCGTCTTGATAGCATATGGCGGTGACCAGGTAATCAGAGATGTAGATGATGCTGTATCCAAAACCATCCTTGACACATATGGTTTGAAAGATAGAGGATATGCAATATCATTATGCCGTATTGAACCGGAAAATAATTGCGATATGATACTGGAATCTTTTGCCAGTCGGGAGGATTCGTTACCATTGGTATTCATAGGTAATTGGTCGCATTCCGCTTATGCACAGTCGCTCCGTCAGCGTTATGCCACAGTCTCTGGCATACATATAATAGATGCCATCTATAACCTTGACCGTCTGTGGGTGCTCCGCTCACGGGCTGCTCTATATGTGCATGGGCATAGTGCTGGGGGTACTAATCCTTCGCTTGTAGAGGCGATGTTCCTCGGAATACCCATAGCAGCCTATGATGTCAATTATAATCGTCATACCACAGGGGAGCTTGCTTCTTATTTCAGTAATGCTGACAATCTTCGTCGGCTTGCGGCAAATATTGAGTCTGCTCAGGGACAAAAACTCAAGACGTATGCTTGCGATGCATATCGCTGGTCAAAGATTGCGCGTCAGTATACGGATCTTTTCCGTTGATATATAACCTGAAACTACGATGTTTATTGATATATTAATATTAATCGGAAGCCTTATCCTGATATTAGGAGGAGCGAACTATCTTACTGACGGAGCTTCTTCAGTAGCCAAGCGGTGGGGTGTATCTACGTTGGTTATCGGTTTGACAATCGTTTCGATAGGATCATCCGCACCCGAATTCGTTATTTCGGTCACTTCGGCAGCTCACCATTCTGGAGGGTTGGCGATTGGCGATATAGTAGGCAGCAATATCTTCAATATCCTGGTAATCGTGGGTGTAGTCGCTATCATACGACCGTTAAAGGTGCAAAAGGGCACGTTGGCTAATGAACTCCCGCTCGTAGTCTTATCATCTATTGTCTTGATAATATGTTCGGTTGACAAGCAGATTGACGGTTTCCCTGTTGATGAGATTACACGAAGCGACGGACTCTTGATGATATTGTTTTTCCTGATATTTTTGCGCTACACATTCGCTATAGCTCATAACACGGATAATGTCGGAGAACCTGTGAAGATCAAGATATTTCCCATGTGGCTGTCGCTGATTATGATAGTGGGAGGATTGGGCGCGCTTGTATGGGGCGGAAATCTGTTTGTCAACTCCGCATCTGACATAGCGAGGATATGCGGAGTCAGTGAAGCTGTCATCGGATTGACAATTGTAGCGGTCGGTACTTCGCTCCCCGAATTAGCCACTTCAATTGTCGCTGCTGTCAAAAATGAGCCAGGATTGGCTATCGGTACAGTGGTCGGAAGTGCCGTATTCAATGTTTTCCTCGTACTCGGTGTCTCTGCCACGTTCTGGCCTCTGACCATGGGCGGCATAACGTTACTCGACTTTGGAGTCCTGTTACTTGCCAGCATAATGTTTTGGGCGTTTGGTCAGTGGTTCAAAGTCCGCACCATCACACGTCCAGAAGGCATCATTATGGTCCTTTGCTACATCGCTTATACCGTGGTGCTGATTCGTAAGGCTATGGGATAGTATAATTCCAAAAGTTCTCATTGCCTACACTGAGCAGCCAGTGACAGTATATGGCAAGTTTGTACAGCCGCGAGAGCGGCTGTTTCTGTGCGCAGACGGTTCGGTCCAAGAGTTATGGGGAGGAAACCTGCATCTACTGCGGCTGTGATTTCTTTTGGGGAGAAATCTCCTTCTGGACCTATTAGTATGGTGGCTGATTGCCCAGCCTGATATCGGCATGCCAGTTCCTGACGCTGGTATATGTCATCGCAGTAGGCTATGAATTTCTCGCCATTATGAGGTTGTGACAGAAAGGTCTCTATTTGAGTCATCCCATCAATTCGTGGCAACACGGACTTGAGCGACTGTTTCATGGCTGCAATAGCTACTTTCTCAAGCCGTTCAGTCTTGATTTCCTTGCGTTCGGAGTGCTCACATCTCAGAGGCACGATGCGGTTTATCCCGATTTCGGTCAGCTTTTCTACCATCCATTCCATGCGGTCCATTGATTTGGTAGGTGCAACAGCCACAGTTATGTGATAGTCCCATGGTAGAGGCATGTCTCGCTTCTCTATGATTTCAAGCGCCGCTTTCTTGGAGTGGGCAGCCACAAGACGGCAATCATAAGCGTGTCCCTTTCCGTCGATGACCTGCAGGGTGTCGCCTTCTTGCATTCGCAATACTCTGACGGCATGATTTGAGTCGCTCTCGGGAAGCACCGGGAGCGACTCTATATCAGGACAATAGAATTGTATCATATACTATTCGGGGTTTCTACATCATGCTTCCTCCACATAGCCGTCGGGAGCACTTTCAGTCAATTTTGTGTCTGCTGAGGCATTCGAGGGGCGTGTGCTGTCTTTGAATATAAGCACAAATGAGATGGCAACGGCTAAAGCAAATCCGGCAAAAATGAGCCATGTCGCAGTCCAGTCTCCCAATAGGTAACTTACGCCGTCAACTTCGGTCCATCGGCAGAAGTGATCCACCACGGCTCCAGCACTCAGCGTACCGACTGTCGCTCCGATGCCGTTGGTCATCAGCATAAAGAGCCCCTGTGCCGATGCCTGTAGGGACTTGTCGGTCTCTTGCTCGACAAACAATGCTCCAGAGACATTGAAGAAGTCAAATGCCACACCGTAGACTATCATAGAGAGGATGAATAGCATCACACCTGGCATATCCGGATTTCCGAGACCGAAGAATCCGAATCTCAGCACCCAAGCCAGCATGGCTATGAGCATCACCTTCTTGATGCCGAAACGTTTCAGGAAAAATGGTATCATCAATATGCACAGAGCTTCGCTTATCTGTGACAGCGACGTCAGCAGGGTAGCATTGTTGGCAGCAAATGTATCGACAAATCCGGAGCCCTTGAAACTGGTGATAAACGGACCTGCATATCCGTTGGTAACTTGCAGACACATGCCTAAGAGCATAGAGAATATGAAGAATATCGCCATTTTCTTGACCTTGAATAGTTTGAAGGCGTTCAGTCCGAGGGTCTCGGCTATGCTGTGGTTAGCAGAGGCTTTCTTTGAAAGGAGACATGCCGGCAACGAAAAGCAATATGCTCCCAATATGAGCCCTAATGCACCTGACACAAAGAGCTGCATGTAGGTGTACTGGAATCTAAGAGGATGTGCCGACAGCGAGAACGACAGTCCTTCGCCCGGTGTCCATGTGGCGCAGTTGACAAACCACATCGTGGCTATGAAACCGACCGTACCGAATACACGTATCGGCGGGAAATCCTTGATGGTATCATAGCCGTGGCTCTTGAGCACCGAGAATGCTACGGTGTTGCTCAGCGCTATGGTCGGCATATAGAAAGCCACGCTGATTGTGTACATGGTTACAAACAATGAAGGATTGGGAAAAGTGCCGCTTCCCATGGCTGCATGTCCCAGCCACCAGCATGAAAGCATGAAAGCACCAGCCACAATCTGACATATGCCGAGCAGACGTTGAGGCTGAATCCATCGGTCTGCTACAATGCCCATCAGAGTGGGCATGAATATGGATACTATGCCTTGGATGGCATAAAACCAGGCTATGAGATGTCCCATGCCGGCACTTCCGAGATAGTTACCGACACTGGTCAAGTATGCTCCCCACACGGCAAATTGCAGGAAGTTCATGACTATCAGTCGCAGTTTTACGTTCTTCATGTTAACTTCAATGTGTGTATTAGATTATTTTGGCTTATATAAAAATTGAGTGGTCAGTCTCCTGATTTCTTACGTTTAATAATGTCGCTTATTTTGGCTGCCTCTTCATATGCCTCCTTGCTGATTAAATCTGCAAGCATCTTTTCAAGCTCTTCGATGGCGTAGTTTTCAAGCTTGGGGTTTGATGGATGCGTTAGGGGAGTCATATCTTCGTCAGGCTCTACAGTCTCGGTGTCGTTTGACGCATCATCGTCAGCCTTGTCGCTGAAAGGATCGTTTTCCATTACGAACCCAGCCTCCTCAAGTATCTCGCGCGTGGTATAGATCGGCGACTTGGTGCGCATGGCAATCGCTATGGCGTCGCTGGTACGTGCCTCAAGGACTATCTCGCGGTCTCCGTCGGTGAAGGTCAGCTCGCTTGAAAACAACCCGTCTTCAAATCGGTTGATATAGACCTCTTTGAGGGTGACCCCGAATCCGTGGGCGAAACTTACGAACAAGTCATGTGTCAATGGACGTGGGGGTATGGCTCCCTCCATTTTCATAGCTACGGACTGTGCCTCAGGAGCACCTATGATGATAGGCAGCTTTACAGGTCCGTTTATCTCCGACAGTATCAGAGCATAGGCTCCAGTCTGTATCTGGCTGTATGACAGACCCATTACGCGCATTGCTACTCGTTTGCTCATATCCAGTCTAATTTATATCTTTCGCCCTGTTATTATGCCGCTTCCATAACATAATTCACCCTTGGCATCATATATTACTGCAAACTGTCCCGGAGCTATGCCTTGCACCGGGGTGTTGCTCTCTATGACATATTCGCCAGGAGATAGGCGTGTGAGTTTAGCTCCGAAGCGTTCGGGAGAGTGTCTGTTTTTAAACATGATGTCCACTCCGTCACATTCGTCAAGCCATGGGTCGCGGGTGATCCAGTGCATTTCATCGATGTGGAGGGTATTGCCGTATTGCAGCGGTGTGTCGTAGCCGCGTGACACATATATCACGTTGTCACGTACATTTTTCTTCACCACATACCATGGTCCGCCGCTCAGTCCGAGTCCCTTGCGCTGCCCGATGGTGTGGAACCAGTAGCCCTTGTGTTCGCCTATCTTGTGGCCGTTGCTGATGTCTATTATTGCGCCCTTTTTCTCGCCGAGATGACGGCGGATGAAGTCGTTGTAATTTATCTTCCCGAGGAAGCATATGCCTTGGCTGTCAGGACGATAGGCGTTGGGCAGCTTTTGCTCCATGGCTATCTCCCTGACGCGGGCTTTTGGCATGGCACCCAGAGGGAATGTCAGATGTTTTAGCTGGTGATAGGTGATGCGGGCAAGAAAATCGGTCTGATCTTTGACGGGGTCTATGGCTGTGGTGAGGTATTTCAACCCGTCTATCTCCGTGGTGCCGGCATAGTGTCCTGTAGCGGTTAGATCAAACTCATGACCGTAGCGTTGCTCGAAGTAGCCGAATTTAATCATGCGGTTACACATCATGTCGGGATTGGGAGTCAATCCTTGTTTGACCGTGTCAAGTGCATATTGCATGACGTTTTCCCAATATTCGTCATGGAGCGAGACAACCTCTAATGGCAGCCCGTATCGGCGCGCTATCAGAGTGCACATCTCTATATCCTCCTCGGCAGAGCAATCGCCCTCGCCAGTCTCATTGCCTATCTTGATGTAGAACAGGTGCAGCTCATGCCCCTGCTCCCGAAGGCAGTGCACGGCTACCGCAGAGTCTACTCCACCTGATATGAGTGCGGCTATCTTCATTCCTGGGTCTGGTTGGGTGTGTCGGTGTTGCTTGTAGCCTGGGTGTCTGGACCCTTGTATGGCTCGGTTGAGACTTCCTGAGCTGCTTTGAGATTGCGCAGACGGGAGAATATGCCGAGTATCTCCTCTACAGGCATATTTTTGTCGACGATATATCCCTGCCCGGTCAGCAGATAAAAGCAGGGTTGTGTACGCAGGTCATATATTAGGTCGACATCAGGATTGGCTCCGATGGTCCATGTCGAGGGGAATCGCGCTGCTATGCGCTTGAACTCATCGTCCATCTCGCCCGGATAAATACTTATGATTTTGACTATGCCGGCATTGATCAGTCGTGAAGTCAGATAATCGGCATCGAGTTTCATGCGGGCAGCATTGCAGGCTGTGCAGTCAGGATCGTTGAAAAACAGTATTTGGTAGCTGAGGTCGCCGTCAGGGGTATATACATCGCTCTCAGAGCCGTCAATAAGTGTCATCTTGGGATTAGGTGCACTGTGACCCTGACGGTTGGTCTGCAAAATGGTCGCTATCCGCTCCATGCGCAGACGTGTGCCTTCATCCACCTTTTTGTTCTTGCTGGCAGCTGTAGCAAACGGCAGCATCAGATCATCGCTCCAGAATACAGCTGAGTCACTGAATATAAGTCCTTGGGCAGTCTCAGCCATAAATGCAAGATCCTTTGGCTGCTTGGAGAGACGATTTAACAGCTCTGCGATAGACTGTGCGGCTACATCTCGCCGCGCATGCGGCATCATGGCGAAGTAGTCGCCCATGGCAGCCTTTACATTCTGGCGGTTGCTGAATATACGTTTCATATCAGCCTTGTCCCAGAAATGCGTCACGAAGTAGTCAGCCCTTCCGGTGAACGAGGATATGGTGTCAGGAACGGTGGGATAGGGGAACGGCGCAGCCCCACTGACAGATGGGCTGATCCATAGTGCAGCGATAGCGAAAATCGCCGCCAGTATCGTTGAGCGTTTCAGGTTAGATTGCATTGCGCTTATCATCTCTAAGGTGTATCTAACACAAATTTACGCATTTTCCCCGATTTGCGCAAATCAACAGATACCCATTAATGCGCCATTGATGTCATTTGTCCGTTCCTGAAAAACAATCGTTGGATCAATTAACAGATATAGTTCCTGTTGTAGTTTACTCCATCTTTTTATTTGTTCTTTTAACAGCTAATGTCCGGCAACGTTCAGCTTTATTCAGTCGTTTTGTTCGTAGTAGTATGGGTAATCATACCTCATAAACATTTTCCGGTCATCAATTCTGGCGGTCAGTGTCGGCTCGACAAGTCTTTTGATGTGTGAACAGTCTGCAACGCTTTCGTTTTTTACCGTCAGATGCTTCGATTTTCAGTCTATGAGCGCCATTCACGAACTGAATTGCATCTTGTGCCAGTCTGCGTTTCAGCCATCGCCAACAATTGCCCGTTTTTGTATAGTCAGATTCGATGTTGATGTCACTGCTTCCTTCGCGATATTGGCAATTGCCAAGGGGAGGGCGGACATGCCACGGCATGTCCCTACAAGAGTCTGTATGTCAATAAACGGACAGACACCGACGGAAAAATCCTTGTGGGGGTTTCTGTCGGTGTCTGTTTAGGTGTATGTGGCTTGCTATCTTTAGCGGCCGGAGGTGCGGATCTTGTCGCGCATGCGCTGGTTGAAGTCGGTCTTGCCCATGAGGTCTTCAAGGGTCAGGTGCATGCGGTAACGCCAGTAGTGGCGCGGGTTGGCGGGAACGTTGATCTGCTCGTCGCGGGGGTTGTCGCGTCGGATGTCGCCGTCGATAGACAGCCAGTCTTGCAGCGGCAGGATGCAGAGCATCGAGGGCGATGCGAGGTGGTTGGTGACGATCTTGTCGCAAACCCACGGTTCGGCGTAGTAGGGCGCGAGACCCGGCTCTCCGAGCACGTGATTGAAGTAGTCCTGGGTCTTGTCACGGTCTTCTTCCCACCATTGGCGTATGCCGCCCATGTCATGGGTAGAGGTTGTGCATACCGAGTAGTAGGGATAGCTCCATGTGTTTCCGAATTTGGTCTTCGGGTCTTTGGACATGCGCTGTATCTCCAGAGTGAGTATCTCAAGCTGGCTCATTACGGCTGATACGCAATCGGGCACCATGCCGAGGTCTTCTGCACAACATAGCATGCTGGTAGCGTCGACAAGCGGCGGAAGCTTCCACATAGCCTTTCCGTACCAGAAGTCGTTGTGACGGTGGTAGTAGAAGTCGTTGTAAAGGCGGTTGAAACACCACTTCTCATAGTCGGTCAGCGAGCGGTAGATATATGTAAAGTGAGCCGAGATACGCGGATGATATTTACCCTTTTCGTAGGGGTCTTCGATGAAGAGCACTTCGTCGATAAGACCCAGGAGGGCATTGCAGAGCTTGTCGTTCTTGTCATTCTTGTCTTGTGTGGCGAAATATTCGGCAACTTTTCGTTGGGTGTCAAACTCTGGTTTGAGTTTGTAGCGGCCATAACCGGCATCCACAAGGAAGCGTTCGCGTGCCTCGTCGGTATACTCTCCGAAGAAATCCCCCATGAAGTAGTCCATGATGTATGGGGTGGTCTGGAGATCTGCATCGAGCCAGAAGTCATAGTTGTATTTCAGTTCATCGGGGCTGAATGGAAGTGCTGGGTTGAAGTAGCCGAGTAGGCCGTGTATGGCATCCATGGGTATCTGCCATATGCGGAAGAATCCAAGCACATGGTCTATGCGATAAGCATCAAAATACTCTGCCATCTTGCCGAAACGGGCTTTCCACCATGCAAAACCGTCAAGGTTCATTTCTTCCCAGTTGTAGGTCGGCAGACCCCAGTTCTGTCCGAGCACAGAGAAGTCATCCGGTGGAGCTCCTGCCTGACAGTCAAGGTTGAACAGACGGTGGTTAGACCATGCATCGGCGCTTATGCGCGAGATGCCGATGGGCACATCGCCCTTGAGGGCTACGCCACGGTCATGAGCATAGTCAATGACTTCGCGCATCTGCTTGTCAAGGAAATACTGGATATAGTATACGTAGTTGATGCGATCCGGGTTCTCGGATACGAAACGGTCAAGCTTTTCCTGGGTGTATTCGGCATATTCGCCCCACTTCGACATGTCTCCTGTGCCGTTGATGTCACGTAATGCGCAGAATGCAGCATAAGGTTTGAGCCAATGCTCGTTATGTCCTACAAATTCCTTGAAATCGTCACGTTCCATCACCGCAGCTCCGTCTTGGGCAAAGAGCTCATGGGTGAATTCGATTTTTGCATTGTTGACGCGCTCGTAGTCTACCTCTGAGAGCTGGTTGAGTTCGCGTCCGAGATTGTCAAAATATTCCTGACGTCCTTGGTCATTGAGGCGTCCCATGGCAGGGAGGTGCAGGTACATAGGGTGAAGGGCAAAGGACGAGTTGGCTTTATAGGGATAAGAGTCAACCCATGTCCATGTCATCGTTGTGTCGTTTATGGGGAGGAGCTGGATGAACTTCTGACCGGTTTCTACAGCCCAGTCGACCATCTTCTTCAGGTCAAGGAATTCGCCGACACCGAAGTCGTCATTGGTGCGCAGTGAGAACACCGGGATAGCCACGCCGGCACCGCGCCAGGGGGCGAGGGGATTGACAAAGCGCATGCCAGACACTACGAGCACTTCGTTTTTCTGTGCCGGTACGATGTCGAAGCGGCGGTTGTCGCCGCCTTCCCATGCCACGAGGTCATGGCTGTCTTTCTTGAGGATGACAAACTTATATTCAGAGGGGATGTCAAGAGCCTTGATTTCGATGTTGGCTTCCCATTCGGGGAAGTTGGCATCGTTCATCACGATGGCTTTCGATGCGTCCCAGTTGCCGAGGCCTTCGCATGCGCCGCCTATGGCGAGAACTTCGTCTTCCTGCACCATGGGGGCAGATACGCGTATGTTGACTATGCCGGTCTTGGGGGTGAGAGGCTGCTCGAGGTCGTGGCGCTTGCAGATACAGTTGGTAAATGCCTGCGAATAGTAGGGCTTGTCCCAAGGCTGATCCTGCCAGCGGTCAAATATCTCGAATGTCTTGGCTGCGCGTCCACGCACGAAACGGTGTTTGGTGCCCCATTCGTGTTTGGTGTATCCGTTTTCATGGCGCACGATGTAGAAGTAGTTAAACGACGGGGTTGAGTCCTCAACTTCGATTACGGTCGACCAGTGTTCGGCTCCGTCAAGGTCAAGCTTGACAGCCTTTGCCTCATCGTTGGCTCCGAGAGCGTCAATGTCTCCGCACAGATACACTGACTCTCCCCAGTTGGTACGATAGTCGATATTGAACGAAAGCTTCATGTGGTAATTTAGAATATAAGTTTTTTATGGTTTGAATAAAATTTTTCTATTTATGGGCTAAAGTTAATAATATTTCCGCAAATGAGACACCCTGTAATGCCAAAAAAAGCAAAACAGGGTGTCGGAATCAGGTCATATCCGCGGATTTGGCTGGATGTTAGTTCCCGCTTTAATTGTTAGCCGCATTTTGATGTGCCGCATGAGGTGCATATCAGGCAGCCTTCCTGATATACGAGGGTCTCGTTGCCGCAGTGGGGACACTTCTGCCCGGATGCCTTGGTGCCGTCGGGCAGATAGCGTTTGAGGGCGCGTTCCACGCCCATCTTCCATGTGTTGATGCTCTGGGAGTTGAGCTCGAGTCCGCCGACAAGTTTGAGAACCTGGTCGATGGGCATGCCGTAGCGGAGCACTCCTGATATGAGCTTGGCATAGTTCCAGTATTCGGGGTTGAACTTGTCGCTCAGACCTTCGATGGTTGTCTTGTAACCGCGCTTGTTGATAAACTGAAAGTCATAACGCTTTACGCCGTTTTCGTCTACGGCGCGGATGATTTTGCCTCGGGTGACCGACTTGGGGCAGAAGATGCCATCTTCGTCATCGGCAAGACCGGTGAAGATCTCATAGGGCTTGCCATCCATCAGACCGACGAAGGCGATCCATTTCTCCTTGTTGTTCTGGAAACGCACCACATCCGCCTCCAACTCAGCCGGACGTTTGTGTGCGTGGGGCACGAGGGTCTGAGCCTGCGGCTCAGGCTTCTTTTCCATAGCCACAAGCACTCCTGAGCGGCATCCGTCACGGTAGACGGTGCAGCCCTTGCAGCCGCATTTCCAGGCTTCAAGGTAGAGATTTGCCACCAGTTCCTCTGACACGTCGGCAGGGAGGTTGATGGTGACGGAGATGGAGTGGTCGACCCATTTTTGCACACGACCCTGCATCCTGACTTTCTCAAGCCAGTCCACATCGTTGGCTGTGGCTTTATAGTATGGTGAACGCTTGACCAGGTCATCAATTTCCTCCTGGGTGTAATCCTGTTTCACCTCGATGCCGTTGATGCGCATCCACTCTACAAATTTCGGGTGATACACGATGTATTCCTCGAATGCGTCACCTGTCTCGTCGGTGTAGTCCACGCGGGCGTTGACATCGCTTGGGTTGACTTTGCGGCGGCGTTTGTAGACGGGCATGAACACCGGCTCGATGCCCGAGGTGGTGCGGGTCATCAGGCTGACGGTGCCTGTCGGGGCGATGGTCAAGCACGCTATGTTGCGTCTGCCGTGCTGCATCATGCGGTCGTAGATTGACGGATCTGCCTCACGGATGCGGTTGATAAACGGATTGTTTGCTTCGCGTGACGAGTCGTATATTTCAAAAGCTCCGCGTTCGGCTGCGAGATCGACTGATGAACTGTAGGCTGCGAGGGTCAGGGTGCGATGCACTGACTCTGAGAAAGTGGTGGCTTCCTCGGTGCCGTAGCGCAGTCCCATGGCGGCGAGCATGTCGCCTTCGCCAGTAGTACCTACGCCTGTGCGTCGTCCTTTGAGGGTCTTGGTGCGTATCTTCTGCCACAGATGTTTCTCGGTCTGTTTGACCTCCTCGGTCTCAGGGTCGATCTCGATCTTGGCGAGGATGGCATCTATCTTTTCCATTTCGAGGTCGATGATGTCGTCCATGATGCGCTGAGCCTTGCCGACATGCAGCTTGAAAAGGTCAAAGTCAAATTCAGCCTGCGGAGTGAAAGGATTCTTCACATAGCTGTAGAGGTTGATGGCGAGCAGACGGCAGCTGTCATAGGGGCAGAGGGGTATCTCGCCACACGGATTGGTGGAGATGGTGCGGAAGCCGAGGTCGGCGTAGCAGTCGGGCACTGATTCGCGAGTGATGGTGTCCCAGAAGAGTACTCCTGGCTCTGCGCTCTGCCATGCGTTGTGGATGATTTTGTCCCATAGGCGGCGTGCGTCAATCTCCTTGACCATCTTGGGAGAGTCTGAGTCTACAGGGAACTGCTGCGTGTATTTACCCCCATCCATGGCTGCCTGCATGAACTTGTCATCGATGCGCACTGACACGTTGGCACCGGTGATTTTCCCCGTCTCCATCTTGGCATCTATGAAGTCCTCGCTCTCGGGGTGTTTGATGGAAACTGAGAGCATCAGGGCTCCGCGCCGTCCGTCCTGAGCCACCTCGCGTGTGGAGTTGCTGTAACGCTCCATAAACGGTACGATGCCGGTGGAGGTCAGAGCCGAATTTTTCACGGCTGTGCCTTTGGGGCGGATATGGCTCAGGTCATGTCCCACTCCTCCGCGACGCTTCATCAGCTGCACCTGCTCCTCATCAATCTTGATGATGCCGCCGTAGCTGTCGGGAGTGCCGTCAAGTCCTATCACGAAGCAGTTGCTCAGCGAGCCTACCTGATAGGTGTTGCCTATGCCGCTCATCGGACTCCCCTGGGGCACGATGTACCGGAAATCGTCAAGCAGACCGTACACCTCCTCCTCGCTCATCGGGTTTGGGTAGTGGCTCTCTATGCGGGCTATCTCTGAGGCGATGCGGTGGTGCATGTCCGAGGGGTCTTTCTCGTATATGTTGCCGGCGCTGTCCTTGAGGGCGTATTTGTTTACCCACACTGTGGCGGCGAGGTCATCGTCCTTAAAGTAGTTTTTTGATGCTTCAAGAGCCTCATCGTAGGTGTAGGTCTTGCGTGGTTCTGGTGTCTCCATCTGGTAAGTTTTCAAGTAAGGAAAAAGGTAAAAGTTTTCTGAAAGTGCAAATTTTCAAATAATTTTCCTATCCTCAAAATTTCCAAAAAGAAAACCGCCCCCGATGTTAATAACTTCCCAGTGGCAATAAGCCGTTTGTCACTGCAGGTCAAACTTAATGTGTTAACCCAACAGACATAGTCATCTTGTAGGGACATGCCGTGGCATGTCCGCCATTCAGACATTGAATTCGAGATTGTTGTGGGAAGCGGACATGCCGTGGCATGTCCCTACACTTTCACGATTCATCTTACATAACCAACCAAAGATTGACCAGTAGTAGGACATGCCGTATTTCCGCTGGTTTATCGTAAGATGGCACTCTCGGTAACGATGTGCTCATATTTTGGTGCTCTTGTCGCTTTTTTCCCGTAATCAAAACTATAAATCAGCTTTAAAGTGGCATATTGGTTGTAATTTCTATTCCAGCTCTCTGAATAATAAGCATACTCTGGTGTGTCGAGATGTTCTGTCGATGTGTTGCTCATGCAAAATAGATTGTTGAAATTAATTTCCGCGCCCCATTGACCGTGATTCCACATAGCTGTGAGTTGATATTGCCAAGGTGTCTTGCTGATAACCTGATAGTTCATGAGGCACCGCTCTGCAGACTTGACAGAGGCACATAAAGCGAAATCTCCTATATAATAATTGATTTCGCCATAGATTGAAGCATTGGTTGCCCGATTGTTGATGCCTTTGTTATTGACAATAGACTTCCCACACAAGGCTGAAAGGTTCATGTTGAGGTTAGGATTAAGCTTGTATGTGGCGGAGATGTCACATTCATATTTACGATATGAGGCATCATCTATGAATGACTTGATAAGATGATTACCATCAATGTGATAATCGCTCATTACGGCATGATTCTGATAGAAATAGGATATGCCTGCATGCAGAGCAAGTTTGTTGATGTTAAGATTGTAGCTGAAGCGAGGGTTGACCAGCAGCGAATTATCCAAATCAGGGTTGCTGCGAAGTATGATAATCGGATCCAGCTGTTGAGTGACTGTATTTATGGTTCTGATATCCGGATAGGTGTTGCCCAATGCAAAACTGAACTGTAACTGCTGGGCTTTGCTGAGCATGTATGCCGATCTCAGTTGCAGCCGTGGATTAATATGATTGATTGTCTCGACACCTTTGAGACGGTAAGCCATAAATGAAATTCCTGGGTTGATGTCGTATAAAAATTTGCCTGACCTCTGTGAGTAGTCAGCAAAAATGATGGTTTCAGATGACGTCAGGTTTTGATGAGGCGCATCCGTACCGATATAATCCGACTGGCTCTTTCTGAGAAATTCATATATATTAAAGGCGAGCCGGTTGTTGTTTTTGAAAGTCTTTATGAGATTAGTATTGAATTTGGCATAATAGTAGTTTTCCACTACATCGCTGAGATAGCTGTCAACATCCTCACGATATGAGCGGTGGTGATGATTGCGTGAATAATATCCGTCAACAACATAATTTAATGTCAGTGACGGAGATAATTTATTGGAACCATAAAAATACAGACTTGGTCGCATGCTTCGGTCTGAGGTTTTCTTGCTGCATGTAAATTGTTTCGTCCCTACGCTTATATATCCATTACTGGCAGTAAAGGCATCCTTATCCCAAGCGATTCCGCCTCTAATCATCCATGTCATGGATTTGCCACGATTGCTGATGCTTGCCTGAACATAGCCATTATCGTTACGGTTATCAGCGTTGTCATATGATGTAGTCCTTACGACAGGAGAGGGGAAAGCAAACGACTCGATGCCACTATATGACGATTTCGGGTTTTCCATGGTGTATCCACCCCATAATGTCAGGCTTTTAGTGCCGGATATGTATTTTGACACGAGATTATAATCGCCGTTGAGAAATCCAATACCTTGCAGCGCATCTATTTGTGTATAACCACCATTATCAGGCTTCTTAATTAAAAAGTTTATAGCTGACGCATCTTTTGCATATTTGCCAGTAGGAATATCGTAATATTCCACCCTTGCAATGTCCTTAGGTCTGAGCGATAGAATTTCTCTGGCAGTAGCTTCCCTGCCGTCAATATATAGAGTGGCATTCCCTGTTGGAGTAGACACAGTATTGCTTGTGCGGTCAATGATTACCCCTGGTATCATCAGATTTCTCAATAAGTCATAACCGGAAAAAGCATGTTTACGCTGCTCCTTAGTGGGCAGCGCGAGAATATGGTCAGACTCACGCGTCATGTACGAAGCATTGACCACCACCTCTCCCAACATCTTCGGAGATGAATCGCGGAAGTTTGTACTGTCAACGTCGGGACCCTGTGCCATCGCAAATGGAGCCATTGCAACCCAGCAGACGGCATTTAACGTTAATGTCATATCCGTATATTCAAATCTATAGTTGATACAATATTTGTACTTTTAACGTCCGATATACTTATATATTGTGATTTATTTCATGATTTTGTATGTTTTGGTTATGCCGGAGGTGCGGTCGGTTTCCCTGCGGATATAGATTCCCGAGGGCAGGGTGGTGTCATCATATTCGGTGGCTGTGCCCTTGAATACTGAAATTCCCTGTAGCGTGAACACCTCAACTATATTGTGCGTGTCTGTCGCCATGACATCGTCGATGCCTATGTTGCTGGATTTGAGTTCCAGCGACAGGGGAAACAGGATAGTATAATATTGTGTGTCGCTGACTGTTGGTGGACGGTGGTGTTTTTAATTTGCAGGTGTAGGGGATAAGTGTTATATTCGCGGTAATTTAACCGTGTTAACTTAATTCGTTAACAAAATGGGAGATATCGGTGTTATTACAGCGAGTTAATATTCACCCTCAGACCATTATGATACTATGGACGAACTGACTGATATTTTCAACGAAATACTGCGACAAGCCGGAAGCGTCGACATTGCCGAAGCTGAATTCAAGCGTCAGATCAATGAGGATGCCGCCCTCAAGGAGAGATACCGTGAGTGGTGCCGCGAGGTAGGCAGCAGCGAGAAACGTGGATTTCTGGACTACTGTGACGAATACCTCGAATCGCAAGATGACATCTGGCAGACTCTCAATGACTATGACAATGAATGACCTCACTGCCGCGAAGCCTGTGCGCCGGCTTCCTGCCGAATGGGAGCCATCGGAAGCGGTGATGATAGCATGGCCGCATGCTGACACCGACTGGGCAGACATGCTTGATGAGGTAACGGAGACGTATGTGGATATAGCCCGCGGCATCCTTGATAGCGGTGCGGTTCTCGTGGTCGTAGCGCCCGATATAACCCTCCCTAAGCGTTATCTTGACCCATACGACTCCCTCCAACGCCCCATAATCTATTGCGAGATTCCGACCAATGATACTTGGGCGCGGGATTTCGGTTCGATTACGGTCGAGGAGGCTGGAGGTGACAAAATTCCTCTTGATTTCACTTTCAACGGTTGGGGCATGAAATTTGCTGCGGATAAGGATAACCTTATCACATCTGCCGCAGCCTCAATGCATTTGTTTCGCAACCGCCCCGAATCACACCGAATGGTGGTGCTTGAGGGTGGCTCTATAGAGAGTGACGGCAACGGGATCATCATGACCACTTCGGAGTGTCTGCTGTCGCCCAACCGCAATCCCTGGATGAGCAAGGCTGAGATTGAGCAATACTTGCTGAATGCTTTCGGTGCAAATAGGATGCTGTGGCTTGATCACGGCTATCTCGACGGCGATGACACCGACAGCCACATAGACACGCTTGCCCGGCTGGCTCCGCACGATACCATAGTCTATGTAAGTGCTCCTGACGATGAGGGAGATGAGCACTACCGTGCATTGAAGGCTATGGAGGAGCAGCTCAAGACCTTCCGCACTGCCGACGGTCAGCCTTACAACCTTATAGGACTCCCTATGGCAGATGCGCGGTATGATGAGGATGGCAACCGCTTGCCGGCAACCTACGCCAACTATCTTGTAGTCAACGATACGATACTCATGCCGTCATATTGTTCGCCCCGCAAGGACCGCCTGGCGGCGCAGATGATGCAGGTGGCATACCCTGATCATAAGGTGGTGCAGATTGACTGCTCGCCGCTCATCCGTCAGCACGGATCGCTACACTGCGTGACCATGCAGCTCCCAGTCGGCACTCTCGCCGTGATTTAATTAATAATGTAGGGACATGCCGTGGCATGTCCGCAACTCATCCTATGCGATTAATATGGAAAAAGATTCGAAAATATATGTGGCGGGACACCGAGGTATGGTCGGTTCGGCGATTGTGCGCGAGCTGCAACGTCAAGGCTATTCCAACATCATCACACGCACACATCGGGAGCTTGACCTGATCAACCAGCAGGCTGTCGATGACTTCTTCGCGGCTGAGCGTCCTGAATACGTCTTTCTGGCAGCTGCCAAGGTCGGAGGCATTCAGGCTAATGCATCGGCTCTTGCCGACTTCATGTATGACAATATGATGCTTGAGATGAATGTCATCCATGCCGCTTGGCGTAGCGGTGTCAAGAAGCTCGAGTTTCTCGGCTCCTCATGTATATATCCTCGCATGGCTCCGCAGCCTATGCCTGAGTCATGCTTGCTGACGTCGGAGCTTGAAAAGACCAATGAGGCTTATGCTCTGGCAAAAATCTCAGGTCTGAAATACTGCGAGTTCCTCAACCGCCAGTATGGCACTGACTATATCTCGGTGATGCCCACCAACCTCTACGGTCCTAACGACAATTACCATCCGACCCACTCCCATGTGCTCCCGGCTCTTATCCGTCGCTTCCATGAGGCTAAGGAGCAGCAGCTCCCCGAGGTGGTGTGCTGGGGCGATGGCTCTCCATTACGAGAGTTTCTCTACGTGGATGACCTCGCCAATTTGTGCGTATTCCTGATGAACAATTATTCTGGCAACGAGACGGTCAATGCCGGCAGCGGCAAGGAGCTGTCAATCCGAGAACTTGCCGAACTCGTAGCCACGACCGTGGGCTATGAAGGTCGCATAGTCTGGGATACGACCAAGCCCAACGGTACTCCGCGTAAACTGCTTGACGTCAGCAAGGCTACAGCTCTCGGCTGGACTTACTCGACTGAGCTGCCCGAAGGTATCAGACTCGCCTATGTCGATTTCCTCAGCAATCCTGTCAGAGCCGAGCGATAACCAAACCTAACAAACGATGAAACCCCTCCTACTCATATTACTTATATTTGTGCTTTCCGGCGGCATCTACGGATGCACCGACCGCATAACCAAGAAAACCGCTGCACCAGCCCCCGCACCTATGGCTTCTTTTGAAACCATAGGAGACCGCGTACCCTCCGATGACGAGGAGGGTGCGGTGCAAGAACCTGCATGGACCTACTATGAGAGGCTTTCGTACCTTTTAGGAGCCGACTCAACCTGTATAGGAATCAGCTCAGACATGGTTTGTCCCGACTGGTATTCTGGGTGCTTCGTCAATAACCGGGACCGTCTGACCATCAACGTAATCGGTGACACCACTAAGCTCCGCAAGATGCTTGCCAAAGAGTTAGGAGGCAACGAGTTTGACATAGGGGTGGGTTTATATAACAGGAGTCAGCAACAAGCGGTTGACTCGTTACTGACAAAAGCTATGGAAGAGAGTGATTCGCCTGTGGCTCGTCCACTCATGTGGGCATGGGAAGAGGATGGAACAATATATGTGACAGTACAAGGTGTTGATGATTCGGTTATTGACCGTTTCAAACGGGAGGTTTTTGATTCTCCGTTGTTGAGGTTTTCAAGAAGTGAGAAGGTCGGAATAAACGTAGAGCGTGAAGAGATAGAAGTTCACGAAAAGCCCGTTGAGAGTATGAGAGTTATAGATGACTTTAAGAATACTGACACTGATACTGTCTCTGACAACGGCGCATTTGAGTGTTACATTGAGGAGGCTCCAAATTTTCCGGGCGGTACTCAATCTCTATTGGATTACATTAAAGATGTCATGGTCTATCCTCGTGAGGCATACGATGAAAATATCCAAGGTCGAGTAGTATTACAACTGCTGTTTAATGAGCATGGAGACATTGATACCGTGAAAGTCGTTCGCAGCAAAGACCGATATCTTGATGCCGAAGCACTCAGAATTGCGAAGACGCTACCTCGTTTTAGTCCCGGACGTGATGGTCATGGCAACGTGCAGAAAATGTGGTACACTTTACCGATTAATTTCAAGATTGCTGATTATGACGCTCGCCATGCCAAGCGGTACTCACCGTTCATCTTTGACAATGGCCCCGATCCCATTAGCGATGGTATGATGCGAGTGGTTGATAAGGATGGCAAAATCGGATATGCGGATTCATTAGGAAACACCGTCATAACGCCCCGCTTTGCTTGCGCATATCCGTTTAAAGATGGTCGCGCTAAAGTGGCAGATTGGGGTAGCACAATCTATGAGGGTGAACATTACCGATGGGTCAGCGATAGCTGGTATCACATAGACAAAGCCGGTCGTAAGGTGGATTGAGTCATCTGACTGCTTACATCCCTGGGAAGCTGGCTTGCGAATCCGGGACAAACGACTGGTATGAATTATCACTGTAATATACAATAATGCTGACCACATGCTTGCCGTTGGGTGCCGTCGTGGAAGGTTGTGGCTGGGGTCGTGACATGTCTTCCTGATGGAAGGTGATGGTGCGGTCTGCGCCTTTTGCGTCTATATGGTCGGCAGTACGTGTATGCAGAGTTTCTAACGGTCCTGTCAGATCCGGGCGGCTGTCGGCTGTTGATGGGTTTTCGCTTAGCAGGCTTCCGTTGTCGTGCATCGGTTCGTTGTCAAGCATGAAGTCAAGCGGGAGTGACATGTCGCTATCCTCTGGAATTGGACTGTTGTTAAAGTCGCTGAGATTTTGATTTTCGCTGCCGTCTGATGTCTCGTGCGTGAAAACTGGATTTTCAGCAGTTTCGGATTTCCCTTCTACCATCTCACCTTCGCCAAACATCAGCCACATGATGGATAGCTGAGGATATGCGTCATGTATCTTCGCGATGATTTCATCACGGACGGTCTTGTTGCGCCCGTTGAGGAGTTGCGACAGAGTGGGGCGTGGAATACCGCAGTTGTCGGCAAACTGTGTGACAGGAATGCCGAGATAATCAAGAAATAACTTGAGACGACTTACTATATCCATAAAAGTTACAATTACAAATTTAAATTGCGATGTGCAAATGTAACCATAATGTTTCAAAAATACAAATTTGATTTCAAACTGTAAAGATTTACGAATAATTTGGAAATGCAAACCCAAACAGCTCGCAGATAGGATTTGCAAACCGCTTCTTCAACCTAAAATATGGTCTATGCTGGATAATTCCATAAAGGCAGAATCATATTTCGGCTACATCTGATATAGGGTGACAGATGTTATTAAAGTAATACATGAAGTATGGTATGTAAATAATTAAAATACAATATGTTAACTTGGGTTATATGCGCATGTCGCCCAAAGAGGGCTATTAGTGGTCGGAGATGGAACGATTTTATGAAACCAATACTTTAATATACTTAAGTAATGCGTTAATTATTAAGCGTATTAGTTTATTGTTAAATTTCTTAAAAGGTGTTCGGATAGACCAAAATTTGTCCCTCTGGGTGGTATTAACAAACGCAATCGCAGAACAAACATCTGCAATCGGATTTGTAAAATGGCAGATGCAAGGCGATACAAAATGATACAAATGTGGATGTTTCAAAATGTAAACAGTAAATTCAATCGAACCATCATAGAGTACAGATGCAAACACAAGATATTGTAGTATGTGCATATGTAAACGTAAATACTTTGTTTACATATGCAGAAAAGTTGTGTTGTGTAAAATTTATTGTGTTTTGATTTGTAAATCAAATTTGGATATTTATATCTGGATTTGTGTTGGGTACATATATGTTTTGTTCTCGGAACGCATGGTTAAGATGTGTAGAAACTTTGTTTTTTATTTAGCAGCAAACTATATTTCCAAATAAGTTGTTAAATTTGCGCATTATATAATTATATCATCACATATCACGCTACAACTACTATGGCAGAAACCGACAATACGATGTCAGCCGCTGAGCTATTTGATCTCTCCTTGGAAATAGAAGGACTGTTATCATTGGCAGTCCGCCGGGAGGATATGGTTCCTTCGGAGGTATTCCAACTTCTCAGTGACAAAACAGCGAAGTTTGCCGACGGCATACAGGCTCTTGTTTCTCAGGCTGGAGGTACGGTATCTTCTGCAGTTTCGTCTCGCGCAGCGCAAGAACGTGAATTTGTTGCTTCATTGCCGAGTCTGCCGGGATTGTTTGATAGCGATGCTGCCCCTCAGATAGAGGAATGTGACAGTGTGAATGCTGGTGAAGGTTCTCCGTCAATGGTTGCCGAGGATGAATCTGCATATGACGTGACTGATAACGTTAAGGCTGATGTGGCTGTGCCATCTGATGAATGCCAGATGGATTTGAACCCCGCAGAATCTGATACAGATAAGGATGAGGACAACCATGTTGATGTGGCATCTTCGGCGATAGACTCTGCTGCCTCTGCAAGTGATTCAGATGCGTCTGTAATGGCAGAGTCGAAGATTGAAACAGAAGTGCTGCCAAAGGAGTGTAGCGCGTCAGCATCGTTGTTTGATGATGCGCAGCCCTCTGGTGTCAAGGACGTAGTGACAGCTGCTTCCCGTCCGATGCGTCATGAACCCGGTGAGCTCAGACGCATGTTTACAGTCAATGACAAGTTCCGTTTCCGTCGTGAACTGTTCGGCAACAGTGACACCGAGTTTACAGACATCCTTAATCTTGTCGAGGCTATGCGCAATTATAATGAGGCAGAGGATTATTTCTACAATGATCTTGCCTGGGATGCAGAAGCCACGGAAGTGCAGGAGTTCATGGCTGTAGTCAATCGTTATTTCAACAAGTGATCCGACCTATGTCTGGAAAACTTTATATAGTACCTACTCCCGTCGGCAATCTTGCCGACATGTCTCCGCGTGCTGTCGAAGTGCTTAAGGCTGCCGATGTAATCCTTGCTGAGGATACACGCACCAGCAAGGTGCTGATGGATCACTTTGACATAACCACGCCGCTTGTCTCCCACCATAAATATAATGAGCATGACACCACAGATGGCGTCATCAGGCGCATAGAGGGCGGCGAGACTGTGGCGCTTGTGTCGGATGCCGGCACTCCTGGCATAAGCGACCCGGGATTTTTATTGAGCCGGGCTGCCCGTAGCAAAGGGGTGGAAGTGGTGACATTGCCGGGTCCCACAGCTTTTGTGCCTGCGTTGGTCAACTCCGGGTTGCCATGTGACCGATTCACATTTGAGGGTTTCTTGCCGCCGAAGAAAGGGCGCAGGACTCGTCTGGAAGAGATTGCAGCCGAACCTCGGACTGTCATCGTGTATGAATCGCCTCTGAAGCTTCTCAAGACTCTCGCAGACCTTGCCGAGGTATGTGGCGCTGACAGGGCTATCTCCGTATCGCGTGAGATATCGAAGCTCCATGAGCAGACCGTGCGAGGTACCATAGGCGATGTCATTGAGCATTTCACCATGAACCAACCGCGCGGTGAGATGGTTATAATAATCAAAGGTAATGATGCCGCCGACGCCAAACGTGTGCATCGTAACAAATACAAGGATATCGATACAGAAATCACAAATCAACATTAAATTTATGAGAAAGATATGTTATCTGTCGGCAGTAGCCGCTATCGTCATGAGCATGGCTTCATGTGAAAATGGTAAGCTCAAAGAGCGTAATGAACAGCTCGAGGGCGATGTGCAGGGTCTTGTGGCAACACAGGATACCCTCCTCGGTCTGGTCAACGAACTCACTGACGGTATGAATGAGATCAAGCGTCTCGAAAACATCATTTCCACTCCGGGTGCCATAGGTGAGTCTTCGTCAAAGAAAGAGCAGATCCGCAATGATATGATGGCTATACAGCAGGCATTGCAGGTGCGCCGCCAGCGTCTTGACGAGCTCGAGCAGCAGCTTCAGAACAACAAGGGACAAAACTCCAAGCTTCTCAAGACTATAAGCTCCCTCAAAGAGCAGATTGCCAATCAGGAGCGCGAGATAGCTTCTATGCGTGACCAGCTTGCAGCTGCCAACATCCAGATTGCCGAACTCAACACTACGGTTGATTCACTCAACACTACTGTGGCTACCGAACAGCGTGAGCGCGAAATCGCTCAGGAGACCAGCAACGCTCTTGCAGAGCAGCTCAACACCTGCTACTATGCTATCGGCACAAAGAACGAGCTTAAGGACAACCACATTCTTGAGACTGGCTTCCTCCGCAAAACCAAAGTAATGGAAGGCGACTTCAACCAGGGCTATTTCACCAAGGCTGATAAGCGAACTCTCACTCAGATTCCTCTCAATGCCAAGAAGGGTGAGGTAATGACAAAGCAGCCCAAAGACAGCTATACCATCACCGATGTCAACGGTGCTGCCGTGCTCAACATCACCAATCCTGAGAAATTCTGGAGCATGAGCAACTTCCTGGTAGTGAAGGTTGATTAATCAAGATTAAAAGACTATACGTATAAATACAGTTGACAAAACTTGAACTTCTTGCACCGGCGCGTAATGCTGAGATAGCCATCGAGGCTGTCAGGCATGGCGCCGATGCTGTGTATATAGGAGCGCCATCACATGGCGCGAGAGCTAATGCTACCAACCCGCTTGATGATATCCGGCGGGTTGTGGCGTTTGCGCATCCCTACAGGGCGCGTGTCTATGTGACTCTCAATACCCTCGTTTACGATGATGAGCTGGCTTCTGTCCGTGACCTCGTATGCCGGTTGTACGACATAGGTGTAGATGCGCTGATAGTCCAGGACATGTCGTTGCTGGAGATGGATATTCCACCTATAGCTCTGCATGCCAGCACCCAGTGTGACATCCGCACTCCCGAGAAAGCCCGATTTCTCGCCGCTGCCGGGTTTTCGCAGCTCGTGTTGCCGCGTGAACTCACATTGGCTGAAATACAAGCCATACATGATACGGTAGATGTACCGCTTGAGGCTTTTGTTCATGGTGCGCTCTGTGTCAGCTACAGTGGAGACTGCCGCGCGAGCCTCCTCGCCACTGGGCGCAGCGCCAACCGTGGCGAGTGTGCTCAGATGTGCCGTCTGCCCTATGACCTGATTGATGGAAAGGGTAGGCGTGTATTGCGAGGCAAGCATCTGCTGTCATTGCGTGACATGAACCGCAGCCTATATCTCGGAGAGATGGCTGCCGCAGGTATATCATCGTTTAAGATAGAGGGTCGACTGAAAGATGTCGCGTACGTCAAGGAGACTGTGGCGTATTATTCGCGGCTGATTGAGGAACTCGTGGAGAGCAATCCCGAGCGGTATGTCCGCGCATCTTGCGGCAGGTCACAAGTGTCTTTTGCGCCAGATCCGACCAAAGCGTTTAATCGTGGCTTCTCTGACTATTTTATATCGACATCTCAGCCAGCAGCAGGAAGCATGGTCAATCTTGACACCCCTAAGTCCGTAGGACGTCCTGTCGCCACCGTAGGTGTGGCGTCACGGGGAAGCCGTATTACTGTCAAGGCTGATATGCCGCTCCATAATGGTGATGGTCTCGGATACTATGACCGTAATGGAGAATTGCAGGGGTTCCGTGTCAATAGGGTAGACGGGTCTACTGTTTTCGCGGCATCGCCGGTAGATGTCCCTAAGGGAACAATCCTCTACCGTAGCCGTGACATAGAGCATGACAGACAGCTTGCGGGCGACACAGCGACACGAAAGATAGATTTGCATGTCAGGCTACGCTCTGTAGGGGCTGACCGCCTTGTAGCGGATGCCGTAGATGCTCGAGGATGCCATGTGAGCGTTGCCGTTGACTGTGATTTGCAGCAAGCGCGTACGCCTCAGGCAATGCGTCACCAAGCCGAACTGTCAAAAATGGGCGATTCTGTGTATAAAGCTGTTGCAATAACTGACGATATACCCGATGTATTCATAGCAGCCTCAGTATTGAGTGCATTGCGCAGAGATTTGATGGAGGCACTTGATCGTTGCGCCCAGGCTACATACCCCTATGATTACCGTCGCAGTGACAATGGTAGCAGCTGTTTTAAGCCGATGCTCAGGTCAGAAGACAATGTAGCCAACAGGTTGGCGCAACGTTTCTACGAACGTCACGGAGCGCATGTCGGCTCTCGTGCACTTGAGGTTGCTGACAGGACCATGTTGAAGGAGCCTGTCAGAGTCATGACTACACGCTATTGCATCCGCCGTGAACTGGGAGCATGCCTGAAAACTCCCGATGCTAAGAATCTTGTCGGTCCATTAGCGATAGATGGGCGCGAAATACGTTTCGACCTTGATTTTGACTGCAAGGCATGCCGTATGAACGTCATCTATACACCGAATAGAAGATAAGAGGCATACAGCCGTTTTTTCCATCAATCCTACGTGGTATGAAGGAAATGTGGGGAAAAATCATTACATTTGCAGTGTAGCATACCCGATGCTCGCCATCGGGTTGTATAATCATTTGCGGCATAATGAACGATACACCTTCGAAACCACGAATACTTGTTGCCGGTGGCACTGGATATATCGGGAGCCATACGGCGGTAGAACTGATGCAGTCCGGCTACGCGGTCACCATCATCGATGATCTGTCAAACAGCAGTGCATCTGTCATTGACGGTATAGCTGCGATAACGGGGACGCGCCCTGATTTCGTAAAAGGCGACTGCGCGGATATCAATGTCGTTGACCGGGTATTTTCTGATTACCCCGACATCAAGGCTGTAATCAATTTCGCTGCATTTAAAGCGGTAGGCGAATCAGTGCAACGTCCTTTATGTTATTACCGCAATAATCTCAACATCATAATCAATCTGCTTGATTCCATGACACGACATGGAGTCAAAGGCTTCGTGTTCTCATCATCATGCACTGTATATGGTCAGCCTGACGAGAATCCTGTGACAGAAAACTCTCCTGTCAAGAAGGCACTGTCGCCCTATGGCAATACCAAGCAGATAGCAGAGGAAATAATCACAGATGCGATAACATCCGGAGCTTCATTGGATGCAGTCATCCTGCGTTACTTCAACCCAGTAGGCGCACATCCGTCATCGCTGATAGGGGAGATGCCCAACGGCGTACCCCTCAATCTTGTGCCGTATCTGACTCAGACAGCCATGGGCATCCGCAAGGAGCTTAGCGTTTTTGGCGATGATTACGATACGCCTGACGGAACCTGTATCCGCGACTATATCGACATCACTGATCTCGCCAAGGCTCATGTCTATGCTGTCGACCGTATATTGAGCGGTAGCATGGATGCCCCCGTAGAGGTGTTCAACGTAGGTACTGGCAACGGTGTGTCGGTGCGTCAGCTTATCGACACATTCGAGACAGCTACAGGTGTCAAGGTGCCTCATCGTATAGCTCCGAGGCGAGCCGGCGACATCGCCAAGGTATGGGCGGAGCCGAGTAAAGCCAACAATATACTCGGCTGGCGTGCTACAGTGCCTCTGTCCGAAACTTTGCTCAATGCCTGGAAGTGGCAGGTAGCTCTTAGAGACCGAGGCATACAATAATAATTCATATAACCAATCGAACGATACACCTATTCCATACATCAAGACCTATAGTGAAACGACCCTTTATAATCCTCGCTCTCATAGCGGCAGTCGCCGATGGCATGACTGCCCAGACTACATATGAGGAGGTTGCTGCCGACCTTGACAAGAGCGGTGGTGTCTATTATGCTTATCCTGTTACCAAGAGTTGCAATACACCTGTACCTGCTGGCTATGAACCGTTTTATATCAGCCATTTCAGTCGTCATGGATCACGTTATCTGATATCTGACGAGGATCTTGATAGGGTTGTGGAAGTGTTTGACAAAGCCCATGCTGCTGGAGCGCTTACTCCCCTCGGTGAGGAGGTGCGAAGCAAACTTTTATCGTTTCAGGTAGAGATGAAAGGTCGTGGCGGCGAGCTGACCCCCCTTGGCGAGCGTCAGCACCGGGCTATTGCAGGGCGCATGTACGAGGCAAACCCTGGCGTTTTTACCGATGATGCCGTGATTACTGCGGTCTCAACCCCGGTGATGAGATGCGCCTACAGTATGATGGCTTTCACAGAGGCTCTCAAAGAGCGCAATCCGCGTCTGTCAATACCACGTGAGTCAAGTAACCGTCATCTGGCATACCTCAATTATCATTCACCTGAGTCCAATGAGTTCCATTCAGAGTCAAACAAGGCTTTGAAACAGCCTTTGCGCGATTTCAAAGCTAAGATGACCAGACCTGACCGACTCATGGGTACGCTGTTCAGCGATAAAGAATATCTGAAGAAGCAGGTTGATGCCCCGGAACTGATGTGGGGACTCTATTGGGCTGCCTCTGATTTGCAGAACACTGAGCAGGGGACATCGCTCTACGAGATATTCACCCCTCAGGAGCTTTTTGACCTCTGGCAGGTGCCTAATTATGATTTTTACATCCATAATACTTCCTATCCCAAGAGCCGTGGTCTGCATGTCGACAATGCAAACCGCTTGTTGACCAACATTATTGATACGGCACAAGATTACGTATCTAACAACCGCAAGGGTGCCACACTCCGTTTTGCCCATGATGGCAACCTGATACCTTTGGCGGCGAGGATGATGATAGAAGATACCTATGGCATGGAAAATCGTCCCGACAGCCTGTATAAGTCATGGGCTAACTTCAAGGTGTCGCCCATGGCTGGCAATATCCAGATCATACTGTATCGCAATCCATCGGATGCCAACGCTCCCGTAATAGTGAAGGTGATGCTCAACGAGCGTGAGGTCAGAGTCCCTGCGCCTACTGACATGTTCCCCTTCTATCGTTGGGATGATCTTAAAGCCCATCTGGTCAAGATGACCGAGACGCCTTTTGACACATTGGTGCCTGACCATCTGAAATAGAAATATCCAAGCAATAACTAATATACCATATAATTTATCTACATTCATTAACCAGTAACGTTATGAAGAAACATAACTTCTATGCAGGTCCCTCAATTCTGAGCCCCTACACAATCAAGAACACAGCTGACGCTATTCTCGATTTTGCTAACACCGGACTTTCTATCCTGGAAGTATCGCACCGCAGCAAGGAGTTTCAGGCAGTGATTGACGAGGCTTCTGATCTCGTGAAGGAGCTCCTCGAGATTCCTGAGGGTTATCATGTGCTATTCCTCGGTGGAGGTGCAAGCATGCAGTTCTGCATGGTACCCTACAATCTGTTGAACACCAAGGCTGCTTACCTGCAGACCGGCACATGGGCTACCAATGCCATCAAGGAAGCTCGCCTCTTCGGTGAAGTCGATGTAGTGGCTTCCTCTGAAGATGCCAATTTCTCTTACATCCCCAAAGGCTTCACCGTGCCTGAAGATGTGGACTATTTCCACTACACATCCAACAACACCATCTACGGTACAGAAATCCGTAAGGATCCCGATGTCAAGGCTCGTCTGGTCTGCGACATGTCAAGCGATATATTCTCACGTCCCATTGATGTGGCGAAATATGATGTCATCTACGCCGGCGCGCAGAAGAATCTCGCACCTGCTGGCGTGACTATCGCCATCGTGCGTGAGGATGCTCTCGGCAAGGTTAGCCGTGCCATCCCCACTATGCTTGACTATCGCACACATATCAAGAAGGGTTCTATGTTCAATACACCCCCTGTACTTCCTATCTTCTCTGCTCTCCAGACCCTCCGTTACTATAAGGAACTGGGCGGCATCAAGGCTATCGAGAAGATGGACCTCCAGAAGGCAGAGACGCTATATGAGGCTATCGATGCCAGCAAGATGTTTACCGGTACAGTGACCGATCCTGCTGACCGCTCTATCATGAACGTCTGCTTCGTGATGACTCCCGAATACAAGGAGCTTGAGAAGGACTTCGTGGACTTCGCTTCAAGCAGGGGCATCGTAGGCATCAAGGGTCACCGTTCTGTTGGCGGTTTCCGTGCTTCACTCTACAATGCGCTTCCCCTTGAGAGCGTCAATGTCCTCGTTGACACCATGAAGGAGTTCGAGGCACAGCATTGATTTATAAAAGATAACGGGAATATTACAAATATGGAAAATTCTCGACATGTAGGGACATGCCATGGCATGTCTGATTGAACTATCCGTGGCAGCTTGAACTACGTAGAATAGTATGCTGACATGCCATGGCATGTCCCTACATGTTGAAGCATAGATTCTGGAAGTTTTGTAATGCTCTCAACAACCGATATAGAACAAATATAATTTTACCAATATGAAAGTATTAGTAGCGACTGAAAAGCCTTTTGCTGCTGTGGCAGTGGACGGCATCCGCAAAGTCGTAGAAGATGCTGGCTACGAGCTTGAACTTCTGGAGAAGTATCAGGACAAGAGCGAACTTCTCAATGCTGTCAGCAACGCCGATGCTCTGATTATCCGTAGCGACATTGTTGACAAGGCTGTGCTTGACGCAGCCAGAAATCTCAAGATTGTGGTCCGTGCAGGCGCCGGTTACGACAATGTTGACCTCGCTGAGGCTACAGCCCACAACGTGGTGGTGGAGAACACTCCGGGTCAGAACTCCAATGCCGTTGCCGAACTCGTATTCGGCATGATGGTAATGGCTGTCCGCAACAACTATAACGGCACTGCAGGTACCGAGCTTAAAGACAAGAAGCTCGGCATCCAGGCATTCGGTCAGGTAGGCCGCAATGTGGCACGTGTAGCCAAGGGCTTCGGCATGGAAGTTTCAGCCGTCGACCCTTATTGCCCTGTTGAGGTTATAGAAGGTGCCGGTGTCAAGGCTCTGCCTTCGGTGGCAGATCTCTATAAGGAAAACAAGTTTGTGTCAATCCACATCCCCGCAACCCCTGAGACCAAAAAATCTATCGGCTATGATCTCATCATGTCGATGCCCAAGGGTGGCGTACTCATCAACACAGCCCGCAAGGAGGTGATTGACGAGGAAGGTCTTGCCAAGGCACTTGCCGAGCGTCCCGACCTTAAGTATTTCGCCGACATCAAGCCTGACACAGCCGATGCTCTGAAAGCTGAGTTTGGTGACCGCGTATTCTTCACCCCCAAGAAGATGGGTGCGCAGACAGCCGAGGCAAATATCAATGCCGGCATAGCTGCAGCCAACCAGATTGTGGCATTCTTCAAAGAAAACTGCACCAAGTTCCAGGTCAACAAGTAAAGTCAACGACATAGCCACCTAAAAGCAGCATGATTGTACGAATCATGCTGCTTTTGATATTTATTACAGCTGTATAGTTTCCCAAAAATATTTTTTAAGTGTCTGATAATTAAATGTATATGATTTTTACATGTGCTGAAAGTTTTCCAAAATGGTTAATTGTGTAAAACTTTTGGTGCTGTATTGTTGTCTGCTATCGTGAAAATTCATACCTTTGCCGTGTAACTTTTTTACCAACCTTTACTCCTTAAAGATGATACAAGTCGTAGTTAAGCGTGATGGCCGCGTGGTCGGTTATAACGAAGAGAAAATCAAAGCCGCAATACGCAAAGCCATGCTCCAGACCGAGCTCGGCGAAGACGAGTCGCTGATACAGAAGATCACCGACCGCATAGGCTTTACTGGCTCAGAGCGCATGACTGTGGAGCAGATACAGGATCTGGTGGAATTTGAGTTGATGAAGTCGCCGCGTAAGGAGGTGGCAAAGAAATACATCGCTTACCGTGACCAGCGCAGCATAGCCCGACGCGCCAAGACCCGCGACATGTTCCTGGAGATAATTGAAGCGAAAAACAATGAGATCACGCGTGAAAACGCCAACATGAACACCGATTCGCCCGCAGGCATGATGATGAAGTTTGCGAGCGAGACCACCAAGCCGTTTGTCGATGACTATCTGCTGTCACCCGAGGCGCGTGATGCGGTGCGTAACGGTTACATACATATCCACGACAAGGACTATTATCCTACCAAGAGCCTCACGTGCGTTCAGCATCCGCTTGACAAGATTCTCAAGTATGGTTTCAGTGCAGGCCACGGCGAATCACGCCCCGCCAAGCGCATAGAGACTGCAAGCATCATAGGCTGCATCTCGCTTGAGACGGCGCAGAATGAGATGCACGGCGGTCAGGCAATACCTGCGTTTGACTATTATCTCGCACCATTCGTGCGTTCCTCATATATAGAGGAGGTGCAGAAACTCGAAAAGTTCACAGGTATGGATCTGTCGCATCTTTATGATGCAGACATAAAGGATTACATATCCCTGTCGCTTGACGGACTTGAGGGTGATGCACGTTATCGCCAGCATGCCATAAATCAGACTGTGGCGCGTGTGCATCAGGCGATGGAGGCGTTCATACACAACATGAACACGATACACTCGCGTGGAGGCAACCAGGTGGTGTTCAGCTCCATCAATTACGGCACTGATACATCTGCCGAGGGTCGCTGTATCATCCGCGAGATTCTCAACACGACCTATCGGGGTGTGGGCAATGGTGCGACTGCGATATTCCCGATACAGATATGGAAGAAGAAACGCGGTGTCAGCTATCTGCCTGAGGACTCCAACTATGACCTCTATCAGCTGGCTTGCAAGGTGACAGCACGGAGGTTTTTCCCTAATTTCGTCAATCTTGACGCTACATATAACCAGCATGAAAACTGGCGCGCCGATGACCCCGGGCGTTATCGCTGGGAAGTGGCTACTATGGGATGCCGCACACGTGTGTTTGAAAACCGTTTCGGCGAGAAAACATCAATCGGTCGTGGCAATCTGAGCTTCACTACGGTCAATATCGTCCGTATAGCCATAGAATGCATGAACATCGTGGACCGTGAGGAACGCATCGCCATGTTTTTCTCCAGACTTGACACGGTGCTTGACATAGCCGCCCGCCAGCTCAATGACCGGTTCAATTTCCAGAAGACGGCTCTTGTCAAGCAGTTCCCGCTGTTGATGACCCGTCTATGGAACGGCAGCGAGAAGCTCGGTCCTAATGATACCATTGAGTCTGTCATCAATCAAGGTACCCTCGGCATCGGTTTCATAGGGCTTGCCGAATGCCTCGTGGCTCTCACGGGCAAACATCATGGCGAGGATGAGGAGTCTCAGGCTTTAGGACTGCGCATCGTGCGCCACATGCGTAGCCGTGTCAACGAATATTCAGAGGCTTTCCATCATAATTATTCGGTGCTTGCCACGCCTGCCGAAGGATTGTCTGGCAAATTTACGTCAAAGGACCGCAAGAGCTTTGGCATCCTTCCGGGCATCACCGACCGTGACTACTACACCAACTCCAACCATGTCCCCGTGTACTACCACTGCTCGCCTAAACACAAGGCGCGCGTAGAAGGCCCCTATCACGAACTGACAGGCGGCGGCCACATCTTCTATGTGGAGATTGACGGCGATGCCACTCACAATCCTGAGGCTATCATGAACATAGTGGACCTGATGGATAAGCACAATATGGGCTATTGCTCTGTCAACCACAACCGTAACCGCTGCATGGACTGTGGATATGAGGACGCTGCCGAAGGGCTGGAGGAATGCCCTGAATGCCACGGTCACAACATAGACCGCCTACAGCGCATTACAGGCTATCTCGTTGGCACGACCGACCGATGGAATCACGCCAAACTTGCCGAACTTCATGACCGCGTGGTCCATAAATAACGAATAATGGACAAAACGCTTCGCGTACTTAATATAGTGGACGGGACCATCGTTGATGGTCCCGGTCTGCGTACATCCATATATTTCGCTGGATGCAGCCACCATTGCGAGGGCTGCCATAATCCACAGTCATGGGATGCTGCTGGAGGTGAACCCATGGGTGTCGCCGACCTGATGGCGGTGATTGATGACAATGAGATGGATGTGACATTTACAGGAGGTGACCCGTTGATGCAGATTGACGCATTGCTGCCCTTGGCGCAGGCTGTCAAAGATAGGGGGTATAATCTCTGGATATACACAGGTTATACCATCGAGGAAATCCGGGCATCCGCCAGCCTCCGTCGCATCCTGGATTATGCCGACACGATTGTTGACGGCCGCTTCGTCAAAGCCCTCAGAGACACCACTCTGCGTTTCCGAGGCTCATCCAATCAGCGCATCATCCACATAGAGAGGTAAGGTTTATTTTTCATTAATCACATACATTGTAGGGACATGCCGTGGCATGTCCGCCAGTCAGTGGCTATGTACAAAGGGTGTGGCAAGCGGACATGCCATGGCATGTCCCTACATCAGAAGCTCGCGAAGTGCTTCAGCACTTCGTAGAGATAATGCACGGGCAGCCCCATGACGTTGTAATAGCTGCCGTAGATGCCGCTGATGCCTATGGCTCCGATCCATTCCTGTATTCCGTATGCGCCAGCTTTGTCAAACGGACGGCATGTATCCACGTAGGCTTCTATTTCCGATTGCGACAGCCGTGCAAATTCCACATCGGTAGTCACACTGAAGCTGACTTGCAGTTTCACCGAACACACTGTTACCCCGGTCACCACATGGTGCAGGCGACCTGATAGTGTCTGGAGCATGCTGATGGCTTCCTCTCGGTCGTTAGGCTTGCCAAAGGCATCCCCGTCACAGATTACCATGGTGTCGGCTGTGATGAGCAGGTCGTTAGCGGCAAGTTCGTCATAGTATGCCGATGCCTTTAATATTGAGAGGTATTCAGGGTGGCGGAACACCGGGAGTGACGGTGGGCATACTTCCTCCACATCATGGGTATTGACTACCTCGAAGTCAAGTCCGAGCAGCTGCATCAGTTCCTTGCGTCGTGGAGATGCGCTTGCCAGCTTGATGTTGTATGACCTTAGGTTTTGGGGCACAAGTGATGTCGGCATAGTGACGAAAATATGGGAAAAGATATACAGTGACTTTGGTTATAAGGAATATCCATGCGTAAAAATACAAAATAAGTCAGAAAAACAAACACTCTGTCACAGTTTTGTCATAATGTAGGGACATGCCACCATGCTGTCCATTTGACGCTTTGCATTTTTGTAGGGACGCGGCGTGCCGCGTCATCAGACGCAATACACCTCGCTTGGTACGATGAGGGTGTTGCAAAACCTGTCAATTGTGGTGATCCTGCCTGTATGATGTAGGGACATGCCATGGCATGTCTGCTGATGCTCAAGTACTTGCAGATTAGACATGCCATGGCATGTCCCTACAATATTGTACGATTCGTAGTTTTGCAACACCTTTCCCTACGTCCATGTGATTTTCACCAGCCGAAAGCTTTTTCGCAGGTCATCCATAGCCCTTGGGCTTTGAGTGTCTGCTCGATGATGTCGCGTGCCACGCCGTGTCCTCCGTCGGCAGGACTGATGTAGCGGGCTATGGCGCATATTTCCGGGGCTGCGTCGGCAGGTGCTACCGACAGTCCTACTGCCGTCATCACCTCGTAGTCGGGTATGTCATCGCCGGCATAGGCTATCTCCTCGCTGCTCAGATTGCAACGCTCCATTATGTCACGAAGCACCGGCAGCTTCATTGACGCTCCCAGATATATCTCCTCGATGCCGAGTGCATTGTAGCGGTGGCGGATTGATTCATCCTTGGCTCCGCTGATGATTGCCACGAGAAGTCCCTTTTTGACGGCAAGCTGCATGGCGTATCCGTCTTTGATGTTGACCATGCGGCGTGGCATGCCGTCATCACCCAAGGGGATACACGAAGGGGAGAGCACGCCGTCAACATCGAAGATGACGGCTTTTATCTTTGTCAGGTCATAGTCGGTACGGCTCATATTCAGCGGGCTTTTGTATTGTTGTCAGTGTAATCGGATATGATGGAATCACTCACGCATTTATATAGCGAAGCCTTCTGAGGCGGAAGCATCTGCATGTGCGCTGCCATGATGTCACTGTCGCCTCTGCGGGCTGGACCGGTCTGCCCCTCATGCGGACCTATGGCTACGGCTTTTCGGAGCGTCGCCTCTATCAGTGGTTCTAAGAGCGACAGACTCAGGTCTTCAGACTTGAGAATCCCCTGTGCCTGTGCCCACATATGGTTGGCGAAATTGCTTGCAAACACAGCGGCGAGATGTATGCTCTTCCGTCGTGCCGAGTCGGCTTCATGTATGCGTGATGTGAAGGAAGAAGCTAATTGTCGGGCTTTGTCAATGGTAGCATCGCAATCCCCCTCGAGCAGCATGGTGACAGATGCAGGATCCACTACATCTCCGGCGGTAAATGTCTGGAGCGGATAAAATACGCATCGTCCCTCGCCCAGACCGTCCAACGCTGACAATGGTGAAGACCCCGATGTGTGACACCATATGCCATGTCGTGAGGCGTCAGTATGCAGCTTCCGCAAAGCATCGGTCAGTGGTCCCACGGCATCGTCCTTGACAGCTATGATATAGAAATCGGCATCTGGGGCAAGTTTTGACAAATCATCGGTCGCCTTAGCTCCGAGTGCATCTGCCAGCGTCTCAGCATGTCGGAGCGTCCGACTGTAGATCTGTATAATGTCAGCATCCGCACCTAAAGCAGGCGCAAGACACGAGGCGACATTTCCGGAGCCGAGAATCACGATGCGAGGACGTTCAGATGAAGCCATGTATATCTCTATAATGTAGGGAGGGTGTTGCAGAACTCCCAAAAATCAAGCTAAAATCTGTAGGGACATGCCATGGCATGTCTGACTGGGTAACATATGACGGTTTGAAACCTTCCAAATGGGGCTGACATGCCATGGCATGTCCCTACAATTTGATGAACCTACAGTTTTGCAACACCCTCCCAAATTTTATTGTAAAACTTTGATTACTTGAATGGACGCGGCGTAGCCGCGACGGGAGCAGTAGCCACATGCAAGCAAGCCGTCAGGCTTGTGCAGCTTGTGGAGAAAGTTAACCAACCAGATAGCCGGCTGCTTTAGCTGCCGGGGCATAAAACAGGCGATTGCCCCGGCAGTTACACCGCCGGTCTTGGATTCTATCGTTTCTCCACAAGCTGCACAAGCCTGACGGCTTGCTTGCATGTGGCTACTGCTCCCCTCGGGGTTAACACCCCGAGCTTATGTGGGCGGTATGCGATAGCTTCCTTTACAAGGATGGGTGTTATCCCCATCGGTCTATATGTACCTTCTCCCAGAGGGTCTTTGAGGGGTCGAGAGGTTTGCGCTGCTCGTCTTTGTAGCCGAGGGTTATGATGCACTCGATGTTGACGTGTTCGGGGATGCCGAGCATCTCCTGGAGCTGCTCTTCGGCAGAAATGTTTTCAGCACCGAAGCGGTTGCGTATCTGTATCCAGCATGAACCGAGACCGAGAGCTGCTGCCTGAAGCTGCATGTAGGATGCGGCTATCGAACAGTCCTCTACCCATACGTCGCTCAGCATGGTGTCGGCAGCCACTACGACAGCCATGGCGCACTTTGCCACCGGACCGGCTCCCATGGTGCGCACTTCGCTCATGCGCTGGAGCATCTCCTTGTCATCCACTACGATGAAATGCCACGGATGGGAGTTCTTGGAAGTTGGAGCAAGAAGTCCGGCTTCAAGAATCAGTTTGACATCCTCGGCTGGAAGTTCTTGGGCAGTATATCGCCGTATGCTGCGGCGGTTGAGTATCAGATGGTTAAAATCAGTCTTTTCCATAATATTTGGTGCGTTTTGTAGGGTGACAGCTTTATTGATGCGCCCCTTGTGGGCGCCTCTCTCTGTTAGCCGAGGGGCTTGCCCCTCGGAAAGGTCAATCAGGGGAACGCGCTGCACTATGTTGACTGCATCGCAATCGAGGGTGTTGCAGAACAGGAGATTCATCGACCTGTAGGGACATGCCATGGCATGTCAGCATCATTTTGGATGGTTCAAACCGCCATGTGTTACCCTCTCTGACATGCCATGGCATGTCCCTACAAGTTTTAGCGTGATTTTGGAAGTTCTACACACCTCCTATGATAGAGATGCGCCAGCAAGGGGCGCGATATAAGGCTATTGTGTATGTCTTATTCGTAGGGACGCGGCGTGCCGCGTCATCAAATGCAATTCCTGATGCTAATACGATGACGCGGCACGCCGCGTCCCTACAACCTTGTGGTTTATGGTTACATAATTAACGGTCGGATGAATACGCATGTTTTCGTGCGTATTTCGGTATGGTTGGTGATCACTTCACTTCGCAGACCCATGCGCCGGGGTAGCGGGCGGCGGTGGCTGGCTGCTGCGACACGAGAGCTTCCTTGGAGTCGGATGCTGCGGAGTAGACGCGATAGCGTGAACCCATCTTCTTGACCTTTAGAGTGTTGTCACCGCTTTGGCGTATGAATGCTCGCGCATCGCTGTCAGATGTCAGTGATGCCACCACGAGTATGTATGAAGCCTGGTCAGATGCTTGGGTGTTGGCAGCCACAGGGCGCTCCTTCATCGCGGGGACGCTCGGAGTGGCAGTCTCTTTGGCTGTGACAGGAACAGGGGCAGGTGCGGGCGTGCTTGTCTGTACCGGAACCGGATTGGCTGGGATGATCAGCGGGGCATCCTCGCGTTGCTCGGGCACTGAGGGCTTCACTGTGGCAGTGGCGCTCTCGGGATCGGGGTATGCGATATACAGTTCGCGAGCGAACTGCACAGGCTCAAAAGAGGAGAAGCCGGTGCCTAAGGCTGCCATGGTGGTGCGGTCGGTGGAGCGGGAAGGGGAGAGGTATGTGAATACGCATGTGGCTATCACTGCCACAGCCACGGCTACGCGGCTGTAGACCGACCGGGCTGCTGTGAGCCAAAACGGATGCTGCTTGAAATCTTCGTCATAAGCCGAGATTGCATCCGAGATCTTAGCCGATTGTTGGGCTGAGGAGGCTATCAGCTGCTTGATCGGGGTGACCTGCAGAGCCGGAAGCACGGCATAAGGGTTGACGGCTACCGACAGCGCAGAGGGGATGAACTCCGGAGTAGCATCATCCTGATACCTGAGTGTGCCGAGTGAGCCTATAGACAGGGTACCGGCAGCCGCTATGCGTGATTTCAGAGCTGCCACACAGTCAGCCAATGATTCCGAGGCGAGGGCGAACGACCAACGGTGGCGGCGCATCAGGCTTGTCACGAGCATGCCGTCATTATGGTCGATGCGTGGGTTGAACGAGAGCCGGCGCGAGGGTGGCATGAAAGCCCCGGACTCCTTATTTATATAAGCGGGGACTTTCTCGGCTATGAATGCGCCGAAACCGGGCACGATGACACAGTCATTGCGCACGATGAGATGCTCTATATGTTCTGTCAGGTTAATCATAGCAAGGCAAAGTTAGCAAGAAAGGAGGAGATTACAAAATTTCACGAAACTTAAAATTGAGATAAAATTTTTTGAGGAAAAATTCGGAAAAAATGTAAATAATCTGAAAAATTAATATTATATTTGCAATGTCATTTTTGGGAAGATGCCTTGCGAGACGCAAGCGTTGATGCATGGCTCAGACCAGGGATGGCGCAAACCTAAACAACATCAACCTTATTTTTCAACCAATTCAAAAAACAACGATTGCATTATGAAGAAATTTACTCTTGCTCTCGCAACTCTCGCATTGAGTGTCGCCTCAATGAACGCAGCTGACTACTATCTGATCGGCGGTTTCAACGGCTGGGGGCTAAAAGATGCCAGCTGTCTTTTCTCAGAGACAGCTGAGGCAGGTGTGTATGAACTCAAGTATGAGGGTACTCTTGAGACTGGTTTCAAGATCAATGATGGCACATGGAGTGGTATAGACCTTGGCAGTAATGGTTCTGACCTCGTTGTAGGAGAACCCTACAATCTCACATCAAAGGGTGGCAACATTGCAATTGCCAAAAATATTGAGAATCCTTTTCTAATCCTTAATACCAACGACAATACTCTTCTTATAAAAGGTGAGCAGGTTGAGGCAGAATATGCTTATGGCATCTGGGGTCAGATTATGGGAAAAGTTGATGCTCAGGGAGCACCCGAGTGGTCTGCTGGTGACATGACAGAGGAAGCTGGCAAGTGGGTTATGTCTGCATCTGTGGTACCTGGTGAGTTTGGTATCAAGAAATTGAATGCTCAGACTGGTACTCAGGCTGATTGGCTCAGTTCTGCTGATGACGGTTCTGTCGTCCTTAATAGCCCTATGTCAGTGAAAGTTGAAGGCACAAACTGGACAAGCAATCTCACCGGCAACTACTCATTTACCTTCGATCCCGAGGCTATGACTCTCATCATCGCTTCTGCTTCTCTGTGGAACGACATCACAGCTGATGAGAACGCTACTTTCGCTATCTACACCATCGAAGGCAACATCGTGAAGGCTTCTGCCAACGCTGCTGACGTAGAAAACCTCGAAAGCGGCATGTACATCATCAACGGCGAAAAGGTGATGATCTGCAAGTAATCCCGACTAACTTTACATCATAAGTCAGCTGCCTCCACCCACCCCCGGGCGGAGGCAGCTCACGTTTTATTCCTCCCCCTGGCTTGCGCTTTTTGCCCCGGCAGCTACGCCGCCGGATTCCGCCGTGGAATGCCACCTACCACAAGCCGCACGAGCCTGACGGCTCGCTTGCATGTGGCTACTGCTCCCCTCGCGGTTAACACCGCGAGCCCCGTCTCATACATTTCGACAAACGCCTCACGTCTATCCCCCTCACGAATTGATAAATAACGGGTCAGTAGCAAAAGCCGGTTGAAT